>CANKAU010000005.1 GCA_947479915.1 Chloroflexota bacterium
AGACCACCGACGAAGACGTCGATGCTCGACAGGTCGATCGGCAGCTCCGCCGTCAGCGGGATGCCGAGGCGCTCCTTGATCTTGTCGAGGTAGGCGCTGAAGAGCAGGAACGCCGCGAGGCCGGCGGAGGCCACCGCGTAGCCCTTCGTGAGGGCCTTCGTCGTGTTACCAACCGCGTCCAGGGCGTCCGTGATGTCGCGCGCGCTGGAGGGCGCGTGGGCCATCTCGTTGATGCCACCGGCGTTGTCAGTGATCGGGCCGAAGGTGTCCATCGCCAGGATGTAGGCGGCGGACATCAGCATGCCCATGGTCGCGACCGCGGTGCCGAAGATGCCGGTCGTGTAGGCCGGGACGTTCGGGATCGCGGCGTGCGAGCCAACGACGAACGAGATGATCAGCGCGAGGCCGATCGAAATGGCGGTCGCGGCGGTCGTCTCAAGACCGACAGCCGTACCGATGATGATGTTGGTCGCCGGACCCGTCAGGGACGCGTCGGCGATCTCCTGCACCGGGCGCCACGAGCCAGCGGTGTAGTACTGCGTGATGTAGACGAACGCGATGCCGGTGATGATGCCGACGACGCCACAGGTGAAGAACGGGGCCCAGTGGACACCCATCATCGCCTGCGTGCAGATGAAGAGACCGACCACGGACAGCACGGAGACGACGTAGTAGCCGCCGTTGAGCGCTGCCATGGGGTTCTTGATCGTCTTCGCCTCGTCACGCGCGAAGAACGGGACGGTGAGCAGACCAACCACCGCCGCGATGATGCCGAACGAGCGCAGCACCAGCGGGAAGATGATCCACTCGACCTGGCCGGTGACCGCGGCAATCGCGACACCCAGGATCATCGCGCCGATGTTCTCGGCGGACATGGACTCGAAGAGGTCGGCACCGCGGCCGGCGCAGTCGCCGACGTTGTCGCCCACCAGGTCGGCGACGACGGCCGCGTTGCGGGGGTCGTCCTCCGGGATGCCAGCCTCGACCTTACCGACGAGGTCAGCACCAACGTCGGCGGCCTTGGTGTAGATGCCGCCGCCGATCTGAGCGAACAGCGCCACGAAGGAGGCGCCGAAGCCGAAGCCGACGAGCAGGAACGGGGCCACGAACACCGAGATCCCGAAGATCATGGTGTACGTGTAGAAGAGGCCGGACACGCCGACGAGGCTCATCGCCACGACGAGGAAGCCCGACACGGCGCCACCACGGAGCGCCACGGTGATGGCGTCCTTCAGGCTCTTCTGCGCCGCCGCGGCGGTGCGGATGTTGGCGCGCACCGCGATGTACATACCGATGTAACCCGCCACGCCAGACGCGAACGCGCCCAGCAGGAAGGAGACACCCGTGAGGATGCCTTCACGCATCGGCTCGACGACGGTTGCGCCGTACTGGAGCGTCTTGCCGTCGAAGGCGATTACCTTCACGCCCTCGGAGACCGTGGCCACCACGCCAGCGATCAGGACGGCGACTACGAGCGACAGGACGGCGATCGTGCCGTACTGGCGGCGCAGGAACGCCATCGCCCCTTCGAAGATCATGTCGGCGATGTCCTGCATCGCAGGCGTGCCCGTGCCCCGGCTGAGCACGTCACGTGCGAGCCAGAGAGCGAAGACTACGGCCAGGACGCCGGTTATCGGCACCAGCCAAACGAGATCCATCCACCCCTCCAACATCGTTCACCGGCTTGGCGAGCGCCGTGCCCTGGTGTGAACCGGCAGAGGGGTGACGTCAGGGAGCAGCGTGCTCCCGGTTGACGTCGGACATCTCGTGAGCGTGCTCAGCATCCGGGCAAGCCCGGGCTCGCGGCTCACGGCCCCTCTGCGCGTCGACCGGCGGATAATACGGGTGTTTCAGGGTGTGCGCGAGCGCATTGTGAGTCTGTCCCGAATCTGGCCGAGCCTGCCATGAGGTGCGCGGGGCGCATCCGCGATCGGCGTCGGGAGCGATGCGTCCCTGGATTCGGGATAGGGCGTTGGCACCACCACCCGTCCCGGTCGCGTTGCTGCCCGTCGGGGGGTGATCGCCCGCCGGATCCGGCTCGCGCGTGTCACCACAGGCGCCGCCGCGCGCCCCCGCGCCTTCTCCGTACCCATCCGTCTCGAACAAGTGTGCGACGAGCGCGGAACCGTGTCGTTCCCTCATGCGTCCTACTGGCAGCCGCAACCAGGGCGCAGTGCGCTGCAGAGCGCCGAATGGAGACGCGACGATGAGAACGATGACACGGCTGGGTCGGATCGCGGCGCTGCTGGCAGTGGTGCTGGGGCTGGCCGCCTCGGCAGCGGGGCGGCACGTCGAGGCCAGCGAGGCGACGGGGGCCGTACCGCAGGCGACCGGAGCGCAGCAGGTGATGCCCGTGCCTCCGGGCGGCGGCTCCTTTAGTGGGTCGGTGACGTTCAGCGACAGCGGCTTCGCCATGGCCGTCTACCGGGGCAGCATCGACGACCTGGAGACATCGGCCGGCGCGGCGGGCGCGACCGGCGTCTGGGTGCAGGACTCGGCGGGGCGCTTCCAGCTGCTGCCGGTGCGCGGGCCGGTGTTCCTGCGCTCGGGCTTCGCGGCGGCGTTCCCCGCGCCTGCCGGCGCGCTCGCTTTCCCGCAGATGACTGCGGTCACGCTGGTCCGATAAGGCCGACGCCGGAGAGCAGCGGGAATACAGAACGGGGAGGCCGAAGGCCTCCCCGTTCTCGTCATGCAACGAACGCGGTGCTGAGGCTAGGCCTCGAGGGTCGCCTCGACGGTGATGTCCACGTTGCCGCGGAGCGCGTTCGAGACGGGGCAGCCAGCCTCGCCCATCTTCGCCAGCTCCTCGAAGCGGGCCTGGTCGATGCCGGGAACCTTGCCGCGGACGGTGAGTGCGCTGCTCGCGATGCGGAACCCGCCGCCTTCCTTCGGGGCGAAGGTGACCACGGAGGTCACGGTCAGCTGCTCCGGCGGCGCCTCGTTGCGGCCGAGGGTGGCGGAGAACGCCATCGCGTAGCAGGACGCGTGCGCGGCGGCGATGAGCTCCTCCGGGCTGGTCTTGCCACCGGGCTCCTCCGTGCGGGCGGGCCACGAAACGGCCTGCTCCGGGATCGAGCCGCTCCCGACGGTGAAGGTGCCGCTGCCCTGGAGCAGGGTGCCGTTCCAGACCGTGGTCGCGTTTCGAGTGATATCCGCCATGTCACCTCCATAAGTACGTGCGATAAGGACGAGCTTGAGTGCGTTTACCTTACCGCACGAGCCGTCGCGGCTCGATCCGCCGAACGATCACCACCTTCACACGAATCTCCAATGCTTTTGCCGCACACCCCGTCTATACCTCGATCGGCGGGTCGCTCGGCCCGCTGCGCTCGCCGCCTCGCGGCGAGAGAGGTCGAAGATGCAGATCGCCGGGATCCCCGCCCATCCCTTGATGGTGCACGCCGCCGTCGTGCTCGTGCCGCTCGCGCTGCTGGGCTACCTCGGCCTGCTGTGGCGCGTCGAGGGACGCCGTACCTATGGCTGGCTGGTCACGGGCGTTGCGGCCGCCGGTGCGGTGGCCGCGATCCTCGCGGCACAGTCGGGGGAGTCGCTGGAGCATGCACTCCGGCTGGCGTCGGGCGCGCGTCCGCAGTTCGGGGAGCACCCGGACCAGGGTGATACAGCCGAACTGCTCTCGGTCGCCTTCGGTGCGGCGGTCGTCGCCCTCTGGGGCCTGGAGCGGTTCGGGGCGCGCTGGCCGCTCCCGGCGTGGACGCCCACGGCGCTCTACGTGCTGGGCGCGCTCGTCGGCCTCGCGGCGACGGGGATGATCGTCGTTGCCGGGCACTCCGGCGCGACGCTCGCGTGGGACACGCTGGGCACGTTCGTCAAGCCGAAGTAGGGGAGTGGGCGTTCCCATCGCGCGCGCCCTGGCGCACGCGCGCCGCGTCGAGGAACGCCGAGAACAGTCGAGGCGCACCCGCCTCGAGCACCGCATCGTCCTGCATCTCCGCACGCTCCGGGTGCCACTGCACGCCGAGGGCGAACGGGTGGCCGAGGACCTCCACCGCCTCGATCACCGCGACGCCGCCCTCGTCGGTTCGTCCGTCCGCGACGAGCCCGGGCGCGAGGCGCTCGGGCGTGACCGCCTGGTGGTGGCGCGAGTTCACGCGCAGCGTTGAGGCCTCGGTGAGGCGCGCGAGGAGCGTCCCGGGTGTGACCTCGACGTCGTGCCAGCCCGACTCCCACACGCCTGAGTCGTCGCGCTGGCGCGGCCGGTGCGGTTCGAGATGCTCGAGGTGCTGCAGCAGGGTGCCGCCGGCAACGACGTTCAGGACCTGAAAGCCTCGACAGATCGCAAACAGGGGAACATCTGTCGCGAGAGCGTCGCGCGTCAGCGCGAACTCGGCCTCGTCCCGTGCGGCCGACGGGCGCTCCGTCTCGGGGCCGGGCGCCTCGCCGTAGCGCGCGGGGTCGACGTCGACGCCGCCGGTCACGAGCAACCCGTCGAACGCGCGGACATCGAGATCGCTTGTGTACTCGTGCGCGTCGAGCGCGACCGGCTCGCCGCCAGCGCGTTCCACCGCCGCCGCGTACGCCTCCCACTGGTCGAGGGTGCGCCGCCCACCGAATGTCACGAGGATGCGGGGGCGGTTTGCGGGTTCGGGGGACATGTGTGCTCCTCGGCGTGTGGGATGCGCGGTGCTAGCGGCCGCGTTGACCGCTCGATGCGAACAGGCGGCGCGCGTCGGCGGCTACGAGGAACGCGGGCAGCGCAGCGATCAGATCGACGGCGGCGTCGCGCCATTCCGGGCTGCGGCCCGTGAACCCCTGTGCAACTTCGGTCAGCGGCCCGTAGCAGATCATTGCGATTAATCCGAGGACGAACCCGCGGCGCCACGATGCGGCGGACCGCAGCCGGACAAGCAGCCCCGTCGACGTCCCGAGCGTAAAGAACAGTACGAGATGCCCCACCCAGTCCGGCGCTTTCCCGCCGCCGACGGGATGAGGCGCGAGCAACAGGTACAGGCTGAGCAACACGATGAGCGCCGTCGCGAGGCCCGCCCACTGATGCTTCGCCACGCGCACGGTTGCTTCTTTCATCGCGCTGCATCAGCGCACCAGAGCGCACGATGCGTCCGGCCTGCCTCGCCCTCGGCGAAACGCGCGATCCCATCGTAGTCCGGCGATCCGCGAGTAGCGTGTGAGGAAGCCTGGTGAGCCAGTGCGCTCAGTTGCGGTGGCGATCGCGTACCGTGGTCATGCCGCCGCGCCGGCGTGACGGCGACCGCGATCGACCTGTGCGAAGGGGCTGCCGCTGTGTTGCGCTCACTTCTCTACCGGCTCTACGGCCGCCAGTTGGAGCGCGGCATCCGCGATGGCCAGCTCCCGCACCACGTTGGTGTGATCCTCGACGGGAACCGTCGGTACGCGCGGCGTGTCGGGCTCGCACGACTCAGCGACGGTCACGTGCACGGCGCAGACAAGGTCGAGGAGCTCGTCCAGTGGTGCGACGACCTCGGCATCCCGATCGTGACGTTGTGGGCGCTTTCCACCGACAACATCAACCGCCAGCCGCAGGAACTCGCGGCGATCTTCGAGATCATCGAGCGGAAGGTGGAGTCGTTCGCCCGCCAGGAGGACACCCCGAAGCGGCGTCGCGTGCGCGTGGTCGGACGACGTGAGCTGCTGCCGGAGAGCACCCGCGCCGCGATCGAGCGCGCCGAGGAAGCCACGGCAACGGCGGGTCCCGGTGAACTCCTGGTCGCAATCGGTTACGGCGGCCGCGAAGAGATCACGGACGCGGTGCGTCGGCTGCTCGCTGACCGCGTGCGCGCGGGCGATTCCCTCGAAGGGATCATCAACGACCTGCAGCCGGACGAGATCAGCCGCTATCTCTACGCCCCGGACATCCCGGACCCCGACCTCATCATCCGGACGTCGGGCGAGTTGCGGCTCTCCGGTTTCCTGCTGTGGCAGAGCGCGTACAGCGAGTACTACTTCTGCGACGTGTTCTGGCCCGAGTTCCGCCGGATCGACTTCTTGCGGGCCTTGCGGTCCTACGCCAACCGGGAGCGTCGTCGAGGGCGCTAGTCCTCGGTGCGGTGGCACGCGGACTCGCTCCCGCGATCTCGCGCACATTCTGGTTCACCGCTCGCGGCCTGATGCTCGGATGTTGCGGCTCGCGTCGCTGGGCAACGGGAACACGATTTGCCGCGTGCGACAGTCGTGTAGCCACCGAGTGCCCGCCCATTGGATCGCACCCATGCTCATGTCCCGCACGGTCAGTGTCTCGATCGAATGCCCATCGCATGTGGTCTATGACTACATCGCGGATCGCGACCACCTGTCGGCCTGGGCAGTCGAGGACGATGCTCGCGCTGGGGAGGCGTCCCGGCCCTCGATGGACGGGGAGGCCTCGTCCGCACCGGAACTGCAACTCGGCGTGTCGGTAGCCGGCCCGGGCGGCAGCAGCCACACCCTGCGCGCGGGTACGCTCCCCGGCTGCATCAGCGTTCTGCCGAACTGCGACGGCGCGGACGTGCTCCTGACGCTGTTCCGTCCGTCCACCGCCTCCGACTCAGGCTTCGAGGAAGCCGTGCGTTTCGGTGAACACAACATCAGGGCGCTCAAGCGTCTGCTCGAAGCCAACGCCGAGTAAGCTGCACTGGGACGGTGGGCAGCAGCGCCCTAGAGCGTCTGCCGCTGTCCCGTCGCCGAGGCGCGCTCGATCGCGTCGAGGAAGCGGTGCAGGTCGACCGCCGTGTCGAACGAAGCGTCCACGGGCGTGCCACCCCGGATCGCCTCGGCGAGGCGTGAATGATATCGGAGGGTTTGCCCCTCGCGAAGCTGGACCGCGGGCGATGCTACGGCGCGCTACCGAAGCGCTGGTGAACACCGCCGATCTTGTCGAGACAAGACATCGATCGATCGTCAACCTTCCAGCCACCGCCGGCCCAGTCTGGAGCGCTTGGCAATTCGCCTTCCAGGTCCTCAGCGAAGCAGCCGTCGCCCAACTCTCAGTCATCGACGCGCTCGACAAAGGTGAGCCCCCTTCCGGCGGGGAGGTGCTGACTCTCTTGGGGCAGGCGGAACAAGCTCACAAGAATGCGGAGCGCGAGGAAGCGCGGCTCCTCGGACAGCTAGGACTTACGGCAGTGGAGTTGCAGGAGATGATGCGGCTCGCACTGCTGTCCGCCGGCGCAAATCCAGCGCCGGAACCGTATTGCTTTAAGTGCGGATTCCGCGGCGAGATGATCTTCGTCAGAAACCCGGGGTCTAGTGGGACGTGGTTGTGCCGCTACGACGCTGCCCTCCGGTGCGATGAGCACATAGCCGCCACTGCTGAGGCGGGCTACTACTTCGACAACATGTTGGACGCTTTTGTGCCAGCTTCTGAAACGGCACGCAAACCCGAGGCGCTGCTCGCTGCTGGAGTACCTCGCGGTCAGAACATCGCGACGCAGTTGCCTGCCGATCTTGGACAGAAGGATCTCGACTGTCGCATATGCTTGCATCCGCGCGTGTCTCACTCCGACAGTCCAGAGGAAGAGAGTTACTGCATGAGATGCTTCCTCCTCGGAAGAGGCCTCGGAATGGGCAAACCTAATATCCCTAAGGTGGACCACTCCTTCCAATCACGCGCGATCGACCCGGATGCGCTCTGAGATGCGGCAATTGTTTGTGCATCACCGGGCACCGTGTACCGTGCCTTCTCCCTCGCTTGAGGGGTGTAGGGTCGCGGCCCGAGCGGTTTCGTGGGCGTGATCCCCGGTCACGCGCAGAGGCCCGAGGCTAGGCCCCATCGGGGGGATCGCCGACGTACAGTGCGCACATGAAATGCCTGTTGACCGCCGTTGCCCTGTTGCTCGCGCTACCCGTGGGCTGTGCGTCGAACGCGGCCGGCCCGACGAGCGCGGTTGCTCCTACTGGCGGTACGTCCTCCCCTCTTGCTGCTGTTGCCACGCAGCAGTCTTCAGCGACCATCTCCTCCGCATCGCGTTGCAGCGCCCGGGACGGGCTTCCTGACGCATCCTGTACGCCTGGCGTTGCTGATCCGCGTGTCACTCAGGCGAACATCGCCACGACGATTTGTAAGCCCGGTTACAGCACCAGCGTCCGCCCGCCGACATCAGTTACGAGCCCGATCAAAGCCGAGCGGATGGCCGCGTATGGCTACAGCGATGCCCCGGCGAACTACGAACTCGATCACCTCATCAGCCTCGAGTTGGGGGGGCACCCGTCCGACGTAAAGAACCTCTGGCCCGAGGCGTACGGGCGGGGTGAGTGGGATGCTGCTCGCAAGGACCAGGTCGAGAACAAGCTGCATGACCTGGTCTGCGCGGGCGCGATCCCCCTCGCCGACGCGCAACGTATAGAGTCCACCGACTGGAAGTCCGCGTGGACGCAGTTCGTCGGGAACGGGAAGACCGCTACCCCGGCGTCACGATCAGGAACAGGGACCGTCACACCGCAGCCCGGGCCTGACGTGTACTACCCGAACTGCTCAGCAGCGAAGGCGGCCGGCGCCGCGCCGCTCTTACGAGGTCAGCCCGGGTATCGCGCGGCGCTCGACCGAGACAGCGATGGGATCGCTTGCGAGTGAGAACCGGGTAGTGGGTCAGTTTGACTAGTAGGGATACGTAACTGCGTCGATCCACTGGCGGAGGTTGCTCTCACCGTGGAGTGCCGCTCCATCCGCGCTCGCGCCACGTCTCGCGAGACCTACCTAGTCGCAGCGTTCACAGCGACGATCGCAAGAACTGTTCCGATCACGATGACGGCAACTCCGACGTGGGAGTCGCGTCGGTACTGCTCTCCACGACGGAGGGCGGTGAGACGTCTGTTGTCCGCGTCGCTTGGCATAGGCGGGAGGTCACGGCCGCAGTACCGACAGACGCTCGCGTCACGCTTGATCAGCTCGGCGCAGAACTGGCACTTCTTCGAGCCGCCGCTGACGAGTGCTCGCCCCTCTAAGGCCTTGAGATCGGGCGATATGAGGAGTGCGTGGGGCAGCGCCACGATGAACAACACGGCTCCGTAGATCCACCATTCCAAGAAGTCGCGGCCCTTGGAAGCGGCGATCCGCGCAGGTATAAGGCCGATGAGCACTCCGACGAAGATGACGCCAACTATCTCCACTTACCCCATCCCGTCCTGAGCTGGTGTCGTGGTCATCAGACGGCTGATTCGCTCACTTGCGGCGCTCTGACGATCACTTCAGCAGGATGCGCGCCTTCCAGTTTGCGGTCATGCAATCGGGGATTCGCTTCCCCACTTCCGCCTTGTCCCAACACCAGAAGTCACCGGGTTCACGGCCATCTGCTTCCCAGAGTCCGTTAGTTGCGCCTCCCGGCAGCGTGTAGCGGACGCTCAATCGCTGTGAATTCGAAACTAATCCGGACGAGATACCCGTCACGATGTACGGGCGCGCACTCCATGCCTTCCAGCCGAGGTCAGCGGCAAGGATCACAAGCAGCAGCGCGATGACGGTTGGAGTTGGTGGAGACGAGGGAGAACTCATCCCAGCGGAGCCGAAGCTTACGAGTCAGTTGGTACGTGGTCGCGCTCGCTATCAACCGCGGGTGTACGCCTCGGCTTGGGGTACGTGCCTACCCCCCCCCCACATCGAGCACGGCGGTGGAACACTAAACCTCCAAGTGGCATGAATACCGGCGGCAGATCACGCTAATGGGCATCGAAACGGGTGTTAGTGCCGAGTTGGTCGAGGCGGGCAATCTGACGTTGCGTAACTAATGAAAGCTGTCTCACGAATTCTTCGTCCGTCCCCTGACGGATCGCGTGGCTGGCTTCGAGGTACTCGAGGCGCGCGGCTTGGAGCGTTACCAGTTTCACTTTGTCTCTAGATCTCGCGCTGTTCGCGACCTGATTAGCCTGGCTGATCCGCAACTTCGCACCTATGTGGCGACTAGCGTCTAAGACGTCCAGAGGTACGAAAAAAATCAGCAAGTGAAAGGCGATGGAGATTACCGGCATCACGATTGCAGCAGATACTCTCGATAACAGTGATACGGATTCGTCTGCCCACGACATGAGAACTGCCGCCACGGCGAGCGCCACAGCTAGCAACACTGCCAATATCCAAGCCGGCACCAGACGCCAGTGCCCGCTCCGCCAAGTACTGCTCCATCCACGGAGCACAACTACGTACATCGCCTCCACCACAACGATGCCGAATGGCAGTAGGTACCCCATCCATGCCCAGCCGCCTCCGAAGCCGGCGGCCGTCGCGACGTCTTTCATGAGCGCACCCGAGATGAGCAGGTCGAAGAACGCGGTCACCACCAGTAGTAGGAACAGCAAGACGGCGGGCGGCAAGCCGCGTGGGGAGGCGATGAGCCCGCCGAAGCGCAGTCGTTCGCTCTCGCCGTCGGAGAAGCGCAGTGCGGTGTCGCCGTCAGTGACCAGTCACTGGCACGGGAGCCGTACTGTTCGCGAGTCGGTAGGTTGGCCCCCTGTTGGCCCCCTACCGACTCGTCTCTGGTCTAGAGATAGGCCGCATCCCTAGTATTGGCGCGGGCTGCTAGCTGCAGCCGCTCGTCGCGCCGCAGTTCATGCACTTCAGGCAGGTGCCGTTGCGCACCATCATCAGCTGACCGCACTCCTCGCACGGGTCGCCCTCGAAGCCCTTCTGGCGGGCCTCCATGATGGCCTCGCGCTCCTCGAGGAGCGCCGTGTTCACCGTGCGCGCGACAGCCGCCGGGGCGGCAGCGGCGACGGCGACGGCGACGGGCGCCGCGACCGTGGCGGGCCGAGGAGCCACGGGAGCCTTCGGCGCGGCGATCGCGACCGGCGCGGCGGCGGGAGCCTCCGCAGCGGCCTGCTGCATGTCGTCGGCCTGGTAGTCCGTGACGGAGTCCTGGGCACCCACGTGCGCCAGGTCGTCACGGTCGAGGTACGTCACCGCGAGCTCGCGGAAGATGTAGTCGATGATCGACGACGAGAACTTGATGCGGTCGTGGCCCATCACCGGGCCGGACGGCTCGAACTTCGTGAAGACGAAGGTGTCCACGAACTTCTCCAGCGGCACGCCGTACTGGAGACCCATCGACACCGAGATCGCGAAGCAGTTCATCAGCGCGTTGAACGCGGCGCCGTTCTTCGACGTGTCGACGAAGAGCTCGCCGAGGCGCGGGGCCTCGCCGGGGCGGCGGTCGAACTCACCCGTGTGGATGTAGATCGTGTGCCCGCCGACCTTCGCCTTCTGCGTGTAACCGGCACGGCGCGAGGGCAGCGCCTCGCGTTCGCCGCGCGTCAGGCCAATCATGCGCTCGGCCGCGGCGATGACCGCGTCCACCGGCATGTTGTCGGCCGCCTCCTCATCGTCGTAGAGGTCGAAGTCGTCGAACGCCATGCCCGCGAGCGGCTGCGAAAGCTTGGAGCCGTCGCGGTAGAGCGCGAGGGCCTTCACCATCGTGTCCGCGGCGGCCATGTAGACGTCCTTCACGTCCTGGACGGTCGCCTCGGTCGGCATGTTGATCGTCTTCGAGATGGCGCCGCTGATGAACGGCTGCGCCGCCGCAAGGATGCGCACGTGCGCCATGGGCGCGATGTAACGAGTGCCGTACTTACCGCACTTGTTGGCGCAGTCGAAGACCGGGTAGTCCTGCTCGCTCAGGAACGGGGCGCCCTCGACCGTCATGCGGCCGAGGATGTGGTCGTTCGCCGCCTCCACCTGCTCCTTGGTGAAGCCGAGGGCCTCGAGCATGTTGAAGCCCGGCGTGCGCATCTGCTCGTCCGTGAACCCGAGGGTGTCGCGGCAGAAGTCATCGCCCAGCTGGAAGCGGTTGAAGATGAACGAGATGTGGAACGCGGTCTTCAGGCCCTGCTCCAGCAGGTCCAGCGCCGGCTGCGTGAAGCCCTTCTGCGCGAGCGTGTTCCGGTTGATGTGCGGCGCGCCCTCCAGCAGCTGGGTGCCGACGCAGTACTCCACGATCGCCTTGATCTGATCCTTGGTGTACTCCAGGCGCTTCAAGGCCGTGGGAACGGACTCGTTGATGATGCGGAAGTAGCCACCGCCGGCGAGCTTCTTGAACTTCACCAGCGCGAAGTCCGGCTCCACACCCGTGGTGTCGCAGTCCATCAGCAGCCCGATGGTGCCGGTCGGCGCGATGAGCGAGGCCTGCGCGTTGCGGTAGCCGTACTCCTCGCCCAGTCGCAGCGCGCGGGTCCACGCGTCCTGCGCAGCCTGCAGGAAGTGCGTGGGGGTGAGCTCCTGGTCGATGCCCTTCGGCAGGACGGTGAGGCCCTCGTAGCGGTCGGCCGGGGCGTTGTACGCCGCGCGGCGGTGGTTGCGGATGACCCGCAGCATCGCGTCGCGGTTCTCCGCGAACTTCGGGAACGCCCCGAGCTCACGCGCCATCTCCGCGGACGTTGCGTAGGAGACGCCCGTCAGGATCGAGGTGAGCGCACCGGTCCACGCCAGCGCGGCGTCGGAGTCGTACGGGATGCCTTCGAGCATCAGGAGCGCACCGAGGTTGGCGTAGCCGAGGCCCAGCGTGCGGTAGTCGTACGACTGCTGCGCGATGATCGGGCTCGGGAACTGCGCCATCAGCACCGAGATCTCGAGCACCACGGTCCACAGCCGCGTCGCGTGCTCGTAGCCCTCGAGGTCGAACTCGCCCGTCTCGACGTTCGTGAACGCGAGCAGGTTCAGCGACGCGAGGTTGCAGGCCGTGTCGTCCAGGAACATGTACTCGGAGCACGGGTTGGAGCCATTGATGCGGCCGCCCGCCGGGCTGGTGTGCCACTCGTTGATCGTCGTGTCGTACTGGAGGCCGGGGTCGGCGCTCTGCCACGCGGCGAGGGCGATGCGGTCCCACAGGTCGCGGGCGCGCAGCGTCTTGTGGATGCCCTTGTCACCGGTGCGGCGCGTCAGGTTCCAGTTGCGGTCGTGGCGCACGGCGTCCAGGTAGTCGGCCGTGACGCGCACCGAGTTGTTGGAGTTCTGGCCGGAGACGGTGTTGTACGCCTCACCCTGCCAGTCCGTGTCGAACTCGCGGAAGTCGATGACCTCGGCGCCCTGCTCGGCAAGCTGCATGATGCGCTGGATGTAGACCTCGGACACGCCGTCGGCACGCGCGGCACGGACGGCCTTGCGCAGGTCGCGGTTCGTCTTCGGGTCGAGCCCGTCCACGGTCGCCTCGAAGACGGCCTGCAGGTGGCGGCGCGTGACGCGGGAGCCGGTCACCATGGCGGCGACCTTCTGCTCCTCGTTGGCCTTCCACTCGATGAACTGCTCCACGTCGGGGTGGTCCGCGTCCACGATGACCATCTTCGCCGCGCGGCGCGTGGTGCCGCCCGACTTGATGGCGCCCGCAGCGCGGTCACCGATCTTCAGGAAGGACATCAGGCCGGACGACTTGCCGCCGCCCGAGAGCGACTCATCTTCGCCGCGGATGTTGGAGAAGTTCGAGCCCGTGCCGGAGCCGTACTTGAAGATGCGCGCCTCGCGCGTCCACAGGTCCATGATGCCGCCCTCGTTGACGAGGTCGTCCGCGACGGACTGGATGAAGCAGGCGTGCGGCTGAGGGCGCTCGTACGCGTTCGTGGAGCGCATCATCTCGCCGGTCTTCGGGTCGATGAACGAGTGACCCTGGGCCGGGCCGGTGATGCCGTAGGCCCAGTGCAGGCCGGTGTTGAACCACTGCGGCGAGTTCGGCGCGGCCTTCTGCGACGCCATCATGTTGCAGAGCTCGTCGTAGAACGCGTGCGCGTCTTCCTCGGTGTCGAAGTAGCCGTGCTTCCAGCCCCAGTACGTCCACGTCCCGGCGAGGCGGTGGAAGGTCTGCCTGGCGTCGGTCTCGCCGCCCATGGTGGTGCCGGCGGCAGGCACGCGGCGCTGCAGCCACTCCGGCACGCCGTCCTCGGCGACCGCGACGGTCTCCGCGGGCACGCCGGCCTTGCGGAAGTACTTCTGCGCCATGATGTCCGTCGCGACCTGCGAGAACTGGGCGGGCATGTCGATGTCGCGTGCCTCGAAGACCACCGAGCCGTCGGGGTTCACGATGCGCGAGGTGCGCTGGGCGAAGGGGATGCCTGCGTAGGTGTCCGCCTGGGAGCCGGCAGCGGTGGTGAAACGGCGCGGAATGCGCATCGGGGGGGACCTTTCTCCTCGACCTCTGTCGAGTGACGTCCCGTCGCGGGGGTCCCCAAGATCTTGGGGTCGGTGGGCGGCGGAGATACTAGGGGTTGTGGATAACTGCTCATGCGCTTGAGCGGCTAACTCGGGCGCGAAGGCGATGATTGATCCCCTGAGAGGGGCTGTCAATGCGATCGATCTGGTGATCAAAAATAACCAGACAAGAGGGCGAACCCGTAGATTCGGCCCCTGTGAGAGCCCGCGAGGTTCGCCCAGAATCGGGGCGTAACACGTGCGCAGTCGACGCGAGACGGCACACCGTTCGAGGTCGCGCGGATCGCGCGCGGGGCGCTGCGAGGTCTGTCGAGGCGCGCGGATCGGCCCTTGCGGCGGCTACTTATCGACGTCGAGGGGCGCTCTCGGGCCTCAGTCGCCCGACCCCACGAGCGCCTCGAGCGCCTCAACCGTGGAGGGGATGCGTCCGCTGAGGTTCCGGCGGCCGGACGGCGTCACGAGGACGTCGTCCTCGATGCGCACACCGATGCCCTGCAAGCGCTTCGGGACGCGTGGTGCGTCGCTTGCGAGGTACAGGCCCGGCTCCACCGTCAGCACCATCCCCGGCACGAGTGCCGTCGACTTCCCGTTCGCGCGGTAGATGCCCGCGTCGTGGACATCGAGGCCGAGCCAGTGGCTGGTGCCGTGCATGAAGTACGGCCGGTAGGCGTCCCGTTCGATGTTCGACTGCACGCTCCCGCGCAGGATCCGCAGGTCGATGAGCCCTTGCACCAGCACCTTCAGCGTGGCGTCATGGACGGAATGGAAGGTCACGCCGGGGCGCACCCGCGCGATGCCGGCCGCCTGTGCCTCCCAGACGATCTGGTACACGTCGCGCTGCGCGGCGGTGAAGCGGCCGTTCGCCGGGAACGTGCGGGTGACGTCCGCGCCGTAGTAGTCGACCTCGGCGCCGGTATCGAGGAGCAGCAGATCGCCGTCCTCGATACGCGCGCGGTTCGCGGTGTAGTGCAGCGTGCAGGAGTGCTCGCCCGCGGCGGCGATCGTCGGGAAGCCGTCGCGCGGCGACCCGGCGAGGCGGTACTCGGCCTCGAGGATCGCCTGCACCTCGTACTCATGCATCCCCGGGCGCGTCGCGCGCATCGCAGCGTGCAGCCCGGCGCCCGTCGCGTCGATGGCCGCCTGGAGCGCGGCCACCTCGGCCCGGCTTTTCACCACGCGCATCGCGTCGACCAGTGGCAGCGGGTCGCGCACGGCCTCCAGCGGTGCCATGCCGCGCTGCGCGGCCGCGCGACGGCGGGCGACGATGCGCGAGATCAGCGGTTCGACGTTGGAGTGCTCCACTTCGCCAAAGGGGAAGTACAGCGTGGTCGCAGAGGACAGCAGCCCGCCCAGGCGCTCGTCCAGCTCCTCGATCGGGAAGGCGAGGTCCGCGCCGTAGGTCGCGCGCGCACCCTCGATCCCGGCGCGGGGGCCGACCCAGATCGCCTGCTCCGGGTCGTGCGGGCGGACGAACATCACGAACGGCTCGTCGTGGCCCGGGCGCAGGACGGCGACGGCGTTCGGCTCCTCGAAGCCCGTGAGGTAGTAGAAGGTCGAGTCCTGCCGGAACGGGTGGTCGACGTCGCCGTTGCGGGTGGTCTCCTGTGCGGAGACGAAGACCGCTGCGCTTCCACGCCCCATCTGGCTCATCAGCCGGCGGCGGCGCGTGGCGAACTCTGGCATCGACGTCATCGACGTTCCTTCTCGGCTCAGGGCACCGTCGAGGTGGATCGGTGCGCGGGCGCTAGCGTACCGCGCGGCATGGTCCGCCGGGCGGCGCGGGATGGCTTCGGTCGCGGCATGTGGCGCGTGCGGCGTACGCTTTCGGTCTCAGGACGACCGGACGACCGGAGTTCGCAGGCAGGGGCGCGGTGTGATCGAGTTCGGGCTACTCGCGCTCCTCGGCGTGGCGCTGGGCGCCTTCGGCACGCTGGTGGGCGCGGGCGGTGGGTTCCTGCTCGTCCCGATCCTGCTGTTCGTGTACCCCGATACACCGCCCGACACCATCACCGCCATGTCGCTCTTCGTCGTCTTCGCGAACGCCGCGTCCGGCACGGTCGCGTACTGGCGTCAGCGCCGCATCGACCTCCTCACAGGCGGCCTGTTCGCCCTCGCGACGCTACCGGGCGCGGTGGCTGGCGCCGTGCTGGTCGGTTACATCCCGCGACATGTGTTCAACGTGCTGTTCGCGGCCGCACTCGCCGGGATCGGTGCGTGGCTGATCTTCTCGAGGACCGCGACGACGATTCGCGAGCCGCTGGTTGGTCGAGGCATCCTGCGCCGCAGCATCACGGACGCGACGGGGCACACCTATGTGTACGGCTACAACCTGTGGCAGGGCATCGGTATCAGCGCCGTGGTGGGCTTCGTGTCCAGCCTCCTCGGCATCGGCGGTGGGATCGTTCACGTGCCGGTGATGGTCGTGATGCTGCGCTTCCCGGTGTACGTGGCCACCGCCACGAGCCACTTCGTGCTGGCGCTCATGGCGCTGGAGGCCACGGTGGTGCACGTCGCGGACGGCACGCTGGCGTGGAACGTGGTCCTCGCGCGGTCGAGCGCGATCGCCGTCGGCGCGATCGTCGGCGCGCAGGTCGGCGCCTACTTCTCCCACCGCGTCCGAGGCGACACGATCCTGCGCGCGCTGGGCGGGGCGCTCATCCTCGTCGCCGCGCGTCTCGTCTGGGTCGCGCGCTAGCGCCTGCCGTTAGTAGACGGCCGTCGAGACGCTGAGGATGGGCGGCAGGGTGCCGGGCAGGCGCTGCCAGTGGTCACCCGCATCCATCGAAGCCCACACCTCGCCGTTGGTGGTGCCGATGTAGACGCCCTCGGACGGCTGGCCGTCGGTGTCCATCGCCTCGCGGTACACGCTCTGGTAGTCGTGCGGGCCGGGGAGGCCGTTGGTCAGCGGCTCCCAGGTTCCGCCGTGATCCTTCGAGCGGTACACGGTGAACTGGCCCGGCATCACGCGGAAGTTGTCTGCCTCGAACGCGAGCGGCGTGACAAAGGCGAAGCCCTGGCCATTGCGCGACACCGCGATCGGGAACCCGTGGAACGAGGGCAGCCCCACGGTGACGTCCTGCCATGACTGCGCAGCGTCACCCGAAGTGAACACGCCGACGTGCGTCTGCGCCCACAGCCGGTCGGGGTTCGCGACGTCGATGCGCATCTTGTGCATCTCGTTCACCGCCTGCGGGTCGACGCCCGGCGGGACAGGGAACTCCATGTCGGCGAACTGCGGGTAGCGTTCGGCGAACTCCTTCCACATCGCCGCCTGCATCGGGTTCGTGGCGATCGCGCGATGCGAGCAGATGTCCCACGTCTTGCCGTTGTCGTGCGTGACGTAGGTGCCGCCGGTCGCGATCGAGATGTACATGCACTGCGGGTCGGTGGGGTGCAGCTCGATCGTGTGCAACGTCGAGGCGCCACCGCCGGTGTCGCCCCAGAACTCGCGGTAGGGGTGGTTGTTCACCTCATCGACGGGACTCCACGTCTCGCCCCAGTCGGTGCTGCGAAACATGCCCGCAGGCTGCGTGCCGGCGTACACCACGCCGGGCTCCGAGGCGCGACCGGGCTGCACCTGCCACACCGACCCGACCGACACGCCGCGCTCCGCCTCGAAGGCGATGCCCGGCGAGCGCTCGGTCCACGTCACGCCGCCGTCGTCGCTGCGCGCGACCATCGGGCCCCACGCCCAGTGCGCGCCGCCGGCGAGCAGCCGAGGCGTGTCGCGGCGTGTGTCCACGGCGAGGTGGTTGATCGTCCAGCCGGGCATCATCGGCGGAGACAGCGTCCACTCGCGTCGCGCCTCGTCGGCCGTGTAGACCCACGCGCCCTTCTTCGTCCCGACCAGTACGTGCACCGACGCCATTTCGCGACCTCCCGCTGCGCGATCGAGGATAGCGGAAGGGCGTGTTGCCCTCGGCGGCATGATGCCGCGGGGCGGTGCAGCGTGGTGCGGAAGCGCGGTGCGGGGTCGAGGAAGAGTGGTGCCCCCGGCAGGAATCGAACCTGCGCGCAAGGTTTAGGAAACCAATGCTCTATCCACTGAGCTACGAGGGCGCGCCGCGAGTTTACTGGGGATTCGGGTAGGTAATGATCAGCGCGAGGCGCTGAATGTACCCCCGCATGTACCCACCAGCCGCTAAGGAGCCCCCAGTGACACCCGCGGCGTACCCAACGCGACATCCATTGCGCTAGCGGCGTCTCGCTTCAGTTCTTCGCTGAGGTGAGCATAAACGTCGCGCGTGAACGCAAAGGACGAGTGTCCAAGTACCTCTTGGATTGTACTCAACGGCACGCCTTGAGCGAGCAGAAGCGAGGCGCACGAGTGCCGGAGGTCGTGGAAGCGCATACGCGGCAGCGAGCGGAATGCGTGGTCTTGCAGATCGGCGTGACCGGCCTCGTTACGGCCGCACTCGTCGCAGATCAAGGAGAGGATGCGTTGGAATCGCCGTGTGACGTTCGGGCCGTAGAGCGGCTGGCCAGTCTCACCGGTGAAGACGAGACCGTGGTCGTCCCATTTCTTGCCTAACCGGAGGCGCTCTTCCAACTGGTGCGTGCGGTGGCGCCGCAGGGCTTGGATGACGACGGCGGGCAGCGGGATCGTGCGGCGGCTCTTTGTGGTCTTGGGTGGGAGGTACTGGTATTCGCCGTCGATGCGCTGGAGGGACTGTCGGACGGCCAGAGAGCCCGTGTCGAGGTCGATGGCATCCCAGGTCAACCCGAGCGCTTCGCCCTGCCTGAGGCCCACCGCAAGCGCCACCGTGACGAGCCCTTCCAGCCTGTCGCCTTCGATGTGAAGGAGCAGTTTCTTGGCCTGTTCGGCGTCGAGGTACGTGACCTCGTACCGCACCATGACCGGGGGCTCGGCGAGTGCCGCCACGTTTCGCTGCACAAGTCCCCAGCGGGCGGCCTGATTGAGTGCGACTCGTAGTACAGCGCGCGCCTGCTGGCACGTGCGAGGCGCGAGACCCGATCGCTGCATCTGATGGAGGAGGCCTTCGACGTGGAGTGGGGTCAGCGCTGAGAGACGGTAGCGACCAAGCACGGGGGTGAGGTACTTCGTGACGGCGAACTCGTCGCGGTGAAAGGTCGACGCTCGAACCTTGGGGCGGTGTGTGTCTTCGAGCCACGCCGCAAGGAACTGCGCGATCGTCGGTTCCCGACCCGCGGAGACGCGCATTCCCGCGTCATGGGCCTCGCGGACTCGTCGCAACTTCTCGCGGGTCTCGCGCTGGGTCGCTGCGTAGACCGAGCGGCGGATGCGCTTCCCCTCGGAGTCGTAGCCGAGGCTCAGCCGCCCGACCCAGAGGCCGCGCGCCTCGTCTAAGTGAAGACTGCCGTCACCGGACGCACGTCGTGTCATCGCACTTTCTCCCGATCCCGCGCTTTCTTGGCGTTGTTGTGATCGTTCTTGCACTTTTCAGAGCAGTACTTTCGCGTTTTGCGATCTCTCTGACGGTCCGGATAACGACGGCGGCCGCGCCTGCGACCACGGTGCTCGACCCGATCGAGACCCAGGACTGGCGCGTGCTGGTGGTCGACGATGAGCCGAACCTGCTCCAGCTCGCGCGGTTCGTCTTCTCCGAGACGCTCGCGCGCATCACCACCGTCGAGGACGCGCAGGCCGCGCTGATCGAGGTGCAGCAGCAGCCGTTCAGCATCGCGCTGATCGACGTGAACCTGCCGGGCATGGACGGCTGGCAGCTCCTCGAACGCATCCGCGAGATCGACCCGGGGCTGCCGGTGGTCGTGGTGTCCGGCTACCTCGACGCGCTCGACGTGCGTCGCCACCGGCCCGCTGCGGCGATCGGCAAGCCGTATGAGGCGCGCATGCTGCTGGAGACGGTGCGTCGGGTGATCGCGGAGCATCCGCGCGCGGACTGACCGCGGTCGAAGGCGGTGCGCGGTTACGGGCGCTGCGGATCCGCCTCGGCGGCCCGGCGCGCCTCGGCGAGGCCTCGCCACTCCGCTTGCAGCGCGGTCGGTGGGCGCTCGAACGCGACCGCACCGAGGCCGACGATCATGATCGCCGCAGCCGCGAGCCAGCCGACGAGGTACGTCCCGGTCTGATCGACCGCGAACCCCACGAGGAGCGGACCGAGCGCCGACCCGATCGTCCGCACGAACACCGCGATGCCGTTGATCGTCCCGAAGTACGTGCTGCCGTAATGCTCGGCGATCATGGCGCTGCGCACGGGGACCGTGCCGCCGATACCGGGGCCGAGGAGCAGAAGTACACCGATCACCTGCCAGAGCGTGGTGACGAACGGCAGCAGCACAAGGCCCATCGCTGACATCACCATGCATGCCGCGAGGATCACCCGCGCGTTGAAGCGGTCCGCCAGGATGCCGAAACCGAGTCGCCCCGCGACGGAGGACAGCGCGTAGAACGAGACCGTGAACGCGGCCACGCTCGTCGGGAACCCCACCGATTCGAGGAACGGGATCTGCAGGACGGTGACCGTCGCCGTGCTGAACGAGATCGCGGCGAGACCCAGCGACAGCATGACGAACGAGGGCGTGCGCACCGCACGCCACGCCGGGATGCCCCACTGCACCGCCGGCCGCACGACCTGGCCGTCCTCGACGCGCTCCGCGCCGTCCATGGGTTGCGGGTGGTTCGGGGGCCGGAACCGGGTGGTGCTCGCCGGGATGATGCCCGCGACGAGGAGCGCGACTGCCTCGAGGCGGACGGCGTCGCGCCATCCGACGTATCCGACGAGGGCGGCGATCGGTACGACCATGACGCCGGCGAGCCCGCCGCCGATCGTCATCAGCGCGAACGCGGTCGCACGGCGGCGCTGGAACCAGGTGCTGACCGCCGCCATGCCTACGGCCCCGCCCACGCTGCTGGTGCCGACCGAGATCATGAGCATCACGAAGTAGAACTGCCAGATGTTCTGGATGAACGACAGTCCGAGGACCGCTCCGAACACCACGAACACGCCGAGGATGACCGTGCGTTGTGGCCCAAAGCGATCGTTGATGATGCCGACCAGCGGCGCGGCGATTCCGCTGGCCTCCTGACGGACGGAGAACGCGAACGCCGTAGCGGCGACGCTCCAGCCGAACTCCTCGCGCAGCGGGATGAAGATCGTGCCGAAGCCGTAGTTGATCGCGCCGGACACCAGCGTGATGTAGAACGCCGAGGCGGCGACCACCAGCCAGCCCTCGTAGACGTTCGGGAAGAGGCGGCGCACTACGCCGCTCCGGCGAGGAAGGTCGCCCGCATCACCACTCCCGCCGCGAGGTCGTTCACGATGCTGCGACTCTAGCACTCACATCGTGGAGGTCGAGGCCGGCATCGCGTCACCCCAGCGGGCCGCGCTCCGCCTCCCACCGTGCGCGCGCGCCGGGCCACTCATCCTCGAGGATCGTGAGGTACTGCGTGTCGCGGTACTCGCCGTCGATGAGGTCGTTGTGGCGCAGGATGCCGCCGATGCGGAAACCCGTGCGTTCGTAGACGTGCACCGCGCGGGGGTTGGTGACCTCCGGGTCGATCGTGACGCGGTGCAGCCGCTTCACCTCGAACAGGTGGCGCAGCAGCACGCGGATCGCCTCAATGCCCGCGCCGTGGCCACGCGCGTCCGGCTCGCCGATGAGGACGTCGATGCCCGCGTCCCAGTAGTAGTCCGGGTCGGGGTAGCGATGCGAATACTGGATCAGGCCGACGGCCCGCCCCGCGAGCTCGATGACGAACCCCCACGCGGGGTACAAGTCAGGCTCGATGTACTCCTCGCGGAGTTCCTCGATCGTGCCTTCGGGGGTGCCCCAGAACTGGCGCACCTCGGGCTCGTTCAGCCACCGCATCAGCGCCGGGAGGTCGGCCTCCGACAGTGGGCGCAGTGAGACGTCGTGCGGGCCGGGGATCGGCTCGTGGTCAGTCGGGTCGATCAGTGCGTACTTCGCCATCGTCCGATGCTGCCACGCGCCGCTGCGAGGCGTCTAGCGCGCGTCCTGCTCGATGACAGAGTCGTACAGCGTGACGACGGGCGGGCCCTGCAGGATGCCCATCAGCGAGCCCTGCGCGTGGCCCTTGCGGAACGCGTCGCTCTCGGTCCACGCAGCGAACGCCTCGCGCGAGGCCCACGTGGAGTGGGAGATGTAGTCGCCGGGGTCCGCCGCCGTGCCGTGGCCGCCGTCGTTGCGCAGCAGGGCGAAGCGCAGGAAGCCCGGCACGCCGTCCAGGTGCGTCTCACGCTCGCGCCAGATGCGCTCGAACTCCTCGGCCTTCTCGGGGACGACCTTGAAGCGGTTCATGGCGACGAACATGCGCGGATCCTGTCTGAGACAAGAATGGCGGCCCGGAGGCCGCCATCTCGTTCGGTTGCGAATGGTGGTGGAGACGAGGGGATTCGAACCCCTTACCTCTGCAATGCGAATGCAGCGCTCTACCAGATGAGCTACGCCCCCACGGCGTCCTGCCAGTATAGGAAGACCCCCGCGTCAGCGGCAAACGCGCGCCGGTCGAGCGTTAGTCGAGGAGGCCCGGGATGACCTGGATGACCATGCGCTTCGCCGCAAGGTCGACGGAGATGACGACGTCGTTGATGGCCGGGATGAGCGCGTCCTTCGCGCCGGGGCGGGCGATGACGTAGACGTCGTTTGCGCCGGTGCCCAGTACCTCGCTCAAGCGACCCACGGCTTCGCCCTCGGTGGTGACGACCTCGAGGCCCACCAGGTCGTCCACGTAGTACTCGTCGTCCGGCAGGGCAGGGAGGTCGGCCTCGTCGATCTCGATGTAGCTGCCGCGGAGGCGCTCGGCCGCCGTGCGGTCGGGGTAGCCCTGGAACTTCACGATGGGGTAGCCCTGCGGGGTGACGACCTCGGCGATCTTCGTCGGGCGGCCGAGCACGCGGACCTCGGAGCCGGCCTTGAGGCGCTCCGGGTTGGTGCTGAGGGGCGTGACCTTCACGTGGCCCTTCATGCCCCAGATGCCGTTGATGTAGCCCACGGCGACACGGCCGGGCGCAGGCCCGTCGGGGGGAGTGGGGTTCGAGGGCTGCTGGGGCGTCGAGGCCGTCGAGGGCGCGGCAGACGCAGTCGGCGGCGTGGCGGAGGTGGGAGCCTCGTCGGGAGCGGACGTGCCCTCGCCCGGCGAGGGCACGTTGGTGTCTGACACGGCGCTCGTTATTCGATGCTGAGGGTGGCGCGGACACCCGCGCGCACCGCAGCGACGTGGAGCAGGGAGCGCAGCGCGTTCGCGCATCGACCATCGCGGCCGATCACGCGCCCCTTGTCCTCCTCGGCGACGTAGAGGTGCAGGACGATGCGGTCACCGTCGTGCTCTTCCTCAACGACGACCTCGTCGGGCTTCTCCGCGAGGGCGCGGGCCACGTACTCGATGAGCTTCTTCACGGATGCTTACTCGGCAGCCGGGGCTTCGGCGGCGGGCGCCTCGGCAGCAGCGGCCTCGGCCGCGGCAGCCTCCTCCGCAGCCTTGGCGGCGGCGGCAGCGGCTTCCTCGGCAGCCTTCGCAGCAGCCTCGGCCTCAGCCTTGGCGGCCTCGCGGGCCTCGGCAGCAGCCTTCTCGGCGGCGGCGGCGGCCTCGCGCTCCACGCGGCTCGGCTTGGTCGGCTGCTGGCGCGGGGCGACCGCGATCAGGCCTTCCTTGTGGAGGATGCGGTGCACGGTGTCGGAGGGCTGCGCGCCCACGCCCAGCCAGTACTTGATGCGCTCCTCGTTCACCACGATCTCGGTCGGCTCGGAGCGCGGGTTGTAGTGACCCACGATCTCGACGAAGTCGCCGTCACGGCGCGCGTTCTGGTCCGCGACGACGAGGCGGTACGAGGGCTGGTGCTTCTGGCCGGTGCGGCGCAGGCGGATACGTAGCAAGGGAACCTCCGGGGAGCCGTCTTCTGCGGCCGGGCTGAAACCTCACGCCCTTCGGCGTTGTGTACGAAGTGGTCGCTGGATGGTGGTGGGCGGGTGTCGAGGGCGCGGGCCGTCCGCGCGCAATCCGACCGAACCGTCAGTCTACATCCCCAGCATACGCATGATCCCCCCGGCACCCTTGCCGGAGGTCATCGCTTGCATCAGTTTGCGGGCATCCTTGAACTGATTCAAGAGGCGGTTCACATCTGCGGGGGTTGTCCCTGATCCCCGGGCGATGCGCCGACGGCGGGATCCGTTCAGGATTTCCGGGTTTCGGCGCTCCTGGAGGGTCATCGAGCGGACGATCGCTTCGCTCTGGCGGAAGAATCCGTCGTTGAAATCCACCCCGCCGAGTTGCTTTTTGATGCCCGAGGCCCCCGGAAGCATGTCCAGCAGGCCCCCCAGCGGCCCCATGGACTTCACCTGCTCCATCTGGCCCAGGAAGTCCTCCAGGTCGAACTGGCCGCTCCGCATCCGCTTCGTCATGTCCTCGACGCTGCGGGTGCCCATCGAGGCCTTGGCCTTTTCGACGAGGCTGACCACGTCACCCATGCCGAGGACGCGCGAGGCGAAGCGATCCGGGTGGAAGTCCTCAAGCGCTTCGAGGCGCTCGCCGGTGGTGATGAGCTTGATCGGGAGGCCGGTGACCTCGCGGACGGAGAGGACGGCGCCACCGCGGCTGTCCGAATCCACCTTCGTCACGACGATGCCGGTGCCTTCGATCGCCTCGTCGAACTCCTTGGCGATCGTCACGGCCTCCTGGCCCGACATCGCGTCGACGACGATCAACACCTCGGTCGGATCCACTTCGTCCGCGAGCGCGGCGAGGGCATCGGCGGTCGCGTCGTCGAGCGCGACAGCGCCGACGGTGTCCACGATGAAGGCCGTGGCGTTCTGCTTCTTGGCCTCGGCCAGCGCGCGGCGCGCGACATCGACCGCGGGCGCTTCCTTTTCCTCGACGTAGCAGGGCACATCGATGGAGCTCGCGAGCACCTGGAGCTGCTCGGAGGCAGCCACGCGCTCGAAGTCGGTGGAGACGAGCAGCGGGCGGTGCCCGGCGTTCTTCAGGCGCAGCGCGAGGCGGCCGGCCAGCGTGGTCTTGCCGGAGCCCTTGGTGCCGACCACCAGGATCTTCACCATGCCGCTGTCGGGCTTGAGCAGCGGCGCATCCTCGCCGCCGAGCGTCGTGACCAGCTCGGCGTGCACGATACCGATGACCTGCTGGCCGGGGGTGATCGAGTTCAGGACTTCCTGGCCGAGCGCCTTCTCGCGCACGCGGGCGATGAAGTCACGCACCACCTTGAAGTTGACGTCCGCCTCGAGCAGCGCGATGCGCACCTCGCGCAGCGCCTCGTCGAGTTCCTTCTCGCCGATGCGGCCGCCCGAGCCGAGGCGTCGGAAGGTGTTCTGGAGTCGTTCAGAGAGTGCGTCGAGCATGCATCGAGTGTATCGAGGCGGGCGAGCGCTCCGCTAGCGCGGTCCGACAGGGAGATGGCACGGACGCAGGCTCGAGCCGCCGCGACGTCCGTGCCACCCGTACCGGGCGAGGTCGCCCCGCCGCCCGGCATCGAACATAACGTTACACCTCGGAGGCGAGGCTCGCATCGGGGATCTGGCGCGATCCCCCGAACCCGGTGCCCGCCCAAGCGGAACGCCCCGGTCTCCCGGGGCGTTCGAGGTGCTTCGACGGGCGGCGGCTACTCGAGGCCGCGCTCCGCCATCATCGCGACGACGTCCGTCAGGCGGCAGGAGTAGCCCCATTCGTTGTCGTACCAGGAGATGGTCTTTGCCATGCCACCCTCGAGGATCGCGGTGGAGGCGGCGTCGTGGATCGCGGAGCCGGGGTGGCCCTTGAAGTCCATCGAGACCAGCTCGTCCTTCTCGTAGTAGAGGAAGTTCTTGAGCGGTCCGCTGGCTGCGGCCATGTAGGCCTCGTTGATCGCGCCCACGGAGGGCTTGTCGCGCAGCGTGGTGACGAGGTCCAGCAGCGACACGGTCGGCGTGGGCACGCGGAACGCGATGCCATCGAACTTGCCGGCGAGCTCCGGGATGATCCCGGCGACGGCGTCCGAGGCGCCCGAGGACGTCGGCACGATGTTCAGGGCGGCAGCGCGGGCGCGGCGGAGATCCTTGTGCGTGCCGTCCACGAGGTTCTGGTCGCCGGTGTACGAGTGGATGGTCGACATGAAGCCGCGCTCTACGCCGAAGGCGTCGTGCAGCACCTTGATCGCGAGCACCACGCAGTTGGTGGTGCAGGAGCCGGCGGAGATCACCCTGTGCGACTTCGCGTCGTACTGCTGGTCGTTCGCGCCCATGATCACGGTCCAGTCCACGCTCTTGCCGGGCGCGGAGATGACGACCTTCTTCACGGAGTCGCGGATGTGCGCGCCAGCCGACTTGCCGTCGCGGAACTCGCCCGTGCATTCGAGGACCACGTCCACGTCCGCGTCGCCCCACGGGATCTCGCCGGGGTTGCTGGCGTTGAAGACGGCAACCTCGTGCTTGCCGACCTTGAAGGAGTCGGTGCCGTCGATGATCTCGGCGGGGAAGCGGCCGTAGTCAGAGTCATAGCGGAGCAGGTGCGTTCGAAGGGCGACCGGGCCGCGGTTGATCGCGACGATCTCGAAGTCGTCCTGGCGGTTCTCGAACCATGCGCGGAAGGCCTGGCGTCCGGTCCGACCGAACCCGTTGATGCCGACTCGCAACGTCATGTCGTGACTCCCCGGTCTGTTGCCGCACCGTTCGCGGTGGGCTGGCGTGACGTGTCCCCTCGCGCCCCGCAGGGGAGGGGGAGCGCGGTGGCCATTCTACCCAACACTGCCCTTAGCGGCGTGCGAGCCCATCCGCCGAGGGCTCACGAAACCCTCTCAGCCGCACCCGTGCCCAGCCGGAGCTAGAACAGCACCCGGTGGGGCGCGTCGCCGGGGCGGCGGCGGAACTGCAGCAGCAGGTGGCGCGCGCGGCCGTCGTCGCCGGTCCACTCCTCGAGGTGGCAGCGGTCGAGGTCGCCCAGCAGCGCCTCGGCGGCCCGGACGTGCTCCACAACGGCCGTTCGCAGGTCGTCCGGCGCCGGGAAGTGCTGCGCGAGGTGCATGGAGGTGTGAAGCTGCACCACGCCCAGACGGAGCGCCCAGCCCAGCAGCAGCTGCGCCCAGCCGAGGTGGTACGCGTGGTCGGCGAAGTTCAGAGGGTAGCGCTCGTGCGTCGCCTCGTTCGCCACGAAGAGCGCGGTCGGCCCGAAGTTCGGGCGGCCGAGGTCGCTGGTCGCGCGGTAGATCAGGCGCAGGTGCTCCTCGGCAGCGATCGCGCCGCCAGCGAAGTAGTGACCGAGGCCGATCTCCGTGGCGCGGGCGGCCTCGAAGCGGCCGTAGGCCTCGTGCGTCCAGCGACGCCACTCGTCCATTTCGGCGTCGAGGCCGCGCTGTCCGCCGATGAACTCGACGGCCTGTCGCAGCAGCGGCAGCGCGCTCTGGTACGAGCCGCGTCGCACCACGCTCACGGCGTCGCTCGTCGCGGTGAACGCGCGCGACCAGAGGCTGGCGTAGCCGGCCATGGTCATGCTGCGCGCGGTGGCGTTGTACCCGGTGCCGGCGAGGCGCGCCTGCAGGTCGAGGTTCTGCGCGACGAGGCGCAGCTCATCGCCACAGGTGAATTGCGTCTGGCGCCACGCGTCCTCGGCGACGTCGTCGAGGTCGGCGGGCTTGCCGGGTAGTGTCCACCCGGCGGGCACGCGCATGCCGGAGACGCGCTGTGGCGACGGCGCGATCGGTAAACCGGGATCGCGCGGGTCGTGCCCGTTCGATCCCTCGATGCCGCCGGGGCCGGTCACTTGCGGAACGCGTTCCTACCGGCGTACAGCGCGGCGGAGCCCAGTTCGCCCTCGATGCGGAGCAGCTCGTTGTATTTCGCCGTGCGGTCGGTGCGAGCCGGTGCGCCGGTCTTGATCTGGCCCGCGCCCGTCGCGACCGCGAGGTGCGCGATGGTGGTGTCCTCGGTCTCGCCCGATCGGTGCGAGATGACCGAGCGGTAGCCGTTGGAGTGTGCGAGGCGAATCGCCGCCATGGTCTCCGTCAGCGTGCCGATCTGGTTGAGCTTGATGAGGATCGCGTTTGCCGCGTGCTCGTCGATGCCGCGGCCGAGGCGCTCGATGTTGGTGACGAAGAGGTCGTCGCCGACGAGCTGCGTGGTCGAGCCGATCTTCTGGGTCAGCAGCTGCCAGCCCGTCCAGTCGTCCTGGTCCATGCCGTCCTCGATGGACAGCACCGGGTAGTCGCGTGCCCACTCGGCCCAGATGTCGGTCAGCTCCGCTGGGGTGACCGTGCGGCCCTCGCGCTTGAGGTGGTAGACGCCGTCGCGGTAGAGCTCGGACGCGGCGGGGTCGAGGGCGATCGCCATGTCGTCGCCGGGGCGGCGGCCGGTTGCCTCGATGGCGCGCATCAGGAGATCCATCGCCTCGCGGTTGGTGGCGAGCGTCGGCGCGAAGCCGCCCTCGTCGCCGACGTTCGTGTTGAGGCCGCGCTCGGACAGGGTCTTCTTCAGCGCCTGGTAGGTCTCAACCACCCAGCGCAGCCCCTCGCGGAACGAGGGTGCACCGACCGGCACGACCATGAACTCCTGGAAGTCGGTGGAGTTAGCGGCGTGCGCGCCGCCGTTCAGCACGTTGCACATCGGCACCGGCAGCACGCGGGCATCGACGCCACCGAGGTAGCGGTAGAGCGGCTGCTCTGTGGCGAGGGCCGCGGCCTTCGCGACCGCGAGCGAGACGCCGAGGATCGCGTTGGCACCGAGGCGGCCCTTGTTGGGGGTGCCGTCCTCCTCGACCATCCGCTGGTCGATGGCGGCCTGGTCGAAGGCCGACATTCCGAGGAGTGCCGGGCCGAGGACGTTCTCGACGTTCTCGACGGCCTTCAGCACGCCCTTGCCGCCGAAGCGGTCGGCGTCGCCGTCCCGCAGCTCGACCGCTTCGTAGGCGCCAGTGCTCGCCCCGGACGGGACGAGGGCGCGGCCGATGGTGCCGTCGAACAGCTCCACGTCCACCTCGACGGTGGGGTTGCCCCGCGAGTCCAGCAGCTCGCGCGCTCGGACATCAATGATTTCCACGAGGGGCCCCCTTCGCCGCACGGCGGATCGTCGCGCTCACAGGATCGCAAGGCGCGGCGTGGGGCACAACAAGACGAGGTTGCGGGCCGGCGGGCGGCTCCACTTCAGACGCCCCCGGCGCTGCCGATGATCCCGCTGTACCCGAATGCTCCGTGACCTGACCTCGACAGTCGTTCGAGGGGGGCGGATCGCGCCCGGTGACGCGCGGGGTGTTCTGACGCGCGAGTAGACGTGCCCCCCATCGGTCTCCCCCAGTCTGTCGACCTCGCAGCGCTGGTCCTCCCGGCCGGCCGGCTGGCTGCGCTCGCGCTGCTCAACAGTCCAGAGGTGCGGGTTTCGGCGCTTGCGAGCCTCGTGCGCTCCGATCCCGGCCTGGCGATGATCCTGATGCGCGCCGCGAACTCGGCTGAGTCATCCTCACGTCGTCGCGTGCTCGATCCGGGCGATGCCGTGGTGCGCGTCGGACTGAACCAGACGAAGCGGCTCGTGGCCGCTGCGGTGGTCGGTGGCGCGCTCTCGCCGCTCAAAGGTTGCGGCCTCGACCTGGGCGCCTTCTGGTCGTACTCGCTGGCCTCCGCGATCGCGACCGAGGACGAAGCGGACAGCGGGGCGCTCCGTGCCGGGGCGTTCTCCGCCGGGCTCCTCCACGACCTCGGGCGGCTGGCGCTCGCTGCCTCCGCTCCCAGCGCCTACGCGCGCCTCGCGGCGAAGCATCACAGCGACCAGGTGATCCTCGGTGCGGAGCGGCTCATGTTCGGCGAGCACCACGCCGATGCCAGTGGGCGGCTGCTGGCGAGCATCGGTCTGCCCGGTGACCTCGTGGACATGGTCGCGCACCACCACGGCGTGCCCGGACGCGAGGCGGACACGCCGCTCACGCGCGCACGTCGGCTCGTCGCCGCGGCCGGGTTCTCCGATGGCCTTCCGTTGCACCTCGAGATGCGGCCAGTGGACGAGGCCGACCTCAGACGCGCTTCGTCGTTGCTCGATCACGTCGAGTGGTACCGGTCGGCACTCCACAGCTCCGACCACCTCGGTCGGATCGAGGCCGCGCCGTCACATGAGTTCGCGGGTGGGGGCGACGCTGCTCCGGCGGACGCGCGATCCCGACGGCACGGCGCCTCGGTCAATCGTCGTGCGGTCTTCCGTGCGCTGGCTCTCGCGCAGGCGTCGCTCTACACGATCGTTGGCGACCGCCTCGCCGCTGCCTACAGCGGCACGATCCGCGACGTGAGCCTGGAGGGCGCGGGGGTGACGCTGTCGACCTCGAGGCTGTTCCCCGGCGACCGTGTGGCGGTCGGATTCGCGCTGGACGGGGAGCAGTACTGGCTGCGGTCGGAGGTGCGCTGGATCCACTCCGCGCAGCACGACGGTGGGCAGGAGCTGGGCGTGTCGTTCGAGCCGCTCTCGCTGGCGGATCAGAAGCGGCTGTGGGCCCAGATCTCGGAGGCAGAGCGGACGCACCGGCCGATTGGTCCCGCGGACATCCCGCTCACGGCCGAGGTCCGGCGTGCACGCAGTGCGCGCATCGGTGCCGCGCTCTAGCGAGGTCGTGGCACGCGTTCAGCGCGCGCGCGGGTGGACGTTCTCGTACACCTCGCGGAGGTGCTCGTCGGCGAGCTGGGTGTAGACCTGCGTCGTGCTGACGTTCGCGTGGCCCAGCAGCTCCTGCACGTCCCGCACGGAGGCGCCGCCGCGCAGCAGGTGCGTGGCGAAAGAGTGACGCAGCGTGTGCGGGGTCACGTGGCCAGTGATGTCTGCGCTCTTCGCGTAGCCCTTCAGGATCAGCCAGAAGCCCTGCCGCGTGAGGCGCTCGCCTCGACGGTTCACGAAGAGCGCCGTCTGCGGGCGGTTCTTCAGCAGCGCCGGGCGCGCCTCGTCGAGGTACGAGTCGAGCGCGCCGATCGCGCGGTGCGCGACGGGCAGGGTGCGCTCCTTGGAGCCCTTGCCCAGGCAGCGCACCCAAGCGGGCAGCGGGTCGATGTGCAGGCTGCCCATGTTCAGCGACACGAGCTCGGTGACGCGCATGCCGGTGGCGTACATCAGCTCCAGCATCGCCGCGTCACGTACGGCCTCCGCGGAGTCGAACTTCTTCGGCTCTGCGAGCAGGGCGTCGACCTCGTCGGTGGTCATCGGCTTCGGCACGGGCTTGGGGGCGCGCGGCGAGTCGATCTGCGCGGTGGGGTTGGTGGTGATGTCACCGTGGTCGAGGAGGAACGCGCAGAACGACTTCACCGCGGCGACCTTGCGGGCCACCGTGGCCTTCGCGTAGGAGCGCTGGTTGAGGTCCGCGATGAACCCGATCACCACGTCGCGGTTGATCGCCTTCGGGGAGACGCCGCCCTCGCCGGTCGCGCCGACGACGAACTTGGCGAATCCCGTCAGGTCGTTGCGATACGCATCCGTCGTGTTCTTCGAGGATCCGCGCTCGGCAGACAGGTAGTGCAGAAAGTCGTCGACTCGCTCTTGCACCGACGAACCTCGCTCGATCCGGCCGCGCGATCACAAGGATCGCGTCTCACAGTCGAGGCGAGCAGTCGCCCCGACAGCCTTCGATGTCGGATGGAGCGTGTTGCCCCCCGCCGGTGGTCATGTATACCGGGTGCGGATGGTGCTGTCTACATAACCGCGTGATGCGCGACGGTTGAGATCGGGTGATGGGCCGCGTTCAGACTCGGATTCGCGTTCAAGCGGGCGAGGTGACACGGACTACAGCGAGCGCTTCAGCGTCTCCGCAAGCCGCTGCGTGAACCCGACCGTCGAGGCGATCTCGCTCACGTCCGCCTCGCGGATTGCCTTCACCGATCCGAACTTGCGGATCAGCGCCTTCTTCCGCTTCGGTCCGATCCCGGGGATCGAATCGAGGATGGACTGCGTCGCGGCCTTGCCGCGCAGGTTGCGGTGGTACGTGATCGCGAAGCGGTGCGCCTCGTCGCGGATGCGCTGCACGAGGTAGAGCGCCTCGGACTGTCGAGGCAGCACGATCGACTCGGAGACGTCCGCGACGAAGATCTCCTCCTCGCGCTTGGCGAGGCCGCATACCGGCACATCGCGCAGGTCGAGGTTGCGCATGACGTCCAACACCGCGCCGAGCTGCCCCTTGCCGCCGTCGATGATCACGAGGTCGGGCACCTCGTCCCACGGGGAGAGATCCTCCGGCTCGGCGGCCTCGATCGGCGCGTCCACCTCGGGGTCGGCCGGCGCGTCCACGAGGGCGACGGTGCCGCTGGTTTCGTCCGTCACCTCGGCGGCCGGGGTGAGGCCACGCTCGGCGCGGCGGCGCTCGGCGATGCGTTTGAAGCGACGCGTGAGCACCTCGTGCATCGAGGCGAAGTCGTTCTGGCCCTCGACGGTCTTGATGCGGAAGCGGCGGTACTGGCTGGTCGCCGGGTGGCCGTCGCGGAACACCACCATCGAGGCGACCGTGTTCGTGCCCTGGATCGTCGAGATGTCGTAGCACTCGATGCGGTTCGGGCGGCCGGGGAGATCGAGCTCCTCCTGCAACATGGAGAGTGCGGCCTCGGTCTTGTCGCGGTCGGCGACCCAGCGCACATGGTGCATGCGCAGCGCCTCGCGCGCGTTGTCCTCCGCGCTGGTGACCAGTGCGCGGCGCTCTCCGCGCACCGGCACCGCGAGCTCCACGGAGCGTCCACGCTGCTCGCGCAGCATCGCCTCGATCTGCTCGCGATCCGTCGGCTCCTGCGACAGCAGCAGCGCGCGGGGAACGTAGGTCGCCGACTCGTAGAACTGCGCGAGGAACGCGCTCAGGATCTCGGCGTCGCTGGCATCGCGCGTGCCTTCGAGCATGAACGAGTCCGTGTCCGCGACCACGGTGCCGCGGACAAAGAAGACCTGCACGCAGGCCTCGTCGTCCTGTCGCGCCAGCCCGAACACATCGGCGTCGAGGGGCGTCGTCGTTGCCATCTGCTGGCGCTCGGTGACGCGACGGATCGCCTCGGCCTGATCGCGCAGGCGCGCGGCGCGCTCGAAGTCGAGGGCGTCCGAGGCGCGCTCCATCTCCGCGACGACGTGACGGCGCACCTCGTCCGAGCGGCCTTCGAGGAACAGGATCGTCTCGTTGATGACCTCCGCGTACTCCTGGGGCGTGCAGTACGCGGTGCACGGCGCGATGCACCGCTTGATGTAGTAGTCGAGGCAGGGACGGGGGTCGGTGCCGGTGATCTCCTTCGTGCAGGAGCGCCACGGGAAGAGCTTCTTCACGACGTCCAGCGTGCGCCGCACCGATCCGGCGGAAGCGTACGGCCCGAAGTAGCGCGCGCCGTCGTTCTCCACGCGGCGCGTGATCGTGACCCGCGGCCACGGGTGCTGCACGTCGACCTTCAGGTACGGGTAATGCTTGTCGTCCTTCAGCCGGACGTTGTAGATGGGCTGGTGACGCTTCACGAGCGTCGCCTCGAGGTGGAGCGCTTCCGCCTCGTTCCTCGTCACGACGTGCTCGATGACCCGCACCACCTCGGCGAGCGCACGCACCTTCGGTTCGAGGCTGCGGGAGGAGCCGAAGTACGAGCGGACGCGATCGCGCAGGCGGGTCGCCTTGCCGATGTAGATCACGTCGCCGCGGGCGTCTCGCATGATGTAGACGCCCGGCCGCTCCGGGAGCGAGTGGACCTGGTGCAGGACGGATTCGTCGGTCACGTGTCTATCGTACCGCCGCCCGATCGGGGGATTCGGGACGCGCGGCTGGCACATGCCGGACGAGCCGAGGCGCCCTGAGGGCGCGGCGGCGGACCGAGGCGGAGGCGGCTCTCAGGTCAGGTGACGGACGGTGGGTTGGTTCGAGGTGAAATGGTGCGCCCGGCAAGATTCGAACTTGCGGCCTCTGCCTCCGCAGGGCAGCGCTCTATCCCCTGAGCTACGAGCGCACGACCTCGAACGAAACAACCACGACGGAAGATGGTGCCGAAGGCGAGATTTGAACTCGCACGAGCGTAAGCTCACTACGCCCTGAACGTAGCGCGTCTGCCGGTTCCGCCACTTCGGCACGGGTTCCCGTCGCTGGCTCGCTTCGCTGGTGGGCGGTACTGGACTCGAACCAGTGACCTCTCGCGTGTGAAGCGAGCGCTCGTACCAACTGAGCTAACCGCCCGCGAGCGGACCGTCCTCAGCCATGCTATCGCCGCCAATGGCTTGCGCACAACCGGGGGGTCTCTCGACCCCCCGCCGGGACGTTCGGGCCAGTTTGCCGGGACGTTCGTCCCGAGAGTTGCCGTGTCTCGCGTGCGCTGCCTTGCCGCTAGTCGGAGGCGCTGCGATGGTCGGAATCGACACACGCGCGGCCCGCGGGCCGGAGAAAGGCACTCATTGATGCGCAAGTTCACGACCGCCATCGTCGTCGGGGCGGCCTCGCTCACGCTCTTCCTCGCGGGCTGCTCTGGCGGCGGCGAGAAGGAGGCCGCGAAGCCGGCCGAGGGCGGTTCGGCGTCCGCTGCCGCGCTCAAGATGGAAGACATCAAGTTCGACAAGACCGCTCTGACGGCCACCAAGGGCCAGGCGCTCACGGTCACCATCACCAACGCCGGAGCGCTGGACCACGACTTCACGATCGAGAAGATCGACGCGAAGGCCACCCTGGACGGCAAGGACGCGAAGACCGACAAGTACGCGGTTCACGCTGCGCTCAAGGCGAAGGCCAACGGCAAGCTCGAGATCACGCCGAACGCGGCGGGCACCTTCGAGTACTTCTGCACCGTCGCCGGTCACAAGGAAGCGGGCATGAAGGGCACCCTGACCGTCAAGTAACGGTTTCGGCTCCTCTGCCCCAACAGGGCACCTCGGACGGCCGGGCGCGCAAGCGTCCGGCCGTTCTCGTACCCTCCGTCCGAGGCGCCCCAGCGACGCCGCGCGCATTCCAAGGAGCACGATGCCCGACCGATCACGCTGCACCTGGGCCGACGGCGACGACGACCTGATGCGCCGCTACCACGACGAGGAGTGGGGCGTGCCGGTGCGCGACGGCCGGGTGCTCTTCGAGTTCCTGACCCTTGAGGGCGCCCAGTCCGGGCTGTCCTGGCGCACCGTCCTCCACCGCCGCGAGGGCTACCGCGCTGCCTTCCACGACTGGGATATCGGCCGTATCGCCGCGATGACACCCGAGGACGTGGAGCGGCTATTGCTTGACCCCGGCATCATCCGGCACCGCGGGAAGGTGGAGTCGACCATCCAGAACGCGCAGGCGGCGGTCGCCCTGGGCGGCCCCGAGGCGCTCGCGGCACTCGTGTGGGGTGTGGTCGGCGGGCAGCCGCGGCGAAACCGCTGGAGCGGCCTGCACCAGTTCCCGGCGGAGACCGAGGAGTCCCGCACGCTGAGCAAGACGCTGCGGAAGGCGGGCTTCCGGTTCGTGGGGCCCACCACGGCCTACGCGTTCATGCAGGCCTGCGGGCTGGTCGATGACCACATGCCCGTCTGCTTCCGCGCCTAGCCGCCGTCTGTCACCGAGGAAGGCGCCGGGCACCTCGTGGCGTTCTCGGGCATCGCGTCGCTGATTGCGCTCCGGGCCTGGGGCGGGCGTACCCTCGGACAAGCGCGAGAGATCGTTTACCATGCGCCCGCGCGGACGCGCACCGACCTCTGGGCGGCGCGCTGCGACGGGTAGCGCCTGCGAAGGCATGAAGGATGGGGGCCCGCTGGTGGCGGAGAATCTGAACAGCTTTGGTGCTCGGGACACGCTGCAGGTCGGCAACCAGACCTACACGATTTACCGACTCGACACGGCGGCGAAGGCGCTCGGGATCGACCTCAATCGTCTCCCGTTCACCCACCGCATCCTCCTGGAAAACCTGCTCCGCACCGAAGACGGTGTGAGCGTCGACAAGGCGCAGGTCGAGTCAGTCGCGCACTGGAACCCGACCGAGGATCCCGACAACGAGATCGCCTTCACGGTCGGTCGCGTGCTGCTGCAGGACTTGACCGGCGTCCCCGCCGTCGTCGACCTCGCTGCGATGCGTGACGCGATGGCGGCGCTGGGCGGCGACCCCGCGAAGATCAACCCGCTGCAGCCCGTCGACCTCGTCATCGACCACTCGGTGCAGGTGGACGTCTTCGGCATCGACGACGCGTTCCGCATCAACACCGAGATCGAGTACGAGCGCAGCATGGAGCGCTACCAGCTCCTGAAGTGGGCGCAGGGCGCCTTCGACGGCTTCCGCGTCGTGCCCCCGGGGACCGGCATCTGCCACCAGGTCAACCTGGAGTACCTGGGTCAGACCGTCATGACCAACAAGAACGGCGAGGCCTACCCGGACACCGTGGTCGGCACCGACTCGCACACCACGATGATCAACGGTCTGGGCGTGGTCGGTTGGGGCGTCGGCGGCATCGAGGCCGAGGCGGCCATGCTCGGTCAGCCGATCGCCATGCTCATCCCGCAGGTCGTCGGCGTGCGTCTGGCCGGTTCGCTGCCCGAGGGGGCGACGGGCACGGACCTCGTGCTGCGTGTGACGGAGATGCTCCGGGCCCGCAACGTGGTCGGCAAGTTCGTGGAGTTCTTCGGCCCGGGCCTCGCGGAGCTGCCGCTCACGACCCGCGCAACGATCGCGAACATGTGCCCCGAGTACGGCGCCACCGTCGGCTTCTTCCCGACCGACGAGGAGACCATCAACTACCTGCGCTTCACCGGTCGCGACGAGCAGCAGGTCGCGCTGGTGGAGGCCTACTGCAAGGCGCAGAACCTCTGGAACACCGCTACGACGGCGGAGCCGACGTACTCCGAGGTCGTCGACCTCGACCTCGCCAGCATCGTCCCGAGCCTCGCTGGCCCGAAGCGCCCGCAGGACCGCATCGCCCTGACGGGGATGAAGGACGCGGCCGTCAAGGAAGCCGAGACGTGGATCGGGCAGGGCGCCTCGCGCGATCCGCTGACCGTCGACGACGACGGCGTGTCGTACTCGCTGGGCAACGGCTCCGTGGTCATCGCCGCGATCACCTCGTGCACCAACACCTCCAACCCGGAGGTCATGGTGGGCGCCGGCCTGCTCGCGAAGAAGGCGGTCCAGGCCGGTCTGCGCACGAAGCCGTGGGTGAAGACCTCGCTCGCGCCGGGCTCGAAGGTGGTCACCGACTACCTGAATGACGCCGGGCTGACTGAGTACCTCAACGACCTCGGCTTCGAGCTCGTCGGCTACGGCTGCACCACCTGCATCGGCAACTCCGGCCCGCTGCCGGAGGTCGTGGAGGCCGCGGTCGACGCGGGCAACCTCGCCGTCGCCGCCGTCATCTCCGGCAACCGTAACTTCGAGGCGCGCGTCCACAACAAGGTGCGCTCCAACTACCTCGCGTCGCCGCCGCTGGTCGTCGCCTACGCGCTGGCCGGCACCACGGACATCGACCTGACGACGGAACCGATCGGGCAGGGCTCCAACGGCCCCGTCTTCCTGAAGGACATCTGGCCGACGCAGGCCGAGGTCAACCAGGCGGTCGAGTCGTCCGTGCGCCGCGACATGTTCGTGAACCAGTACAGCAACGTCTTCGACGGCGACGAGAAGTGGGCCGCCGTGCCCGCGCCGACCGGCGAGCTGTTCGGCTGGGACCCCCAGTCGACCTACGTCCGCCGGCCTCCGTTCTTCGAGAACCTGCCGCGTGACCCGCAACCGCGGAGCGACATCAAGGACGCGCGCGTCCTCGCGGTCCTCGGCGACTCGGTGACGACGGACCACATCTCGCCCGCCGGTGGCATCGCCCGCAACTCGCCGGCGGCGCAGTACCTGGAGCAGCACGAGGTGCTGCCGAAGGACTACAACCAGTACGGCGCGCGCCGCGGAAACTACGAGGTCATGATGCGCGGCACGTTCGCGAACGTGCGCCTCAAGAACGCTCTCGCCGGCAAGGAAGGCAACTGGACCAAGCACCTGCCGGACGGCGAAGTGCTGACCATGTGGGACGCGGCCGAGAAGTACATGGCCGACGGCGTGCCGACGATCATCGTCACCGGCCGCGAGTACGGCACGGGCTCCTCGCGCGACTGGGCGGCCAAGGGGCCGCTGCTCCAGGGCGTGAAGGCGGTCATTTCGCAGTCGTTCGAGCGCATCCACCGCAGCAACCTGATCGGCATGGGCATCCTGCCCTGCGAGTTCATGGCGGGTGAATCGCTGGAGACGCACGGCCTGGACGGCACGGAGCGCTACGACATTGAGGGCATCGCGGCGGGGCTCACCCCGAAGCAGATCCTCACGGTGCGTGCGATGTCCGACGCCGGCAAGGAGACGACGTTCCAGGTGCGCTGCCGCATCGACACGATCGTCGAGGGCGAGTACTACCGCCACGGCGGCATCCTGCAGTACGTGCTGCGCCAGCTGATCGAGGCGTAGCGACCGGCCGCGGGGCAGACAGATGGTGTTCGGGTCGGCCCGCGAGGAATACGAACAGATGCGTTCGTGGATCCTCGCGGGCCGCTCGGACGACGAGATCGCACTCGCGCTGCTGGTCTCGGTGAAGGTGGTCCGTCTCGTGCGACGCGAGGTGGAGGCAGAGGTTCGGCCGCGCTAGATCGCGGGCCGACTGCGCGAAACACGGTGGAGGGCATCGCCCCGCCGCGCTAGGCTCCAATCAGGGGACCACCCCGGAGGAGCCGCATCATGTCACCGTTCCTGCGTCATTACCTCGAAATGGTCGTCGCGATGTTCGCGGGGATGTTCCTGCTCGGCCCGATCACCTTCATGGTGCTCGGCATGCACGGCCCCGAAGGCGCGATGGCGAACCCGTTCCTGCGCACGACGCTGATGGTCGTGTACATGAACATCGGCATGGGTGCATGGATGCGATATCGAGGCCACTCGTGGGAGCGCATCAGCGAGATGGCGCTGGGCATGACTGCCCCGTTCTTCGTGCTGCTCCCCGCGCTCTGGCTGGGTGCTGTGTCGGAGTCGTTCGTGAACGTCGTCGGCCACCTCGGCATGCTCGTGACGATGTACCTCGCGATGCTCGTCCGCCGCGCCGAGTACTCCATGGACCACTCGCAGCACGCGCACATGCATGAGCACGGCGGCTAGCGAGTCTTAGCCCGCGGGCTCGGCCAGTGCGGGCGCTGGGGCCATCTCGGCGTCTTCCGGGCGCCGAGGCAGCGGCGGGCGCGAGGCGAAGACGAAGAACAGCGAGCCGAGGATCGCGAGCACCGCGATCACGGTGAAGCCCGCGGTGTACGAGCCGGTGCGGTCGTACAGGAACCCGGCGAGGATCGGGCCTGTCACCGTCCCGAACATCGTGATCAGTGACGAGAACCCCATGATCTTGCCGAACGAGGCGCGCCCGAAGTAGTCGGCGCGCATCGCCTGCATCAGCGGGCCGCGGGCTCCCCACGCGGCGCCGTGCAGCATCGCGAACGCGACCACCGCCGGCACGGTGCCCACGTGCGCGACGAGCAGCAGGCCGACCGCGTGCATGCCCATGCACGTCACCACGATCACGCGCTTGCTGATGAGGTCGCCCAGGTAGCCGCCGATGAGCTGCCCGGCGATCTGGCTCACCGTCATGACAAGGATGAACGCCGCGGCCGCCTCGTCCGAGTGGCCCAGCGAGTCCGTCAGGTGCAGGAACAGGTGCGCCATCACCGCGCCGACGACCAGCAGCGCCGAGGCGTGACCGAGCGAGATGAGCCAGAACGCGCGCGTGCGCAGTGCCTCGCGCGCCGTGTAGTCCACGGTGGTGCTGTTGGACAGGCGATTCGTTACCGCATCCTGCGCCTGGAGCCGGGCCACTTCTTCCTCGGTCAGCCCGTCGATGCGCAGGCCCATGTCTTCGGGGCGCGCCCGCATCAGGAACGTGATCGGCAAGCCGACCAGCAGGACGATGATGCTCGACGCGAACGCGACCTCGCGCCAGCCGATGTGCGTGATCGCGAGGATGACGAGGCCGGCGATCAGTCCGCTCAGCGCGAAGCCGATCTGTCCGATCCCCAGCGCCCGCGCACGCTGCCGGTCGAACCAGTTCACGATCGCAACGGTGATCGGCATGAACCCCGCGAGGCCCGCGCCGAGCGCCATCAGCCCGAACGACAGGTAGAACGTGGGGATCGAGTTGAGCCGGCTGAACGCGAGGAAGCCGACCGCGAGGAGGCACAGCCCCAGGCGGATCACCCACTGCGGCCCGAACCGGTCGATCATCCAGCCCTGGAGTGGGCCGAGGATGCCGTTCTCCAGCCTCGACAGCGAGAAGCCGATGCCGATCGTGCTGCGGTTCCAGCCGTACTCGCGGGTCAGAGCAGCGGCGTAGCCGCCGAACACCTGCTGCATCAGCGCGCCGACCGTGAAGTCCACCCCGGCGCCCGCGGCGACGACGACCCAGCCGTAGAAGAACCGCGGGCGGCGAGGTGGAGCTACGTCATTCACGAGGCGGCGAACTCCCGGCACTTGATCGCGCGCTCCAGGTCGTCGATCGCCTCGCGCAGGGAGCGCTGCAGTACCGGCAGCGTGTCGCCGAGGCTGGCGAGCAGCGTCTGCGCCCGCTCCAGCGTCTCGCGGTCGACGAGGTAGCCCGGCCACAGGCCGCCGAAGTACGTGGTCGCGTACTCGTTCTCCTCGCGCTCGAAGATGCCCGGGAGTGCCTCGAAGTAGCGTCCGATGTACGGCGTGAGCAGGTCGCGCTGCACCCACCAGTGGAAGCCGTTCATGGCGGCGCTGACCTGATGCAGCGAGCCGTAGCCACGGATACCGATCTGGAAGCGCGCCCACGCCTCCGCCTTCGCGCGGGCCTCGGGCTTCGAGGTGGCGCACCGCAGCGCCGCGCGCTGGCCGCGGTCGCTCGGGTCGCGCGCCGTCTCGGCGTCGACGCGGTCCTGTGCGCCATCGAGGCCGTACGCGACGTAGCGCTGGGCGATGCTCCAGCGCATGTCCTGGTCGATCGTCAGGCCGGGCACCTCGATCGCGCCGTCCGCGAGCTGGCCTGTGGTGAGGATGTCCTCCGGGGTGATCGCGATGCCGATGAGCGTGCGCGCCCACGTGATCTGCATGTCGGAGTCGGTGGTCGCGCGCAAGGCGTCGAGGGCGAGCGCGAAGAAGCGGTGGGCTGCGCCCGTCTTCTGCTCCTCCGGCACGTAGCGCGAGATCGCCGCGGACATTGTGGACAGGATCGTCTCGATGAGTTCGTGGTCCTGCTCGGTGGCCACCTTCGAGCCGGCGAGCTCGAGGTAGTCGGTCGACTTCAGCTGCTGGTCGCGCACCATGTTCCACAGCGCCTGCCAGATCAGCTGGCGCAGCAGCGAGTCGTCGATGCGGTCGAGGTTCTCGCGGAGGAACGCCAGCGAGCGCTCGTCCAGCGCGACCTTCGCGAAGTCGTGGTCGTGGTGATTCGGGAAGACCAGGTCGGGGAGCGGCTGGCCCTGTGCGCCCTCGATCGTCGCGGTTGCGCCCTCGATGCGCGCGGGCACCTCGCGGACGGTGATCGTGCCGCCCTCGTCGCGCACGAGTGCGATGTCCATGACGTGCGGGCGCAGCGTCGGGTAGCCCGCGGGGGCTGCCTGCGTCAGGGTGAGCGCGGCGATGCGGTCGCCGTCCGCCTCGACCTGCGCCGCGATCGTGTTGAGCGAGGGCGTCTCCAGCCACAGTGCGGCCCAGCCATGCAGGTCGCGCCCGACGCCCTCGCCGAGTGCATCGAGCCACTGCGAGAGCGTTGTGTTGCCGAAGGCGTGCTTCTGGAAGTACCCGCGCATGCCGGCGCGGAAGCCGTCCATGCCCATCGCGGCGACGAGCTGCTTGATGACGGAGGCGCCCTTGCCGTAGGTGATGCCGTCGAAGTTGAGGAAGGTCGCGTCGGTGTCCGCCACCTGCCCGGCGATCGGGTGGGTGGTGATCAGCTGGTCCTGCCGGTAGGCCCAGTTCTTCATCCCCGAGTTGAACGCCTGCCACGACGTGGTGAAGCGTGTCGCCCCGTCCAGCGCGAGGTAGGCCATGTACGTGGCGAACGATTCGTTCAGCCAGAGGTCGTTCCACCAGCGCATGGTGACCAGGTCGCCGAACCACATGTGCGCCATCTCGTGGAGGATGACCTCCGCACGGCCCTGGCGCTGCGTGTCGGTCGGCGGGTCGCGGAAGACCATGCGCTCCGAGTGCGTCACTGCGCCCACGTTCTCCATGGCCCCGGCGTTGAACTCCGGCACAAAGACCTGGTCGTACTTGCCGAACGGGTACGGGTAGTCGAAGAAGTCCGCGAAGAACGTCAGTCCCTGCTTCGTCACCTCGAACAGCTCGGCCTCGTCGACGTACGGCTGGAGCGACTTGCGGGCGAAGAACCCGAGGGCGATGCCCTGGTGCTCGCTGCGGAACGCGACGAACGGGCCGGCGATCAGCGCGAAGAGGTAGGTCGAGAAGCGCTGGGTCGGCTCGAACGAAGTCGTCACGCGGCCCTCGGCGGCCGGAGTGCGCGCCTCGACCTTGCTGTTGGCGATCAGCTCCCACGCCTCGGGCGCGGTCACCGTCAGGTGGTACGTCGCCTTCACGTCCGGCTGGTCGAAGCACGGGAAGAGCTTGTGGGCGGAGTACGGCTCGAAGTTGGTGTAGAGGTACTCCTCGCCGTCCTCGGGGTCGATGAACTGGTGGAGGCCGTCGCCGGTGTGGTCGTAGTCGTTCTCGTACACGACGTGCACGGTGGTCGCGGCCGCGAGCAGGGCGCCGCCGAGCGTCAGCCGCACGCCGCTCCAGTCCGGAGCGTCCACCAGCGTTCCGTTGACCTCGAGTCGTTCGATGCGCTTGCCGGTGAAGTCGAGGAACAGCGGCCCGCTGCCGCTGCACGCGAACGTCGCGGTCAGGTCGCCTCGGTACGTGGGCGAGCCCTTCGTGAGTTCGAGGCGCAGCTCGTAGGCGACGTCGGAGACGCGGGGCGCGCGGGCCTCGGCCTCGACCTGGGTCAGGACGTCCTTGGGCTGCGTGGAGGGTGCGTTCATGGGGCTCGCTCTCAGCGAAGTCGGCACGGTGGGTGGGAGACCCGCATGGTACCGGACGGCCCCGCGATCGGTCAGGTCGACCGGGCTGCGGCCTCGCGGGCGAGGGCGCGCCTCGGCTCCACGACCAGGCGCAGCACGGCGATGACGGCGAGGGCCCCCGCGATGCCGAACCACGTCAGGGCGTACTCCATGTGCGGGACGGGGCTCGTGTAGGGGGTGAAGCCTTGTGCCGGGTAGGTGGTCGGCGCAGGGGCATCCTCGGGCAGCACGCCGCCCTCGATCACGCTCCACGGGGCGAGGCGGTACGGCAGCCCGGTGCCCATCGACTCCGGCGCGATGCCAGTCCATGTTCCGGCGGGCGTCATCGAGGCCTGAAGGCCCTCGGCGGTTCGGGCGAGGCCGCGCACGCCGCCGCTGGTGCCTCCGGCGCGGAGCTTCGCCAGCGTGGCGTCCCGCTGGGCCACGGGGTACCAGCCGCGGTCGACCAGCACCGCCTCGCCCGGCGCGATCACCAGCGGCTGGACGACGTTCTCGCCCTTCGTCCCGTAGCGCGCCCGGTTCGCCAGGATCATGAGGTGGTCGGCGTCCCAGGTGCCATCGAGCTGCACGAGGCGGTAATCGAGGGCGTCGGGGGACAGCGCGCGCGCCTCGGCGGTGCCCAGCGGCTTGCCGCTGAGCTGGGCGTTGCGGGTGGCGACCAGTTCGGCGCGCCAGCCGGCGCGCTGCACCTGCCAGACGCCGAGGGCGACGAGGATCGTGAAGACCAGCCCGAGGAGGACGAGCAGGACGGGCGTGGGCAGTCGGAAGGGCATGTGGGGCGTCGCTCCGGTCTGTCATCCCAGTCTCGACCCGGGTGCAGATGCCCGCAAATGCCAGTGGGCGCATGATGTGCATGGCACGGAAAGCGGGCCCGCGTGTGCGAGATTCGTGAAATACGTCTGAAACGTCTCACGGGTAACTTCTGCACATCACCGGGGCCGCGAGTGGCTTCTAGCTGGGGAAACACGGAAGGCGGGATATGGCTTACAAGGCTGAGTACATCTGGATCGACGGTGCGGAGCCCACGCAGAAGCTGCGCTCGAAGACCAAGATCATGGAAGACGGCGCTGAGCCGGGCATCTGGGGCTTCGACGGTTCCAGCACGAACCAGGCGGCGGGCGAGTCCTCCGACTGCGTGCTGAAGCCGGTGCTCGTTACGCCGGACCCGATCCGCGGCGGCGACAACAAGCTCGTGCTCTGCGAAGTGCTGCTCATCACCATGAAGCCGCACCCCACCAACAAGCGCGCCGCGCTCGTCGCGACCGCGAAGAAGTACGCGAAGCACGAGATGTGGTTCGGCATCGAGCAGGAGTACACCTTCTTCGATGGCATCAAGCCGCTGGGCTGGCCGGACAACGGCTTCCCGGCCCCGCAGTTCGGCTACTACTGCGGCGTGGGTGCGGACGAGATCTTCGGTCGCGAGATCGTGGAGGCGCACTCTGACGCCTGCATCGCCGCGGGCCTCAAGATCGCCGGCACCAACGCCGAGGTCATGCCCGCGCAGTGGGAGTTCCAGATCGGGCCGAATGACCCGGTCGAGTGCTCCGACCACATGTGGCTCGCCCGCTGGCTGCTCTACCGCATCGCCGAGGACTTCGATGTCAGCGCCACGCTGAACCCGAAGCCGATCCCCGGCGACTGGAACGGGGCCGGCTGCCACACCAACTTCTCCACCAAGGCGATGCGCGAGTCCTACCCGCCCATCGAGGCGGCCTGCCGCGCCCTGGGCGAGAAGTGGGAACTCCACGTCAAGAACTACGGTGACGGCATCGAGCGACGCCTGACGGGCCGCCACGAGACCGCTCCGTGGAACAAGTTCTCGTGGGGCGTGTCCAACCGCGCTGCCTCGATCCGCATCCCGTGGCAGGTCGCGGTCGACAAGAAGGGCTACGCGGAAGACCGCCGCCCGAACGCGAACATGGACCCGTACGTCGTGACCCGCCTCATCACCGAGACGGTGTGCGCCGCGGCCGAGAAGAACGGCAAGTAGACCAGCTTCTCGGGCACTCGCAACCCAAAGAACGGGCGGCCCGCAGGGGCCGCCCGTTCTCGTGCAGGACGCGAGGCCTCGAGGCGAGGCGCTAGCCTCGGCGGCGCGGGGTGAAGTCGAGCTCGCGCTGGGCGTCGCCCGGCTCGGTGGGGATGAGGATCAGCGGGATCTGCATCTCGGACGCGCTCAGGCCGGAGTGGTGCGACCGCTGCGCGAGGTACTTGTCGCGCCCGGGGCCGCCGGTGTACCGCAGCACCTCGCGGCCCAGCGACACGCTCATGAAGTCGCCGATGCGCGCCCGCATCTCCGCCGAGAGCAGGTCGGGCCCGAAGAGGCCGAGGATCTCCGCGTCGGTGGTGCTCAGCAGCAGGAAGTACTCGCCGAAGCGCCGCTTGAAGGCGCGCTTGAAGTCGACGTGCATGCCGGGGTTCACGTGCCAGTACAGCGTGCGCACGTCGCCTGACGGCGGACAGGTGAGGTAGTCCAGCAGCGGATCCTCCGCCTTTACCTCCAGGTGACCCGCGCCGCCGACGTCGAGGTGGCCGTGGTCCGCGGTCACCACGATGCGCGCGGTGATATCGCGCTCGCGCAGCAGACCGACCAGCGTTCCGATCGCGTCGTCGAGGTCCTCGACGCTGCCCATGACGCGCTCGTCACGCGTACCGTGTTCGTGGGCGATGCTGTCGGGGTACGGCGTGTACCAGTAGGTGTATGTGGGGCCGGGCGCCTGCACGATGCGCTCGGCGATCTTCGCGGCGGCCTCCGCGTGACGGCCGTAGCCGACGGTCGGCTTGCCGCCGGCCATGTACTTCGTGAACGGGCTGTCGATGACGTGGCTCGGCATGTAGAGCGCGACGTCGCGCTGCATCCTCGGCATGAGCGCGGGGCGCTGGCATACCTCCTCGAACGGCACGCCGAGATCCTTGAGCGAGACGTCGTCCGTCGCGCGGCTGTTGTGGAACACCGTGACCGGGGCGTTGAGCGAGGGCAGGTGCGTCCACCAACCCGTGATCGCGTGGCAGCCCGGGTAGTCGCCCGTGGCGACCGAGGTGAGCGCGACCGGCGTCGTCGGGGGGTACGGCGCCAGGATCGTCCGCCGCGTGTGGCGGCGGAGCCACGAGCCGCGCGGCAGCTGGTCGATGAACTGGATGCCGAGGCCGTCCGCGAGCAGGAAGATCAGGTGGTCGGCGCGCTTGAGGTGGTCCGCGATCGCGCGCGTCGAGTTGTTCATGGGGATGTCGTCGACGCCGGAGACCTTCGCACAGGCGCGGACGACATCGACCAGCGACGTGCTGCCCGCGAAGGGGCGCACCAGTTCGCCGGCATCGAAGCCGTCGATCATGCGCTGTAGTTCGGACATTGCGCCCTCGTTCACCCGTGCGAGGTCACTCTACCGGTTGTACCGGCTTGGGGCGCGTCGCTTACCGAGATTTCAGGAGATCGGCGGCGGCATCAACGTGGTGATACGCACGCTGGCCTAGGCAATGCGCGCAGCGGTGGAGGAATGCCCGCGTTCACGCCGCACATTGCGGCGTGGGGGCCGACGCTACGGGTAGCGATACTCCCGTAGCTCCTTCATCGCCCACCACACGATGAACGTGCAGACCAGCGCGAGGATGCCGCCCAACTGCATCGTGTGGGCCTCGCCGAGGCCGCCGAAGCGGAACGAACCGACCGCGATGCCGCCAGCGAGGAAGCCCACCCACATCGTGCCGACGTTGTTCGCCGTCGTCGCGACCAGCGAGCCGAGGCTCAGCGTCCGGCCCAGCATCTGGTCGGGGGTGGTGAGCTGCATCATCGCCTGGCGCGTGGTCATGCTGACCGCGTCCATGGCGCCCATCCCGAAGATCACCGCCATGCCGAGCCACAGCGACGGCACGTAGCCGAACAGGAAGACGAATACGCTGAACGCCAGCGTGACGTAGACCACCAGCATCCCCTTCGCGCGGTAGCGCGCGAAGAACACCACGGCGGCCGCGCCGACGACTGCGCCGATCGAGTTGCTCGTCGTCAGCCAGCCCACCTCGACGGCGCCGCCGCCGAAGAGGCCGTTCGCCAGCGCCGGGAGCAGATCGCGGTAGAAGGTGAAGACGGTCATGCCGATGTCCAGGATGAACAGGCCCGGCAGGATGCCGTGGTGGCGGACGTACTGGAAGCCCTCCCACACGCGCGTCGGCATGCTGCCTCGGACAGTCACGCCCACCGGCTTGCCGTCGGCGCGGATGAGCAGCGGCATGAACGCGCTGGGGATCGCGGTGAGCGCGGTGATCACGATCGCGGCGTTGATGCCCCAGACGCTGTAGACCAGCGCGAACATCAGGGGCGCGACGATCGAGCCGATCTGCTGGGTGAACGTGTTCGCCGTGACCGCGTGCAGCAGGTGCGTCCTCGGCACCACGACCGCGGTCAGTGCGGCGCGCGCCGGCTGCCCGACGACGACCGAGGCGCTGAGGACCGCTGTGACGAGGTAGATGTGCCACGGTGCCAGGCCGCCCAACAGCGCCAGCAGCGCGAGCAGGGTGAGCGCGACGGCGGTCAGGCCCTGCGTGATCGCCATCAGGCGTTTGCGGTCCATCTCGTCTGCGAGCGTGCCGCCCCACAGCAGCCCGGGGATCTGCACCGCCAGGCGGATGACGCCAAGGAAGCCAAGGTCGGTCGCGGAATGTGTCGTCTCGAAGAGCGCGATGCCGGTCACCAGCACGACGAGCTGGTTGGTGAACATGGCAGCGACGGAGCCGAACCAGAAGAGGCGGTAGTCCGCGAAGGCGAACGGTGCCCATGCCGGGACCTGGTGCGCCTGTGCGTCGGCCTCCGCGCCCTCGTCCGGGGACGGTGCGTCCGTGGACGGAGGGCTACCCGACGAGTTGGTCACGGAACGTCTCCACATCCAGCGCGGGCAGGTCGCACACCATGTCCTCGCAGACGTAGGCGACAGCCCCCTGAGGCGCGTCGCGTCCGGCGAGAATGGGGAGGCTACCACCATTGGGGGCAGGCGCCAGCAGCGCGGTCGGGAGGAAGTGTCGCGCGAACTCGCGCTCGAACGGCGCGCGCGCGGCGGGCTCGCCGACGACCGCGATCTCGAGGTGCGGGGTGAGTGCCAGGGTCAGTGCCTGCAGCGTGGCGCCGAAGCCCGTGGGGGCGCGCTCCAGCTGCTCCGACACGAGCGCGATGACCTCGGTCGACAGGGACTCCCACTCGGGCCGCCCGAGGTAGCGCCCGAGCCACGAAGCAAGCAGGGCGATCGCGCCGTTGCCGCTGGGCGTCGGCGCGTCGAAGAACGGCTTCTGGCGCAGGATCAGCTCCTCGCCGTCGCTTGGCGACTCGAAGAAGCCGCCGTCCTCGTCGTCGTGGAACCGCTCGATCGCCGCGTCCAGCAGCTGTGCGGCCCACGCGACGAGGTCGAGGTCGCCCGTCGCGCGGTACAGATCCAGCGCGCCGAGACCGACGCTCGCGTAGTCATCGAGCTGGCCGTCGATCTTCGCGACGTTCCCGGCAAACACGTGGCGCAGGCGCGTGCCGTCCCACATGGTCGTCCGCAGGAACGTCGCGATGCCTCGGGCCGCCTCGAGGTAGCGCGCGTCGTCGAGGATGCGCGCCGCCTCCGCGAACGCGGACAGCGCGAGGCCGTTCCACGCGGTGATGACCTTGTCGTCGCGCGAGGGATGCACGCGCTGCTCCCGTGCCGCGAGCATCTGCTCGCACAGCACCTCGACGCGGGCCGTGAGCTCGATCAGATCGATGCCGTTCGCCGTCGCGATCTCTTCGAGGGCGTGTGGGCGGCTGAGGACGTTGCGGCCGGTCAGCTCGGGGTGGTGCGGGTCGGAGAAGTTGCCCTCCAGAGTCACGCCGAAGACCGTGCGGAAGAGCTGCCCATCGTCGCTGCCGAGGATCGCGTCGATCTCCTCGACGGTCCAGACGAAGAACTTGCCTTCGATGCCCTCGGAGTCGGCGTCCTGCGCGGCGTACAGGCCGCCGGCCTCATCGCGCATCTCCCGCAGGAGGTAGTCCAGCGTCTCGCGCGCGATGCGCTCGAACAGCGGGTCCTCGGTGAGCTGCCACACGTGGAGGTACACGCGCGCGAGCTGCGCGTTGTCGTAGAGCATTTTCTCGAAGTGGGGCACCAGCCAGCGCGCGTCCACGGAGTACCGCGCGAACCCGCCGCCGAGGTGGTCATAGATGCCGCCGTGCGCCATGCGCCGGAGGGTCTGCGCCACCATGTCGAGGGCGCTCGGCTCCTCCTCGTCGCCGGTCACCGTCGTGTGGTACCAGAGCAGGAACTCGAAGACGGTCGTGGTGGGGAACTTCGGCGCGCCGCCGAAGCCGCCCTGCTCCGGGTCGTACGAGGCGCGCAGGCCGTCGACGACGTTGGCGAGCACCTCCGGGGCAATCGTGCCGCCGCGGACGGCCACGCGGTCGGAGGCCTCGCGGATCTGCTTCGTGATGCTCGCCGCGGACTCCTCGACCTTCTCGCGGTTTTCCTGCCACGCGTGGCGGATGTTCGCGAGCAGGCGCGGGAACGCGGGGCGACCGTGCTGGTCGGTGGGCGGGAAGTACGTGCCCGCGTAGAACGGCTCGAGGTCGGGCGTGAGGAACACGGTCATCGGCCAGCCGCCCTGGCCGGTCAGCGCCTGCGTGAACGTCATGTAGACGGAGTCGATGTCCGGTCGTTCTTCGCGGTCGACCTTGATGTTCACGAACGCGTCGTTCATCAGCGCCGCCGTCGCGAGGTTCTCGAACGACTCGTGCGCCATGACGTGGCACCAGTGGCAGGTGGAGTAGCCCACGGACAGCAGGATCGGCTTCTGCTCGGCCTTCGCCTTTGCCAGGGCCTCCTCGCCCCACGGGTACCAGTCCACCGGGTTCTCGGCGTGCTGGCGGAGGTAGGGGCTGGTCTCGTGGGCGAGCCGGTTCATCTCGGTCCGATCGCGGATGCGTGGAGGTTGGAAGAAGCGTCTACGGTACCATCCGTCTCATGACAGACACCCGTGTGCGCCCCGCCCAGCCCGAGGATGCCTCGACGATCGTCGAGTTCGTGCGCGGCCTCGCCGCGTTCGAGCACGAGCCGCTGGAGCAGGTCCACCTGACCGAGGCGGACGTCCTGCGCGATGGCTTCGGCGAGCAGCGCTTCTTTGAATGCTTGATTGCCGAACAGCCGTCCGCCTTCGGTACGAGGCCGGTCGGCTTCGCGCTGTTCTTCCCGAACTACTCCACGTGGGAGGGCCGCGCCGGCATCTACGTGGAGGACATCTTCGTGGTGGAGGACGTCCGCCGCAGCGGCGCCGGCCGCGCGATCCTCGAAGCCCTCGCGCGCATCGCCCGTGATCGCGGCGCCCCGCGCATCGACCTCGCGGTGCTGGACTGGAACCCCGCACGAGGCTTCTACGAGCGCCTCGGCTTCCGCCAGCAGGCGGAGTGGCTGCCGTACCGGCTCGAGGCGGACGGGATCGCGGCGCTGGCTGGTGAGTAGACGGCGGCTCGCTGACCTGGGTGTTGCGGTCCGTGACTGCTAGATCTGGGTGTATTGCGGAATGACCTGAATCGCACGGCCGTCTGAGGTCCAAACGGGGACGGGGCTGTCCATCCCGATCCCGCACAACGTCAGGTCGCGACTCCAGCGCTCGGTGAGCTCCGGTAGGTCGTAAACGCGGACGGCGCAGATGTTCTCCGCCTTGTTCGACTTGAAGCCATCTCGAAACGAGACGGCAAGCTGCGTCGCGTCTGGAGACCACGCTACCCAGTCGACCGGGCCGAGGAGGCAGCGAGATTTGTCGCCTAACGCGGGGTGGTACACCTCGGCTCCGCATTGCGCCCAGTTCGGCGCGGCTCGACTGGACTTACTTGTCTTGATCGCGAAGGCCACCCCCGCGCGAGTCAGCGCGAAGGACTGTTGTCGACCGACGCCCTCGTACCCACCAGTCCCGCGCGTGTGCGTCCACTCCGCGAGGACGTTGCCCACTACCAACTCGCGGATCCGTGTGCGTGTCTCGCTGAACTCCTCGGCAATCGTCATACCCTCGATCACGCTCGGCCGCGCCTCGCTCCCGATGGCGTACAGACGATCCGTGGGCGCCTCGTACAGACTCAACATGTACTTCCCATCGGCGATGCCCGTGGGGACGAGGATGCGATCGCTGTCGGGTGCCCACCATGAGAACGGACGTCCGCACCTGTCGCAGGACGCCGAGAACTCCCTGCTCACCTCGGTATGAACGTCGTACACCACGACGTTGTAGCGACTCCGTTCGGCTTCGTTTCGCACGTAGGCGATGTACCGCCCTGACGGTGACCAGCGCGGGTCGGTTCCCACTACGGCGAGTCGGAAGTCAGTGCCGCCGATCGTGTCGCGGACCGCCAGCATCTTCTCGGCGCCAGTCGCGTTGGTACGCAGTCGTACTTCTTCGCGAACGCTCGCAGATGAACCAATGCGCGAGGTGTAGGCGAGGTACTCACCGTCCATCGAGAGGGCTGGGTGCCAACTGTTCGCGATGAGCTCAACCGGCGGGCGTCCTCGGTATCGGAGGGTCACCTTTCGGTCGGGCCAGTCGCCGCCCACGATCAGCGTGACTCCACCATCTGCACTTCGCGTGGGCCTCTGCAAGTCAGCGGCCCACGGCATCGTGTCCGGCTCGCGACCGTCGCGTGTCCACAGTGAGCCTTCCGCCGAGGTAGGGGCGCCTGTCGTGGCTTCCAAGGTGACGGCGCCCATCCTCACCGCCGGCCCGGGAAGGTGTGCGGGAGTCGTCGGTGGGATCACCGTCGTTGTCGGAGGCGGGGTGCGCGTTGGCGTGGCTGTGGGGATGAGTGGTGGCGTGGATGTCGCGGGCCGCGGTTCGGTCACGGGTGCAACTGACGCTGAGACGCCGGGGGATGGCGTTGCGATCGTCTGAGGTGCATGTGGCGTTCGGTCACAGGCGACGGCGAAGGCCGTCATGAAAGACAAGGCGACCAAGAGGCCGCTCGCTCGCATCCGCCTAGGCTGGATTCGACTCATCGTTCACGCCACCCTTCGCCCCCACGGGAGCCCAGCGGTGCAGCTCGCGGGCGGGGGCGTCGAGGGCGGCGGGGGTGCGCGAGGAGCGGGTGAGCTTCGAACGGATGCTGTCGCGTACGACGCGACTGAAGGGGAGCGCCGCGGCCATCATCGGGGCCCAGATGTGGACGGGGCATCCGGACATGCGCGTCTCCTCGTGCCGTTCGCGCACCGTTCGAGGTGCGTCGCGGGGAGACTACCAGACGCGCGGCGCCCGAGGCTACGAGATCGGTGATGAGGCGGCACGCGCGGCAGCGAGGGCGAGCACCTGCTCCGCGGTCATGGTGCCGGGCGTCCGACCGGTACGGGCGAACTCCGCGCTCAGGTCCTGCACCACGCGGTTCACGGGCGTTGGCACGCCGAACTCCACGCCCAGCGCCGTGATCTCGCCGTTCAGGTAGTCCGTCTCCAGCGTGGAGGCACCGCGCAGCACGCTCTGCATCGTCGAGTTGCCGGAGCGAGGCACGCCGGGGATCTCCACGATGTCGCAGAGCGCGGTGCGCGCGGCGTATTCTTCGGTCGGGGCGCAGTCGATGCCGGCAGCGCGGTAGACCGCGTCGGCCTCGGCGCGGAGGGCGTGGACGACGGGACGACCGCCCGCGGCGCCGGTGATCAGCGGCACGGCGTTGCCCAGGTTCCGCAGCAGCTTCGCGTACTTCAGGCGCATCACGGCCGCCGAACGCGCCGCGACGAACCCACTGGCCTCGAGGTCTGCGCAGAGCCGCTCGACGACCTCGTCCACGCCGAGCGGGAAGCGGCCGGTGTCCAGCACGCCGGCGGCGGGGCCGCCCTCGGTGACGATCTCGCCGGGCTTCAGGTGGGTCGCCGGGAGCTGCATCAGCATCCCGTACACCCGGTCGAAGCGGCGGGCGGCCTCGCGCTCGTTCGCCACGCCGTTCTGCGCGCAGACCACCGGGACGGCGCTGCCCGCAGCGGCACGGAGCGCCTCGAGCGCGGCGACGGTGTCCTGCGACTTCATCGCCAGCAGGACGCAGTCGTCCTGGCGGAACGCGATCTCCGACGGCGAGGCAAAGGCGGGCACCGGGAGGTGGGCGTCGAGGTTCGGGGTGACGAGGTGCAGCCCGTGCTCGCGGATCGCGTCGAGGTGCGCGCCGCGGGCGATCAGGGCGACATCGAAGCCCGCGTGGTGCAGCAGGCCGCCGATCGCGCCACCCACTGCGCCTGCGCCGTAGATCACGTACCGCATCGCCGCTCCGTCTCCGCGAGGCGCCCGTCGGCCTCGCGCGCCGGGGCACAGCATAGCGACTACGCGGCGCGGCGCTCCTCGGGCGGGGGGTGGGAGCGGAACTGCCACAGCAGCAGCAGGTCGTACACGATCTTGATCGCGCCCCCGGCGATCAGCGGTCCGCCAGAGGCGCCCATGGTCAGTAGCCACCCGGCGAGGAGCGGCGCGAACGCGGAGGCGAGGCTCCTCGGGACGTTGGTCACGCTGGCGGCCGCCGCGCGCTCCTCGGGCGGGACGACGGCCATCGTGTAGGACTGGCGCGCAGGGACGTCCATCGCGGAGAGCAGCATGCGCGCGAGCAGGAACGCGATCGCGAGGTACACGTTCGGCATCAGCGCGGCGAGGATAAGGAAGGCGTTCGCGGGGAGGTGCGTGAAGACCATCGTGTTGATCAGCCCGATGCGCTTCGCGAGCCACGGCGAGCCGAGCTGCGACAGCGCCGACAGCAGCCCTGACACGAAGAAGATCGCCCCGGCTGTGCTGACGGCCATGTCGAAGCGCTCGAAGAGCCACAGAGTGATCAGCGTCTGCACGACGAACCCGCCCCCGAACGCGTCGAGGCTGAACAGCAGCGACAGCCGGATCACGATGCTCCGTGCCTCGCGCAGGGGCGCGGCAGGGCGGGGCGCCTCGCGGCCCTCGGCGTCGTCGCCCTCGGGTGTGAGCCGTGCGTACACCAGCACGAGGATCGCGGCGACGAGCGCGTAGATCAGGAACGACGCGCGCTGCACCTCGACGAGCGGCCAGCCCTCGAGCCGCGCGATGACCACCGGCACGCCTACGACTAGCGACCCGAGCGCGGCGGCGAACAGCCCGCTGAGGTTGTAGCGCGCGAACAGACTCGTGCGGTCGCGGTCGGCCGCGCCCTCGGACAGCAGGGACTGCTCGGTGGGGAGGAACACGCTCACGTCGCCGGCGGTCGGGTTCATCGTGCCGATCACGGCGACCGCCAGCAGCACCCAGAAGTTGGTGGCCAGGGCGAAGCCGAAACCCGTAGCGAGCATGAGCCCCGTCGAGGCGAACAGGAGGCGTCGGCGGCTCAGGCGGTACCCCATCAGCCCCACCGCGAGCGTCAGGACCGCCGATCCCAGGAGCGTGCCGGTCACCACCGCGCTGATCTCGAAGGCCGTGAAGCCTCGACCGTGCAGGTAGGAGGCCAGCATCACGGACACGAAGCCGTCCGCGAAGCCGCGGAGCGCGCGGGCGGTGACGAGGCGGCGCGCGTCCGCCGTGGCGCTGGCCGGGAGCAGGTGGAACCGAGGGATGACCGCCGCCTGCATGGGAGCCCCCGTGACCGGCCTCGACCTCCGGGCGGGGCCCGGAGGGTAGGGTGACTTTACGCCGCGGCCTCCATCAGGCAAGGATCGCAGCATGGCATTGATCACCGACCTCCTCGCACAGGGCCGCACCCTCTCCTTCGAGTTCTCCGCGCCGCGCGACGCCGAGGGCGTGCAGCGGCTCGATCGCACGCTGGGACGGCTGGCTGGCCTCCGGCCCTCGTTCATGTCGGTGACCTACGGCGCTGGGGGATCGTCACGCGGGCCGACCTACGAGGTCGTCGAGCGCATCCACCGCGACCTCGCGCTGACCACCATGCCGCACCTGACCTGTGTCGCGCATACCCGCGGCGAGATCGAGGTGATCGTGGAGCGCTACCGCGCGCTCGGCACGGAAAACATCCTCGCCTTGCGCGGCGACGTGCCGGCGGACGGCCCGGACCATCCCGCGGGCGACTTCACCCGCGCGATCGACCTCGTGTCGTTCATTCGCGAGCGCGCGCCGTTCAACATCGCGGTCGCCGCGCACCCGGAGGGCCATCCACTCGCGACGAGCCGCGTCGATGACCTCGATCACCACGCGGAGAAGCTGCGCGAGGCGGACTTCGCCATGACGCAGTTCCTGTTCCGCGCGGAGTACTACGAGCGCTTCGTCGAGGAGATGGCGGCGCGCGGCGTCACCACCCCGGTGATCCCCGGCGTCATGCCGCCCACGAACGCCGAGGGCATCGCGCGCATGTCCGCCGCGAACAACACCGAGTTCCCCGCCGACCTGCGCGCGCGCCTCGAGGCATGCGGCGAGGATGCCGCCGCCCGGCGCGAGGTGGCGACCGACGTCGCAACGCGGCTGTGCGAGGCTCTGTTGGCCGCGGGCGCTCCCGGGGTGCACCTGTACACGCTGAACTTCTCGGAGCCTGCGCTCACCATCGCCCGCAACCTCGAGGCGGCGCTGGGCCGCGGCGTCGAGGCGGTCGGTTAGCGCTTGCGGTCGTAGTTGAGGTTCGGCGCCAGCCAGCGCTCCGCCTCGTCCAGCGTCCAGCCCTTGCGGCGCGCGTAGTCCTCGACCTGGTCGCGCTCGATGCGGCCGACGCCGAAGTAGCGCGCCGCGGGGTGGCTGAAGTAGAAGCCGCTCACGGCGGCGCCCGGCGTCATCGCGAACGACTCGGTCAGCTCGATGCCCGCGTTCGGCTCGGCGTGCAGCAGGTCGAAGAGCGTGCGCTTCTCGGTGTGGTCGGGGCAGGCAGGGTAGCCTGGGGCGGGACGGATGCCGCGGTACCGCTCCGCGATCAGCGCATCGTTCTCCAGCGCCTCGTCCGGCGCGTACCCCCAGAACTCGCGGCGCACGCGTTCGTGGATGCGCTCCGCGAACGCCTCGGCGAGGCGGTCTGCCAGCGACTTTACCATGATCGAGGAGTAGTCGTCGTGCACGGCCTCGAACGCTGCCACGCGATCCTCGACGCCGATGCCCGCAGTGACGGCGAAGCCGCCGAGCCAGTCCGGCGTCTCGCTCGCGCGCGGGGCGATGTAGTCCGACAGCGCGTAGTTCTCGGCGCGGCCGCGGTCGCGTCCCGTCTGCTGGCGCAGCGTGTGGACGACCGCCTGAACCTCGCGACGCTCGTCGTCGGCGTAGACCTCGATGTCGTCGCCGACGCTGTTCGCGGGCCATAGGCCGATCACGCCGCGCGCGCGCACCCAGCGCTCGTCGATCATCGTGCGGAGCATCTTCTGCGCGTCCTCGAAGACGCCGCGTGCGGATTCGCCCACGACAGGGTCGGTGAGGATCTTCGGGTAGGTGCCCTGCAGCTCCCACGTCTGGAAGAACGGCGTCCAGTCGAGGTACGGCACCAGCTCGTCGAGCGGGTAGTCCTCGAACACCGTGATGCCGGGGACGATGGGCCGGGGCGGGGTGTAGTCGCCGGTCCACGTGATCGGTGCGGGGTGGGCACGCGCCTCGACGATCGGGTAGCGGTCGGCGGCGTCGGTGCGCGCCTGGTGTGCGGTGCGGATGTCGTCGTACTCGGCGCGGACCTCGGCGGCGAAGTCATCGCTCTGCGTCGCGGAGAGCAGGCGCGACACCACACCGACCGCGCGCGAGGCGTCCTGCACGTACACCACCGGGCCGCTGTAGTTCGGCGCGATCTTCACGGCGGTGTGTGCGCGGCTGGTCGTCGCGCCGCCGATGAGCAGCGGCGTCTTGAAGCCCTGCCGCTCGATCTCGGACGCGAAGTACGCCATCTCCTCCAGGCTGGGCGTGATCAGCCCCGACAGGCCGATGACGTCCGCGTGCTCCTCGAGGGCGGTCGCGATGATCCGCGCGGCGGGCACCATCACGCCCAGGTCGATGACCTCGTAGTTGTTGCACTGGAGCACGACGCCGACGATGTTCTTGCCGATGTCGTGGACATCGCCCTTCACAGTCGCCAGCACGATCTTGCCGTTGGAGCGCGAGGCTCCCTCCGCCTTCAGCGCCTCGATGAACGGCAGGAGGTGCGCGACCGCCTTCTTCATCACGCGCGCGCTCTTCACGACCTGCGGCAGGAACATCTTGCCCGCGCCGAACAGATCACCGACGACGCCCATGCCGTCCATCAGCGGCCCCTCGATGACCTCTAGGGGGTGCGCGACGAGGTGTCGGATCTCCTCGGTGTCGTCGACGATGAACTCGTCGATGCCGTTGACGAGGCCGTGCGTGATGCGCTCGGCGGGCGTGCCCTCACGCCAGCGGAGGTCGGGCGCGGCTGCCTGCTGGCCGCCGCCGCGGTATTCATCCGCGATCGCGAGCAGTCGCTCCGTCGCGTCCGGGCGGCGGTTCAGGATCACGTCTTCGCAGCGGACGCGCAGATCCTCTGGGATCTCCTCGTACACGGGGAGCTGGCCCGCGTTGACGATGCCCATGTCCATGCCGGCCTGGATCGCGTGGTACAGGAACACGGCGTGCATCGCCTCGCGCACGGCGTCGTTGCCGCGGAACGAGAACGAGACGTTGGAGACGCCGCCGGAGATGTGGGCGTAGGGCAGGCGCGCCTTGATCATGCGCGCGGCATCCATGAATGCCACGGCGTAGTCGTTGTGCTCCTCGATGCCCGTCGCCACCGCGAAGATGTTCGGGTCGAAGATGATGTCCTCGGCGGGGAAGCCAATCGTGTCGACCAGCAGCCGGTACGAGCGCTCGCAGATCGCGAACTTGCGCTCCGCCGTCTCCGCCTGGCCGTCCTCGTCGAACGCCATCACTACGACGGCCGCTCCGTAGCGCCGCACGAGGCGCGCACGGTGCAGGAACTCCTCCTCGCCCTCCTTGAGGGAGATCGAGTTGACGATCGCCTTGCCCTGCACGCACTTCAGGCCGGCCTCGATCACGCTCCACTTCGAGGAGTCGATCATGATCGGCACGCGGCTGATGTCGGGCTCCGCGGCGACGAGGTTCAGGAAGCGCACCATGGCGGCTTCCGCATCCAGCATGCCCTCGTCCATGTTGATGTCGATGATCTGGGCGCCGGCCTCCACCTGCTGGCGGGCGATCTCCAGCGCGGTGTCGTAGTCGCCGCCGAGGATCAGGCGCCGGAAGCGCGCAGATCCGGCGACGTTCGTGCGCTCGCCGATGTTGACGAAGATCGCCGTCGGCTGCGTCGCGCCCTCGAGGGCGTCGGAGGTCATCGGGCGACCTCGAACGGCTCCATGCCGGCGAGGCGCAGGCGCGGCTCGATGTGCGGGGGCACGCGCGGCGACACGCCACGCATCGCCTCCGCGATCGCCGCGATGTGCGGGGGCTTCGTGCCGCAGCAGCCGCCCACGATGTTCACGAGGCCGGAGCGGGCCCACTCGCCCATCTTGGTGGCCATGTCCTCGGGCGTTTCGTCGTAGCCCCCGAACTCGTTCGGCAGGCCGGCGTTGGGGTACGCCGACACGCCGGCGTCCGCGACGCGCGACAGCTCCGCGACGTACTCGCGCATCTGCGAGGGGCCGAGGGAGCAGTTCAGCCCGATCGCCAGCGGCTTCGCATGGCGCATCGAATTCCAGAACGCCTCGACGGTCTGGCCCGAGAGATTGCGGCCCGATAGGTCGACGACCGAGCCGGAGATGATGATCGGCAGCGTGTAGCCGCGCTCCTCGAACACCTCGTCGATGGCGAAGATCGCCGCCTTCGCGTTCAGCGTGTCGAAGATCGTCTCGACCAGCAGGATGTCGGCCCCGCCATCGATGAGCCCGCGAGCCGCGTCCGCGTATGCCACGCGCAGTTCGTCGAAAGTCACGCCGCGCGCGCCGGGGTCGTTCGCGTCCGGGGAGATCGAGGCGGTCCGGTTCGTGGGACCGATCGAGCCGGCGACCCAGCGCGGCTTGTTCGGCTCGGCCGCCGTGAACTCGTCGGCGACCTCGCGGCCCAGTCGCGCGCCCTCGCGGTTCAGCTCGTAGGCGAGCGATTCCATGCCATAGTCGGCCTGGGCGATGGTCGTGGACGAGAAGGTGTTGGTGGAGGTGATATCCGCGCCGGCCTCGAGGTACGCGCGGTGGATGCCGCTCACGATGTCCGGGCGGGTGAGCACCAGCAGGTCGTTGTTGCCCTTCAGGTCGCTGGGCCAGTCCTTGAACCGCTCACCGCGATAGTCGGCCTCGGTCAGCCCGTAGCCCTGGATCAGCACGCCCCAGGAGCCATCGAGCACGAGGATCCGCTCGCGCAGCGCGTCATGGAGCGCGGCAATGCGCTCCTCGCGCGTGGCGAAGGCGGGCACGGTCGAGGTGGGGTGGTTGGTCACGGGGGCTGGGGCCTCTCCTGCCTGTTCCATGATACCGGGCGATGCGCGCTGAGGCTCCCGCCCCTCGGACGCGCGTTCGAGGCGCTGGACGAACGGGCCGTGGGCCGCGATGCTCCCCGCGAACCCCTCGATCGACCCGAAGGAGCCACGTATGGCCCGACTCCCGTACCTCGATGCCACGGATCTGCGGGAGGAGGACCGCGACCAGCTGGCGCGGCCGATCAACCTCAACCGGCAGCTGGTGCACAGCATCCCGACCTCGCGGCACTTCTGGGACATGGCGAACTGGATCCGCTTCGACGCCACCGTCGACCGCCGCCTGCGCGAGATGGCGATCATGCAGGTGGGCTACACCGCACGCTCGGACTACGAGTGGTCGCACCACGTGCAGCTGGGCATGAAGGACTTCGGTGTGTCCGAGGCGGACATCCGGGCGCTCATCGATGAGTCCGAGGGTCGTGGCAGCGACCTGCCCGCTCTCGACAGGGCGGTGCTCCGTCTCGCACGTGAGATGACCACGGACCGCGCTGGCTCCCGCGAGGCGTTCGATGTGATTCGTGAGGCCCTCGGCGAAGCGCAGACGACCGAGCTGGTCGTCACGATCGGCTTCTACCAGACCGTGGTCGCCTACCTCCTCACCATGGAGATCGACGTCGAGCCTGAGTACATGCAGTACCTGGAGCAGTTCCCGCTGCCGAAGGACTAGCCGCCACGTTCGTCGCGTCCCGCCTCGAACGAGGCGGGACGCGGTGCTATGCTCCGCCGCATTCGACGTGGTGTCCGGGGAAGACCGGTGCGAAACCGGCGCTGTCCCGCAACTGTGACTCGCTACGCCATCCGGCGGGCGGGGAGCCAGAGTACCGGCCCACGTGTTCTTGTCGGACCTGCGAGGACAGGCGACGGCAGGCTGCGTGGCATCGCCTCGCACCCCGCCTTCCATCCTGCCCCCTCGCGCCTGAGGGGGCGTTCCGTGCCTCCTCGCGCAGGAGGTACTCATGCGTGTTTCCCGTTCGGTCGCCTCGGCGGCTATCGTGTTCGTAGTCGTCGCGCTCGCCGGCTGCTCCGGCGGGGCGTCGAAGGCGCTCGTCACACCCACTGCCAGCGGCACGCCCACGGCCTCCACGCCCACCGCGGCTGCGACCGCCTCGGCGTTCCCGCTGACGCTCACAGACTCCGGGGGCGCCGCCGTCACGCTGAAGGCGCCGGCGAAGGCGATCGTGTCGCACTCGCCGGGCGCGACGGAGATCCTGTTCGCCATCGGCGCGGGGTCGCAGGTGATCGCCGCCGATGAGTTCTCGGACTTCCCCGCGGCGGCGAAGGCGCTGAAGAAGGTGAAGTACACCGACCCCAGCCCGGAGGCGGAGGTCGCCCTGCAGCCGGACCTCGTGATCCTCGCGACCAACCAGAAGGCGGTGATCGAGCCGTTCCGCCGCCTGGGGCTGCCGGTGTTCTACAACCAGGAGCCCGACAGCCTGGAGGGCGTCATCGCGAACGTGCGCCTGCTCGGACGCGCCACCGGTCGCACCGCCGAGGCGGAGACGCTGGCGACGCAGATGAAGGCGCGCATCGACGCCGTGACCTCGAAGCTCACGGATGTGCAGCAGGGGCCGAAGGTCTTCTACGAGCTGAGCGACACGCTGTTCACCGCCGCGCCGAACACGTTCATCGGCGGGATGCTCACCGCGCTCAAGGCGCGCAACATCGCGCAGGGCTCCGCCTCGCCGTTCCCGCAGCTCACGGCCGAAGCCGTCATCGCCGGCGCGCCCGAGGTGATCCTGCTCGCCGACGCGAAGTTTGGCGGCGCGCCCGAGAAGGTGAAGACGCGCCCGGGCTGGTCGTCGCTTCCCGCGGTGAAGAACGACCGCCTCCACCCAATCGAGGCTGACGTCGTGAACCGCCCCGGCCCACGCATCGTCGAGGGGCTCGAGCAGACCGCGAAGCTGCTGTACCCGGAGCGATTCAGGTGAGCACCTCCCGTGGCGGGGGGCGCGGGCTGATCGTCGCGGGGACACACTCGGGCGTGGGGAAGACCACGATCACTAGCGCGATCGCGGCGGCGCTTGCCGCGCGTGGGCTCGTCGTTCAGCCGTACAAGGCCGGGCCGGACTATATCGACCCGGGCCACCTCGGGCGCGCCGCCGGTCGCGACGCGCGCAACCTCGATACGTGGATGCTGCCGCGCGCCGCCGTCGCCGAGCTCTTCGCGCGGGCCGCACGAGGCGCCGACGTGACGCTGGTCGAGGGCGTCATGGGCCTCTTCGACGGTCGCAGCGGCACGGACGACGAGGGCTCGGCGGCGGACATCGCGCGGCTGCTCGGGTTGCCGGTGTTGCTGGTGGTGGACGCCTCCGCCGTCGCGCGATCCATCGCGGCGACCGTCCTTGGCTTCCAGACGTTCGATCCGCGCGTGCGCGTGGTCGGGGTCGTGCTGAACCGCGTCGGCAGCGAGGGGCACGCCGAGATGTGCCGCAGCGCGATCGCGCAGGCGACGGGCCTGCCTGTGCTCGGGTGGGTCCCCCGCACCGCCGACATCGAGTGGCCCGAGCGCCACCTCGGCCTCGTGCCCGACGCGGAGACGGGCGGCGACGAGGTGCGGCGCGGCCACCTCGCCCGCGTCGCGGAGACGCAGCTCGACCTCGACCTGCTGCTGCGCCTCGCGGTGCCCGTCGCGGACGCCGCCCCGACGGGACTCTTTCCCTCGGCGCCACCGAGCCAGCGCGTGCCCATCGCCGTGGCGCGGGACGCGGCGTTCCACTTCACGTACCCCGACTCGCTGGACCTGCTGGAGGCATGGGGTGCGGACCTGCTGCCGTTCAGCCCGCTCGAGGATGCCGCTCTGCCCGCGGGTGCGCGCGCCGTGCTCCTCGGCGGCGGGTTCCCGGAGGTCTTCGCTCGCGAACTCTCCTCGAACACGGCGATGCACGCGTCCCTGCACGCGGCCGCCGCGCGCGGTGTACCCGTGTACGGCGAGTGCGGCGGCCTGATGTACCTCGGCCGCGCGCTCATCGATGCCGAGGGTGTCCGTCATGGGATGGCCGGACTGGTGCCGTGTGAGTCGACGATGCACGGCACGCGCCTGACGCTCGGCTACCGCGAGGCGGAGTCGCTCGGCACGCCGCTGCTCCCGGCGGGCGAGCGGGTGCGCGGCCACGAGTTCCACTTCTCCACGCTCACCGTGCCGCCCGAGGCAGCCAGCGCCGCGTACCGCTTCCTCGACCCCGATCGCGTGGAGGGCGTCCGCGCCGGGAGCGTCACGGGGACGTACCTCCACACCCACCTCGCCGCGCGGCCCGACCTCGCGCCGAACCTGATCGCCGCGGCGCGCGCCGCGCGGGCCGGCTCCGCGTGACCGCGCCCGTACTGATGGTCGTCGGGACGGCGTCCTCCGTGGGGAAGTCGGTCCTCGTCACGGCGCTCTGTCGGATCCTGCGACAGGACGGCGTGCGCGTGGCGCCCTTCAAGGCGCAGAACATGTCGAACAACGCGGACGTGACGCCGGACGGACTGGAGATCGGCCGCGCGCAGTCCGAGCAGGCTGCCGCCGCGGGCCTCGCCCCGCGTGTCGAGATGAACCCCGTGCTGTTGAAGCCGCAGGGCGACCGTACCTCGCAGGTGGTGTTGAACGGGCGACCCGCCGGGCTGCTCACCAGCGCGGACTTCGACCGCCGCGCGGAGTTCTGGCCGCACGTCACGAGCGCCCTCGACACGCTCCGCGAGGGGTTCGAGGTGGTCGTGGTGGAGGGCGCAGGCAGTCCCGCCGAACCGAACCTGTACGACCGCGACATCGTGAACATGGCGGTCGCGCGATATGCGCATGCGACCACGGTGCTCGTGGGGGACATCGATCGAGGGGGCGTGTTCGCGCACTTCGTCGGCACGCTCGCGCTGCTGGCTCCCGCGGATCGTGCGCTGGTGCGCGGGCTGATCATCAACCGCTTCCGCGGGGACCCCGTGCTCCTCGAACCCGCCATCCGCGACGTCGAGGCGCGGACGGGCGTGCCAGTGCTCGGCGTCATCCCGTGGATCGACCACCTGGACGTCGCGCAGGAGGACGCCGTTGTGCTGGAGCGCGGCAGCAGTGGTGCCGCTGAGCGCGGGATGTTCGACGTCGCCGTGATCCAGTTGCCGCGCATCGCCAACTTCGATGACTTCGACCCGCTGGCCGCCGAGCCCGGGGTGCGTGTCCGGTACGTCGAGCGACCCGAGGATCTCGGCGAGCCGGGGCTGCTCGTCATCCCCGGGACGAAGGCAACGATCGCCGACCTCGAGTGGCTGCGTGCGAGCGGGCTGGACGAGGTGATCCGCGCGCACGCGGCGCGCGGGGGCGCGGTGCTGGGCGTGTGCGGCGGGATGCAGATGCTCGGCGAGCGCCTGCTCGACCCCGGGGGCGTCGAGGCGGCCGCTGGCAGCGCCACAGACGGCCTCGGCCTGCTGTCCCTTGAGACGACCTTCGTCGCCGACAAGACCACAAGGCGGGCGCGCGGGCACATCGCTGCCGGGCGGGGCCACTGGTCCGCCGTGCGCGGGCACAGCGTGGAGGGCTACGAGATCCACATGGGCCGTACCACCCCCACCAGCACCGCGCTCGACCCGCTGCTCGTCCTCGACGGGCACGAGGATGGCGCGGTCTCGCTGGACGGGCGCATCGCGGGGACATACCTGCACGGGCTGTTCACCAGCGATGCCTTTCGGCGCACGCTGCTCCGCTCGCTCGGATGGCGCGACCCGGGTGCCTCGGGCAGTGCCGCCGATCGCCGTGAGCGCGAGTTTGACCGCCTCGCGGGCGCCGTGCGCGAGCACCTCGACCTGACGTTCCTGCGGGACGCCCTCGGACTCACCGCGCCGTAGCCCCCGGACGCGCGACAGCCGCGAACGAGGCGGGGGGAGCCTCGTCCGCGGCCGGACATCGGAAGCGCGCGGGGACGCTACTTCTCGATGGCGCCGATCCAGCCGAGGAACTCGTTCAGCTCGTCGGCGATCACGCGGAGCTGGTCGGCCTGGCCGGCGATCTCACTGATCTGCGCTGTGACCTCCTCCGTGCTGGCGGAGACCTCCTCGGAGGCCGCGGCGCTCTCCTCGGCCACCGCCGAGGCATTCACGAGCTGCGCCACCACGGACTCGCTCTTGGCGCGCATCTCGACGGACGTCGCGTCGTTGTTGCGCGCGAGCCCGCCTACGTTCATCACTGTCGCCGAGAGCGCGACCGCAGCCGTGGCCGCCTCGCCCGCATCGACGGCGATCGAGGCGATCTGCTTGCCGAGCTCGGTGGTCGACTCGACGATGCGGTTCAGCCGCTCGCCGGCCATGCGCGCCTTGGACGCGCCGCCCTCGACGTCCTCGACCATCTCGCGCATCGCACGTGCCGAGGAGTCCACGTTGCCCTGCACGCCCTGGATCAGCTTGCCGATGTCCGCCGCCGCCGAGCGCGAGCGCTCCGCCAGCGTGCGCACCTCGTCCGCGACCACGGCGAAGCCGCGGCCCATGTCGCCTGCGCGGGCCGCCTCGATCGCCGCGTTCAGCGCGAGGAGGTTGGTCTGGTCCGCGATCTCCGCGATCGTCTTGGTGATCGCTCCGATCTCCTGACCGGAGGCGGAGAGCGCCTCGATCAGCTCCGATGTGGACGAGACCGCCGAGGTGATGACGCCCATCGCGGCCACCATTTCCTCGGTGGAGACGCGCCCTTCCTCGGCGGCCTGCGTGGCCGTCGACGAGTTCTCGGCGGCCGACTGCGAGGACACCGCGACGGCGTCCAGCGAGCGCTGCATCGCGTCGAAGTTGGTCGTGGCGCCGTCGGTCTCGCGCGCCTGCTCGGACGCGCCTTCCGCGACGGTGCTGATCGCCTCGGACAGCTCGTCCACGTTGTTGCGTGCGCCCAGCAGCGCGTTCATCTGCTCGGTGACGCCGGTGGCGATCTGCTGCACCGCGTCCGCGATCTCCTTCGCGGCGAGGCTGACCTGGCTGCTCCCGTCCGCGAGCGAGGCGGCCGAGGGGCCGAGGCGCGTGTTCAGGTCGACGAGGCGGTCCATCAACCCGCCCACGTACGCCTCGACCGCGAGCGACATGTCGAACGTGAAGATCTTCTGCATCGACACGATGGTCGCGGCGAGCTCATCCGTGCCCATCTTCGCCGCGAGACGCGGGAACATGAGGCTGGCGAACAGGCTGTAGTTGCCCACGTTCCAGCGCGGCTTCACGTCCAGCACCGCGTGCCGGTCGCCGATCACCAGCCGGCCCTCGACGTAGGCGTCGTCGACGCGGCATTCGAGGAGCGAGAGCAGGTAGCCCCGCTGCGCCGCCTCCAGCCGAGTGCGCGAGGAGTTGGAGTAGCCCACCTTCTCCTCGAACGAGGGGAACTTGAACGAGTGGTCGTAGAACTCGCGGACAATGTCGTCCACGTCGGGCCGCAGGATCTCCCCGGCGGCGCGCACCCGCGCCACGTCCTCGTCCGTGAACTGCACCCACGCGAGGCGCAGCGCGAGGTCCGGAGCGTCGATGCGGTACTTGCGCGTCATGGACACGCGCTCGGCGACAGCAGCAGTCATGTCATCTCTCCTTGAGCACATCGCATCTCTCTGCGACTCGTGCTCGCATCCTCGGGGGCGCCGGGAGGGCCTCGGATCAGGGGAATCCCTGCGTCGGTACCGGCATCAGCGAGGCGCCGCGGACCCGTCAGGACCCGGGCGGCGCGCCATCAGCGGCGGGCCAGCCGGCGTGGCTCGACGGGCGTCCGAGGACATCCCGACGGCCCTCGTGCGGGGGCGAGCGGGAGCGGTACCATGTCGCCGCGAACCGCCATGGGAAGGGTTGGAACGATGACCGCGACGCACGACGCTCCGGCTGGCAACTACCGCATCGTGGGCACCCGCCCGGTGCGCCCCGATGGGCTGGACAAGGTGACAGGACGCGCCGAGTACGGCGTGGACGCGCGCCCCACCGGCACCCTGTACGGCCATGTCCTGCGCAGCCCCCACGCCCACGCGCGTATCAAGCGCATCGACACGTCGAAGGCGCTCGCGATGCCCGGCGTGCAGGCGGTAATCACCGCTGCCGATTTCCCGAAGGTCGAGCATCGCGTGATCCAGACGATCCGCGGCCCGATCCCGATCGAGTGGACGCGCGAGGTGCTGATCGCCTCCGAGAAGGCGCTGTTCCGCGGCCAGGCCATCGCCGCTGTGGCCGCCTCCGACCCCCACCTCGCCGAGGACGCCGCGATGGCGATCGAGGTCGAGTACGAGGTGCTGCCGGCGGTCATGAGCATCGACGAGGCCGAGTCGGCTGACGCGCCGCTGCTCCACGACCCGGCGTTCACCGCGGACGTCCCCGGCCTCTTCGAGCCGGTGAACGGCCGTCAGACGAACCGCGCGCGCCAGTTGGAGATCAAGCTGGGTGACGTCGCACAGGGCTTCGCCGAGTCTGAGGTGATCATCGAGCGGGAGTTCTCCACCTCGAGCGCGCACCAGGGCTACATCGAGCCGCACACCGCGACGGCGCTCTGGAACCAGGAGGGGCACCTCACGATCTGGACCAGCACGCAGGGCGCCTTCGGCGTCCGCGACGCGACAGCCCCCCTCGTTGGCCTGCCGGTCTCGCGTGTGAAGGTCGTCCCGCTGGAGATCGGTGGCGGGTTCGGCGGCAAGCTCGTCGTCTACCTCGAGCCGCTCGTCGCACTGCTCTCGAAGAAGACCGGCCGCCCGGTCCACGCCACCATGTCGCGCACGGAGGTGTTCGAGGCCAGCGGGCCCACCTCAGCGTCGAAGACGCGCGTGAAGATCGGCGCGAAGCGTGACGGCACCCTCGTCGCTGCGGAGGTGCACCTCGCCTACGAGGCGGGGGCGTTCCCCGGCGCGCCGGTGCCCGGTGGCGCTCGCACGGCGCTCGCGCCCTACGACCTGCCGCATCACTACATCGAGGGCTACGAGGTCGTGGTGAACAAGCCGAAGGTCGCGTCCTACCGCGCCCCCGGTGCCAACCAGGCCGCGTTCGCGGTGGAGTCGGTCCTCGACGAGCTCGCCGAGCAGTTGAAGATCGACCCGCTCGAGATCCGCATGAAGAACGCCTCGAAGCAGGGCACCCGGCGCTCCGAGGGCGTCCCCCACGGCAACGTCGCCACGCACGAGGTGCTGAAGGCGGCGCAGGACAGCCCGCACTACCGCTCCGAGCTCCACGGCACGCACGTGGGCCGCGGCGTCGCCAGCGGCTACTGGTTCAACGGCGGCAACGACTCCGCTGCCTACGCGACGCTGAACAGCGACGGCACGGTCACGCTGGTGACCGGCTCGGTCGACATCGGCGGGCAGCGCGCGAGCCTCGCGATGCAGTTCGCCGAGACGATGGGCATGTGGTACGAGGACGTCGGGTCGTTCGTCGGGAACACCGAGTCGATTGGCTTCACCGCGAACACCGGCGGCAGTCGCACGACCTTCGCCACCGGCTGGGCCGTCTACGAGGCTGCTCAGGACATCAAGAAGCAGCTTGTGCAGCGCGCCGCCACCATCTGGACGGTCGACGCCTCCTCGGTCGCTTACGACGACGACGGCGTCATCCGCGGGCCGGAGGGCAAGCAGTTCACGCTGAAGGAGATCGCGGCGCAACTGAGCGCCACCGGCACGCAGGTGCAGGCGCACGCGGCGGTGAAGCCGGGTGGTGTCGGCGCGGCGCTGTCCACGCACATCTGTGACGTCGAGGTGGACGTGGACACCGGCAAGGTGACCGTGCTCCGCTACACCGCCGTGCAGGACGTCGGCACTGCGATCCACCCCTCCTACGCCGAGGGACAGATCCAGGGCGGCGCGGTGCAGGGCATCGGCCAGGCGCTGCACGAGGAGTACGTCTACAACCGCGAGGGCACCATGCTGAACTCGAGCTTCCTCGACTACCGCATGCCCGTGGCGAACGACCTCCCCGAGATCGAGACGATCCTCGTCGAGTCGCCGAACCCGGGTCACCCGTACGGTGTGCGCGGCGTCGGCGAGGTGCCCATCGTCCCGCCGCTCGCCGCGGTCGCGAACGCGATCTACGACGCGATCGGCATCCGCGTGCGGCACCTGCCCGCCTCGCCGACCCTGATCCTCGAGGAGCTGCTCGCCCGCGACGGCAAGTAGCGGACGGCCGAAGGCAGACACGGAAGAGGGCGGGCCAAGGGCCCGCCCTCTTCGCGTTCTCGTATCCCGTGAGGCGGCCGCGGGGCCGCTCCGTGGTTACCTCGGGAACTGCACCTCGGACACCGTGGGGCTGATGTCCAGCGGGGCGCCGGTCAGCGCAGCGATCTCCTCGGGCGTCCACCCGGGGGCGTACTCCTCAAGGGTGAAGCGGCCGTTCTTGACCGAGAACACGCCGAGGTCCGTGAAGGCCATCGTGACGCCGGAGGGTGCGGTCACTGGGAGCACGCAGTGCTCCAGGAGGCGCGGGGCGCCCTCGCGGGTCGTGTGCTCCATCATCACCCACACCTGCTGCGCGCAGGCGGCCAGGTCCATCGCGCCGCCGATGCCGCCCAGGTTGTCCCACTCGCCCATGCTGGTGCGCCAGTTGGCGAATGAGCCGTCCTGAGCGACCTCGTAGCAACCAAGGACGGTGACGTGGTTCATGCCGCGGCGGATCAGCGCGAACGAGTCCGCGTGGTGGACGATCGCGGCGCCCGGCACCAGGTCCACGAACTGGACGCCGGCGTTCACCACGTCCGGGTCCACGTCGTTGCCGGACAGGATGCCGCCGTAGCCGATGACGCCGTTCTCGGATGTGAAGACGATCTCCTGGTCCGGGTGGACATAACCACCGACCATCGTCGGCATGCCGACGCCCAGGTTCACCAGCCAGCCCTTCGGGAAGCGGCGGGCGATGACGGCGGCGATGAAGTCGCGGCTCATCCGCTCCTTGCCGGCGATCGTGTGTGCCTCGGTCATGGGTGCTCCTCTCGAGGTCGCTGGGACTAGGCGCGCGGGACGTCGCGGAAGAAACCGTCCGGGGGAATCTGGACGAGCTTCTCGATCACGACGCCGGGCGTGTGGATCTGGTCGGGCGGCAGTTCGCCGGCCGGGACGATCGGGTTCTCGACCTCGACGATGGTGTGCTTCGCACCCATCGCGAAGATCGGGTTGAAGTTCCGCGCAGCGAGCCGAAAGATGAGGTTGCCCGCAGTATCTGCCTTCCACGCGCGGATGAAGGCGTAGTCCGCGAAGATCGCCTCCTCCATCACGTAGGTGCGGCCGTTGAAGTCGCGGTGCTCCTTGCCCGTGGCGGTCAGCGTGCCGACGCCGGCCGGGGTGTAGAACGCCGGGATGCCGGCGCCGCCCGCGCGCACGCGCTCCGCAAGGGTGCCCTGCGGCACCAGTTCGGCCTCCATCTTGCCGGTGCGGATCATCTCGGCGGCGATGGACTGCTGCGAGGGGTGCGTGGGAGCAGTGAACGCGGCCGTCACCTTCCGCACCCGCCCCTGGGCGATCAGGTCGCCCAGCGACTTGCGGCCGTCCGTAGCGGCGCTGGGGAAGCCCACACCGTTCACCACGGCGTGGATGTCCTTCACCGAGGTGTTGAACAGCGCGGTCAGGAGGTTGTGCGGCGTGCCGGGGCCGAATCCCGGTACCAGGAGCTGGATCCCGTCGGGAATGTCCGAGACGGCCTCCGCCATGCTGTTGCAGATGATCGGTCGCGCCATACGACTCCCCTCGGATGCGACAGGCTTGAGCCAGCGCAACGATACGGCGATGCTTCCCACGGCCTCCCGACTTGCGGGAAGGGCGTCGCATTGTTATCCAACGCCGCAAGGCGTAGCAATACATTCGGTGATATCCGGGTCAACACCCGGTGTGAGCGAGAGGAAGATACCCCATGGGCGTCAAGGTCCTGCGATCGAACGAGGGCGACAGCATCAACCGGACGGGCGACGCGATTTTCATCGGTGAAGTCCGCGCGCGGAACCTGGCCGAGGGCTCCCAGGACGTGGTGGCCTCCGTGGTCCAGTTCGCCGCGGGCGCCCACACCAAGATGCACCGCCACACCAGCGACCAGATGCTGCTGGTGCTCAGCGGGATCGGCAAGGTGGGTGACGCCGAGGGTGATCACGTGATCGGCACGGGCGACTCCGCGCTGATCTTGGCCGGCACGGACCACTGGCACGGCGCCGGCGACACCGGCTCGCCGATGACCCACCTGTCCGTCATGCGCGGCGATAGCCAGTCCACCGTCCTCTAGCCCGTCGCATGCGGCCGGTTGGCCGCAGGCGTCGAGGTCAGCGGGCGCGTAGCCCGCAGCGGGTGCACGCTGGAGGGGCCGAGGCTCATCGCCTCGGCCCCTCCGTTTCTCCGTAGTGCGCGGCGAACAGGCAGGACAGCCCCCGGATGGCCATCACCTCCAGCGAGTCGGGTCCGCTCGCAACCTCTCCCGGCGCGGGCGTCGCCACGCCGCCGAACCCTCGACGGCACGTGATCTTCGCGCTGCTCGCGACGTCCATGCTCATCTTCAATGCGCAGTTCGGCATGGTGTCGGTGGCGCTCGGCCCGCTGACGGCTGACCTAAACGCGCCGCTGCGCTGGAGCGGCTGGGTCGTCACCGTCTTCATGCTCGCGCTGGTGGTCTCGATGCCCGTCGCGGGGCGCCTCGCCGAGCGCTTCGGCGCCCGCACGATGTTCGTGGTCGGCTTCGCGCTCTTCTCGGTCGCCTCGATCGGCTGTGCGTTCGCGCCCAACATCTACTGGCTGATCCTCGCGCGCGCGCTGCAAGGGGCCGCGGGCGGGAGCCTACAGCCGGCCGGCACGAGCATGATCGGCGAGGCGTACCAGGGCCAGAGCCGCACCCGTGCGATCGGCATGTACTCCTCGATGATGCCGTTCGCCGCCGTCTTCGGGCCGGCGGTCGGCGGGATCGTGGTGGAGTGGTACGGCTGGCGGACGACGTTCGGGATGAACGCGCCGGCGGGGCTGATCGCCTGCGCGCTGGCGCTGGTGATCCTGCCCGCAGGCGCGAGGCGTCCGATCCAGCGGCTCGACTTCCTCGGCATTGCGCTCATCGGCATCACGATCACGGCGCTGGTCTACGCGCTGACCGAACTCGGCCAGCATTCCGTCACCCCGGACGCGCGCGTGGTCGCTGCGGCGCTGCTCACCTTCGTCGTCGGCGCGGTCGTGCTGGTGCTGCACGAACGGCGCACGCCCTCCCCGGTGCTCGACCTCGACCTGCTGAGTCGCCGGCCGTTCATCGCGACGAACATCCTGTCGCTGTGCTTCGGCGCGGGGTGGATGGGCGTCGTGTCGATCGTGCCCCTGTTCGCGCAGCTCGCGTACGGCATCGGCGTGGCGCAGAGCGGCGCGCTCGCCGCGCCTCGAGGGGTACTGATGGTCGCCTGCTCGGCGATCTCGTCGCTGCTGGTCTACCGCACCGGCTTCAAGATGCCGATCCTGATCGGGCTGGTGGGGCTCGGGTCGTCGCTGATCGTGCTGGGGCTCGGGCTGCACGACGTCAGCCTCGTCGGGATCCGCTTCGGTGACTTCTGGTGGCTGATGCTCGTGATCGGCTCCGCCGGCCTGTTCTTCGGCTTTGCGAACCCGTCGCTCAACAACGCGGGGATCGAGGTCGCGCCGGATCGCATCGCCGCGATCGTCGGGCTGCGCGGCATGTTCAACAACCTCGGCGGCACGCTGGGCGTCGCCGTCGCGGTGCTGATCGCGTCGAGGACCGCGGACACCGTCGTGGGGCTGCGGACCGCGTACTACGTCCTCGGCGGCCTCGTCATCGCGGCGGCGGTCTTCGTGCCGTGGGTGCCGGAGCTGACCCGCGGGCGTCGAGGCAAGTAGCCGCCCCGGGGCGGGGCTACGGGATCCGCAGCGACTGCCCGACCACGATCACGTTCGCGTTCGACAGTCCGTTCACGGCGATGATGCGCGCGCTGGTGGTGTTCCAGCGCTCTGCCAGGGCGCCCACGCTGTCACCCGGCTGGATCGTGTACGCCCCACCGGGCGGGGTGACGTTCGCTATCGGCGAGATCGTCGGGATCGAGATCGGCGCACCAGCACCTCGAGGGATCACCAGCGTCTGTCCCACGACCAGCAGGTTCACGTCGGCCACCCCGTTGGTCGAGGCGATCGCCTCGACGCTCGTGTTCCAGGCCGCCGCGAGGCTCCCCGCCGTGTCGCCGAGGCGTACCACGTAGGAGCGTGGCCGGGGCGGCGTCGCCTTCAGCAGTTCGAGGACGCGCGGGGAGGTGGTGCCGAGGCGCCACACGGAGAGCGACTCCGCGTCGCGCGCGTAGGACTCGCTGATGAACTGGCCCCACGCGCCGGTGTCCGCGATCAGGCCGGGACCGATCGGGTGGATCGGTAGCCCGAACGATCCGAGCTTCCTCGCCGCGGTGTCGAGGGCGAAGAGCGGCGTCACGCCGCTCGCGCCGGGATCGGCGCCCGCCTGCCGGTACTTCACGACGTTGGGCGGGGTGCCGAAGTCGCTCCAGTAGACCTGCGGAGCGATCGCGTTCGCGGCGGCGGCGAACTCCTTCAGCGGGATGCGGTCGATTTCCCACGGACGCGCATCGATGGTGATCATCAGCGTCGCGTCGGGCTGTGCTTGCCGGAGCCATCCCGTGTATTGGAGTGCCTGTACCTGCGACCCGCGCCAGAAGCCGGAGTATGACTCGAGGTCGATCGACAGGCTGCGCGCGCCGGCCTGCAGCACGGACGCAGCCATGCTGGACTCGCGCGCGGGGTCGACGCCCTGCACCACGCACCACGCGTGGAACGGCACGCCGCCGGCCTCGAAGAAGCTCGCGAGCTGCGCGATGCGCTGCGGGCCGCTGACGGCGTTGCGACTGGTGTCGTATTTCGACATCCACTCCACGCCGTCGTGCGTCTTGAGGGCGATGCCGAGGCCGTAGGCCGCGAGCACCTCGCGGATGCGCTCGGGCTCGCCGTCCTGGTTGAACTGCCACACCCACGCGAGGTGGTTCGCCGGGAGCACGCCACCGAAGCGCGCAGCAGGCAGAACTGCCGGTGCCGAGGTGCCGATGGCCGGCGCGCTGGTGCTGGCGCCGACGAGTGGGCGCAGCGCCAGTGCCGCCGCGCTTCCCGCTGCTCCCGCGATGAATCGACGTCGGGACGCTGCGCGCTCGAACATGTGGCCTGCCTTGCGGTGCCCGCCGGAGTTGCGAGCATCATAGGGATCGCTCAGGTGCCGTTTCATTGCGAGGAGGTCCTCAACGTCGCTTTCGCACGCGACATGAGGAACTTCGGTGATGAATGAACGCTATTATTCCGCCACGCGTTCGCCACACTCGGTGACGGGCGCTCCGGTCGTGCCGAGCGAGGGGGTGAGCGATGCGATGGTGCCGCTTCCAGTGGGGCCAGAACCAGCCGACGTACGGCCTCGTGGAGGGTGACCAGGTGGTCGCTGTCGAGGGATCGCCGTTCGGTGAGCATCGGCGCACCTTCGAGACGCACCCTCTGGCGGACGTGCGGCTGCTGGTGCCGGTGGTGCCGCCGGTGTTTTACGCAGCGGGCGTGAACTTCCGCGAGCACATCACCGAAATGGCGAAGATCCGCGCGGTCGATCCCACGTTCCCGCCGAATGCGGACGTCGGCTACCGGGCGAACAACGCGCTGATCGCCGACGGCGAGCGCATCGTCATCCCGCACGACGCCACCGAGCAGGTGCAGTACGAGGGCGAGCTGGTGGTGGTGTTCGGGAAGCCGTGCCACCGCGTGTCCGAGGCTGAAGCACTCGACTACGTCCTCGGTTACACCATCGGCAACGACGTCAGCGAGCGCTCGTGGCAGCGCGACGATCGCACGCTCTGGCGCGCGAAGAACACCGACACGTTCAAGCCGATGGGGCCGTGGATCGAGACCGAAATCACGGAGCCGGACGACCTGAAGGTGACGATTCGCCTGAACGGCCGCGAGGTGTACACGTACGGCATCGGCGACGCCATCTTCAGCGTGCGCCACTACATCAGCCGCATGAGCCAGTACATGACGCTCATGCCCGGCGATGTGCTGTGGATGGGCACCGACGGCCCGACTGAGAACATGAAGGACGGCGACGTCGTGGAGATCGAGGTCCCCGGCATCGGCGTGCTGCGTAACCCGGTCGTGCGCGAGCGCGTCTAGCGCCGGCGCCGTCTCACGCGGCCGCTACCGCGCCGCGAGCCGCAGGAGCTCCGCGACGTTCGGGGCACCATCGAGGTTGCGGGCGACATCCAGGAGCGTGGCCGCGCGCGATGCGCCGATCACCGGCTCGACGAGCGCGCGGAACTTCGTGTCCAGGGTGGCGTCCGACAGCGGGTTCTCCGGGGAGCCGGAGGCGTGCTCCACGTGCGTCGAGACCTCGCGACCGTCGGTGAGGGTGATCGTCACGAAGACCTCGTGCTCCGGGATCGCCTGGTTCACGGTCGCGCTCACGCGCGAACGCACGCTCGCGATGACCGGGTCGAGGACGCGAGCATCGGAGAACTGCGCGTCGTGGCCCGCTCCGTCCACCAGCGCCGCCGCGGCACAGTGCTGGAACGAGAACTTCGCATCCAGGCCCGTGGTCGGGTTGGGGCGGTTCATGAGTTCCAGCACCAGCGGGCAGACGCGCGCCTGGATCTTCACGACCTGGTCGGGCGTCAGCGCGTGTTCGTTGCGGAGGCGGATGACGGCGTCCTGGATCGGGTGCGAGACGACGCCGTTGGCGTAGGGCTTCAGCCCGTTGCGCTGCAGCTCCCAGTGCTCGCCGAGGGCGCCCGTGAGCGCCTCTTCGTTGTGGCCGTTCGGCGACAGCACCGCCCAGAAGCCGCGCCGCCCGCCGATGATGTCCGTGGCGGAGTTCAGCCCCGCAGCCGCGAATGCGGCGGACTGGTAGCCGTTGGCGGCCGCCTTCGCGGCGTGCATCGGCTTCGCATCGGTGCCGAAGACCTCGCGAATCCCGCTCGCTTGCGTCCCGGCGAAGCCGAGCGCGTAGACCATCGCGTCGGCGTCCAGGCCGAGCAGGCGCCCCGCGCCGGCCGCTGCGCCGACCCCACCGGTGGTGCCGGTAATATGCCAGCCCGCGTCGTAGTGCCACGGGTGCACGGACATCGCGAGGCGGCACGCGACCTCCTCGCCGAGCGCGAAGGCGGCCAGCGCCGCGGCACCGGTCGCACCGCGCTCCTCGGCGGCGGCGAGGACCGCCGGCCAGACGGGGGCGCTGGGGTGCAGGATCGTCGGGAAATGCGTGTCGTCGTAGTCCTGGAAGTGCGCGAGGAACCCGTTCACCTCGGCGGCGCCCCGCGGGCTGGTGCGCAGGTCGCTGCCGATGACCGTTGCGCGGGCGGTCGCGCCCTCGGCGCGTGCCCACTCGGTCAGGCGGTGCGCCGACGGGTGCTCCGAGGCCGAGATGGAGACCGCGAGCACGTTGACCAGCGTCCGCTTCGCCTCGTCGATCGCGACCGCGGGAAGGTCATGCGCGTTGACGACGAATTCGGCGATTGTGCGGGTCGGGTTCATCGAGGCTCCTAGCGGCGCGTGGCGGATCTGCTCGCGGCAGTATCGCACGGCGCACACTGGAGGCTCCTCGCAGCGCGGCTCCTGCTACCAGGAGCCCCCGCCGCCGCCTCCGCCACCGCCGCCGGAGAAGCCCCCACCGCCGAAGCCGCTGCTCCCGGAGCCGCCGGGCGTTGAGGTGAGCGCGCCGACGCTGCGGTCGGAGAAGTCACCCATCGCGCTGGCGAGGTAGAACGCCGTGAACGGCTGCGACGAGGTGTACCAGTCGGGCGTCGGCAGGGCGAGGCCCTCGAACGCACGCGCCCACTGCTTCGTCGCGCCGAAGACAATCGCGTACGGCAGGTACTCGTAGAACAGCCCCGCCTGCTCGGCGAACTGAGCGCGCCGCGTCTCCGCCTCGACGATGAAGCGTCGGAAGCCGAGGACGCGGCGATAGGCGGCGGTGCCCTTGCCCGTCCGCGCGGGCATCCGGTTGTGCAGCAGCAGGAAGATGAGCGCCCCGAGCACGAGTGGCAGCGGGATGACACCCAGCGTGGTGAACGCCGCCGTCACCACAACCAGCGCGATCGAGGCGACGAGCATGGCGATGCCGATGCCCAGCCACAGCGCGCGCGTGTCCTTCGGGCTGCGCCCGTACCACCCGCGTTCGACGAGCTGCCGATAGAGCGCCGACTGCACATTCGCCATCCGCGTCGAGAACTTCGTCTTGAGGTCGGAGAACTGCACCTCGTCGCCGTCCTCGAACAGGCCGTCGAGGAGCAGTTGCTCGTATTCCTGCAGGCCGTCGCTTGGCTTGAGGCGGGTCAACTTCCAGTCCGTAGAGCCGAACCAGCCGGTCGCCTCGATCTCCTCGATCTTCAGGAAGCCGCGCACGGCGAGGTCGACGATGGTGGCGCTCACGTCCAGCGGATGCGCTACCTCGTCCTCCAGCGTGCCGATGAGGCCGGGGCGCATGTTCTCGGGCGGTGTGTACTCCACGGTGATCACCGTGCCGTTGAACAGCGGCACGGGCTCCTCGACCGCGCCCTCCGGAGCCGGGATGGCGGCGACCACCTGCCCGCGCGCCTGCAGGTCACGCCCGCGCGCGACGAGCCGCGACAGGCCGAGGAAGACGATCAGCAGCACCAGCACCATCGTCGCAACGCGCGGCATGTCCGCGGTGAACGCTCGGCTGAAGGCCCAGCGCTCGTGCAGCACGGGCGTCGGGCTGGGCGTCACGGCGCCCTTCGGCAGGGCGACGACGACGGTGAACGCCTGGTTGGCGCGCAGGCTGCCCGTGAAGCGCGCCGCGCCGCCCTCGATCGTGCCGGTCGCGCACGGCTGGTTTGATCCGGTCGGGCCGGCGAAGCACGCCACGCGCGTCGGTGCCTGCGGCGCGCGGACGAGGATCGTCGTGCGCTCGATCGGCACGGCCCACTGGTCGCCGATGATGTTCCAGTACAGCTCGTCGTGGTCTTCGAAGGCGTTCAGCGTGCCGCGCAGGCGGTAGGTGATCACGTAGGTGTGGACGCCGCTGATCGTCTCATTCTCATCGCCGATGCGGATGCGCGTCACCGGATCGAAGTTCGAGAGCGTGCGCTGCACGGGCGTGTTCGGCGTGGGAGATGTGACCGAGATCACCTCGAGCGGGTACGTCCGGTCGTAACGGTTATCGAAGCGCTGCCGCGTGATGACGTTGCGGTCGATGCCGTGGCGCTGGTTGTCACCGAAGTCGTAGGTGATCGTCTCCTGGAACAGCACCCCGCCGTCCGCCTCGATCGTCGCGACGATGTCGTAGGCGGTGATGCGCTCGCTGGCCGCCACCGCGTCGCGCGACCCCGCCAGCATCCCCGCCACCGCGAGGATGCCGAGCAGCACGAGGGAGGCGAAGCGGCGGTGCAGGGGCATCGTTCGGATGTTCATGCGGGGAGCATACGTCGGTCGCCGGTGGAGACAACGCGCAACATGTAACGAAGCGGCCCGGATCGCTCCGGGCCACTTCGCTCTTTTCCACACCGCGGCGCGGGGTTACTTCCCGACGGGCTTGAAGACCGGCAGGTTGTAGGTGCCGAAGCGATCCTCGGCGTCGAGCCAGGTCAGCTCCATCGGCAGGGCGTCGGCCAGGTCAGAGCCCTGGAACTCGTCCGGCATGCAGCAGACGAAGATCGGGCCCTCGGCGAGCTCCACGGCCACCGCGGGGTGCGGTGCGGGGTACTCAGGGAAGTACTGGCGGTGGAAGACGATCCACGACAGCACCTGTCCCTTCCCAGAGACCTGCTCCCACGTGTAGTCGGGCGAGAGGCACTTGTCGCAGACGGCAGCGGCGGGCCAGCGCAGCTTCTGGCACTCGCTGCACTGCTGGAGCCGGAGCTCCTTATTCTGCGTGAACTCCCAGAACTCGCGCGCGAACGGATCCATGACCCGGGGTGGTCGCGTGGTCGCCATGGCTACTGCCCCCTCGTGTAGATGACGCTGAGGCACTTGCCCGCGACGTCGTGTACGTACTGCGCCACCTCCGCGCCCTCGACCTGTCGAGGTCCACCGGCATACGCGTGGCGCAGCTGCCGGACGAGCTCGGGCTGGTGGTTCCACGACTGCATGTACGACTCGGACAGCATGCCGCCCGAGGTGTTGCAGGGGATCTCGCCGCCGATCTCAATGCGGCCGTTCTGGATGAACGCGCCACCTTCGCCCTCGCCACAGAAGCCGAAGCCCTCGAGGCTGAACAGCAGGTGCGTGCTGAAGGAGTCGTATGTGGCGTAGACATCGACGTCCTTCGGGCCGACGCCGGCCATCGGGTAGATCTGCTCGCGGACGTTGCGGTGGGCGGGGTAGTAGAACTCCTTGAGCCGCGGACGGAGCTGCGTGGAGTCGATGTCCATCTCCGACCAGCCAAGGCCGGAGATGTTCACGGTCGGGTTCTTGCCGTTGTTCATGTCCGCGCGTTGGATGATGAACGCGACACCGCCGTCGTTGATGAGGCAGTAGTCGAAGAGGTGGAACGGCTCGCTGATGTAGCGGCTGTTCATGTAGTCGTCGATGGTGATCGGCTTGCCGTACATCACCGCGTTCGGGTTCATCGAGGCGTGCTTGCGGAACGCGACGGAGACCGCGCCCAGCTGCTCCTCGGTGGTGCCGTACACCAGCTGGTGGCGGCGGAACATCATCGAGTAGAGACCGCCCTGCGAGGTCATGCCCCACGGCGCGTAGTACACGTAGGAGAGGATGCCGTCGCCGGACGCCCGCGGGCCGCCGTACGCGGTGTCGTTCGAGCGCTGGGCGTTGCCGTAGACCAGCGCCACGGTGTGGCAGAGGCCGGCGTTGATCGCCTGCACGGCGGCGTGGATGCCTCGAGGGGCGTCGCCGGAGACGCACCACGATGCGTTGATGCCCAGCACCTCGCACGTGCGCTCCGTGGACATCGGACCACCGACGACGAGACCGTCGATGTCATCCTTCGTCAGCCCGGCGTCGTCCAGCGCGCGCTTCAGCGCGGTGGCGGCGAGCTGGTAGGAGTTCATCGCTCCTGAGCCCTTCTCGGTGGCGTTGCCCTTCGCGCCGGCGCGGTAGTCGCTGCCGTAGTCACTCTCGCCGACGCCGACCACGGAGACCGTGTCCTTCAGCGCCTTGAGTCGGTCCAGCTCGACGATGCGAGCCATGCGTCTGCCTCCTTCACCTCGGCGCGGCGGGCCCGGATCCGGGTGCGTCCGTGCTGAGCGGCGCGATGTTATGACCGCGCTCGCGTCGCGTCAAAGACGTCCGTCGAGGAGATCGAAACGGCCCGCGACATACGTCGCGGGCCGTTCGTGGTGTCCTCGAGCCTGCCGGGTACGGCAGGGCGCGTGGGGTTAGGCGTCCTTCCAGACGTACTTCATGATGTTCCAGTTCCAGCCCGGAGGCGGACGGAAGTTGTGCACCTTCTTGTTGGAGACCACGGGGGAGTCCGGGGCCGGCCAGTAGAAGTTCCACACGTTCTTCGCCATGCGCGTCTGCATGTCGTAGATGAGCTCGCGTCGCGCGTTGCGATCCTGCGTGATGCGCTGCTTCTCCAGGACGTCGTAGAACGCCTGGTATTCCTTGTCGTTCTTCTTGAGGGCGCCCCAGGAGTCCATGCTCGCGGCCACGAGCGCGCCGCCGCCGCCGACCTGCGCGAAGGCATAGGTCTGGATGTCCGGCCGGACGATGAACGTCTGGTAGACACCCTTCTTCGCAGCGTCCGTGTTCCGCAGGTGGGACGCGTACTCGACGATCTTGATGTCCATGGTCACGCCGACGTTGGCGAGCATGGACTTCATCAGGTCGGCGAACGGGTACGTCACCGTGTAGGCGCCGATGTTGGAGGTCTGCAGCGAGAACTGCAGCTTCTCCGCGCCGGCCGCCTGCAGGAGCTTCTTGGACTCCGCCGCGTCGAACTTGAACGACGGGTCGGCGTGAGCGCCCATCTTCGCCGGGTCCAGTGCCCAGTACGTCAGCCACGGGAGCACCATGGCGCCGTTGCGGCCGCGACCGCTGTACAGGTTCTTGATCCACGACTCGCGGTCGATCGCCTTCGCGACGGCCGAGCGGACGCGGATGTCGTTGAACGGCGCCTGCGTCGTGTCGAAGAGCCACGGGTTCCAGACCATGCACGGCTGCCACTCGACCTGCAGCTTGTCCGACTTCGAGAGCTCGAGGCCCTGCTGCGTCGAGAACTGGGTGAGCGGGCCGAACGCGTCCAGCTGCTCCGCCTGGAGCGCCGCCGCAGCGGCCGCCGGGTCGAGGATCAGCGGGTGGTCGATCGCGTCGAGGTACGCGATGTTGGAGTCGTAGAAGTTCGGGTTGCGCTTGAACTTGAAGCCCGATGCCGGGACGTACTCGGTCGGGTAGTAGGGGCCGGCGCCGCGGATCTGGTCGACCCCGACGATGTCGCCGTAGCCCGGCGCCGTCTTCCCCGGGTCAGCACCCTTCTTGGTGATGACTTCCTTGTGCTCCACGGACCACGTGTGCTGGCCCATGAGCGACAGCATGTCCGCGTCCGGCTTCGGGAGCTTGATCTGCAGCGTGTAGTCGTCGATGGCGACGGCGTTCGGCTTCTTGCCCGTGTAGAGGTCCGGGAAGTTGATCTGCAGACCGCCGGTCGGCGTCTTGATCGCCGTCTGGCGCTCCAGCGACCACACCACGTCCGAGGCCTTGGCCTCCAGACCATCCGAGGTCTTTGCGCCCTTGCGGAGCTTGAAGTTCCATGTCAGGCCCTGGTCGGGGGTCTCCCACGACTCGGCGAGGTCCGGGATGACGTTCTCCACGGGGCCGGGGCTGTCCGGGCGCTCGTCCCACTGGGTGAGCTTCACGCCGGTGATGTTCTGCACCGTGCCCATCGCGGAGCCGCCGACGCGGTCACCATCCAGGCCCGGAACGTCGCCGGTGAGCTGACCGGCGATGCGGAGCGTGCCGCCCTTCTTCGCGGTCTTGTTCGAGGCGACCGCCGTCGGCGTGCCCTGGCTCGCGGTTCCGACCGCGGCCGGCGTGGAGCCGGAGCCCCCGCCACAGCCGATGAGCGCCGCGCCGGCGAGGCCGACCGCACCCATGGCGCTTCCGCGCAGCACTGCGCGGCGGGATGGTCGTGACCAGTAGCCCGCGTCTCTCATGTTCAAGGAATCCCCTCCTCATGGGCCGGTGCGGATTACGAGGCACCAGCCCAGTCACGTTCAGCGCGTTATAACACGCGCGCCCCCACCGGTTGCACTGAGTACGTCGAATCGGCGCGGCCGGATTCGCGGGCGCGGGTCAGTCCTCGTCCCCGCCGAGGTAGTCCGGGAGGCCGGGGTCGAGGCGCAGACCGGCGTCGATCTCCGCGCGGGCCCGGACGAGGGCGGCTTCCAGCTCGGCGAGCGGGGGCTCGTAGAAGCGCCCGGTGCGCAGGAACAGCAGTCCAAGGCGAGGGAAGGCACCCGTCGCCGCCTGGAGCGCCCGGGCGTAGAGCCCGATCTGGACGAGGTACGGCGCGGCCGCCTCGCCCTCCGCACCGGCGGCGACGCGGTCCGTCTTGAAGTCGACGACGCACCACGCGTGCTGGGCGTTGCGGTAGAGGATGTCGATCTGACCGTGGACGGGTACGCCGTCCCAGTCCCACGCGAACGGCACCTCGAACTGCGCCTCCCCGGCTGCAGCGTCGCGACCGACGTCCGAGTCCGCGTAGCGCTGCACGAGGGCGCTCGCGTCCGAGAGGAGGCCGGCCCACGTGGCCTCGTCGGCGATCTCGGCTTCCTCCTCGACCAACCGCGCGAGGGCAGCGTCGTCGAAGGCGTCGCCCGCCAGCGCGCGCGCTTCGATCGCGCGGTGGACGATGCGCCCCCGGACCAGGCCGAGGCCGTCGCCCGCGCCCGCCGCCGGGCCCCACTGGTGGTGCTCCTGCAGGCGCAGCGCCGTCACGGGCGTGCTCGCCCGCAGCGGGATCACTGGCGAGCGACCGAGGAGCGCCGGCTCGTAGTCCACCTGCGTCTCAGGGGCGGGCACCTCGATTGTGTCGGGGTAGGGGCGGCGGGTGCGTTCCTGCTCCTCGGGGTCGACGGGCGCGCGTGACTCGACCTGCGCGAGGAGGCCTGCGTCATGGGCACGCATCGCGGCGTGCAGCCAGCCGGGGCCGCTCGCGCCGGGGTTGTTGCCGGAGACGTAGAGGTAGTCGCCGGCGCGCGTCGCCGCGACATAAAACAACCGCAAGTGTTCGTCGGCCTCGTCGCCCTTGTCGAGGTTCGCGAGGTGCGCATAGAACCCCGGCCGCGGGCGGGCCTCGTCGTCCTCGTCGCGCTCGAGGGTCATCGACACGCCGTCGCCGACACGCCAGCGGATCGCGTCGTAGGACGTGCGAGGGCCGTCGTGCGCTTGCGGCACGAAGACGATGGGGAACTCGAGTCCCTTCGCGCCGTGGATCGTCATGACCTGCACCGCGTCCGGGCGGTCGAGGACGGCCGGCCCCTCGCGTGTCAGCAGCTCGTCGCGCCGCTGCACGAGGTAGTCGACGACCTGCGTGAGCGTGTACCCGGCGAGCTCGCGACAGATGCGAACGAGTTTGCGGATGTTCGCGACGGACTGCTCGCCGCCGCTGATCGCGGCCCACGACGCCTCGACGCCCGTCGCCTCCAGCGCCTGCTCGAGGAGATCGGCGGCCGAGGCCGTGCGTGCGGTCCGCTGAAGCGCACGCAGCGTCTCGCCCGCAAAGCGGCAGCGTTCGCGCTCGTCCTCGTCGAGGCTCGCCGGTGGGTCGGTGAGCGCGAGGCGCAGCGGCGGTTGCCCGAGGCCGCGCAGGGCCAGCAGGGTGTCGTCGCGCAGGATGAACATCGGCGAGCGCAGCACCCCGACCAGTGCGATGTCGTCGTCCGGCTCCGACAGCCAGCGCAGCAGGTTGCCCAGGTCCACGACCTCGGCGCGCGTGAAGAAGCCGCCGCCGCTCGGCGTGGCGAACGGGACGCCGTTCGCGTCCAGCGCCTGCTCGAACGCGTGGACGTGGCTGAGGCCGCGTAGCAGCAGCGCCATGTCCCCTGCGCGTGCCGGTCGATACGCCTCCGCGCGTTTGTCCCAGATCGTGGGCGGGTCGTCGAGGATCCGGCGCATTTCCTGCGCGACTGCCTCGGCCTCCGTCAGCCAGGCCTGCGATCGCCCGCCGCCGATCGGCGTCAGCACGAGGTGCGGGCCGGGCGGCGGCTCAGAGGGGCGCCCCGTCATCACCTCCATCGTCACCTCGGTGCCCGTGAAGACGTACTCGAACAGCGCGTTGGTGTGTGCCACCAGCTCGCGATGCGTGCGGAACGAGGCGGACAGCGGCAGCAGCGTGCCGCCCCACTGGTGCACGAGTTCGCGCAGCTCGCGGAACTGGCGCACGTCCGCGCCTCGGAAGCCGTAGATCGACTGCTTCTCGTCGCCGACGAGGAACAGCCGAGGCCGCCCCTCCCCCTCGCCAACGAGCAGCCGCACGAGGCGTGCCTGGATCGGGCTGACGTCCTGCGCCTCGTCCACCATCAGGTGGCGGAAGCGCGCCCGGCAGTCGGCCGCGACATGCGGGTGCTGCTCCAGCAACTCGACGGCTGCAACCTCCAGGTCGAGGAAATCGAGGGCGCGGCGTTCGCGCTTCGCCGCGGCGTAGCGGGCGCAGGCGTCCTCGAAGAGTGCGCGGAGGCCCGGCATGGCGCGGACAGCCGCCTCGTCGTCGTCCGACCAGACGGGCACCTCGAGGAGCCGACGCTCGATCTCCTCGCGCACCTCGCGCATCAACGCGCGCACCTCCGGCACCGGGATCGCCCATGCGCCGGCCTTGCCGCCCGTGAGCTTGATCGCCTCGGCGCACCGCGCGAGGCGGGCCGCCCACTCGCCGATCGGGCAGTCGTCCGGTTCGCCGAGGGCCGCGAGCGCTTCGAGGAGTCGGCCTGCCAGCAGGTCGTCGCGCGTCTGCATGAACGAGCGCACCTCGATCAGCGCGTCCGGGACGGTCGTGCGCAGGGGGTCGAGCGCCTCTCGCGCTGCATCGTCGAGGCGGCCGCGGATGTCGATCGCCATCGACTCTGCGTCCTCGGGCATCGCGGCGAACGAGGAGCGCACGTCGTCGCGCGACTGCAGCATCACCGGCAGCATCTGCGAGGCCTGGTACACCCCGAGCGTGCGGAGGAGGTCGGTGCGGCGGTCGCCGGCCTCGGCGGCTTCGTCGATCGCGCGGATGCCGGCGGCACCGCGCAGCAGCGCCGCCTCGTCCTCTGCGAGCACGGCAGCGCGCGGATCGATGCCGGCCTCCACGGGGTACTCGCGCAGCAGGCGCAGGCACAGGCCGTGGATGGTGCCGATGATCGCCTCGTCCACCTGGGCGCGGTGCGCGTTCAGCTCCGGGCGCGTCATCACCTCGCGTCGCACGCGCTGCCGCATCTCGGCGGCGGCGGCTTCAGTGAACGTCACCGCGACGATCTGGGGGATCGCGCAGCGACCGAGGAGCGCGACGTAGCGCTCCACCAGGACGTGCGTCTTCCCGCTGCCCGCCCCCGCCGACACCGCGATGTCGACGTCGCCGGCGTCGACGATCCTTTGCTGCTCGGTGGTCAGCGCCACTCTTTCCTCCGAGAGAAAGAGTTCACGCGGCAGGCGTGCTGGAACGCGCAGTACCACGGGCACTCGCCCGCGGGCGCGACGTAGAACTCACCGTCGGCGATCGCCTCGCGCGCCTCGATCGCGCGGGCGGAGGCGGCCTCCAGCAGCGCGCGATCCTCGGGCTTCGCGCTGTCGAGGCTCCACTCCGCCTTCGGTGCACGCAGGAAGGCGTACCGAGCGACGATGCGCGCCTCCGGATCGTCGAAAATCTGTGCGGCGGCCAACGCATACAACTGGAGCTGGAGCAGCCGTCCCTTCTCCAGCTCGGAGCGTTCCAGGACCTTGCCGCTCTTGTAATCGACGATCTGGATCAGCCCCGGCCCGCGGTCGACGCGGTCGATCGAGCCGCGGAAGCGCAGCGGCGGATCGCTGCCCGGCACGAGCGCGTCGAACGAACGCTCTCCACGCTCCGTCGAGGTGATCCCCAGCGCCTCGTTCGCGCGCGCCTCGCGCCGCACCAGCGACTCCAGCTGCTCGAGCGCCTGCGCGCCCTCGTAGCGCCAGAGGGCGGCGCGACCGAAGGCGTAGCGCGCCGGGGCGGCATCCCACGTCGCGCGGCCGTGCTCGCGGACGTGCGCGATGACCTCGTCCACGTTCGCCTCGTTCAGCGCCTCGCCGCGCGCGACCAGCGGCTCGACCGCGGCCTCGAGGATCGCGTGGATGACGGTGCCTCGCGTGCGGGCATCGGCCTGCTCCTGCTCCTCGTCCAGCTCGCGCAGGCGGAGGCCGTGGCTGCTGAAGAACTGGAACGCGCACGTCTGGTAGGACTCGAGCTGCGTCGGGCTCCACCGCCGCTCGCCGTCGAGGAGCCACGAGACGTCGACGCTGCCCAGCGCGCCCTCGTACATCCCGGCGGGTGTGAACGAGCGTCGTCGCTGTTCCACGCCCGCGGCGACGCGTACCACGCGATCCCACGCGGGGAGGTCGCGCGGCCGGCGTACCTCGGTTGGCCAGCCGCGCACAAGGCCGATCGCCAGCTCGCGTGTGGAGGCAGCGCGCTCCGGGGCGACGGCTGTGCGCGCCTCGACGGCGGTCACGCCTGCGGCTTCGAAGTAGTACGACGCCGCCGAGGGGCGTCCGCTGGCGTTCAGTCGGGTGCGCCAGAGCGAGGTCGCGCGGTCGGCGCGGGTGCGCACCGACTCCCACAGGTCGTCCTCGGCGGCGCGTGGCTCCGGCGGGAGGCCGAGGCCCGCCGAGCGCAGTGCCTCGCGCGCATCGCGGTCGAGGAGCGCCCCGGTGCGCTGCGGCGCGGGGAACTCGCCCTCCGACAGGCCACCCGCGAAGACGTGCGCGAAGCGCAGCCCGTGCATGGTGTGCATCGGCGCGAGCAGGACGCCGCCGGCCTCGCGGATGAGCGTGGTCGGCCGGTCCATGCGCGCTTCGAGGTCCGCGACGAATGCCTCGAAGGTGACCTCGCCGGCGCCCAGTGCCTGCTCCACGGCGCGGAACGCGCGCAGCTCGCCGCGCAGCGCGTCGACCTCGACGCCGAGCGTCGGGTAGGACTCGATCTCGCCGCGCACCCAGCCCGCGGTGCCGAAGAGCGCGTCGTCGAGGAGCCGGGCGTGCTCGCCCGGCGTCCGGCGCGCCTCAGGGTCGAGCATCGCCGCGAGCGCCTCGACGGTCGTGCGCCACGCGGCAGCCGCGCCCCGGTACGCGTCGGCGTCCGCGCGGTCGGCGCCAGCCGACTCGACAGCCGCGGGGATCCGCGCGAGCACCTCGAGGCTGGACCACAGTCCGTGGGTGCGCGCGATGCGGCGGATGCGATCGAGGTCGGGCGTGGCGAAGCCGAAGCGCTGCCATGACGCAAACCCGGCCACCAGGGCGTCCGCCACGTCTCGCACGCGCCAGCCGTGGACGCCGACGCGCAGGAGTTGCAGCAGCCATGCGCCGAACGGGCGCGCCGCGAGCCGCTCGCCCGCCGCCGGGTCGAGGGGCAGCCGGGCCTCCTCGAACACGCGGCGCGCGAGTGAGAGGTGCGGCGACACCTGCCTGAACGTGACCGCGAAGTCCGAGGGGCGCAGCGCCCCGTCCTCGCCCAGCCCCTGCTTCACGGCCCGCGCGATCTCCCGCAACTGCGACTCCGCGTCGGCGGCGCTGCTCGCCTCGAGCGTGGTCGTGACGGCGGGCGCGTCGAGCGACTCCCGGGCGAGCGCGGGCACCGCGGCCGTGAGCGCCTCGATCGTCCATCGCGCGCGTTCGCCTGCCGCGGGATCGAGTGCGCACCAGACCTCGGTCCGGGCGGCGAGCGCCCCGACCAGCGCGACTTCGCCGCGCTGGAGGAACGCCGCGCCGTCGATGAGCACGAGCGGGGGGACGGGGGCGCCTGCGCGGATCGCCTCGGCGGCGAGCGGCGCGCGCTCGTGCGGCTCGCGCCAGCCGCGCGCCTCCAGGTCGGCGCGGTAGGCCGTGTAGATCGCTGCGAGCGCGCGCAGGTTGAGGTCGGTCGTGGCGTTGGCTGCCGCCTCGAACGTCGCCGGTGCGACACCGTCTGCCGCGAGGTCCGCGACGCCGGAGGCGACCAGCGTGGCGAGGCCGGGTGTGTCCGCGATCGGGGCGAAGCGCGCCGCCGGCCCGTCGCCGCGCGCGAGGTCGCGCGTGGTCCGAGCGAGCAGTTCCCGCGCGACCTCGGCGGATGCAACATGCTCGGCGCCCGCGTGGCGCGCGGCGAACAGCCCGAAGGTGGTGACGTCGATGCCGAACGCGACCTTCGTGCTCGCCACGAGGCGGCGACGGAACTGGTCGGCGTGGCGCGCCGTCGGCACGAGGACGAGCGTGGAGGCGAAGGGATCCTGTGCGTAGCGCGCGGCTGCGGCGGCGATCAGCCGCTCGGTCTTCCCGCTGGCGGCGGGGCCGAGGACGAGCGTGAGGCCGGGCGTCGCGTCAGGCATCGGTTACCGCATCGCGTTACTTGCCGAGCACCTCGGCGGGGTTGGTCTGCACCATCCGCTTCACCTGCTCGTGCGTGAACCCGGCGTCCAGGAAGCGCTCCATCCACGAACCGAAGCCCGAGGGCGCGGGCGGATTGGGCGCCTGGCCGAGGTCCGTCGACAGGATGACGTGTTCGGCGCCGACCGCGCGGACGTCGGCGATCATCGCCGCGGCGGCCTCCTCGCCGCCGTCGCGGAACGAGTTCGTGCCAGCCTGTTCCACGAACGCGCCAAGGCCGGCCGCCTCGCGCTGCACCTCGACCGGGATGCCGAACGGCGTCGCGTGCGACACGATCGAGCGGATGCCTCGGCGGCGCGACTCGCGCACCAGCGCCAGAGTCTCGTCGGGCGACAGGTGCCCGCTGCACAGCGTCGCGCTGTACTGCGCGATCAGGTCGAGGAGGTCGTGGACGATCGGCTTCAGCGCTCCGGCGTCATCGAGGACGGTCATTGCCTCGCCTCGTGCGTTCCAGCGACCGAAGTGGTCGTGCGACCACACGCTGTCGAACGTGGGGAACCACACGACCGTGGTGCCAATGCGCAGGGCCGCGTCCAGCGCATCCGGGTTCAGCCCCCCGACCGCGTGGTCGAGCGCGATCGCGCCGTAGAGGCGCGTCTGGGGCACCTCCGGCTGGAGCGCCCACGCGAGGATCTGCGAGGGCAGTTCGTGGCTCTTCAGCACGATGCCCGCCATCCCCGCATCACTCGCCGCGTGGACCAGCTCACGCGCGTCCATCTTCCGCTCGGCGTAGGGGTCGGGAGACCAGTGCGCGTGGACGTCGATGGCGCCCCGGAGCAGGTCGCGGGCCTCGTCGCGGAGGTCGGCGAGGGACTCGGCTCGGTAGGGTGTGGCCACGGGGGGCTCCTTCGCGCATGGGGGGTCGGCAGGCGCACGATAGCAGCAACGCCGCGCGAGCATCGAACGCAGGCGACCCGCGCCGTACCCTCGACGGACGCATACACGAGGCAGCACCGAAGGAGCACGCCATGACCAACATCCCGCGCCGCACGCTGGGCCGCACCGGCGTCGAGGTCACCACGCTCGGCTTCGGCGCGATGGAACTGCGCAACGCCCCCCGCGGCCCCGAGCTAACCGACGAGACCGCGCAGCAGGTCCTCAACGCCGTGCTGGACGCCGGGATCAACTTCATCGACACCTCGCCGGACTACGGCATGAGTGAGGAGTACATCGGCCGGTACATCTCGCACCGCCGTAACGAATACTTCCTGGCCTCGAAGGCCGGGTGCGCCGCCGAGGAGTTCGCGACCGGCGCGCCGAACGAGCACATCTTCACCGCCGCGAACGTCCGCGCGGCTGTGGAGCAGAGCCTGCGCCGCATGAAGACTGACTACCTCGACCTCGTGCAGTTCCACCAGAGCCCCTCGCGCGAGGTCATGGAGCGAGAGGGTGCGCTATCCGAGCTGCAGGCGCTCCAGCGGGAGGGGAAGGTCAGGTTCCTCGGCATGTCGGGCACCGTGCCGGAGATCCGCGAGCAGATCGCCATGGGCGTCTTCGACGAATTCCAGATCCCCTACTCGATCATCCAGCGCGAGCACGAGGCCATCATCGCGGAGGCCTCGGCGGCCGGTGCGGGCATCGCGATCCGCGGCGGCGCGGCCCGCGGCCTGCCGACGGACTGGGAGAACCGCTGGTACTACATGATCCCGGGCGAGAACGCGAAGGACCGCTGGGAGCAGGGGAAGCTGGACGAGCTGCTCGATGGCATGAGCCGCATCGAGTTCACGCTGCGGTTCACGCTCTCGAACCCCGACCTCGACACCACGATTGTCGGCACGAAGGACCTCGGCCACCTCGCGAGCAACATCGCGCTTGCCGAGAAGGGCCCACTGCCCGACGACGTTGTCGCCGAGGTGAAGCGCCGCCTGGACGCCACGGAGTCGCGACCGCTCTGACCCTCGACCCCCGAGGTTCGACCAGCCATCGACGGGGCGTCCGCAGGGGCGCCTCGTCCGCGTCCGGCGTCCGCCGCTATCAATTGTCTGATGGTTCGCGCGTCGAGGGGCCGCGAGGCTGAACGAGCGCGGCGACGTCTGCGCAGACACGGACATTCCTCGTACCTCGGAGGTTCTCATGCGGGTCTCGATCGGGCTGCACGCGCCGCTGCGCGACATTCCTCCGCTGGTCACGCGTGCCGAGGCGCTGGGCTTCGACATGTTCGTCGCGAACGAGACGTCGTATGAGCCGATGCTCATGCTCGGTGCCGCCGCGCTGGCCTCGGAGCACGCGGTGCTGACCACGGGCGTAGCGCTGGCGTTCCCGCGCTCGCCGTACGTCATGGCGCAGGCGGCGTGGGAGATCCAGCGTGCCTCGAACGGGCGGCTGCTGCTCGGCCTTGGCTCGCAGGTGAAGGGGCACATGGAGCGCCGCTTCTCCATCCCGTGGGCGCCGCCGGGCCCGAGGATGAAGGACTACATCGCCTGCCTGCGCGCAATCTGGCGGACGTGGCAGTACGGCGACGCCCCCACGTACGAGGGCGAGTACTACCGCTTCCTCCGCATGAACCCGGCCTCCAACCCCGGCCCGATCGAGCACCCCGACATCCCGATCGTCGTCTCCGCGGTGAACCCGTACATGGCGCGTCTCGCGGGTGAGGAGGGCGGCATCGTCACGCACTCGTTCACCACGGATCGCTACATGCGCGAGGTGCTGCTGCCGAACGTGCTCGCCGGCGCCGCGAAGCGCGGCCGCAAGCCGTCCGAGCTCTCGATCCGCGCGGGCGGCTTCATCGCCACCGGCAAGACCGAGGAAGACGTGCACAAGATGCGCGAGTGGGTGCGCTCCCGCGTCGCCTACTACGGTTCCACGCGCTCGTACCACGGCGTGCTCGCCCTCGACGGCTGGGGCGAGGAGGGCGCGGCGCTGCACCGGCTCTCGATGGAGAACCGCTGGCAGGAGATGACCGACCTGGTCACGGACGAGATCCTCGACGAGTTCTGCGTTGCGGGGACGTGGGAGCAGTTGCCGAAGGTGCTGGAGACTCGCTACGCGGGCATCGCGACGGACCTGTCGTTCTCTGCAAACCTGCAGAACGAGGCCGACGCAGAGCAGATCGCGGACGTGGTGCGCCAGATCAAGCTCATCCGCCCGTTCGGCGTCGACGACTAGCCTCGACGCTGCGATCGGATCGTGACGAGGCGCCCGCGGGCGCCTCGTCCGTGTCTGCTACGCGGTCGCCGCGCGGGCACGCTCGCCGGGGTGCACAGGCGGCGGCGACAGTGCAAACGACACCGCCGCTACGACGCACACCGCGCCGAACGCGAGGAACGCCGGGATGTAGCCGCCTGTCGCATCGAACACGGCGGCCGTAAGCAGCGGCGCCGCTCCGCCGACGGCGGTGTTCGCCAGCGTCGAGAACCCCGTCAGCGATCCGACGATGCTGCGCCCGTAGTAGTCCGGGATCGCCTGCACGTTGAGGAGCTGCGAGCCGGACACCGCCACGCCCAGCCAGAACGTAGTCAGCGCGATCCCGAGGTAGGAGTGCTGCATGGTGAACACCGCGATCGACACGGCATAGATCACAGCGAACGCGATCATCGTGCGGTAGATCCCCATGCGCCCCAGGAACCACGTCCACACCCAGCGTCCACCGAAGACGCCGAAGCCGTACACGGACACGATCCACGCCCCGTCGATCGCGGTGTAGCCGAACGACTGCACGAACCCCGAGATGTTGATGAAGATCGCGGACGACGGCATCGAGGTGAGCAGGAAGCCCGCCGTCATCAGCCAGAACGCCCGCGTGCGCAGCGCCTGCCGCACGGTCCACACCGCCTCGCGCACCCGTTGCGAGGCAGGGCGTGCGGCCTCGCGCGCTGCGACCGCACCGGGCTCGTCGCCATCGGGGAGCAGTCCGACGTCCTCGGGGCGTCGGCGCACGGCGATCCACGAGAGCGGTGCGACGCTGAAGCAAGCGATGCCGAGGAGGAACCAGACCATCCGCCAGCCGTAGTGCTCGTTCACCCACGCTGCGGCGGGCACGGCGGCGATCCCCGCGGTCGCCGAGCCCATCGAGAACCACGCGATCGCGGTCGCGCGCTTGCGGATGAACCAGTTCGGGATGACGACGCGCGGCCCCAGCAGCCCGATGCCCGGCGTCGCCAGTCCGTACAACGACCAAGCCGCGTAGACCGCCGGCCGGGTGTGCGCCATCGACACCGCGAGGAGGCCGAGGCCTGCGAGCACCGCGCTCACCGTCATCAGCACGCGGGAACCGTGACGATCGACGAGCGGGCCCAGCGGCACCGCCAGCACGCCACCGATGATGCGGTTGATCAGCAGCACCACGGCGACGCTCTTCTGGTTCCACCCCAGGTCGTGCTGCATTGGCAGGATCAGCGATCCGAAGATCCAGCCGCCCGCGCCGGCCGTGATCAGCTGCGTGTAGTAGGAGATGAGGACGATCCACCAGCCGCGGTACACGTGGCGCACGCGCGAGGTCTGGGCGGCGAGGATGCTCGCGGCGCTCATGGGCGTCCCGTCCGAACGCATCCCTGCCTGGAGGTGGTGGGCCGATCGGCCGTGAACCATGCCCCGGAGGATGCACCGGGATGGTACATCCGCTCACAATTACGCCAATGGTGGCGCTAGCCGCCCGCTCCGAGGTAGCGCGGCAGGGCGGTGCGCCAGTCGCCGAGGCGCGTCGGCTTCATCAGCACCGCGTCCCCCGCGATCTCGTGTGCGCGGTCTTCCTCGAAGGTCTGGGTGCCGTCGAACATCGTGATCATCGTCACGTGGCCCTCGGGCACGTCCCACTCGCGCATCTCGGCGAGTGCGAAGTCGTCCATGACGCTGACGTCGGACAGCAGGAGTACGGGGCCCTCCGCCTTCGTCACCCAGGCCTCGCCCTCGTTGAGCTCGGCGAACACGCCAATCGGCAGGTCGGGGCGGATCTCGCGCGCGACGTCCGCCGCCACCCGGGCGAGGTCGAGGCGCGGGTCGACGATGGCGAGCGCGGCGGGGGCGGGTTGGGGTGTGGTCATGGCGGCTACCTCGTCTGGGTTCGCCCGGAGGATACGTCATGCGTGCACGCGAGGTGGCATGGACGTGCCGCTATCATGCGGCGGCACGCGGGCCGGACGAGGCACGCGCCATGACGAGGAGCTCGCGATGCCCGGTGTCGGTGGTGGACTGCTGCTGGTGCTCGCCGACGAGGCGCCCGGCCAGTTGGACGAGATGGAGCGCTGGTACGAGGACGATCACCTGTACGAGCGCTCCGCGATCGAGGGCTTCCTGTACTCGCGCCGCTACACCTCGCTGCGCGGGACGCCTCGGTCGCTGACGCTGTACGAGATCGACGGGCCGGAAGTCGTCCACGGCGACGGCTATGCGAAAGCGTGGGAGCGCGAGAACGCGATCGCGGCGCGCCGCAAAGAGGCGGGCGATCCGATCCCGCAGCGCATGACCAACGTCGTTCGCAACGAGTACGCGCTGATTTCCGCGACCGGCCGCCACCCCGGCGAGGCGGGCGCGTTCATCTGGATGGTGCGTGAGGATGTCCCCGACGACCTCGAAGCGGCGCTCACGCGCTGGTACGACGAGGAGCACCTGCCGCTGATCACCGCGCTGCCGACCGTCCGCGGCGTGCGCCGCTATCGCGCGACGGTCGGGACGCCTCGGTACCTCACGGTCTACGACCTCGCCACTGCGGGGACCGTCGAGAGCGATGCGTGGAAGCGCGCGTTCGCGACGGCCGGCGCCGGAGTGCTCGCGCAGCGCAGCGAGGTCATCGAGAACCTCGGCCAGTTCTTCAAGTACGTGGACCATGCGGACGCCGTCCGCGAGATGGCGACGCGCGACTAGGCGCGCCGCCTCGGAATCGAGCACCGATGGACCTGTACACCGCGATCCGCACGCGCCGCGATTACACCGACCCATTCGCGGAGGTGCGCCCGCCACGCGAGGTGATCGAACGGCTGATCGACGCGGCCACGTGGGCGCCGAGCCACCGCCGCACCGAGCCGTGGCGGTTCCACGTCCTCGCGGGGGACGCGCGCGCCGCGATGGGCGCGGCCGTCGCCGACTGGCTGGCCGCGAGCGGCGAGGGCACCGAGTCGCAGCAACAGGCGGCTCGGGTGCGCCTGCTCCGCGCGCCGGTTGTCCTCGTGCTGTCGCAGGTCGGCTCCCCCGGCGACGAGGTGCGGGACGTGGAGGACTACGCGGCCACGTGCTGCGCACTGCAGAATCTGCTGCTCGCTGCTGAGGCAGAGGGGCTGGCCGCGCACACCAGCACCGGCGTCATGGTGCAGTTCACCGGTGCGAAGGAGTACCTCGGCCTCGCGGCGCACGACCGCATCGTTGCGTACGTGTACCTCGGTTACCGCGCAGCCGACGTGCCGGCGAAGCCCGGCGAACGCCGCGCGCCCGAGGTGCGCTGGGAGTGGCCGGAGGCGTAGCGCGGCACCCCGATTGGTCGAGGGCTACAGCCACTCCTTGCGCTTGAAGAGCACGTACAGCGCCCCGGAGAGCCCGACCGTCAGCGTGGTCGCGGCCCACGCACCCCACGCCTCGCCGAAGCCGGGGTAAGGGACGTTCATCCCGTAGTAGCCGGTGATCAGTGTGGGCACGGCGATGATCGCCGCCCAGCTGGTCACCTTCTTCATGATCTGGTTCTGGCGGTAATCGCGGAGTGAGATGTTCGTCTCCACGATCGTGCTGACCAGATCGCGCAGCGCGTCCGTGGACTCGGACACGCGCAGCACGTGGTCGTACACGTCCTGGTAGTACGGGTACAGGTCCTCGGCGACCGCGCCCTGCTCGCGGCGCATCAGCGAGCTCACGGCCTCGCGCATGGGAAGCACCAGGCGGTGGAAATGCACGAGGCCCTGCCGCATCTCGAACCACCGCCGCTGCTCCGCGGGCTCCAGCGGTCGCTCGGCGAAGATCTGCTCGCTGACCTCGTCGTAGTAGTCGTCGAAGGTCTCTACCGCGGCGAAGTAGCCGTCCACGATCACGTCGAGGAGCCCGTAAAGCAGGAAGCTGACGCCGAGCCGTGCGAGGTTCGGCGAGCGGTCCCAGCGGTCGATCACGCGGTCCATGTCGAAGCCCGCGTTCTTGCGAACGGTGACGATCCAGCGGCTGTTCAGGAACGTGTCCACCTCGGTATCGCGGACCGCCGCGCTCGTGAGGTTGACTTCCAGCCAGTGGCAGGAGAGGAACAGGTGGGTGTCGTAGCGGTCGAGCTTCGGGCGCTGATGCGGTCCGAGTGCGTCGTCGACCGCCAGTTCGTGCAGGTCGAGCTCCACCGCGAGCTGATCGAGGTCGGCGCGATCGGGCTCCAGGAAGTCGATCCAGACGAACGTGTCCGGTTGGGCGAGATGCTCCGAGACTTGATCGAGGTCGAAGCCGGAGGCCTCCAGCACGCCATCGCGATAGACCCGGGTGTGTGCGGCAGCCATGCGCGTCCTCGTCAGTGTGCCGGGCAGGGAGCGCCCTCAACCGAGTGTGCGCCCTCGGCGTCGCGCGGGGGAGTCCCGGAATGCTAGGCGGGGAGCGAGCGGAGCGGCGTGCCGTCCGCGCCGGCGATGACGCGGGTGATCGGCACGGTCTGGTCGCCGAAGGTGGAGACCCAGGCGGAATGCTTGCCGGGGCCGCCTGCGACCATCACGTGTAGGTCCTCGGGCCGCTGGATCGTCCGGAAGTCCGTCGCGGGGTCGTCCGCCTCGGCCTCCCGGCCCGCCGCGAGGCGCAGCCGGTAGGCGTCGCGGAACCACGGGTCGAGCTTGCTCGATGGATACGTGGCGCGCTCGTAGACGAAGCGCTGGATGTCGGCGATGCCGATGCCGTCCGCGGCGATGGTGAAGGCGTGCTCCGGGCCGAGGATCAGCAACGGTTCACCGCCCCGGAACAGGTTGTTGCTACCCGCCTGCCCCATCGAGCCCGCGATCGTGAGCAGGATGCCTTCGGCGGTGTTGGAGCCATGCTCCTGGATGTTGTGTGGGCCCTCGCCGCCGAAGACGGTCACGGTGCTGACGTCCGCATCGAAGCCCTTGCGGACGTGGTACGGGCCCCACGGGTTGATCGGGGCATCCTCGAGCTCCGCAGCGCAGAAGGCGAACTTTGCGGGCGAACCGTGTGTCGCGCGGTCGCCGGTGCCGGGCCACGCGCCCGCCACGTTCAACTGCACGAGGCGGATCGCGCGCCCGAGGGTCGCGTTCGCCGGGAAGCCCGGTCCGAAGCAGCCGGGGCCGTTCTCGATGCCGGCTTCGCGCGCGAGCGGGCCGTTGACCAGCAGGAAGACCCCGCACGGGTGCGTCGTTGAGTTGATCGACGCGATGTTGAACGTGACGTCGGTGATCGCGTCCCACGCGCTCAGCAAGATCGGAAACAGCCGAGGCTCCAGCCCCGCCATGACCGCGTTCACCGCGATCGCGTGCACGGTCGCCTCGCCCTGTCGCGGCGGGAGGATGCCAATCACCTCGAGCGGGTCGCGATCCGTGTGCGCGAGCATTTCCGCGACGCGCCTCTCGGTCGGCGGGATCACGGGCAGCCCATCGGTCATGCGCTGCGCCGCGAGGTCGCGCGACAGGGCAGCGATATCTCCCGGCGCGTCGATCAGGGGCGAGATGCGTCCGCGGCGGATGCGGTCGGCGCGATCGGCAGTCATGCGGACGCTCCGCTGGTGAAATGACGGATCAGCTCGGCCACGGTCGGCTGTGCCTTCTCGATGACCGCCGGGGGCTTGATGCCGCCGATCGGGTGCGGGATGGCGAGGCGGTGCAGCTCGGGCAGCCCGCGCTGCTCGCACTCCAGTCGCACGAGCTCAGCGAACTCGTCCGTGCCGATGACGACGGCCGGGATGCCTTCGGATTCCAGGAGGACGGCGGCGTGGACACTCCACGTCGTGCATGACCCTCAGTCGGCTGACCCGACAAGCACGAAGTCACAGTCCCGGAGCCGCTCCATGTTCCGCCGACTGGGTGGCCCTGCGATTGGCTTGTCCTCGATCACGACCTCGCCCAGGTCCACCTCCGCGCGCATCGCCTCCACCATGGAGGTCAGGAGGAGGCGCACGTTCGGCTTGCGATTCTCGAGGATGCCGGGACGCAGGCCCGCGAGCGACGCGGGGCGCTTCGCGAGCGTCCGCTCCTGCGCGAAGACATGCCCGCGCGGGTCGTAGATGCGGATGGTCGGCTCATCGGTCATGGGCGGCTCCTCGACGGCATCCTACGACAGAACGAGGGCGCCGGGGGCGCCCTCGCCCGGTGTGGCTACGCGAGCCGCTCGTAGATGACGGCCTTGAGCTCGTCCACGTCCGGGTGTCGATCCTCGGCGGCCTTGCTGAAGACGACTTCGCCGTTGACCTTCCACTCGTGGCGGCCACCACCGGACGGGATGATCGTCACACGCTTCACGTCGTGCTGGATGTCGCCCATCACCTCGGCCAGCAGCCATGCGACGCGCGGGAAGTAGCCGCACTCGGCGCAGTACTCGATCGAGATGTCCAGTCCGTTGTCGTTCACGCGTCGCTCCCTCGTCCGCACGCGAGCATACCGCCGCGTGCCGCGATGCACTGCGTCGGCTGGCGACGCTAGAAGAACACCGGCGTCCACGGCGCGCGTTCGGTCGCGAAGATCGCGTCGGCGCGCTGGAGTGCGCCCATCACACGCTCCTCGACGCCGCGCGCGGCAGCGATCGTGCTCGTCCGCGTCCCGCCGAGGTAGATCGCAGCGAGCGCCCACGCCTCGATCGCGAGGTCAGGCGCGTCGTCGGTGTCAGTCACGCGCACACCCTCGGGTGAGACGTCGAGGCGGATGCGCCCCGCGTTCCACGGGCAGAACGCGTCGCGCACCTCCAGGACCATCGAGTCGGTGGTCGCGTAGGTGCGCTGCGCCAGCGCGGCGCGGACATCGACCAGGCGCAGCCACATGCCGTCCTGCACGTTGCGTCGCAGGCGTCGCGGGTCGGCGAGCATCCAGGGCAGTGGGTCATCGGGCGGCCGGAGGTCGACGAGGATCTCGCCGATGAGGTCGATGCCGAGCAGGAAGTGCCAGAGCGCGCGGGCGGCGCCCTCGTCGGTGGCCATGACCTCGCGGATGCGGAGCTCGTTGGCGAAGATGCGCTCCGGCCAGCGGTTCGCCACGCGGTAAGTCGCGTATCCCTCGATGCTCCCGGCGCGCCGGTAGACGACGTGGAAGTACGCGCTCGCGCCGTCGCGCTGCTCCGGGAGGTCCTCGTGGAACGTCTCCCAGAAGGCGCGCGTCCGGGGGGCGAAGCCGGGCCGCCCGACCATCGCGCGGGCCATGACGTCGGGCCATTCCGCTCGCGCCGTGTCCGCGTCCACGAACTCCACTGCGCCCTCGGCGGGCGGCTCGATGAGGAGCGCCGTGCGAGGTTGTTCGAGGCGCCACCGCTCCGTCCACGTGGCGAGGCCGTAGCCGAATCGGCTGTAGATCAGGCTCTCCGAGGCCCACAGCATGGCGAACGGAATGCCGTCCGCATGCAGGCGCGTCATGTGGTCGCGCATCAGCCCCGTCAGGGCGCCTCGGCGGCGGTGGGTCGGCTGCACGGCGACGTTCGTGATGCCGCCGGCGCGCCCGATGCTGCCGCCCGGCAGGGTGAGCCTGAAGTCGTGGATGACGCTGCTGGCGATGAGCGTGTCACCGTCGAACGCGCCGCTGTCGCGCTGCTCATCGAAGCGCTCGTTCGCCTGCCGGAAGTACGTCTCGCTGGGATGGCGTCCGTACACCATGGAGTGGACGCGGATGAAGGCGGCGATCTCGTCGCGGGTGATCAGGCGCACCTCGAACATCGCGGGCCTCCTCGTGTCCGCGCAGTCTAGCGGGCGGGCGCGAGTTCGTGCGGGACGCCGCGGCTACACTGCGCGGGCACAGCGACCGCTGCCGAGGAGGCACCCATGCGCGTCAACACCACGAAGGCGAAGCTCGCCGAGGGCAAGGTCGTCCTCGGCGGGATCGTGAGCGGATTCTCACCCGAGATCGTTGAGCTGCTCGGGCTGCTGGGCTATGACTTCGTGTTCCTCGACTGTGAGCACGGCTCCATGAGCGTGGGCGAGGTGGAGCACATGGTGCGCGCCGCCGAAGCCTTCGACATCACCCCGATCGCGCGCATCCCCAACCACGAGGACTCCACGATCCTTCGTTTCCTCGACCGCGGCGTACAGGGACTGATCATCCCGCACATCAACACCGCTGAGGCTGCCCGGGAGGTCGTGGCCGCCTCGCGCTACCACCCCCACGGCCACCGAGGATCGGCAAGCGGCCGCGCGCACGACTACGGCGTGAACCTGCCGCGCCCGGAGTCGATGGCGTTCATCAACGACAACGTCCTCGTCATCCCGATGTGCGAGGAGGTCGAGGCGGTGCAGAACCTGGACAGCATCCTCGCCGTGCCGGGGATCGACGTGGTGCACGTCGCGTCCGGCGACCTCGGGCAGAGCATGGGGCACCCCCCGGCCGCCGAGGTGCGCGCGGTGATGGCGGATGTGGTGCGTCGCACGAAGGCCGCGGGCAAGTGGGCGGGCATCGGCGGCAACGCGCCCACGGACACGGCCGGCGTGGCCGAGCTGATCCGCGAGGGTGCGCAGTTCGTGACCGTGCCCGCGCTCGGCCTCCTGCGCATCGGCGCCGAGGGGTTCAAGAACGGTGTCGCGGCGGCGCTGGCCGCCGGGAAGTAGCGAGGACGATCCCGTGCACAATGACCCGACTCACGTGGGCTGGCAGGCGCCGCCCCTCGCGACGGACGCGCACTTCCACGTCTTCGGCCCGATCGAGCGCTACCCGGCGGGTGTGCCGAACCTCCGCTACCCGATGCCCCTCGCGCCGCTCGAGGACTACCTCGCGCTGGCGGCGAAATTCGGCATCCAGCGGCAGGTATTTGTGCAGCCCAGCGGGTACGGTCGCGACAATCGCTGCCTGGAGGACGCGCTGCGTGCCGTCGGCGTCGAGCAGGCGCGCGGCATCGTCGACATCGACGAGGAAGCACCTGCCGAGGAATTCGCGCGGCTGCATGAACTGGGCGTGCGCGGCGTGCGCATCAACGTTTCGCCCATCGAGCCCTACTCTCCGACGCTCGCGGACTCGATGCGTCCGAGGATCGAACGGATGGCCGAGCGCTGCGCCGAGCGCGGCTGGAGCCTCGACTTCCTCGCGCCGGGCTGGCTGACGCGCGAGCTGTTCCAGACCGTGCTCAAGACGCTGCCGGTGGACTTCACCATCGCGCACATGGGCATGTTCCTCGCGAAGGACGGCGTGCAGCAGGAGGGGTTCCAGGAGCTCATCGACGTCCTGCGCGCACAGCGCGGCGCGACGGCGCCGGGCCGCTGCTGGGTGAAGCTCACCGGCGTCTACCGTATGTCGACCGCCGAGGGCTTCGCAGACGCCGCGCCCTTCGCGCGCGCACTCGCGGACGTCGCCCCCGACCGGCTGATCTGGGGCAGCGACTACCCGCACCTCTCGTTCGAGCACGTCTCCTCGATCGGCCTCTACAACCTCCTCGGTGAGTGGATCCCGGACGAGGCGGTGCGCCGGCAGGTCATGGTCGACAACCCGGCGACGCTGTACGGGTTCTCCTAAGGGGCGACAGGTGGCGATCGGTCTCATCGCGGCAGTCGTCGGAATCTTCGGCGGGGCTGTCCTCGTTCCGATCGCAACCTATTGGTTCTTGGGGCGGAACGTTCCCCTTGGCGCGCGCATCGGGGTCGTGATCCTCGCCGTCCCAGTCGAGTTTCTGCTGCTGGTCTGGTCGGTCTACCTCTTGCCCGTAGTCCTCGACCGCTGAGTCGTCGTCGACCGCGGCGGCATTGCGCCCCGCCGGGGAGCGAGTAGCATGCGGGCCTCGCCTCCGCTCGGGCGGTCGGCATCACTGGAGAGGTTCCCATGATCGATTACGGCATCAGCGGCAAGACCGCCATCGTCACCGGCGGTAGCGTCGGCATCGGCCGTGCCTGTGCCACCGCGCTGGCCGGGCAGGGCGTGAACGTGGTGATCGTCGCGCGTCGCCTCGACCGCCTGGAGCAGGCGGCGAAGGAGATCTCCGAGGCCACCGGCGGCAAGGTCGTCGCGGTTGCGGCGGACATGACGCAGACCGACCAGGTCAAGGCGATGGTCGCGACGGTCGTCCAGCAGTTCGGCGGCGTCGACATCCTGGTGAACAACGCGGCGTCGTTCCCCTACGGCTCCTCGACCGAGCTCACCGTGGATGACTGGATCGCGCACTTCAACGTGAAGGCGTTCGGCTACCTGCGCGCCATGTTCGAGGTGCTGCCGCACATGAAGAAGGCAGGCTGGGGCCGCATCATCAACGTCGCCGGGCAGGCCGCCCGCGCCGGTGGTGGCAGCGCCGGCGCCAACAACGCGGCGATCATCAACATGACGAAGGGCATCGCCCTGGACGTCGCCACCGACAAGATCACGGTCAACGCCGTGCACCCGGGCGGCCCGTCCGACACCGACCGCGAGCCGATGCGCCTGGAGTACGAGGCCAAGTCGCGCGGCATCACGCTGGAGCAGGCGATCGCCGAGGCCGAGGCGAAGATCCCGCCGATCGGACGCCGCGTGGTCTCCTCGGACGCCGCGCACATCGTGCTGTTCCTCGCCTCGGCGCAGGCCAGCGCGATCACCGGCGAAACGATGGCCGTCGACCCCGGCCAGGACCGCACCGTCATCTACTAGCCCGCACGTCTAGGCCAGTACGCAGCAGGAGCACCCGCGAGGGTGCTCCTGCTGCGTTGAGGGGGCGGAGATCCGCGCAGGGCGCGCGAGGGACAACGGCGCTACGATTCGCGCGCGCCGCCCGGGTTCCTCGGCGCGAGGAGTGTCGCAATGTCCGTGCGCATCGGTCTGAGCATGTCCGCGTTCCCGTTCACCTCACCCGGCGCGATGTGGCGCTGGGTGGAGACGTGCGAGGACAGCAAGGTCGACTCGATCTGGCAGACCGACCGCCTCGTCTCCTCGGAGCCGTACCTGGAGCCGCTGACCGGCCTCGCCGTCCTCGCGGGAGGCACGTCGAGGCTCAAGTTCGGGATGAACGTGCTGGTGCTGACGCTCCGCGATCCGCTGGTCGTCGCGAAGCAGTGCGCGACCGTCGACTTCCTCAGCAACGGCCGCTTCCTCCCCGCGTTCGGCGTGGGCAGCGACACCGCGCCGGAGTTCCGCGCCACCGCCGCCGACCGGGCGCATCGAGGTGCCCGCATGGACGAGGCGCTTCCGCTGATCGCGCGGCTTTGGGCGGGCGAGAGCGTGACGCACGCAGGCAAGCACTACCAGTTCACCGAGGCGCGTATCGGTCCGCTGCCGAAGCAGTCACCGCTCCCGCTGTGGATCGGCGGATCCAGCCCGGCGGCGATCCGCCGCACCGCGGCGATGGGCACCGGCTGGCTCGGTGGTGGCCAGACGGTCGAGGAGACCGCGCCCGTGATCGCCGCGATCCGCGCTGCCGCCATCGAGGCCGGACGCCCGATCGATGACGATCACTACGGCATCAGCCACGGGTTCCGCTTCGGCTCACTGGAGGACGCGCCGGCGCAGCAGGCGGTGAAGCGACTCGCACCGGGCCGCAACCCGGCCGACTACTTCGCGATCGGTGACGCCGCGACGATCATCGAGCGCTGCCGCGCGTTCCGCGCCGCGGGCGTCTCGAAGTTCGTGCTTCGCCCGATCGGCGACAGCGACGACGACATCCTCGACCAGACGCGCCGCCTCATCGAGACCGTGCTGCCCGAGGTCCACAGCTGGGACTAAAGCAGAGGCCCGCGTCACCGCGGGCCTCTCGGTCAGCATCGGCGCTCGCGCCCGCTACGCCGGTCGGAACTTCGGCAGGGTGACCGCGGGCGTCACGTCCTCGAACACGACCTGCACGGGCATCCCGATGCGCAGATCCTCGCGCTTGCAGTCAACGATGTTCGAGGCGATGCGCGGCCCCTCTTCGAGCTCCACGACGATCACCGGGTATGGCATCTCGTCGGCGAAGCCCTTGTAGTAGATCTGGTGCATCACCGTGAACGACCAGATCGTGCCGCGCCCGGACAGCGCGGCCCATTCGAGGTTGGTCGAGAGGCACTGCCAGCAGGCGTGGGTCGGCGGGAAGCGGAACGCGCCGCAGTCGGTGCAGCGCTGCATGCGGAACTCGTGCGCCTTCGCGGCGTTCCAGTACGGCTCGCTGTCCTGCGTGACGATCGGGAGCGGCTTGTTGTAGTCGGCCATCTGCCTACTCCTTGCTCAGGATGAACGAGGACGCGTTCGGTGCGGTGCCGATGAACTGCACGATCTCCGCGTTCGGCACCTGTCGCGGCCCGCACTCGCCTCGGATCTGGCGCACTGCCTCGACCATGATCGCGCGGCCCTGCAGGTACGTCTCGGACAGGTGACCGCCCGAGGTGTTCACGGGCAGTTCCCCGCCCAGCTCGATGCGGCCGCCCTGGATGAAGTCCAGCGCCTCGCCCTTGCCGCAGAACCCGAAGCCTTCGAGGTAGTACAGCAGGAACGGCGCGAACGCGTCGTACCAGAACAGCGCGTCCACGTCCTTCGGCGTGATGCCGGCGGCGCCGTACACCCGCGATGCGACGCGCGAGTACGGCTCGTACTCGAAGCCGTCCTGCCAGTGGTAGATGCTCCAGCCGCCCTGCTGGCTGGCGGCACGGATGTAGACCGGCGGCTTCTTCAGGTCCTTCGCGCGGTCGGACCTCGACAGGATGAAGACGATCGCGCCGTCGTTGATGATGCAGTAGTCGTTCAGGCGCAGCGGCTCCGCGATGTAGCGCGCCTCCACGTAGTCGTCGAACGTGAGCGGGCGATCCTTGAAGATCGCCATCGGGTTCAGGGCCGCCGACTTGCGTTGGCCGATCGCCACGGCTGCCAGCTTCTCGCGGTCCTGGTTGAACTCGTGGAGGTAGCGGCGGAACTCGATCGCCGCGTTCGCACCCGGCGAGGTGAACCCGTACGCCGGGTGGATCGCACTTGCGCCCTCGTCCTGGCCGCCGAACTTCACCCGCGCTGTCCGTGCGTTGTTCGTGTAGACGAACGCGACGTTGTCGCACTGACCCGAGGCGACGAGCGAGGCCATCAGCATCACGGACGGCCCGAAGAGGCGACCGCCGTTGCTGTACGGGTACGCCACGCGCGGATGTACGCCCAGGTAGCGGGCCATGTCGTCGTACGCGGTCGGTTCGCCCGTGCCACTGCCGACGATCAGCCCGTCGATGTCGTCCTGCGTCAGGCCGCAATCATCGAGGGCGTTCTTGAACGCCTCCTGCGCCATGCCGTACGCGCCCATGTCGGCGTACGTGCCGTAGTGGTTGGTGGTGCCGATGCCGACCACCGCCACCTGGTTCTTGAACGCGATCGCGCGGTCGTCCGCCTGCACCATGTGATGCTCCTTTCGAGCCTCGAGGGGGCTACGCGAGCTTGAGCAGCCGCTTCGCGTTGCCGTGGGCGATCAGTTCCTTCTCGGTGTCGGTGAGCGGGAGGCGGCGCATGACGTCCGCGTACAGCTGCGGGTCGTTCAGCGGGTAGTTCGTGCCGAAGAGGATGTGCTCCGCGCCGCAGTTCCGGATGAAGTCCACCAGCGACTCGTTGGTCAGGTGCTCGTTCGGGTCGTCCAGTTCGTGCAGGCGGCCTGACATGTCGGCGTGGAAGCCGGGGAAGCGGCGGCACAGGTCGATCACATCGTCGTCGTACCCATGACCGAGGTGCGCGATGTTGATCTGGAGATCCGGGAAGCGCTGCAGCGCCGTCTCGAAGTACTTCGGGCGGCCGTAGTGGTCACCGCGCGGGCCGGGCGCGCCGCCGTCGCCAGCCTGCGAGACGATCGGCACGCCGAGGCGCGCGATCGTCTCGTACATCGGCATCATGCGCGGGTCGTCGACGTACGCGGCGAGCGCGAGCGGGACGATCTTCACGCCGCGCGCACCCCGCGCGACCTTGTCCTCGATCTCGCCGACCAGCGTGGCCTCGTCCATGTAGACAGGGTCGAGGCCGGCGAACGTGAACAGGTTCGGGTGCGCCGCGCTCACGCCGAGGGCCCACTCGTTGTTGCCGATCATGCGCTGGGCCATCATGCCCTGCACTTCGCGCTCTACGGCGGCGCGCTCGGTCGGGTCGGAGGGCAGCTCCTGCGATTTGATGCGCGCCTCGTACATGAAGCGCGTCGGCGTGTACATCAACTGCACGGCGTGCGTGATGTTCGCCGCCGCCATGATGCCCGCGAGCTCCTCGATGGTGCCGGTGCGCGTCGGGTCCTGCTTGCCGGCCGACTTCTGCCAGCCGATACCGCGATCGGCGCTGGCGAACGTGTGCGTGTGGATGTCGATGATCTCGAGGTCGGCCAACGGGTGCTCCTTCGATGCGCGTCCTCGGTCCGTCCGGGCGCGACCCGGGCATCGTAGCCGCGCGCCGGGAGGCGCGCACGGCGGTCGCACGACCGACGTATGCTGCCGCCGTCCCCCAGCCGCAGGAGGCCGCGCATGACGATCACGAACCCCGCGCTCGAAACGATCGAGCCGTACCTCGACGCCGACCACCTCGAGGCGTACCGGGCGACGGAGCCCGCACCGCTCCGCGCAGATGACCTGGAAGGTGCGGTGCAGGTGCTGCGCGCACGGTCGGCGGCGCGGCAGGCGGGGATCGTCCGCGCGCCTCGCCCGGCCGGTGTCAGCGCCGAGGACCGCGCGGTCCCGGGGCCGGCGGGGGCGCCGCCGGTCGGGGTGCGGGTGTATCGAGGCGCGCGGACCCCCGCATCGGGAGCGCCGGCACTGCTGTGGATCCACGGCGGCGGCATGGTGATGGGCGACCTCGACCAGAGCGACGCGTACTGCACGGATGTCGCCCACACGCTGGGCGTCCTCGTCGTGTCCGTCGATTACCGCGTCGCACCGGAGCATCCGTTCCCCGCACCGGTCGAGGACTGCTACGCGGCGCTCCTCTGGCTGCGCCGGTCGGCGGCCGATCTCGGCGTGGACGCCGCACGAATCGCGATCGGGGGCAGCAGCGCAGGGGCGGGGCTCGCGGCGGGGCTCGCGCTGATCGCGCGCGACCGCGGCGAGGTGTCCGTGGCGTACCAGCATCTGATCTATCCGATGCTGGACGACCGCTGCGTCACGCCCAGCAGCCATCGCATCGTTGACCCGCGCGTGTGGAACCGCACATCGAACCTCGCAGGATGGAACGCCTACCTCGCGGGGCGCACCGGTGCGGAGGATGTCTCGCCGTACGCCGCTCCGGCGCGCGCTACCGACCTGGCCGGTCTGCCTGCAACGTACATCGCCGTGGGCACGCTCGACCTGTTCATGGACGAGGACATCGAGTACGCACGGCGGCTGATCGCGGCCGGCGTGCGCACGGAACTGCACGTGTACCCGGGCGTGTTCCACGCCTCCCCGACGTACATCCCGAACGCGGCCGTCTCGAAACGGTGGACTGCCGACCAGCGCGCGGCGCTCGGGCGGAATCTCGGCGTGTCGGCGACGGAGTAGCCCGCGCGGGCGACGAAGGTCAGGGGCCCGTGGCGGCGAGCGGCTCGGCGGGCGCCTCGACCTCGCGACCTGGCGGGCGGATGAGCATGATGCCGACCATCGAGATCAGCGAGAGCGCCGCGAAAAGCATGAACGAGAGCGTGTAGGAGCCGGTCACGTCCCAGGCGGCCCCGGCGAACCAGGTGCCCCCGGCGCTGAAGATGATCGTGAAGGGCATGGCCACGCTGCGCACCGCGCCGATGTGCCGACGTCCGAAGTAGTGCGCCCAGATCACCTCCTGCCCCGTCTGCCCGCTCCCCACGCCCGTGCCGTACAGCGCGAGCATTGCGAGCACGATCCACAGCCCGTAGTCGCTGCCCACCAGCGGCAGCACGAACAGCGGCACGACCTTGAACCCCCATCCGAGCGCGACGAGGTGCCGTGGGTCGAACTGGTCGAGGTAGTAGCCCCACACGGGCTTCGAGAAGAAGGCCCACAGGTTCTCGAAGCTGTAGATGAACACCGCGAGGCCCAGCGAGAAGCCGACGTCCTGCAGGAACGGGACGAGGTGCAGCACCATGGCGCCGGACGGCAGCATCCCCAGGCCGAAGATGCCGATGAGCATCCACAGCTCCCGGGTGTGCATCGCCTCCGCGCGCGTCCACTGGTGCTCGGTCATCGCGAGGCGTGGGCGGCGCGAGGTATTGGCGGCGGCCGCCGCGGCCATCGCGCGGGCGGAGGCCTCGGTGTCGCCGTCGGGCATCAGGCCGATGTCCTCAGGCTGGCGACGGATGATCAAGAGTGCCGGGATGACCAGCGCCACCAGCAGGATGCCGCCCTGCACCGCCCACGCGATGCGCCAGCCATAGACCTCGATCACCCACGCGACCGCGGGTGCGAGGACGACGGCGCCTGCGGAGAGGCCCATGGACGCGATGCTGATCGCACGCCCGCGGTGGCGGACGAACCACTTCGACAGCGTCGCGTTCAGCACCAGCGGGCTGATGCCGGCGCTGCCGAAGACGTACACGACGCCGCGGAGCGCCCAGAATTGCCACAGGTCGTCGACGAACGCGAGGCTCGCGAGGCTGAGCCCGGCGATGATCGAGCCGCCCATCACCAGCCAGCGCCCGCGCCGCCCGTCCACCCACGGCCCGACGAAGAAGCCCATGCCGCCGCCCACGACCACGCTGAAGGTGTTCGCGAGCGCGAAATCGCCGCGGCTCCAGTGGAGTTCCTCGGTCATCGGCCGGAAGAACATGCTGAAGACGTACGGCCCGGCCACCGTCTGCGCGACGAAAGCGAACGCGACGATGTACCAGCCGTGGAAGATGCGAGGACGCCGGGCGGGCGGTGCGATCGACACGGAAGGCTCCTCGACAGGTGTCAGGGCCTCGAACCTAGCACCGCGCCGAGGGCGTCCCTATCACGATGTTGTTGCCGCCGGGGTTGCCTCGACCGGGGCGGGACGCACCGGCGGCCGGATGAGCATGATCCCCACCATCGCGATCGCGCAGAACACCGCGAAGAGGATGAACGGCAGGGTGTAGGAGCCCGTCGCGTCCCAGGCGGCGCCTGCGAACCACACGCCGCCTGCGAAGAGGATCGTCGTGATGGGCAGCGCCACCGAGCGGACCGCGCCGATGTGCCGACGGCCGAAGCAGTACGCCCAGATCACCTCTTGCCCTGACTGCTGCGCGCCCGCGCCGATCCCGTACAGCACGTTCAGCGGCAGCATCGCCCACAGGCCGTAGTGGCTGCCGACCAGTGGCATCAGGCACAGCGGCAGGAGCTTCGAGGCCCACCCAAGCGCGATCATGTGGCGGGGGTCGTAGCGGTCCATGAGCACGCCCCATCCCGGCTTCGTGACCAGTGCCACGCCGTTCTGGAACCCGACGATGCCCACGGCGACGGCCGCGGAGAAACCGACGTCCTGCAGGAACGGGATGAGGTGCAGGAAGATCGCGTTCGATGAGATGCCGCTGAGCCCGAAGACGATGACCAGCGTCCATAGCTGCGAGGTGCGCATCGCTTCGGCACGCGTCCATGACACCTCGCTGGCGGCGGTGCGGCGCGTTGAGTGGGTCGCCGTCGCCGCGAGCCGCGCCAGGTCCGCGTTCGTGTCGCCGTCCGGATGGAGACCGATGTCCTCCGGCTGGCGGCGGATGATGAACACCGCCGGGATCGCGAGGACGGCGATGATGAGGGCGCCCTGCACGACCCAGCCGGAGCGCCAGCCCCAGTGCTCCACGACCCACGCGATCCCCGGCGCGACGACGATCGCGCCGCTCGACAGGCCCATCGAGGCGATCGCGATCGCCGTGCCTCGGCGGCGCACGAACCACTTCGAGATCGTGGAGTTCACGACGAGCGGACTGATGCCGGCGCTGCCGATCATGAAAATGACGCCGCGCAGCAACCAGAACTGCCACATCGCGTCCACGAACGCGAGCGCGGCGAGGCTGAGCCCGGCGACAACGGCACCCCCGGCGATCAGCCACCGCCCGCGCCGCCCATCCACGATCGGACCGACGAAGAAACCGATCACGCCGCCCATGAATACGCTGACCGTGTTCGCGAGCGCGAAGTCGCCGCGGCTCCAGCCGAGCTCCTCGGTCATCGGTCGGAGGAAGATGCCGAAGACGTACGGCCCCGCGAGCATCAGCGCGACCGCGCCGTACGCGGTGATGATCCAGCCGTGGAAGATGCTGCCGCGCCTCGCTGCGAGCATGGACGTCCCTTCGTGCGTTCCCGCGTGGCGTGCACAGTAGCGGCTGCGAGGACGCCGATGGTTCGGCGCGGCCCGAACCGATCGACGCGCGTAGACGGTACGCTCCGAGGATGAGCACCACCATTAGCGCCCTGTCCGATGAAGCCGCCGGCATCTCGACTGTCGCCGCGCTGATGGGGCATCCGACGCGCGCGGCGATCCTCGCCGCACTCGTCGGCGGCGGGGCGCTGCCTGCGGGCACGCTCGCTCAGATCGCTGACGTCACGGCATCGACGGCCAGCGAACACCTCGCGCGACTTGTGGAGGGCGGTCTCCTCACGGTCGTGTCATCGGGGCGGCATCGGTATTTCCGCCTGCGCGATGCGAGCGTCGCGCAGGCACTCGAGGCCGTGTCCGCGGTCAGCGTGTCGGCACCGGCTCGTCGGCGCACGGCCGGGCCGTCGCCGGAGATGCGCCTCGCGCGCAGTTGCTACGACCACCTCGCCGGGTCGTTGGGCGTGGGCCTGGCCGACGCGCTGCTCCGGCAGGGCGTCCTGCTTCCCGGTGAGCGCGCGTTCGAGTTGACGGCGCAGGGTGCGGTCCGCCTTTCGGCGCTTGAGGTCGACGTGGCGTCGGCGCGGACGCGGAAGCGGCTGTTCTCCCCCACATGTCTTGACTGGACAGAGCGTCGGTTCCACCTCGCCGGTGCGCTCGGCGCGGCGATCCTGCAACGCTTCATGGAGGCGCGCTGGGTGGCGCGGCGCACGGACGACCGCTCGCTCCGCGTCACCGTCGCGGGGCAGCGAGTTCTCCAACGCGAGTTCGACCTCGACCTCCCGCCTGCGCCGTAGCACGATGTGCCGCGGCCGTCGCATGAGCGCGACGACCGAGGGAGGCGCGATGTCGGTCCCCGATCTCGAGACGTGGCGGGCGCGCTGGCGCACCCCGGAGCGCGAGCGCCTCGGCGTGCGCGGTGAACGCATCGGCGACGGGTTCGCCTCGTTCACCGTCGACCTGCGCTACGGCGACGAGCGCGATCACGACGCGCTGTTCGCCTCGGCGGCCGTTACACACGCGGCAGACATCGCCGTCCTCTCCGCGGTGATGGGCCACCTGGACGAGCACGTCCAGCAGCAGAACGGCACCGCGAGCATGCACCTCAACTTCCTGCGACCGCTGGTCGGCGTGCTCACAGTGGAGGGGCGCATCACCTCCTGGGGCTCGCACGATGCGATTGTTGAGATCGCCGCCGAGGACGAGCGTGGCACGCTGGTGCTGAAGGGCCTGTCTACCTACTCGCTGCGCCCCCGCGAACCGCGAGGTGACGCGTGATGCGCTCGATCGTCGAGTGGGAAGGCACGCCGTTCTTCCGCGAGCTCGATCTGCGGGTGGAGTCGGCCGGCGACGGTCACGCCCGCCTCGCGGTACGTCGTGAGGCGGTGCGGCTGCGTGGTGCGCGCGACGGGTTGAACGGCGGCATCGTCGCCACGCTCGGGGAGGCCGCGATGCGCGTGTGCCTCGCGAGTATGCTCGCGGACGGCGAGCGCGCCGGGCGGACGCGCGAGCTCACGGTGGCGTACCTCTCGGGTGCGCGCGGCGACGTGACGATCGTCGAGGCGCGCATGCTCCGGAAGGGCGGCCGCCTCGCCGTCGGCGACATCGAGCTGATCGATGCCGCGGACGGCACATTGAACGCCAAGCTTCGCGTGTCGTGCGAGGTGATCCCCGCCCGCGCTGAATGAGACGTGCGCTGCACGACCGGAGGATCCGATGTACGCGATCAACCACATCCACCTGAAGGCAGACGACCCGCGGACCTCCGCCGCGTGGTGGGTGAAAGCGTTCAACTTCACGATCCTCAGCGATCAGGAGCGCGCGGGCGGCGTGCGCTTCGTCACCTGCCAGTCCGAGAACGGCATCCGCGTGAACATCTCGAGTGCCGCAACCGGCGAACTGCTCGACCGCGGCACCGCCGGCGTGCACCAGGGGCTGGAGCACTTCGGCTTCGACTCCGATAACCTCGAAGACGACATCGCGCGGCTCGAGGCGCTTGGCGCGAAGCTACTCGTGCCGCCGTTCATGGGGTCGGCGTCGCGCGTGTGCTTCATCGAATGCCCCGACCGTGTGCGCATCGAGTTGATCGAGCGCCCGGCCTAGCATTCGGGTCGCAGACAACGAAACGGCGGGGCCAACTGGCCCCGCCGTTTGCATGTCTCGTGCCGGGAGACGCTACTTCTTCATCGCTGCGGCCGCCTCGAACGAGGCGCGCACGGAGCGGACGAGCATGGCGTCGACCTGATGGTCCGTCACGCCGTGTGCCTTGAGCCACGGGATCTGCACCTCGGACACCAGGCAGAACGCGCGCGGGTTCTCGGGGCGCACGCCACCGCTCGGCGGGCCGCCGTTGATGCTGTACGACGCGCTGTCGTGGCTGAGACACACCTGCTCGGCGTAGCCGGCCTCGACGAGGGTCAGCGCGACGCGCGACCGCCGCTCCTGCTCCGCTTCGTCGATGCGCGGCGAGAACCGGTCGAGGCCGACCGTGGCGCCGCGCTTCGCCATGCGCAGCACGTAGTCCATGTCCGTGCTGTCGTTGGTGTGCCCAATCGTGACGGCGCGAAGATCCAGCCCTTCCTCCTCGAAGATGTCGAGGAGGCGGTCACCGTGGTAGTCGGCCGGCCGCGTGTGGCAGGTGATCGGGACGCCCGCGGCCTTCGCCGCTCGCGCCGCGCCGCGCGCCATCTTCTCCATCTGCACGCGCAGCGGCTCCAGCTGGTACTCGATGTCCCAGGCGAGCTTGATGATGCCCGGCTTGATCGAGGTGCCGGCGATGCCGTCGTTGATCTCCCGCAGCATGAACGCCGCCGCGCCGTCCTCGTCCCATGCGGCGTAGGGCATCGGCACCCAGCGGTAGACGCCGGTGGCGCAGATCACGTTCATCGGTGTCTTGCCGGCGATGCCGTCGAAGAGCAGCTCGTCGCGACCGAGGTCCAGCGGCGTGCAGTCGATCACCGTGCGGATGCCGACGTCGTACGCGTTCTGGAGCGCCTCGACGCCGCGGCGAATCGCGTCCTCGCGGTTGTAGTAGCCGAGCCGCTCGAAGCTGCCCATGCCGCTCGTCAGGTGCTCGTGGTTCAGGACCGGGCCGAGCTCAGAGGAGTCCTTCGGCCCGTTGATGGTCTGGATCGTTGCCATTGCGTTCACGCTCCTTCAGCGGCGGGACGATAGCACGCCCCTCGCGCTGGGTCGTCGCTGCCCTGCACAGACCGCGGACGCAGCAGCGCCGCCCGGGAGGGCGGCGCCGTATGTGTGACCTCGAGGAATGCGCTGCTACGCCAGTGGGTACTGCGTCGCCTGCCACGTGGAGCATTTCCACGCCCCGGCGTCGTTCACCCAGACGCACAGGAAGTGCGTCTCCAGCTTGCGGACCGGGTCGCCCATCTCCTGGTGGCCCGTGCCCTGCACGGTCACCACGCCGGGGTAGACGCGGTACGACTCGTCGCTGATCACCCACTGGTGATACCGGCGCGACCCGTTGCGGAACGACTCCAGCCACTCCTCGCGGGTGTCCACGTGGCCGTTGCTCGCGTGAGTGAACGTGTAGTCCGCGGTCACCAGCCCTTCCAGCAGGTCGGCGTCCGCGGCCACGGTGCCGTCCAGCCAGCGCTGGACAGCCGCACGCACATTGCCGGTGATGTCATCGCTCGTCATTACGGAACCAGTACGCCGCGGCCGAGGAACGACGAGGCGTCGAGGCGCCGGTTGGCCTCGACGGCGTCGTCGAGCCCCATCGGGTCGATCACCGGCGTGACCTTGCCCTCGGACACGAGCTTCAGCGAATCGGCGAAGTCGGCCATGCCGCCGGGACCGGCGCCGCGGATCTGCGTCTCCTTGCCGAAGAGGAACGCGGGGTAGAGGTCGATCTTCTCGCGGTACACCTGGCCGGTGAACACATAGCGCGCCTTGCGGGCGAGCGAGCGGAAGATCGGGCTGAACAGGTCGGGGTGGCCGACGTTGTCGAGCACGACCTGCGGGCCGCCGTTGGTGGCCTTCACGATGGCCTCCCAGTAGTCGCGTCCCTCGGCGACGACGACGTCGTCCGCGCCGAGCTCGCGCAGCCGGTCGACCTTCGACGGCGACGAGGTGACCGCGACCACGCGCCCGCCGAGCGCCTTCGCGACCTGCATGCCGTGGAGGCCGAGGCCGCCGCCCGCGCCGGTGACCAGCACGTTCTCGCCCGGCTGCACCTCGCCCACGTTGCGTAGCGCGTTGAGCGTGGTGCCCACCGCGCACGCCACGACCGAAGCGAGCTTCAGGTCGATGTTGTCGGGCACCTTCAGCAGGCCCGGCGCGGGGAGCACCACGTACTCCGCCCAGCCGCCGTAGTTGAACAGGCGGCCGCGGTCGCACTGGATCTCGCGGCCGATGCGGCAGTTGGTGCACTCGCCGCAGTGGGTCTGCTGCTTGGTCGCCACGCGGTCGCCGACGGCGAAGCCGTTCACGCGGTCGCCCACGGCCGTGACCGTCCCGGCGACTTCGTGGCCGATGGTGACGGGGAGGCCGACGTGCGGGCGGGTGAGGCCGTTACGGTCGGACTGGTCGTGGCCGCAGATGCCAACGGCGGCGACTTTCACCAGGACCTGGTTCGGCCCGGGCTCGGGCATGGGGACGTCTTCGATCTTCAGGTTCTCGGGAGCACCCTGTTCGTACAGGCGCGTGGCTTTCATCGGTAGTTGCCTCTCATGCCTCGTGGCGTTCGGTGGCAGATAGTACGCCCGCGACGCCCTGAGCGAGGAGCGCGGCCGGCGCGAGGTGCGCACAGCGTGCCACCCGGTACGCTGCTTTGCGGGAGCATGACGGAATTGTCAGTAGACGCCGGATCATCGGGATTCTTATAACCCTGTGAACCGGTGCCCCGGTGGGGTGCCTGCCTGCGCATGTCGGAAGGATCGGCTATGCCGAAGGTGTTCGAGGGATACACGGTCATCGAGCTGGCCGATCGCCGGAACCAGTTCGTCGGCAAGGTGATGGCTGACTCGGGCGCGCGCGTCATCCAGATCGAGCCGGTCACCGGGAGCGACGCGCGTTTCACCGGGCCGTTCGTGAACGACCAGCGCGACCCCGATCGCTGCCTGGACTACTGGTGGTTCAACACCGGCAAGGAAAGTCTCGCGCTCGATATCACGCGCCTGCCCGGCCAGGACCTGCTGCGCCGCCTTCTCGCCACGGCCGATGTGTTCGTGGAGAGCACGAAGCCCGGCACGCTGGCCGCCTCCGGCATGGACTTCGCAACGCTCTCGAAGGCGAACCCGAAGCTCGTGTACGCGTCGCTCACTGACTTCGGGCAGGACGGCCCGCTGGTCGACTACGTGATGAACGACGCGGCGCATCTCGCCTTCGGTGGGCAGATGGGCAGCACGGGCTATTCCGAGCCGAAGACCACGCCGATCGGCGGGCAGGGCCGGCAGGCCTTCAACATGGCCTCGGTCATGATGCTGCACACGATCACGGCCGCGCTATTCGAGCGCGAGATGAGCGGCCTCGGTCAGCACCTCGACGTCTCGATTCACGACTGCTGCGCGGTGTGCACGGAGCGCGCTGTGTCCTACTGGATGTGGTACGACGAGCCGTTCCTGCGCCAGACCGGCCAGCACGCCGCGCCCACGTACCGCACGAGTAACCAGATGCAGGCCGCCGACGGGCGCTACGCCATCGTCACCACGCCGCGCTTCAACCAGAACTCCTGGGTGAAGATGATCGACTGGATGAAGGAGAAGGGCGTCGCGGGCGAGCTCGAAGAGCCGCAGTGGATGGACGAGTTCTACCGCGCCGAGCAGGTGCGCCACGGCACCGCCGTGGCGGACGGCATCAAGCGTCTGATCGCCACTGAAACCGCCGAGCAGGTCTTCCTCCGCGGTCAGGGCATGGGCCTGCCATGGGTCGACATCCGCCGACCGGAAGAGAACCTGCAGTACGACCACTACAAGGAGCGTGGCTTCTGGGTGGACGTCCAGCACGACGAGATCGGCAAGCCGGTGCCGTACCCGAAGGGCTTCTTCCTGAGCGATGAGCTCAACATGCGCCCGGAGCGCCGTGCCCCCCACCTGGGCGAGCACACGCGCTCGATCCTCCAGCGCGACCTCGGCCTCAGCACCGACCAGATCGAGATCCTGACGACGACTGGAGTGGCCCGATGACTGGACCGGGACTGCCGCCGGGCTTCCTGAACGGCGTGCGCATCATCGACTTCAGCTGGTACGCCGTCGGCCCGTGGGGGCCGAGGATGCTCGCGCCGTACGGCGCCGAGATCATCCACATCGAGCCGCCGCACCAGCCGGACGACCACCGCTTCGACTTCCGCCCGGCGCGCGGCATCAACGCGAAGGACCAGAAGGTCTGGGCCGAGGAGGGCTCGCCACCCTTCTACACCGGTCCGTACTGGAACCAGCTCCACAACGGCAAGCTGGCGATCTGCCTGAACACCCGCCACCCGGAGGGCATGCGCCTCCTGCACGAGCTCATCAAGAAGAGCGACGCGCTGGTGGAGAACTTCTCCGGCAACGTCCTCGACTCCTGGGACCTCACGTGGGAGAACCTGCTGAAGCTGAACCCTGCGCTCACCTACCTGAGCACCGCGGGCTTCGGCCACAAGGGGCCGTGGGGCGGGTTCCGCACCTTCGGGCCGTCGGCGCAGGCCGGCAGCGGCCTTACGTACACCTCCGGCCTGCCCGGGCGCGAGCCCGCCGGCTGGGGCTACTCGCACATGGACATCGCCGGCGGTTGGATCGGCGGCCTCGGCCTGATCATGGGCCTGCTGCAGGCCAAGCGGACCGGCAAGGGCGTCCGCGTCGACTACGCGGTGACCGAGGCGGCCATGGCGCTGCTGGGCCCGTACTTCCTCGACTTCCAGGTCAACGGCCGCGGCACGGACCGCCCGGACTTCCCTCCGGGCAACCACTCCGAGTGGCCCGGCGTCGCACCCCACAACACCTACCGCTGCGCCGGCATCGACCGGCAGGGGCAGGACTGGTGGGTGTTCATCGCCGCCGAGACCCAGGAGCAGTTCGAGGCGCTCTGTGATGTCATGAACAAGCCTGAGCTCCTGACGGACCCGCGCTTCGCGACGAACGAGGCGCGCGTCAAGAACCAGGACGTCCTCGACGAGATCATCTCGACGTGGACGGCACCTCGACGCCGCTACGAAGTGCAGGACGTGCTGCAGTCGGTCGGCGTCATCGCTGTCGCGGTGCAGGGTGCCGAGGACCGCGTCGACTACGACCCGCAGCTGCGGCACCGAGAGATCTACCCCGTGATCCAGCACCCGGAGATCGGTGAGTTCGAGATCGAGGCGTTCCCGCCGAAGATGTCGCGCACACCCGCGAACAACCACCTCCGCTCGCCCCTGATCCGGGAGCACACCGACTACGTCTTCGGTGAGCTGCTGGGGATGAGTGAGAAGGAGATCGGCGAGTACCGCGAGCAGGGCATCATCTAGCCCGGCAGCGGCGTCAGAAGCACCATCGGCGCGGGCCGGGCGAGGCGACTCCCCGGCCCGCTCTGTGCTCGCGGCCGGTCCATGGCTCGGCGTTCCGGCGGGCACCGGCGTCGAATGTGCGCGTAGTGGCCGTCGTCATACATCCGTGATGCGCTGAGTGGCGTATGCATCATGACGCAGATGTCCGTAGACGCCATGTTCCCAAGATTCCTATAACCCGAATAGCCTGCGTGACTGGCTGGATACCGGAGGGTTCCACATTTTGGCTCATTACGTTCCGTTTACTGGGCGCATGACGCGCCGGTCAGTGTTGCGCGGCGGCTTTGCCGTGGGCGCTGGCCTTGCGAGTGCTGCGCTCATCGGCTGCAGCAGCGGACCGAAGAAGTCCGTGAATGACGGCGCCGCCAACACCTCGGCCGCCCCGACGAAGGCCGTCGAGAACACCAAGGAGCGCGAGGGCATGCCGGTTGTGAAGGGAACGCCCAAGAAGGGCGGCACCTTCACGATGCCCGTGACCGAGACCTATGTGCAGCACGACGCGCACACCGCGGTCTCCAACTCCGAATGGTCCGTCATCGGCGAGCGCGCGCTTGAGCTGGACGAGTTCAGCGGCAAGCTCCGCGGCAACCTCGTCGAGGCGTGGGAGCAGCCGGACAAGAACACCTACATCTTCAAGGTCCGCAAGGGCGTGAAGATGCACAACCGCGCCCCCTGGAACGGCCGTGAGTTCGACGCCGCCGACCTGGCGTGGAACCTCAACCGCATCGCCGGCAACACCGCCGACGCGGAGAAGCTGCCGAAGGCCAACTTCCAGCGCTCCACCACTCTCGAGGGCATGGGCAAGCTCGAGGTCGTCGACAAGAACACCCTGAAGGTGTCGATGTCGAAGACGAACAGCGCCCTCCTCAACGGCATCACTGAGATCCGCAACATCATGATGCCGAAGGAGATCGTGGAAGTCGGGTTCAAGGATCCGATGAAGTTCGGCGGCATGTCCCCGTTCATGCTGACCGAGTACCAGGAAGGCACGCGCGAGGTCTACAGCCGGACGGACAACTACTACCGCCCGAACGAGCCGTACTTCGACAAGTTCGTGCAGGTGGCAATCCCGGACCGCGCGGCGATGCTGGCGGCGTTCGTGTCCAAGCAGGTGAGCGTCATGAGCTCGCCGACGGCGCAGGAGATCAAGACGATCCAGGCTGCCCGCCAGGACGCTCTGCTCTACTCCTACGTGGGCGTGAACTACCAGTTCATCATGTTCAACTTCAAGCACAAGCCGTTCGCGGACTTCCGCGTCCGCAAGGCCCTGCACCTCGCGACGGACTTCGAGGAAGTCGGTAACGGCTACCACGGTTCCGGCTGGGGCTACATGGCCGCGCTGCACCAGTCCTTCCCGGAGGCGTGGCAGGACGACAAACTGAAGAAGTTGCCGGGCCTGAGCAAGGAGACGAAGGCGAAGGACCGCGAGGAGGCCGCCAAGATGCTGGCCGCCGCCGGCTTCGCCAACGGCGACAAGCTCGAGTTCGAGATCATGCACAAGGTGAAGGCGGACAACCGCGAGAACGCCCTGCGCTTCCAGGCGCAGATGGCGAAGCTGTTCCCCGGCATCAAGATCGTGATCAAGGCCCCGGAGACCGCGGTCTTCGACAAGGCGCAGGCGGGCAAGGACTTCCAGTCCATCTCGAACGACTCGACGATGGCGCCGGACGCCGTCCTCGAGGCGTACGCCCGCTGGCACAGCACGGGCAGCCGCAACTACGGCGGGTTCGCCGAGAAGGACGCGGACGCGCTGCTGGACAAGATGCTCGGCGAGACGGACCTGAAGGCCCGCGAGTCGCTGCTCAACGACTTCCAGCAGAAGTGGTTCGACGCGTGGATGCCCCACATCAACTTCTACGCGACGCCCACCCGTCACTTTATTCAGCCGGACATCGGGGGTTTCGACAAGGTGCTGGGCCCGTGGGACAGCCTCCGGGGCATCACCCAGAAGCCGGGTCGCATCTACAACGTTTAGCCCGTGAGGGGCGGCCTGCGGGCCGCCCCTTGCATCACGCATAGAATGGTGGCGTCGGGTGACGCGGTGGCGCGGGGAAACGCCATCGAATCCGCACCCGAGCCGTCACGTTAGCCGGAGGGGACACATGACCAGGTACGTTCTGCGCCGTCTCATCGGAATGATCCCGACGCTCCTCGTTCTGCTGTTTATCGTCGTGTCGCTCGTCCGGCTGTTGCCCGGCAACGTGGCCGACCTGCTCCTCTCGGACGGGCGGGCCACCGCGGAGAGCAAGGCGAAGCTCGCCAACAAGCTCGGCCTCGACCAGTCGTTGCCGGAGGCTTACCTCCGCTACACGGCCGGTGTCGTCCGAGGTGACCTCGGCAAGTCGCTCTGGACCGACGTCCCGGTCACCGAGATGATCCTGTCCCGCGCGGCGATCACCGGCGAGGTCGCCCTGATCGCGATCGCCGTCTCGATCGTCATCTCCATCCCGCTCGGCGCGACCTCTGCGGTGCGCCCGGACGGATTCCTCGACTACTCGCTCAGGAGCATGTCGATCGCAGGCATCAGCGTGCCGAACTTCGTGGTCGCGCAGGCGATCATCGTGCTACCGGCGCTGTGGTTCGCGAAATCGATTCCATTCCAGTACAAGAGCTTCACGGAAAATCCACAGCAGCACCTGATGGTGGTGCTGCCTGCGGCGCTGGTGCTGGGTCTCCGCCTCTCCGCCACGATCGCCCGCATGATGCGCACCACGCTGCTGGACGTCCTTCAGCAGGACTACATGCGCACCGCCCGGGCGAAGGGCCTGACGGACTTCACCGTCATCGTGAAGCACGGCCTGAAGAACGCGCTCATCCCGGTGGTCACGCTGCTGGGCCTTCAGCTCGCGGCGCTCATTGGTGGCTCCGTGATCACGGAGAGCATGTTCGCGCTGCCGGGCATCGGTCGCCTGCTGTTGGACGCGATCACGCGTCGTGACTACCCGGTGATCCAGGGCGTGGTCGTCTCGGTCGGGGTGCTCGTCATGATGACGAACCTCCTGGTCGACCTGTCCTACGGGTTCCTCGACCCCCGGATCCGGTACTCCTAGCAGCCTCCGGAACCTCGGTCACTCACCTCGTACGAACGGAGCCATCGATGGCAGCCACTGGAACCGCTTCCACCTTCGGGCAGTCCCGCGAATCCTCGAACATCGTCGCGAAGACGTTGTCGGTCACGGGCAACTTCCTGCGGCGCAAGCCGCTGGGCGCCTTCGGCGCGATCATCACGCTGATCCTCATCCTGACGGCGGTCTTCGCCGACTCGATCGCACAGTACGACCCGCTGGAACAGAGCCAGCGCGTCGCACTGGTCGCACCGGGCGCCGACTTCTGGGCCGGCACCGACCAGTTCGGTCGCGACATGTTCAGCCGCCTGGTCTACGGGGCGCGCGTGTCGCTCTTCGTCGGCGTCGGCGCCACCATCCTCGCGCTGTTCCCGGGCATCTGGGTCGGCATCATGAGCGCGTACTTCGGCGGTCTGTTCGACTACATCGTTCAGCGCGTCGTGGACTCCGTTCAGGCGATACCCGGCATCATCTTGCTCATCGCGATCATGGTCGTGCTCTCGGCGAGGTTCCCCGATGTGCCGTCGCAGGTGATGGTCGTCATCGCGCTGGCGCTGCCTCGGGCGATCTCCAGCTCTCGCGTCATGCGAGGCTCCACGATGCAGATCTCGAACAGCGAGTACGTGACGGCCGCTCGCGCGCTGGGTGCCTCGGACAGCCGCATCATGGCGCGGCACATCCTGCCGAACATCGTTTCGCCGATCATCGTCATGGCGTCGCTGGGCTTCGGTGAGTTCATCCTCGCCGAGGCGACGCTGAGCTTCCTCGGCTTCGGCGTCCAGGCGCCGGCGCCGTCGTGGGGCAGCATGCTCTCCGCCGAGGGCCGCGCGTACATGTTCGCGGCGCCGTGGCTGCTCTGGGGCCCCGCTATCGCGCTCAGCCTCGTTGTCTTCGGGGCCAACATGTTCGGCGACGCGCTCCGCGACGTGCTGGACCCGCGCCTGCGAGGCTCCCGCTAGCCCGCCCGCCGGCCCGCCGCCGGCGACCCATCCAGCGCAACTAGACCCAGTTCCCTCTGGGTGCGAGGGCCGAGCAATCGGCCCTCGCGCGTTGTCCGGCGAATTCCCGGGGCGCGAGGGGTGAATTCTCCTGATATCACAGACGTGTATCGGCATTCATGATGTGAATGTCCGTAGACGTGTCTGAATCCGAGTCCATATAACGACCGTATCCCGGGTGTACCCGGTGTTCGGCAGTTGAACTGGAGGGGTCCTCAATGCCGTCGAGCGACTACTGGTCTCGATTCGAAGGGCGGGTCAGCCGCCGTTCCGTGCTCCGGGGGAGCATGGTCGCGGGCGCGGGGCTCGCCAGCGCCGCTCTCATCGGCTGCAGCAGCGGCCCGAAGAAGTCCGTGAACGAGGGCGCGGGGAACGCCTCGGGGAACGCTCC
>CANKAU010000006.1 GCA_947479915.1 Chloroflexota bacterium
ACGCGCGCGATCACGCGTCACCTGCGCTCGCGCGGCGTGGTGATGGGAACGATCACGCGCGACGAGACGCCCGCGCAGGCGCTCGCCCGCCTGCACAGCGAGCCTGACTACGCCGGCCTCGACTACGTATCCGAGGTCTCCACCCGCGCCGCGTACGACTTCGGCGACGCGACGGTGCCGCTCGGCGCCTCGCCGGACGGCGCGCCCGCGCCGCACGTCGTGGTCCTCGACCTCGGCGTGAAGCGAAACATCATGCGACTGCTGCGCGGCCGAGGCTGCAACATCACGGCCGTCCCGCACACCACGGATGCCGAGACGATCCTCGCGATGAAGCCGGACGGAATGCTGATCTCGCCCGGTCCCGGCGACCCGATGCTCCTCGACCACGTTGTGAGCACGGCGCGCGGGCTGATCGGGCGCACGCCGATCATGGGCATCTGCCTCGGTCACCAGGTGATCGGACGGGTGTTCGGCGCCTCGACGTACAAGCTGAAGTTCGGCCACCGCGGCGCGAATCACCCCGTGCGCGACGAGTTCACCGGGCGCGTGTACATCACGTCGCAGAACCACGGCTTCGCGGTCGACGGCGATCACCTGCAGGCAGACGCGAAGGTGAGCCAACTCCATCTGAACGACGGCACCGTCGAGGGGCTGGCGCACGCGACCGAGCCGGTGTTCACGATCCAGTACCACTCGGAGGCCTCCCCCGGCCCGAACGACACCGAGTTCCTGTTCGACCGCTTCATCGCCAACGTCCGAGGCTCCACGCCCGCTTCGACGGGTCGCGGGTAATGGCCATGGCTGCGGCGCCCGCAACGGGCTACTGGGAGCGCTGGGAACAGCGGTCGTTCGGCTGGAAGGCCGCGATCGAGTTCCTGCACCCGTTTGGCCGCGACCACGCGGACGCCTTCGCGCCGCTCGCGCCGCTGTTCGACGTGCTGCGCGCGCTGCCCGGCGTCGAGGTGCCCCCGCTCGAGTGGCTGCACGCGACCTGGCTGCACCTGGGCTTCCTGCGCGCGGACGACATCATGTGGTCGCAGGTCGAGACGTTCTACGTCAGCGCTGCGCCGCGCCTGCGCCGCATCGAGCCGCGTCCCGTGGGCCTCGGTGGCATCACCCTCACCGAGGATGGCCGCCTGACGCTGGGCGTCGAGGACAGCGGGCTGTTCCGGGAGGCACGGCGACAGGCCGCGCTCGGCGCAGTGAAGGCGCACGCGGCGCTCCGCTCCGACAGCGCGATGACGCCCGACGGCGACACCTTCGCCGCGACGATTGACCTCGCCTTCCTCGACGCCAGCGCGAGCGCACACGAACGCGTCACGCAGGCGATCGAGGCGTATCGCGACATCGTCCTGCCGGACGTCACTCCGACCCACCTCATGCTCGCGCGCCTCGCGGCGCTGCCGGAGCAGCACTACGCATCACTGGACGTCGTCGCCGAGATTCCGATGCTCGGAGCGCAGCACCGCGGGGGGTACCACAACTGAGCGCCGAGATGACTACGCCGACTCACGAGAAGCCTCGATCCGTGCTGATCATCGGCAGCGGCCCGATCGTCATTGGCCAGGCGGCCGAGTTCGACTACGCGGGCACGCAGGCGTGCAAAGCCATGCGCGAGGAGGGCATCCGCTCGATCCTCGTGAACTCGAACCCCGCGACGATCATGACGGACGAGGGCGTCGCCGACGTCACGTACATCGAGCCGCTCACCGTCGAGGTGGTGGAGCGCATCATCGCGCGTGAGCGCCCCGACGCTCTGCTCCCGACGCTCGGTGGCCAGACCGGCCTCAACCTCGCGATGGACCTCGCGGAGGCGGGCATCCTCGAGAAGTACGGCGTGCGGATGCTCGGCTCGACGATCCGCACCATCAAGCTCGCCGAGGACCGCCAAGCGTTCCGCGATCTGCTCACCGAGATCGGCGAGCCGACGCCCAACAGCGCGATCGTGGAGACGTGGGAAGACGCGCGCCGCGCGCTCGATGAGATCGGGCTGCCCGCGGTGATCCGCCCGGCCTACACCCTCGGCGGCACCGGAGGCGGTATCGCTTACACGTTCGAGGAGTTCCAGACGATCGCGACAGGCGGCCTCGCGGCCTCGCCGATCCACCAGATCCTGGTGGAGCAGTCGCTCATCGGCTGGAAGGAACTTGAGTACGAAGTGATGCGGGACGCGAACGACACCTGCATCATCATCTGCAACATGGAGAACCTGGACCCGATGGGCGTCCACACCGGTGACTCCATCGTCGTCGCGCCGTCGCAGACGCTGTCCGACCGCGACCACCAGATGCTGCGCAACAGCGCGCTGAAGATCATCCGCGCACTCGGCATCGAAGGCGGCTGCAACGTGCAGTTCGCGCTCGCGCCTCGACCGGACATCGTGCCGTGGGCGGGTTCCGAGGACGAGGCCACCCTGCCCTACCACGTGATCGAGGTGAACCCGCGCGTGTCGCGCTCCTCGGCGCTCGCGTCGAAGGCGACCGGCTACCCGATCGCCCGCGTGGCCGCGAAGATCGCGATCGGCAAGTCGCTGCACGAGATCCAGAACTCCGTCACGGAGCGCACCACCGCCGCGTTCGAGCCCGCACTGGACTACGCCGTGGTGAAGATCCCACGCTGGCCGTTCGACAAGTTCGGCGCCGGTGACCGGCACCTCGGCACGCAGATGAAGGCGACCGGCGAGGTCATGGCGATCGATCGCACCTTCGAGGGCGCGCTGCAGAAGGCGATCCGGTCGCTGGAGTTCGGCCAGCGCAGCATTCTCTGGGAGCACCCGGAGTGGGGCGACACGCCGCCCCTCGACGCGACCGACGAGCGCATCTGGGCGCTGATCGCGTCGATCCGTCGAGGCCGCACGCCCACGGAGGTCGCCCTCGACTGCGGCGTCGACCCGTGGTTCCTCGACCGCTTCGCGCGCCTGATCGCGATGGAGCGCCGCCTGCTGTCCGAGGAGCTGACGCCGACGCTGCTGCGGCAGGCGAAGCGCCTCGGCTACAGCGACCGCGACATCGCGACGCTCGCCGACCGGCTGCCCGAGCAAGTGCGCGCACTGCGCGACGAGTGGGGCATCCGTCCTGCGTACAAGATGGTGGACACCTGCGCCGCCGAGTTCGATGCCGTGACGCCCTACTTCTACTCGACCTACGAGGAGGAGAACGAGGCGCTGCCCGACACCGACCGCGAGCGGATGCTCGTGATCGGCTCTGGCCCGATCCGCATCGGACAGGGCATTGAGTTCGACTACTGCTCCGTGCGCGCGGCGCGCGCGCTGCAGGAGGCCGGGGTTCTCTCGATCCTCGCCAACTCGAACCCCGAGACGGCGTCGACGGACTTCGACACCTCGGACCGCCTGTACTTCGAGCCGCTGGACGAGGAGTCCGTGCGCGACCTACTGGAGAACGAGTCGCTCGATGGCGAAGCGCCGCCTGCGATCGTGCAGTTCGGCGGGCAGACCGCAGTGAACATGGCGCGCCCGCTGCACACGGCAGGGCTGCCGATCGCCGGCTCCTCCGCCGAGACGATCGACCTCGCGGAGGACCGCGCGCGCTTCGAGGCGATCCTGTCCAGCCTCGACATCCCGCAGCCGCCGGGCGCGGGCGTGCGAACGCTGGAAGATGCACTCTCGACCGCTGCGGCGATCCAGTACCCCGTGCTGGTGCGCCCGTCCTATGTCCTCGGCGGCCGTGCGATGGAGGTCGTGCAGGATCCGGGCGAGCTGCGCCGCTACTTCGGCGCGGCGCTCGCGGAGAACACCGGCGCGGTGCTCATCGACAAGTACCTCGACGGACCCGAGCTCGAGGTGGACGCGATCTGCGACGGCGAGCAGGTGCTGATCCCGGGCATCATGGAGCACATCGAGCGCGCGGGCGTGCACTCGGGCGACTCGATGGCGGTGTACCCGCCACAGCGGCTCACGCCCGATCAGCGCGCCGCGATCATCGACTACACCACGCGGATGGCGTTCGCCCTGGGCGTGCGCGGCCTGATGAACGTGCAGTTCGTGATCGCGCCCAGCGCGCAGCCGGACGGCCCGGGCGTGTTCGTGATCGAGGTCAACCCGCGCTCCTCGCGCACCGTCCCGTTCCTCTCGAAGGTGACGGGCGTGCCCATGGTGCAGCTCGCGGTGAACATCATGCTCGGCAAGTCACTGAAGGATCAGGGCTACTCTGGCGGCCTCTGGCCCGAGCGTGACCTCGTCGCCGTGAAGGCGCCCGTGTTCTCGATGGCGAAGCTGATCGGCGTCGACACCTTCCTCGGCCCCGAGATGAAGTCGACCGGCGAGGTGATGGGCATCGACCACACCTTCGACGCCGCCGTGCGCAAGGCGATGATCGCGAGCGACCTGGAGGTGCGTCCGGGCACGCCGGTGCTGCTGTCGCTGTCGCGCCAGAGCAAGGCCGAGGCCACGCCGCTCGTACATCTGCTGCACGCGGCCGGCTGCCCGCTGTACGCGACCGAGGGCACCGCGGCGATGATCCGGGACCTGGGCATGCCTGTGACCGAGGTGACGAAGCTCCTCGAAGGCCACCCGAACGTCGTCGATGTGATCCGCGACGGCTCCGTCGGCGCCGTGATCAACACGCTGGAGGGCGGTCGCACCGAGGTGCGGCGTGACGGCTTCCACATCCGCCGCAACGCGACGGAGATGCGCATCCCCTGCTTCACGTCGCTCGACACCGCGCGCGCGGCGATCGAGGCGCTCGCGGCACCGGACGACTACAACGTGAAGCCGCTGGTGGAGTACCGCGACGGAGCATCGGCGTGAGCCCACTCCCGATCGAGGCGGTGCTGTTCGACTGCGACGGCACCCTCGCCGACTCCGAGCCGATGATCACCGCGAGCATCATCGACACGCTCGCCGAGGAGGGCTTCACCGTCACCCCGGAGCAGATCCGCGAGGTCTTCGGCGTGCCGCTCCCCGAGATGATCGAGATCCTCGTCGGCACGATCAGCGCCGACCAGGTCGAGCGCATGCGGCAGCGCTACTTCGTGCACGCCGGCCCTCGACGCGCCGACGTGCAGCCGTTCCCCGGCGCACAGGCGCTGCTCGACGCGCTGGGCGATCGTGGCATCCCGTTCGCGATGGTGACCAACAAGATCGAGGCTTCAACGGCCGTGCAGATCGCGCAGTTCGGCTGGGAGGGTCGCTTCGGCGCCGTCGTCTGCGCGGAGAGCGTCCCGAACGCGAAGCCCGCGCCCGACCCCGCGATCGAGGCCCTGCGCCGCATGGGCATCGCGGCGGAGCGCGCGGCGTTCATCGGCGACACGGAGTCGGACACGGCGTGCGCGCGAGACGCCGGCATCCCGGTGATCATCGGCTTGACCGGCACGCGATCGGCCGCGCACCTGCTTGCCGCCGGTGCCACGCACACGGTGGACTCCCTGGACCAGGTGCTCCCACTGCTCTTCGGGGTGCCTGCATGACGGGCCGCATCGTCGACGCCGTGCTCTTCGACCTCGACGGCACGCTCGTCGACTCCCACCTGACGATCGCCGAGGCGATGGTCGCGGCGCTGCACACCTTCGGCTACGAGATCGACGTCCCGACGCTCATTCCGATGATCGGCCCGCCGATGGAGGCGCTCGCGCTGGAACTCGGCGCCCCGCCCGAGGAGGCCGCGCGCATCAACGCCGAGTACCTGCGCCTCTACCACCACGGCTACATCCAGCGCACGCCTGAGCACGCGGGAGCCAGCGCGCTCCTCGGACGCCTCGCGGACGCGGGCATCGTGCTCGGCGTCGTGACCAACAAGGTCGAGGAAGGCGCGCGGATGGTCGTGGAGATCGAGGGCTGGAGCGACCGCTTCGGCGTCGTCGTCGGCCGTGACACGCCCAACGCCGCCGCGAAGCCCTCCCCGCTGGCCGCGCTACACGCGCTTGGCGTCCTCGGCATTGCGCCGGAGCGCACCGCGTTCGTCGGCGACACCGAGTTCGATGTCCGCTGCGCACGCGATGCTGGGATCGCGCACGTCATCGCGCTCGACACCAATCGCGATCCCGCGTTCCTGCGCGCCGAGGGCGCGACGCACCTCGTCCACACGCTGGAGGAGGTCGGGCCGCTGCTGCTGGGAGCTCCGATCGCGGACGGAAGGGTCACGTCATGAGGTCGTTCCACGCCGAGGTCACCGACAGCGTCCGGCTCTACGGCGACACGCACCTGCTGTGGTTCGTCTCGCCGCCGGACATGCTCGCCGCGACGCCAGGCCAGTTCGTGATGGCCTACGCCGGTGAGGGTGCGGATCCGCTGCTCGGCCGTGCGCTCTCCCTGCATCGTGTCCGCACCACCGACCGGCGTGCGGAGTTCGCGCTGCTGTTCGACGTCGTGGGACGTGGCACCGACTGGTTCGCGCATCGCCGCCCCGGCGACCTCGTGCGCATGGTCGGGCCGCTGGGCCGCGGCTTCGAGCCGCGCGAGCGCGTGGAGCACATGCTGCTCGTCGGCGGCGGCATCGGCTCGGCGCCCCTCGTGTGGCTCGCCGACGAGCTCATTGCGCAGGGCCGTGAGGTCACAATGATCCTCGGCGGGCGTACCCCGGAGCAGATCTTCCCGGCGGAGCTGCTGCACCCGTCGGTGGAGCTGATCGTGACGACCGAGGACGGCCGCCTGGGCGAGCAGGGTCGCGTCACCGCGCCGTTTGCGCGTCTGCTGCCGTGGTGCGACCAGGCGTTCACCTGCGGCCCAGAGCCGATGTTCGAGGCGCTCTTCGGCACCTTGCGCGACTCCGGGCTGCGCAAGCCGGTGCAGGGGCTGTGGGAGGGCCGCATGGCCTGCGGCATGGGCATCTGCTACTCCTGCGCCGTGTTCCCGGCGCAGGGCGGCGTGAAGCTGGTCTGCCACGACGGCCCCATGTTCGACCTGCGCGATGTGTACGCGTAGCGCGTAGCCGCGGGGAGCCCCGATGCGTCTGCGCCTCCATCACCTGCTCGTCCTGCTCGGCCTGATCGTGGGCGGGTACGTCGCCACGATCATCGACACGGAGCCGAGGTACCTCGGCTGGCTGTTCGCGATCGGCGGCGGCCTCGCCGGGGGCGCGTTCCTGGCGGCGATCCTGTCGGGCGATGCCCTCGCGAGCGGCCCCGCGCCTCGCAGCGGTCGAGGCACCCGCGGACGCCCGGCGTGGTTCGACGAGGACGAGAGCGTCCCGCCCCCGCCCGACGACTCACGGAACTAGCGGCAGGCTAGAGCGAGAAGCCGCGCGTCAGGATCAGCATGTCGCGCTGCGTCCATGTCGCGTTGAACTCGGGATGCGAGCGCGACCATTCCTGCAGCGCTGCGAACTTGCCTCCCGGCACCGGATCACCGGCCTCGGGCGTCGTGGTGTAGCAGTTGTCGACGATCACTGCGGCCCGCGCGGCGAGCGTCGGGAGCGCCGCATCCAGCTCGGCCGTGATCTGCCGGTACGTGTGCTTCGAGTCGCAAAACAGCACGTCGATGGTGCCTTCGAAGCGCTGCAGCCATGCCACGGAATCCTGCCCAAACTGCGGCTGGTGGTACGCCTCCAGCGCAAAGTCGTGCGCGAGCCGGGGCCGCATCGGCTGCGGATCCCGGAGATCGACGGAGTAGACGGTCGACTGGACACCGCGGATCGCCAGCAGGCGTGCGGCGGCGAGGAGGATGCGCGTGCTCACCGACTCGGAGGGCTGCGCGACGGACCACTCGTACGAGTGCCCCAGGTCGTAGAACGAGAACGCGGATCCCAGCTCCACGATCACCCGCGAGTCGAGCGCCAGCGGGATGCCGAGGAGGTACGCGGCCTTGTCCTGCCCGTAGACGTGGGCGCCCATGTCGACGACCAGGTCGAGGTAGTTGCGCGGCGCGCCCTCGTACACGGCGAGTGCCGCGTGAGCCGCGCTCCCCTCACGACGCAGCTGGCGCATCCACCGGATGCGCCTCCGCAGGGCGTACGGGATGGCGCGACGAGCGAGGTCGAGGAGTCGCGAACGTGCCAACCGACACCTCGATTCACGCCCCGTCACGGGCGCGGTCGATGCCTGCTAGGTGATGCGATCCACCACCGTGCCGAGCTCGAGGTAGTGATCCGCGAGGGCGCGCATCTCCAGCGAGGTGCTGCCCGCGAAGGCGACCACCTCCACACGCACGCCCTGGTTCTGCACGGCCTCGACCGCGCGGGCGAAGTCTGCGTCGCCGGAGACGATCGCGATCACATCCACGCGACCGGCCATGGACACCATGTCGATCGCCATCTCGACGTCGAAGTTGCCCTTGATCGAGCCATCCGCGAAGCGCTTCAGCGACTTCGTGACAATGCGGTAGTCGTACGGCACGAACGGCGCGACGAACTTCTGCTGCTCGATCGGCTCGCGCGGGTCGTCCGAGATCGGCGAGTAGGCCGTCGCCCGGACAAGCTGCCGGCCCTCGCGCAGCATGTTCAGCAGGCGGCCCATGTGCACCGGGCGGCCGCCCTCCACGCCGTACATGAGGTTCGGCACGTCTACGAAGATGCCGAGCCGCGGGCGGTAGCCGCCGCGGTCGACCTGCTGGCCAAGCGTCAGCATGCCGGCCCGCAGCTCCGCGAGGACGGTGCGCTGCTGCTCAACGAGCGAGCGCAGGCGACCGACCTCGGTCGCGAGGCCGGAGGCGTCGCCGGGGATCGGCTCGACTGCGGGAAGCGGCGGGAGCGGCGCACTGGCGGTCTCGGGAGCGACCGGCGCAGCCGGCATCTCCTCCGGCGCGACCAGGTCCGTCGGCGTCTCGTCCGGCGTCACCGATTCCTCGACGGCCGGGGCGGCACGACGAGCGCGCGGCGCACGAGTCCGGCGCGGGGGCGCCTCGGCCTCATCGGTCGCGGGGGCCGCAGCAGCGGCGCGCGGCGCACGAGGCGCGCGCGCGGGACGCGGCGCGGCTTCCTCGGTCGGCGCGGCATCTTCGCCCTCGGCGGCGGCCGCACTCGAGCGGCGTCGGCGGACGGTCGGCTTCGGCTTGTCGTCGCTCGCGGCGGGAGCGCCGGGCTTCGGCTCACCGGGGCGGCGACGGCCGGCGATCATGGATTCGGCCAGTCCTCGACGCGGCCGGGGACTGCCCCCGCCGTCGCCGGAGACGTCATTCAGTTCATCGATCAGGCTCACGCAGCCCCCGCTTCGCCGGCGTACTGGAGCACCGAGCAGCGCGCGGCTACCTGCTCGGCCAGGTGGATGAAGGATCGTGCGATCTCGCTGTCCGGGTGTCCGGCGACCACGGGCACGCCCGTATCGCCGCCCTCGCGGATCGCGGCGTCGAGGGGCAACTCACCCAGGAACTCGACGCCCAGTTCATCGGCAGCCTCGGCGGCGCCGCCGCGGCCGAAGATATCGCCGCTCATGTTCTCGACGACGCCGAAGATCGGCACGCCGAGGCGGTCAAACATGCCCACGGCCTTCGTGGCGTCCTCCACGGACACCTTCGAAGGGCTGGACACAATCACCACGCCCGCGATCAGGCACTCCTGCGCGAGCGTCATGCTCGCGTCCGAGGTGCCCGGCGGCAGATCCACGATCAGGTAGTCCAACTCGCCCCAGTCCACGTCGCGGAGCGTCTGGCGGACGCCGGAACCGATCATCGGCCCGCGCCACACGACGGGGGTGCCCTTCGGCAGCACGAACCCGATCGACACAGCTTTCACGCCGTGCGCCTCGATCGGGTGGAGGCCCTCCTGCCCGGAGGCGAGGATGCCGCCCTCGATGCCCATCATGGTCGGGATGTTCGGCCCGGTGATGTCAGCGTCCAGGATGCCCACCCGCGCGCCGAGCTGCGCCAGCGCGACGGCGAGGTTCACGGAGACGCTGGACTTGCCGACGCCGCCCTTGTTGGAGGCGACGGCGATCACGTTGCGGACGCCCTCGACGGGCTGGGGCGCATCGGGTCGGCTCGCGGCGCGCACGTCGGCGCCCCACCCGATCTCGATATCGTCGATGCCCGGCACGTGGGCGAGCGCAGCGCGCACGTCCGTATCGATCGTCGCGCGCAACGGGCACGCCGGCGTCGTCAGGACGATGTCGAAGCGAACCTTGGCACCCTCGACGGCGAGGTTCTGGACCATGTTGAGGGCGACGATGGAGCGATGAAGCTCAGGGTCGTTAACGGTCTGCAACGCGGCCATCACCGCGTTCTGGTCGACCACGTTGAAATTCCTTACGTCTTGTTCGGCTCGCGACGGGCGGGGGAACCTTCCACGATCCGGGATCGTTGGAAGAAGTATCGAGCGGCTCGCCGGTGTCATCTGGTGACAGCGACGCCTCGGCGATACCCGTCGGCGGTGCTTAGTGTGCTGAGTCGAGTATACGGATTCCGCTTCTTGCGCGAAAACGCGACGGCGGATGGTCTTCACTGTGCATCTACCAAGTGATCACGAGTGATTAGCGAAGTTTAGCACTTATTTAGCACGAGAACGTTGACGATGATTCGGTAACGCCGGATGATCCATAACCAACCGGGGGAGTAGACCCGGCGCCGGGCACGACCTGAGGGGGCCGCCCGGGCGCGCTAGCGGAGGCGACGACAGGCTACTCACTGCGGGGTGTCGTCACCGCGAAGAAGGATGGTCATGATGAGTCGCACTGCGACCGAGACCCAGGAGCCCGTGGTCGAGCAGACCGAGCAGCCGAAGGCGGCCGCGAAGTCCTGCGTGCACCACTGGCGTATCGAGGAGCCGAACGGCCGCGAGAGCCAGGGCGTCTGCAAGCGCTGTGGCGCGGTCAAGGCGTTCGCCAACTCCACCGAGTCCGTGATGTGGGAGCAGACCAACACGCTCCGCAATGACGCCAACCGCGCGAGCATGCGGACGTCCAAGGTCGCCGAGGTAGCCCTCGCCGACGAGTTCTAGCCACCTCACCGCCCTCCCGGGGCGGACGGTTCGACGCTGAAGGAACGGCGCCCCCACGGGCGCCGTTCTTGCGTCCGACGCCGGAACGGCGCTTCGCGTTCTGCCTCGCAGCCGTCGGGCGTATCATCGGATGCGGACTCCCCCTGGCACGCGATCACCGAGGACACCCGTGGACCTGTCGGTCAATCTCGCCCCGCGACACAAGGTTGAGCTGCTGCTCCGCAACCCGGTGATGACCGCGTCCGGCACCTTCTCCAATGGGATCGAGATCGGGAAGCACTTCGACCTCGGCGCGCTCGGCGCGATCATTTCGAAGGGCACCACGATCCAGCCGCGCAAGGGCAACCCGACACCCCGCACCGTCGAGACGGCCGCGGGGATGATCAACGCCATCGGCTTCCAGAACATCGGCGTGGGCGCGCTCATCTCCACGCTCTGCCCGGTGTGGGAGCGCTGGGATGTGCCCGCGATCGTCAACATCATGGGCTACACGCTGGAGGAGTACGGCACGCTGGCCGCGCGCCTCGACGGCGTGCCCGGCGTCGCCGGCCTCGAAGTGAACATCTCTTGCCCGAACGTCGAGGCGGGTGGCCTGGAGTTCGGGCAGGACCCGCACCACGCCGCAGCCGTCGTCCGCGAGGTCGCCGGTGCCACCTCGCTCCCGTTCCTCGTGAAGCTCACCCCCAGCGTCGCCGATGTCCGCCCGATCGCCGAGGCGGTCGCCCGTGCCGGCGCCCACGCCATCTCCGTCACCAACACCATCCCCGCGATGGCGATCGACGCGAAGCGCCGCCGCCCGGTCATCGCCAACGGCTTCGGCGGCCTCTCCGGCCCCGCCGTGAAGCCGATCGCGATGCGCAACGTGTTCCTGTCCTCGTCCGTGGTGGACATCCCGGTCGTCGCGTCCGGCGGCATCATGACCGGCCTCGACGCCGTCGAGTTCATCATGGCTGGCGCCACCGCCGTGCAGGTCGGCACGGCAACCTTCCTCGACCCCGCAGCGCCGTGGAACATCCTGCGTGAGATCGAGGAGTGGTGCGCGGCCGAGGGCGTCGATCGCATCGAAGAGATCCGCGGCGTCGCGCGCCGCACCGACTAGGCAGCATCCTCGCGCGGTTGACGCGCACCGGAGCGCCGCCTAGCGTCGAGGTCATCGGGGCATAGCTCAGCCTGGCAGAGCGCTGCGTTTGGGACGCAGAGGCCCACAGTTCGAATCTGTGTGCCCCGACCACACCTCTCCATTCGGATACGACCGCACGGACAGGGCAGGTACCTCCCGGGGACTTACGCGCCGAAGATGGTCGCGTCCTCCGCGATGAACTCGCGATCCTCGCGTACCCCGCCCCGCGCGAAGGACGGCGCAGAGGCAACCTGGCCGAACTCATCGATGCGCGCGATGTAGATCCGATCGAACTCCAGCAGGCCCGTGAGCGCGTGCGCGAACCCTGCGTACAGGCGGTCAACGTCCGCGCCGGACTGCATGGTGCGCGCCACGTCGGCGAGGCCGGTCAGCTCGCGGATCCGCTGCTGCTGAAGCGCCACGAGCTCATCGCTCTCAAGGCGCCGCGCGAGCGAGTACGCGAAGCTCGACACCAGTTCGCTGGAGGCCGGCCGCCACGGGACGCCTGCCTCGATCGCCACGACGATCATCCCGCTGATGACCCGCTGGAAGCTCGCCTGCGGGGCCTGAGCGCCCGCGTCGCGCTGCGGCAGGACGCTGGAGCCACGCATGGACACCACCGGTACCAACACCAGCGTGCCGATACCGCGCTCCTCCAGCGTCTCCGACAACGGGGTCTCGCCACCGGAGCCGAGAATCACCGGCGTTTGCTGCCCCTGCACCACGCCCGGCAGCGTGCCGAGGATCGGCGTCAGCCAATCCCCGTCCGCCGTCTCGCCGCGCAGTGAGGAGAAGATCGCGGGTGGCGCTGCCTCATCCTCGATCGTCACGAGCGCGATGTCCCACGCGTCGAGGGCCGTGCCCACCAGCTCCAGCGCCTGGTGCACGGCGTGCTCGCGGTGGTTCGGGACGTCCAGCAGGCGCGCTGCGCCGCCCGCAGTCTCTTCGCGCTTCACGCGGTCGATGGCATCGCGATAGAGGCGCATGTTCTCCAGCGCCACACCCATCTCGCGACCGATCAGGAGCAGCAGGTGGCGCTCCTGGTCCGCCCACCCGAGGCTCCCCGTGCCCGTCAGCGCAAACGCACCGGACACGTGACCGCGCGCGGCGATCGGCACGACGGCGTACGGCTCACCGAGATCCGGGAGCGCCTCGTCGCCCGGCATCGAGGAGATTACCGGCGTGCCGGTCTCGGCGACCCGTCGCAGCAGCGACTCCGGCAGGCGCGGCGCATGCACATCCTCCGGCGCGACCGTCACAAACAGGTGGGCGCCCTGCCCGGTCCCCATCCGATGCACGGCCTGCGCCCCTCGAGCACCCATGAGCCGTGCGACCAGACGCGAGGCGCGCTCCAGCGAGCGGAAGTCGTCCATCGGCTCGGCGAGTGCGAAGGAGACGGCATTGATGATCGAGAGGTAGCGGTTGCGTTCCTCGAGCTGGGCCGTCTGGGCCTCGATCGCGGTGTTGAGCTCCTGGTTCCACTCCTGCAGCCGCTGCTCGGAAGCGCGCAGGTCGATCTGGGTGTGCTCCAGCTCGGCGACGGTGTTGCTCAGCACCTCGCGCGCCTCAACGAGCCGGCGCGACCGGAGCTGCAGCAAGAGCGCCAGCGCGGGGAATACGACCACTGACACCAGAACGTCCTTCGTGTCGGTCACGAAGAAGTCCGGCCGGCCGAGCAGCCACGCCACCAGCACCGGCAGACTGAGGTTCGCGGCTGCGGCGACGCCGGTCATCCTCGCCAGCCCCGCGCCGCCGACCACGCCCGAGCAACTGACGATGAACAGCCCGAGCGCCGAAGTCGCGATCCACCCCTCGCCATGAATGGTCAGGAGCGTCGCGGACGCGATCAGCGTATTGAGCAGCCGCCAGCCGATCAGGTGCCACGGCGGCGCGGTGACGGTCCGCTGGAGCGACAGTTCAGCCTCGCCGATGAAGAGCATGGAGATGGGGAGGAGCAGGCCGTTCAGCGGCATCGGCACGCCGGCGAGAAGCAGACCACAGACCGTCAGCATCGCGAGCGTGCGCACGGCGCCACCTCGACGCCACGCGCGTAGCACGGCAGCCAGCAGCCGCGGCCGGGGTACCGCATTGCCCGCGTCGAGCGCCCTTGCTAGGATGCTGTTCAGCCACATGCCAGACGGACTTCCCCCCTATGTGCTCGTTGCCCGGATCGGCTCGATCCTCGGCATGTCCTTCGCCCTGGCGATTGGACTGTTGCTTCTGATTGGCGGCTGGCTGCTTCCCTCGCTCATCGCGTTCCTCTGCTTCGTCCCGTCGTTCGCCATCATGGCGTTCGTCGAGCGGCGAGCCGCGGCCCGTCGAGGCTCCTGAACACCCCCCTGCGGCTCCTAGGCAGCCCGCCGAACCGGCGCTCCACCTCGTCCTGACAGGATCGCCTCGGCCTTCAGGCCCGCACGCCCGTCGCCGGGCACGGCGAACCACCGCGAGCACAGCGGCTCCCGGTCACTCGATTCCCACGCCATGGCGAACTGAACGATCAGGCCGTACATAGAAGCAGCCCTCCGTCAGCACTATCGGCTGCGGAGGGCTGCTTCTGAATGTGATTCGGGCCCGCAGGGCCGGGGGTTAGCCCTCGATGATCTCCACCGAGAGGATGTGGTCGCCGGGCTCGCGGTCGGACTCGGGGTCACGGGTGCGGAGCGCCAGCGCGTTCTCCAGGCCGGCCTCGATCTTGCCGAAGGCGGTGTAGCGCCCGGTCAGGTGAGGTGCCGCGTCCAGCATGATGTAGAACTGCGAGCCGTTGGTGCCCGGGCCCGCGTTCGCCATGCCCACGACGCCCTGCTCGAAGGGGGTCGGGGTCAGTTCGTCCTGGAAGCGGTAGCCGGGGCCACCTCGACCGGTGCCCGTCGGGTCGCCGCCCTGCGCGACGAAGCCGGGGATGACGCGGTGGAACGTGCAGCCGTCGTAGAACCCCTCGCGCGCGAGGAAGACGAAGTTGTTGACGGTGATCGGCGCGATCTCGGGCATGAGCCGGACCGTGATGTCACCCTTGTCCGTCTTCAGGACAGCCGCGTAGCGCCCGTTGGCGTCGATGGTCATGGGCGGAGGAGCGTCGTACTGGCGAGCAGCCATGCGGCTAGTTCCCTTCGATGATCTGGATGCTGGCAATGATGTCGCTGGCCGGCTGCGACTTCTGCGTCGGATCACGCGGCGTGATCTTCTGGACCACATCCATGCCCGAGGTCACCTTGCCGAAGACGGCGAAGTCGCCCTGCAGGTTCGGCGTGGGCGCCAGCGTGATGAAGAACTGCGATCCGCTGGTGACGGTCGGCGTCGCCGGCGACTTGGCCATCGAGACCACGCCGGCCTCGAACGGGATTGAGTTCTTGTCCTGCGGGATGGTGTAGCCGGGGCCACCCACGCCAGTGCCCTGCGGGTCGCCGCCCTGTGCGACGAAGCCCGGCAGTACGCGGTGGAACGTCAGGCCGTCGTAGAAGCGGTTCTTCGCGAGGAAGACGAAGTTGTTGACCGCCTGCGGCGCTTCCTTCGCGAGCAGGTCGAGGCGAACCTCGCCGCCCTTCTGGAGCTTGATCACCGCGCTGTACTTCTTGTTTGGATCCAGGTTCATCGCCGGCGCGGCCGTGTAGATGCGCTGGATCGAGGGATCCGGCGTCGGCGTCGGCGAGGCCGTCGGCGTCGCGCTGGCCGTCGAGCTGGCGGTCGCGCTCGGCGTGGCGCTGGGCGTCGGCGCCGGGGGCGCGGACGGCGTGTAGAAACTGCTCCCGACGCCACCGCCGATGAACAGGATGATGACGGCGAGGAACACCCACTTCGTGTTCCGCTGGAACCAGCCCATCACGCCCCCGAACTCGATGTCATTGACCGGGCCGTCCACGCGAACGGGACGTCCCTGGCGCTTTTGCTGCTGGCGTGCGAGACGGCGACGTCGTCGCTCGTCCTGTCGGCGCTCCTGGGTCACTCGGCGTCCTCCCGTGCCGCGCCGCCGCCCGCGGCGCCCCGTGGAGGTCGCCCGGCGGGCCCGGCGCGTGCGGTCACAATGGTGCCCCCGGCAGGATTCGAACCTGCGCAACCGGCTTCGGAGGCCGGTACTCTATCCCCTGAGCTACGAGGGCGTGGGTTCCAGTGTACGGATGCGCCCGAGGTCGCGCCAGAACGGGCCGCCTCATCGTTCGCGGTCGCGTTTCCCGCTACCCAAGCCGTCCGAAGAACCCCCGCACGTCGCTCGCCAGCAGCTCCGGCTGCTCCATCGCCGCGAAGTGCCCCCCCGCGCTCGCCTGCGTGTACTGCAGCAGGTGGTACGACCGCGCGATGAGCTCCTGCGGCGCGGCCCAGGGCTCACGCGGGAACCGCAGGAACGCCGTCGGCGCCTGCACGAACCCATCGAGGAACGCCTCGGCGGTGTGGGCGCGCTCGTAGTAGATGCGGGACGAGGACAGCGCCGTGCCGGTGAGCCAGTAGAGCGTCACGTCCGTCAGAACCTGGTCGCGACCGATGCCGCCGCTCCAGAGGTCGTCGCCGTGGTCGCTCCACGCCCAGAACTTCTCCAGCATCCAGGCCAGCAGCCCCACAGGGGAGTCGTTGAGCCCGTAGCCCAGCGTCTGCGGCCGAGACCCTTGAATCGCCACGTACCCGGCCTCCTCAGCGCGCATCGCCGCCTGTCCGTCGAGGTACGCACGCTCGACCTCGGACAGCGGTTCGCCACCGGGCGGCAGCGTCCGGTTGGGGGCATGGTTCAGGTGGAGGCCGACCACCGCCTCCGGGTGCCGGAGCGCGAGCGCGGTACCGATGATCGCGCCCCAGTCGCCGCCCTGCACCCCGTAACGCTCGTAGCCCAGGCTCCGCATCAGCGTGTGCAGCCGATCCGCGATCCGACCCGGGTGCAGTCCGGGCGTACGAGGCGGGCTGGAGAAGCCGAACCCGGGGAGCGACGGCACGACGACGTCGAACGCGAGCCCGCTCTCATCCTGCGCGGCGAGCAGCGAGGCGACGTCGATGAAGTCCGCGAAGGTATTCGGCCAGCCGTGGATCAGCAGCAGCGGCGTCCGGTGCTCGGCCGCCGGGCCGGCCGCGACCATCGCGTGCATCGCCTCGCCCTCGATGTCGCCACGGAGGTGCGCGCGCTGGTTCAGCCGCGTCTGCACAGCGAGCCAGTCGAACTCGACGAGCCAGTACCGCACCAGGTCGCGCAGGACGGTGTCGCGTGTGCCCGTCGTCCAGCCGCTGTCGTAGCCGATGTCGGGCCAGCGGAAGTCCTCGATGCGCCGTCGCATGTCATCGAGCGCCCGTGGGCTGAATTCGATGCGGAACGGGAGGAGCTGGGCGAGCGGTTCGGCCATGGCGACACTATGCCGCATCACCCGGCGCGCGGTCACGCTCCGATCCGGCCCGAGGCACCTCGTCGCGTCAGCGAATCCGCACCCCGCCTTCAACTGACCGCCAGCCCACGCGCGAGGGCGCGATCCGCGCGTGCCGATGATCTCGCTGGAGACGCCCGCCCGACGGCGGCCTCTCACGAGGAAGGCGCATCATGACCCTCGACACCACATTCGCGATCCCGCCGCTTCCGGCGGCGCGAGCGCACACCCTGTCGCTGCTGTTGCAGCCCCACGTCTCGCTCGCAGAGGTGGCAGCCGTCGCCGAGGGTGACCCCGCGCTCACCGCCACCCTGCTGCGGGCCGCCAACTCGGCGGCCTCCTCGCCCGCGGATCGCGTCCATCGCACCGCTGACGCCCTCGTGCGCCTCGGGGTCGACGACAGCCGCGGCTTGATCCTCGCCACGCTGCTGCAGGACTCCGGCGGCACCGCGCTCGAACGATCCGAGATCGACATCGACGCGCTTTGGCGGCACACGCTCGCGGTCGCGCTGCTGACCGAGGCCGCTTGCGGCGCGGACCCGACGCTTGCCGAGATCCGTCCCATGGCGTTCACCACCGGCATCCTGCATGACATCGGGCGGCTGGTACTGGCGGCGCAGCAGCCTCGTCGCTACGCCCGCGTCGTGCGGCTCGTGCAGCGTGGTGTGCCGGTCGTCGAAGCCGAGATCTCGCAGTTGAATATCGACCACGCCTCGTTCGGCGGCGGCGTCGCCCTCGCGTGGGGGCTGCCCGAGGAGATCGCAAGCGCGATCGCGGGGCACGAGGTCGGCGGTGGGCCGCTGGCCGACGCACTCCGCCGGGCGATCGACCTCGCCACCGCGCTGGGCCTCGGCGATGGCGTCCGCCCGGCGCCCGTCCCGACGCTGGACTTCACCGCGCAGGCCTCGGCCCCCCTCCGGCTCATCGGCGGGCCGGGCGTCCTGCTGAAGCGCATCGAGTGGTTTCGCGCCGCGCTCGGCGCGTAACCGGAGCGGGTCGCTAGTCCGCGCCGCGCCGCCGGTACTGGATCGCCTCGGCGAGGTGCACCGTCTCGATCGCATCGGAGTTCGCGAGGTCGGCGATCGTGCGCGCTACCTTCAGCACGCGGTGGAATGCGCGCGCGGACAGGCCCAACTGCTCCATCGCCGCCGCAAGCAGCGGCTGGGCGGCGGGCACCAGCGGCTCCTGGCAGTAGCGGCGCACCTCCAGCGGCCCCATCTCGGAGTTCGTGACGGCGGGCGAGTCCTTCAGCCGCTCCGCCTGTCGCGCCCGCGCGGCGATCACGCGCTCGCGCACCACCGCCGAGGGCTCGCCTGTCGCCTCGCCGGTCAGCTCGCTGAACTCGACGCGTGGCACCTCCACGAAGATGTCGAGGCGATCCATCAGCGGGCCGGACACGCGCCGCTGGTACCGCGAGACGGCCCCGTCCGGGCATGAGCACGACCGAAGGGAGTCGCCGTAGTAGCCACACGGGCACGGGTTCATCGCGGCGACGAGCAGGAAGCGCGCCGGGAACGCCACCGAGCCGCGGGCGCGCGAGATCGTGATCGCGCCGGCCTCCAGCGGCTCGCGCAGGGCCTCGAGCGCCGCGGCGCCGAACTCGGGGAACTCGTCGAGGAACAGCACGCCGCGGTGCGCCAGCGAGATCTCACCCGGGCGGATGTTCGTGCCGCCCCCCACCAGACCCGCGTGGGAGATCGTGTGGTGCGGCGACCGGAACGGCCGCTCGCCCAGCAGCGGGCGGTCACGACTGAGCAGCCCCGCCACCGAGTAGATCTTCGACACCTCGATCGCCTCGGGCGGGGTGAGCGGCGCGAGGAGGCCCGGCATGGCGCGCGCGAGCAGCGTCTTCCCGGAACCTGGCGGCCCCTGCATCATGACGTTATGTCCGCCAGCGGCGGCGACCTCGAGGGCGCGCTTCACGTGCTCCTGCCCCTGCACCACCGCGAGGTCGTGCGGGTTCGAGAGCGTCGAGGCGGCCGTCACGACCGGCTCGCGCGCTTCCCACAGCGACGGATCGAGGGCGGCCTGAGCGAGCGTCTCGATGCCGAGCACGCGGATGCCGGAGACGACCGACGCCTCCTGGAGATCCTCGGCAGGCACGATCGCGGTGCCGATGCCCTCGGCGAGGCACATCGCGACGAACGGGAGCACACCGGCGACGTGGCGCAGCCGCCCGTCCAGCGACAGCTCGCCGAACAGCGCGACGTCCGACCCGAAGCGATCGGGCACCTGCCCTGACGCCACGAGGATCGCGACGGCGATGGGCAGGTCATAGACCGGCCCCTCCTTGCGCACGTCGGCCGGCGCGAGGTTCACGGTGATCCGGCGCAGCGGGAACTCGAAGCCGGAGTTGCGGATCGCCGCCCGCACACGCTCGCGCGCCTCCTGCACAGCGGCGTCCGGGAGCCCCACGATGTTGAACGCGGGCAGCCCGCTGCCGATGTCCACTTCCACGTCGACCGCGATGCCCTCGATGCCCCGGAGGGCGCCGGTGCGGACGCAGGAGGGGCCGCGCTCGGAGAGCGGGTCGGCGGTCACGCGCGGAGGGCCGGGGCGGGACGAGGGGTGGGGCTTCGATCAGCGCGAGCGCGACTCAGCATCCGCGGTTGCCTCACGACCGTGCGTCCAAGTGTGGGCGAATCGTGTCCGTCAGGAGTCGGGTTGTCAACGAGGCGGCGGCGCGGAAGGCCGGTCAGCGCGTCGCGGCGTCGAGGAAACCAATCACGCCCGGCAGGCTCGACCCCGAGTCCGGGTCGGCGCGCTGGTTCGGCTCCACGCGGAAGCCGAGGCGACGCAGGAGCTTCAGCCCGCGGTCGTTCGCCGGCCCGACCGAGGCCACGATGCGCGTGCAGCGGAGCGAGTTGATGCCCAGCGAGATGACCGCGCCCGCCGCCTCCGCGCCATAGCCACGGTTCCAGTGCGCGCGACCGAGAGCGACCACCAGTTCGCCCTCGACGCGCCCCTCGACGGCGCCGATCGCGTCCTGCGGGGATCGCGGCTCGAAGCGCTCCCGATCCGAGGCACGACGGAGCGCCCGGATGCCCGCGACTCCGATCAGGGCATAGTCGGCGGCCCGCTCGACGGCGAGGAGGCCCGGCTCGTCCGCCTCGCGCGCGATCTGAGAGAGCAGGCCATTCGGGGAGCTGACACCCGCGAGCGACACCACGTGGCCGATCCACGGCACGGCGACCTCGTGGTCGGCGTAGAGCAAGCGGTGGATGTTCTCAAGGTCGGAGAGCGAGATGAGCCGCAGCGAGAGGCGCGACGTTTCGATGACCTTCACGCGCCGCTACCCGACCGCCGCACGGAAATGACGCCGCGCACGCCGTCCAGGTGCGCGAGCAACTGGGCGAACTGCGCGCCGCCGGTGGTCTCGATCGTGACCTCCACGGTCACCGTCCGGTCGTCATGCTCAAGAGTGCGCAGGCCGACCATGTTCGCCCCGTGCCCGGCGATGATCGCCGTGATGTCACGCAGCAGTCCGACGCGATCCCACGCGAGCACCTCGACAGACGCGCTGTAGACGGACGACCCGCCCGGCCCCCAGTCGCACTCGACCACGCGAGCGGCATCGCGATCCCAGTGCGCGCTGCGGCAGTCAGCGCGATGCACGGTGACGCCGCGCGCGCGCGTGACGTAGCCCATGATCGGGTCACCGGGCAGCGGGCGGCAGCACTTCGCGAGCTGGACGTGGAGGCCGCCCGTGCCCAGCACGCGCACGCCCGGCGCGCCCCGCTCGACCTCGATCGTCGAGGCGGAGAGCTTCGGGGCTTCGGCCTGCGGCACGTACCCCGCGAGCTGGTTCATCAGCTTCTGCACGCCGAGGTCGCCCGAGCCGAGGGCCGCGTACAGGTCGCGCGCCCCGTCATAGCCCATCTGCTTCGCGAGGTCGCTCGGCGCGCGCTCCAGCCCGAGGCGGCGCACCTCGCGCTCGAGGATTTCCCGTCCCTTGTCCACGTTGTCGTCGCGGTGCTCGCGGCGGAACCACTGGCGCACCTTCTGGCGCGAGTGACTCGACCCGAGGTAGCCGAGCGACGGGATCAGCCAGTCGCGGGACGGCCCCTTCTGGACGCGCGACCGAATGATCTCGATCACATCGCCGTTCTTGAGCACGGTGTTCAGCGGCACCATCTTGCCGTTCACCTTCGCGCCCACGCAGTTGTAGCCGAGGTCCGTGTGGATCCGAAACGCGAAGTCGATCGGCGTGGAGCCGGCGGGCAGCACGCGCACTGCCCCCTTCGGCGTGTGCACGAAGACCTGGTCGCGGAAGACGTCCATCCGCACGGACTCGAGGAAGTCCTCCGTGCCGGAGACCTCCTGCTGCCATTCGAGGAGGTGGCGCAGCCACGCCATGCGTTCCTCGTACTGGGTGTCGCGCTTGCCGCCGGCGTCGGCCTTGTACTGCCAGTGCGCCGCGACGCCGTACTCCGCGACCTGGTGCATCTCGTAGGTGCGGATCTGCACCTCGAACGGGCGCATGTCGGGGCCGAGGACGCTCGTGTGCAGCGACTGGTACAGCGACTCCTTCGGGCTCGCGATGTAATCGTCGAAGGTGCCGGGGATCGGGCGCCAGTGCTGGTGCACCACGCCGAGCGCGTTGTAGCAGTCGGCGATCGTCTCGACGAACACGCGGAGTGCGAGGAGGTCGCGCATCTGGTCGAAGGAGCGGCCCTGCTCGGCGTAGCGCTGCATCTTCTCCGCGATGGACTTGAGGTGCTTCACCCGGCTGGTGACCTCGGCGGTGACGCCGGCCGCCGCGAGGATCTCCTTGAGCTCGGTCTCCAGCTGGCGCACGTAGCGCTCACGCTCCGAGCGGCGGGAGGCGACCATGCTGGCGACGCGGTGATACGTCTCGGGCTCCAAGTACCGGAACGCGAGGTCTTCCAGCTCCCATTTGAACTGCCACACGCCGAGGCGCGACGCGAGCGGGGCGTAAATGTCCATCGTCTCGCGGGCGAGCGCCTGCTGGCGGCTGCTGCCCAGATGCTCCAGCGTCCGCATGTTGTGCAGCCGGTCGGCCATCTTCACGATGACGACGCGCACGTCCTCCGCCATCGCGAGGAACATCTTGCGGAGCGTTTCGGCGTCGGCCTGCTCCGCGTCCATCGAGCGGTCGGGGAGCTTCTCGATCTTCGTCGCGCCCTCGACGAGGAGCGTGACGTCCGGGCCAAACTTGGATCGAAGCTGCTCCGGCGTAACCCCGCAGTCCTCGATCGTGTCGTGGAGCAGCGCGGCGGCCAGGGTAGGCGCGTCCATGTGCAACTCGGCACAGAGGCGAGCGACGGCGATGGGATGGATGACGTAGGGCTCGCCAGAGCGGCGCTTCTGGCCCTCGTGCTTCTCGATCGCGTACTCGAGGGCGCGTTCCACCTGCTCGACGCGGTCGGGTGGGAGATACCCGGCGGCCTCTTCGAGCAGCTCCGTGGCGCCGGCAGGCAGCGGCTTCGAGACGACCATAAGCGCGAGTATACGACCTCGCCCCGCTCCGGGCCGTTCGGCGCGCCACGCCCATCTCCGACAATCATTGCCCGGGCCACGGGGCGTCCGTAGACTCCCCCCATGGCTTCACCTCGCGCCCCCCGCGGCATGCACGACACCCTGCCCGAGGACTCGGAACTCTGGCGCTTCATCCGCGACACCGCGGAGCGCGTCGCGCGCCTGTACGACTACCGCGCCATCGAGACGCCGATCGTGGAGGACGCCTCCGTCTTCCTGCACACCGCGGGCGATGAGTCCGACATCGTGCAGAAGGAGGTCTACCTCTTCGAGGATCGGGGCGGCGACCGCCTCGCGCTCCGGCCGGAGGGCACCGCTGCCGCCTGCCGCGCCTACATCGAACACGGGATGTCGAGCCGCCCGCAGCCCGTGCGGCTGTTCTACTTCGGCCCGTTCTTCCGCTACGACCGCCCGCAGGCCGGGCGCTACCGCCAGCTGCACCAGTTCGGTGTCGAGGCGATCGGCACCGACTCGCCCGCCGCCGACGCAGAGCTGATCGACCTGCAGCTGACGCTCTACCGCGAGCTCGGCTTCGGCGACGACCTCGTGCTTCGCATCAACTCCATCGGCACCGCGGAGACGCGTCGCAACTTCGCGAAGGTGCTAGAGGCACACTTCATCCCGCACCTCGAAACGCTGTCGCGCGACTCGCAGCGACGCTTCGAGACGAACATCCTGCGCATCCTCGACTCCAAGGAGGACGCGGGGCACGTCGCCGTCCTCAGCGCGCCGAGCATCCTCGACTACCTCTCGCCGGAGGACGCCGAGCACTTCGAGGCCGTGAAGGCGCACCTGGACGCGCTCGGCATCAAGTACGAGATCGACCCGCGCATCGTGCGCGGGCTGGACTACTACGCGCGCACCGTGTGGGAGGTCGAGCCGCCCGGCGCGGGTGGCCAGTCCACGATCGGCGCGGGTGGCCGCTACGACGGGTTGATCGAGGTCCTCGGTGGCCCCGCGACCCCGGCGGTCGGCTTCGCGACCGGCATCGAGCGCATCGCGCTGAACATGCGGGAGCGCGGCCTCGGCCCGACCGAGGAGAGCGCGCCGGACGTCGTCACGATCCCGCTCGGCGATCGCGGTGCCGCCGCAGCGGCGCAGGCCGCAGCGATCCTCCGGCGCGCGGACATCTCGGTGCGCAACGGCCTGCCCGGCCGCTCGATGAAGGCCGCGATGCGCGGTGCCGGCGTCTCCGGCGCTCGCTACGCGCTCATCGTCGGCGACGCGGAGGCCGAGGCCGGCACGGTCGTCCTCAAGCCCCTGCGCGGCGACGAAGAGCAGCGGACGGTCGCGGTCGCAGACCTCGGCAGCCTCGGCCCATCGCTCACCGACCGCGCCTAACTCCACCCGCTGGTAACCTGTACCCATGTTCGAACGACTGGCCGAGATCGAAGCGCGCTTCGAGGAGTTGACCCGGCTCCTCTCCGACCCCGACGTGCTGGCGGATCACCGCCGCGTCGAGGAGATCGCGCGCGAGCGCTCCCAGAGCGAGAAGGTCGTCGCCCTCTACCGCAAGTACCGACAGGCGCAGGACGACTTCGCGGAGGCGCGCGCGCTCCTCGGCGACGCGGACGCGGACATGCGTGAGTTCGGGCGCACCGAGGCAGAGCGGCTCGAGGCCGAGATGGCGCGACTGGAGCACGACCTGCAGATCGCGCTGCTTCCCACCGACAAGGCCGACGAGCGCGACGTGATCATCGAGATCCGTGCCGGCACCGGCGGCGACGAGGCCGGGCTGTTCGCGGCCGACCTCTTCGGCATGTACCAGCGGTACGCCGAGCGCCAGAACTGGAAGACCGAGGTCCTGAACACCAGCGTGAACGAGGCCGGTGGCTACCGCGAAATTACCTTCGAGGTCCACGGCAAGGGCGCCTATTCGCGCATGAAGTATGAGTCCGGCGTGCACCGCGTCCAGCGCGTGCCCAGCACGGAGACGCAGGGCCGCATCCACACCTCCACCGCCACGGTCGCCGTGATGCCCGAGGTGGACGAGGTGGAGGTCGACCTGAACTGGGACGACGTCCGTATCGACATCTTCCACTCGGGCGGCGCGGGCGGTCAGAACGTCAACAAGGTCGCCACCGCCGTGCGCATGACGCACAACCCCACGGGCATCGTCGTGCAGTGCCAGGACGAGCGATCGCAGTCGAAGAACCGCGCGAAGGCCGAGGCTGTGCTGCGCGCGCGCATCTACGACATGGAGCGCCAGAAGCAGGACGCCGAGCAGGCCTCGAACCGCAAGGCGCAGGTGGGCACCGGCGACCGCGCGGAGAAGATCCGCACGTACAACTTCCCGCAGGATCGCATCACCGACCACCGCGTGAACCTGACAACGCACGGCATCCCGCGCGTGCTCGACGGCGAGCTCGACCCGCTGATCGATGCGGTCGCGGCGGACGAGCAGGCACGCCTCCTCGCCGCTGTCGGCGTGTAGGACGACCGCTCCCATGCCACCGGGGAGCGCCCTGATCACCAGCACCGGCAACGCGCGCGTCAAGCTGGTGCGCTCTCTGCGCGCGCGCCGTGAGCGCGATCACACCGGCCTCGCGTGGGTCGAGGGCATCCGCCCCACCGTGGAGGCGCTGCAGCTCAACGCCCCCGTCGACACCCTCGTCGTCGCGCCCGACCTCCTGAGCAGTGACTTCGCGCGCGACGCCGTCGAGGGCGCGCGCCTCGACGGCATCGAGATCATGGAAGTCAGCGGTGCCGTGTTCCGCTCGCTTTCCGATCGCGACGGCCCGCAGGGCCTCGGCGCGATCGTGCGCCAGCAGTGGCTCTCGCTGCCGGATGTGCGTCTCGCCGAGGGCAACCGGTGGGTGGCACTGGCCTCGGTCGCGGATCCCGGAAACCTCGGCACGATCCTGCGCACCTGCGACGGCTCCGACGCCGAGGGCGTCATCCTGCTCGATTCCAGCACTGACCCGTACGACCCCGCCGCGATGCGCGCGAGTATGGGCGCAGTGTTCTCGCGCCGCCTCGTGCGCGCCACGTTCGAGGCGTTCGCGACGTGGGTCCGTACCGAGGGCGCGACCGTTGTCGGCGCGTCCGACCGGGCGCCCTCGACCTACCGCGAGGCGTCCTACGGCGACCGGACGGTGCTGCTGATGGGCAGCGAACGCGAGGGCCTGACCACCGAACAGCAGACGCTCTGCGACCAGATGGTGAGCATCCCCATGCGCGGCCGTGCGGACTCGCTGAACCTCGCCGTCGCGACCGCGATCCTGCTGTACGAGGTCCTCGACCGCCGCGATACAGCGGCCGATGACGAGTCCCGCGCGTGACCGGCCCGCGCGAGTTGCGCATGACCGAGCCGCTGCGCGACATCCTCCGGCGCGCGGCGGAGCGATTGGTCGCCGTCCACGCGTCCGAGGACCTGGACGAGGCCTCGTTGGAGGCTGACCTGCTCTTCGGCCTCGCGAGCGGCCTCGACCGGTCGCACGTCATCGCCGCCGGGGCCAGGCCGCCGCATGCGGACGCCCTCGTGGCGTTCGAGACGCTGCTTGCGCGGCGCCTACAGCACGAGCCGCTGGCCTACATCCTCGGCGCGCGCGAGTTCTTCGGCATGACGTTCGAGGTGGGCCCCGGCTGCCTCATCCCGCGCCCCGAGACGGAGACGCTGGTGGAGGCGGCACTGGCCGCGATCACCGAGCACCCACGCCACCGCCGCCTCGTGCGGGTGGCCGACATCGGTACCGGGTCGGGCGCGATCGCGCTGTCGATCGCGCAACACGCCCCCTCGACGAAGGTCTACGGGATCGACGTATCGGGCGACGCGCTGAAGTGGGCAGCGCGGAACATGCGCCGCTTCGCGCTGCAGGAGCGCGTGGTGCTGCTGACCGGCGACCTCGCCGAGCCGCTGTCGGAACCGATCGACGTGCTGTGCGCCAACCTCCCCTACGTCCCGACCGACGACTACGAAGGCCTGCCCGACGAGATCCGCGCCTCCGAGCCCCAGATCGCCGTCGAGGGCGGCCCGACTGGCATCGAGCTCATCGCGCGCCTCGCGGATCAGCTCGCGGCGCACCTCGCCGAGGATTGCGCCGCGGCGATCTTCGAACTGGGCGCGGGGCAGGCGAGCTGGGTCGAGGAGCTTGTCGTGAAGGCGCTCACCGCCGCGGGCCGTGGCCCCCTCGACGTGCGCGTTCACCGCGACCTGCGTGGCATCCGCCGCGTCGTCGAGGTGCGCTACGGCTACCCGCTGCCTGAGGCACGCGAGCCCGGGGCGTAGCCTCCGGGACACGAACGAGGCGGGCTCTCGCCCGCCTCGTCCTCACGTTCGTCGGCACGACCGCTACAGCGGCACGCGGCCCCAGACCAGCATGTCGTCCGGGTGATCGCCGTCCTCGATGGTCGTCAGGGTGACGGGCCAGCGGACGCCGTAGCGGGCGAACATCAACTCGTAGCGGCCGGGCGACAGGCGCCGACGCGGCTGCAGCAGGTGGTGCGGCGAGCCGTCCTCGCGCACCACGTAGAGCTTGCCAATCGCGATCGGCGTGTAGTTGCCCGGGCGGAACGCCCACACGATCCGGCTCGGCCCGAGGACCGGACGGAGCGCCTCGGCGGTCGAAGATGCGTCGGTCATGCTAGATGCCGGCCGGCCGCGTCTGCGCCATCTGGTAGATCTTGCCTTCCGTCTTGATGGACGGGGCGATGATCATCCGCGCGTCGTGGAAGTCCTGGATCGTCTGCGCACCGCACGTCGCCATCGAGGTGCGCAGCGCACCGACGAGGTTCTCGGTGCCGTCCGTCTTCGAGGTCGGGCCGAAGAGCAGCGTCTCGACGGTGTGCGTCTGGCCGACCTTCACGCGCACGCCGCGCGGAAGCTCCTGGTTCGGGGTCGCCATGCCCCAGTGGAAGCCTCGACCCGGCGCGCCGATGGTGCCGGCGAACGGCGAGCCGATCATGACAGCATCCGCGCCGGCGCAGATCGACTTGGACACGTCACCACCGGTGCGGAGGCCGCCGTCCGTGATGATCGGGACGTAGCGCCCGGTGCGCTCGAAGTAGACATCGCGCGCGTGCGCCGTCTCGATCGTCGCCGTGACCTGCGGCATACCGATGCCGAGGACCTCGCGCGAGGTGCAGGCCGCGCCGGGGCCGACGCCGATGAGGATGGCGTCGACGCCGGTCTCCATCAGCTCGATCGTGGCGGTGAAGTCGACCGTGTTGCCGACGATGATCGGCACGCCCGTCATCTGCTGCACGAGCTCGTCCAACTGGAGGCCCTTGAGCGACTTCGACATGTGGCGCGCCGTGGTGACGGTGCTGGCAACGACGAAGAAGTCGACGCCGGCGTCCTTGCAGATCGGCGCGAGGCGCTTGGTGTTCTGGGGGGTGGCGCCCACGATTGCCATGCCGCCGCCAGCCTTGATCTCCTCGACGCGCTGGCCGACCAGGTGCTCCTTCACGGGCTCCTGGTAGACGCGCTGGATGATCTTGGTGGAGGTCTCCAGGTCAGCGGCCGCGATCTCCTCAAGCACGCCGTCGGCGTCCTCGTAGCGCGTCCACAACCCATCGAGGTTGAGGACGGCAAGCCCGCCGAGCTTGCTGAACTTCACGGCGAAGTTCGGGTCGACCACACCGTCCATGGAGGACGCGAGGATCGGCACGGGGAAGCTGTGCTCGCCGAGGTGGAACTCGGTGGAGACCATCTCAGGGTTGGTGGTCACCGCACCGGGCACGATGGCGACATCGTCGAACCCGTATGCGTGCTCCAGAGTCTTGCGCGTCGCGGTGGACGCCGCTCCAGCCGAAGATTGAGGTCGCTCGCTCAGTACCACGTCACACCCCCTGATACGCACAACCCCCTCGGCGGAGGGGGTTGGTCTTTTGGACGCGCACCTACCCGCGGAATCCCGTCGAGTGGTGAATGGATACACTTCGGCCCTGCATGTGAGGTCCACCGTCATGGGCTGTTTGGAGAGTGCGGTTCAGGTTACGGCGGAGGTGCAGGTGGGTCAACGGCTACCGCTGAGTTAACTGAACGTTTTCCTCGCCCGGACGGTCGCGCGGCCCGGAAGCCGCTGTCCGGGGCCCATGCTACGATTCGGCTCCCATGACCACAGCCACGAACGCCCTCGCCGGAGACCGGACACCCGAGACGATCCTCGTCGCGGTCGCCTGGCCGTACGCCAACAACCACCTGCACGCGGGACACCTCGCGGGGGCGTATCTGCCCGCGGACATCTTTGCGCGGTATCAGCGGATGCGCGGCAACCGGGTGCTGATGGTGTCCGGATCGGACTCGCACGGCACGCCTGTGACGGTTCGCGCCGAGCAGGAAGGCACCACCCCGGAGGCGGTGTTCCAGCGCTACCACCAGTCGTTCCTCGACACGTGGGACGGCTTCGGCATTTCGTTCGACATCTTCACGTCCACGGACACGCCGAATCACATCAAGGTCGCACAGGACTTCTTCCTCCGGCTGCGAGAGCGCGGCTACCTGTACGAGGCCGAGCAGGAGCTGCTGTACGACCCCGTCGCCCAGCGCTTCCTCCCGGACCGTTATGTCGAGGGCACCTGCCCCCGCTGCGGCGCCGAGGGCGCCCGCGGCGACCAGTGCGACAACTGCGGCTCCACGCTCGACGCGCTGGAGCTGATCAACCCGATCTCGAAGCTCTCCAACGCGACGCCGGAGCGGCGCGCCTCGTCGCACTTCTTCCTCAAGCTCTCGGCCTTCACCGAGCAGCTGCAGGCGTGGATCGGCGGGAAGGAGCACTGGCGCACCAACGTCCGCAACTTCACGCTGGGCATGCTGCGCGAGGGCCTGAAGGACCGCGCGATCACGCGCGACCTGACGTGGGGCGTCCCGATCCCCCTCGAGGGCTACGACGACAAGCGCATCTACGTGTGGTTCGAGGCCGTCATCGGCTACCTGTCCGCGACCGTCGAGTGGGCGGCGTCCGAGGCGAACCCGACCGGGAACGCGGAGGCGTGGCGCGACTTCTGGACCTCCGACACCTCGCGCACCTACCACTTCATCGGCAAGGACAACATCCCGTTCCACACGGTGATCTGGCCGTCGATGATCCTCGGCCACGGCGACCTGAACCTGCCGTACGACGTGCCCGCGAACCAGTACCTCACCATGGGCGGCACGAAGGCCTCCAAGTCGCGCGGCGGCGTGATCTGGCTGCCCGAGTACCTTGAGCGTTACGACCCCGATCCGCTGCGCTACATGATGACGGCGAACGCTCCCGAGACGAGCGACTCCGACTTCACGTGGACCGAGTTCGTGCGACGCAACAACGACGAGCTGGTCGCGCGCTGGGGCAACCTGGTGAACCGTGTCCTCACGATCACCGGCCGCAACTTCGACGCCGCAGTGCCCGCGCCGCCCGCCGACCTGTCGCCGGAGTCGCGCGCGCTCATCGAGCGTTGCGATGAGGCGTTCGAGGCGGTCGGCAACGACTTCGATCACGTGAACCTGCGTCGTGGCCTCACCGCCGCGATGGAGGTGGCACAGGCGGCGAACCAGTACCTGGACGCGCGCGCGCCCTGGAGCGCCGTGAAGACAGACCGCGACCACGCGGCCGAGACGCTGTACGTCGCGCTCAACGTCATCTCGGGCCTCGTGACGATGCTCCACCCGGTGCTGCCGTTCTCATGCGCGAAGGCGTGGACGATGCTTGGCCACTCGGGTGACGTCGAGGCTGCCGGCTGGCAGCGCACGCCCGTCCTGCCCGGCACCCCGCTCCCCGCACCCGCCCCGCTCTTCAAGAAGCTCGACGACGCCGTCGTGGCCGAGGAAGAGGCGCGGCTCGGTTCGTGAGAGCCCGCATCGAACGGGACCCGGAGCCGCTGCCCGGCGTCTTCGACGCCCATACGCACACGTGGTCCACGCCGGAGTTCGACGAGGACTACGACGCCACGCTCGCCCGCGCGTGGCGCGCCGGCCTCATCGGGATGATCGAGGTCGGCGTCGACACGGCGTCCAGCGAGCAGTGCCTTGACCTCGCACGGCGCGATCCGCGCGTGCATGCGGTGGTCGGCCTGCATCCCGAGTACGCCGACCGACTCGCCGAGGAACGCGAGGGCATCGCGCGTGCCGCTGCAAACGGTGCGGTGGGCATCGGCGAGATCGGCCTCGACTTCTCCCGCCCCGGCCCGTCCGAGGCAGAGCAGATCGAGGCGTTCCAGTGGCAGCTCGATCTGGCGCGCGACCTCGGCCTGCCGGTGGCGATCCACGCGCGTGATGCGGACGAGGCGTGTTTTGCGATCCTCGAGGGATGGTCGCGCCGTGTCGGGCCGTACCTCGGCGCCGGGCGCGAGATCGGGATGATGCACTGCTACGCGGGCGACGCCGCGCTGGCCGCGCGCTACCTCGACATCGGGTTCCTGATCTCGGTACCGGGGACGGTGACGTTCCCCAACAACCCGCGAGGCCAGGAGGTGGCGCGCTCAGTGCCGCTCCCGCGTATGCTGGTCGAAACCGACTCCCCCTACCTGACTCCCGCGCCGCACCGCGGCCGCCGGAACGAGCCTGCGTACGTGGTGGAGACGGCGCGCTTCGTCGCGGGACTCCGAGGCTGCACCGCCGAGGACGTCGCGCGGACGACGGCAGAGAATGCAGCGCGACTGTTCGATCTCGGCTGACCGGCGAAAGCGCACATGACCACGACCCCCACCACGAGCACCGGCGGATCGGCCAGCGCCTCCGCGCACGCCCTCTACGGCCCGGTCGCCGCCGACCTCCCCCGCGTCTCGGAGGCCCTCGGGTCGATCGCGACGAACGTGGAGTTCGCGTTCCTCCAGAAGATGCTGGAGAACGCGCTCGCCGGAACCGGCAAGATGATGCGTCCCGCGATCGCGCTGCTCGGCGGCCGCCTCGGCACGTACGACCTCGATCGCCTCGTCCCGCTCGCTGCCAGCGTCGAACTGCTGCACACGGCGACGCTGGTCCACGACGACGTGATCGACGAAGCCCAGGCCCGTCGAGGTGAGCCGACCCCGAACGCGCTGTTCGGCAATGCGGCGTCGGTGATGCTGGGCGACTACATGTTCGCGCACGCAGCGGACTTCATCGCGCAGACCGACAACACGCGCGTCGTCCGCACCTTCGCCCGCACGCTGATGATGATGGCGAACGGCGAGCTGAAGCAGGACATGACCGTCTTCGAGTACTCGGAGGACGTCCAGCGCTACCTCGACCGCATCACCGGCAAGACTGCCTCGCTTTTCGGCACGGCTGCAGAGGGCGGCGCGATGGTCGCCGGTGCGCCCGCCGAGCAGGTCGAGGCGATGCGCGTCTACGGCCTGCACCTCGGCATCGCGTTCCAGATCGTGGACGACATCCTCGACTTCACCGGCGACCCGGCGGTCATGGGGAAGCCCGTCGGCTCCGACCTCGCGGGCGGCACCCTCACCCTGCCGACCATCCTCTACATGCAGCGCAAGCCGGACGACAACCCGGTGAAGCGAGCGTTCGAGGGCGTGCGGCGCAAGGCGAACATCGACCGCGCGATCCGCGAGATCGTGGAGTCGGATCTCCTCGAAGAGTCGATGCACACGGCGCTCCGCTACGGCGAGGAAGCCCGCAATGCGCTCCAGGTGCTCCCCGCCGGCGAGGTGCGCGACACGTTGAGCAACATCCTCGACTACGTCTTTGCTCGGAAGTCGTAACGTGCGATGGCTCCGCGTCGTGATCGCCGGGTTGCTCGCGGGCTTCCTGTTGATCGGATGTCGGGATGAAGCAGGTCGCATCACCAAGAATGCGCTGGTGTGCGACCAATACAACAAGACGGATCTCGCGCGTCCAGACTGCGCCAAAGCACACCGCGAGCTGACGATCCAGACCAGTTCGGGCAGAACCTACACGGTGCGTGCACAGCCGGCCGACTATTACGACCTCCAGCCCGGCGATCCGTGGCCGCAGCCCTAGCATCCACCAGCGATGCGTGGCCGCGCGGTCAGTCGTCCTTCGCAGTCTCGGTGTCCTCGGACGCTTCGCCGGCGACGCGCGCGCGACGGGCGGCGCTGACAAACTGAGCGCTCTTGAGGTCGCGTTCGACGACGGCGCGCATCAGCGCGTGCATCGCCTGCTCCATGCGCGCCGCGAGTTCGTCCGTCAGGCGAATGCGCCCGGCCTCCTCGTACGGCACGGACTGGAACGCGCGCAGCACGCGGAGTGCCGTGGCGTCGATGGGCTGCGCCTCGGGGTAGGTCTTCGCGCAGGAGGCGCACAGCACGCCGCCCTCCACCGGCACCCACCACGCCGCCTCGGCGGCGACGGACTCCGAGCAGCGGAGGCAGTCCGTCAGCTCCGGGCGGAAGCCGGTTGCCTCGAGCAGCGCGAGCTCGAACGTGCGCTGCACTACCTGCTGACCGTCGCCGCGCGCGAGGCGCACCAACGCGGCGTGCAACAGGTCGTGCAGGCCCTCGGCTTCGGCGTGTTCGACGGTGATGCGGTCGGCCAGCTCGAGGAGGTACATCCCCGCGCTGAGACGATCGAGGTCGCTGTGGATCGCAGGGAACGCGTCGATCGTCTGCGCCTGCGTGACCACGTCCATACTGCGGCCGTGCGCGAGCACCAGTTCCACCAGCGTCAGGGGTTCGAGGTGCCCCGCCATGCGGCTCTTCGAGCGCAGCAGCCCCTTCGCGATGACGTCGACTTTGCCTCGACCGGGCGTGAGCAGCGTGACGATGCGATCCGCCTCGCCGAGGCGGCGATGGCGCAGCACGATCGCGGGCGTGCGGATGACGCGCGGGATGCGCCCCGTCACCATTGCGCCGCCGCCACTACTGCACCTCTTGGCGGAACTCCAGCGCGCGGCCGAGCGTGACGTCGTCGGCGTACTCCAGGTCCGCTCCGGCCGGCAGCCCGCGGGCGAGGCGCGTCACGCGGATGCCCAGCGGCCGCAGCAGTCGGGCGAGGTACATCGCGGTCGCCTCGCCTTCGAGGTTCGGGTTCGTGGCGACGATGATCTCGGAGACCTCGGTCTCCACGTCGCGCAGACGGGCGAGCAGCTCGCCGATCTTCAGATCCTCGGGCCCGACGCCGTCCGACGGGGAGATGACGCCGTGGAGGACGTGGTACAGGCCGTGGAAGCCGTTCGTGCGCTCGATCGCGAGGACATCCAGCGGCTCCTCGACGACGCAGATCGAGTGCCGGTCACGCGAGGCGTCCGTGCAGATCTCACAGGGGGTGCGGCTGGTGAGGTTCTGACACTGCTGGCAGAACACGATGCTGCGCTTCACCTCGATCAGCGCGTCGGCGAGCTCCTGCGCCTCGGCCTCCTGCGTCCGGAGGATGTGGTACGCGAGGCGCTGCGCGGACTTCGGGCCGATGCCGGGCAGGCGGTGGAACGCCTCGACGAGGCGCGCGATCGGCGACGAGGCGCCCGGCAGGAACGGGTCGCGGCCGTCGTTCATGAGCCGTCCTCAGCGCCACCGTCGATCGGCTGAGCGCCGTACTTCAGCGCCTCCTCGACGAGGTGGCTCGCCTTCGCCGGCGCCGAGGCGCGTCGCGGTGCCGGGCCGGTGCCGGCGCTCTCCAGCTCGGGCCAGTGCACGCCCAGCACCTGCATCGGCGCCCCGAGCACCTCGGCGATCGCCTTCGTGATGATGTCGACCACGCGCACCGCGCGCTCTACGTGCGCGGGGAACAGGAAGCCGAGGTGCAGCACGCCGCCCGCGACCTCCTTCGGGAAGGCGCGCGAGGGCTCGCTGATCAGCGCGCCCGCCGGGCGATCGATGCGGCGCACCGCCGCGACGATGTCATCCCACCGCTCACGGATGTGCTGGAGCTCCTCGGAGGCGTCACCATTGTCGGGCGGCGCGAACGGCTGCCCGGACGGTGCCTCCTCGACCGGTGCGTTCGAAGGGGTGCCGGTGCTGCCGCTGCGCGCGGCGGAACGGGCCGCGTCGGCGAGCGGGCCGGCTGCCGGACGGGTCGGGGTGCGCTGCGGCGCGGGACGCGGTGTGGGAGCCGTGGCAGGTGGCGGGGCCGCCGCCACGACCGAGCCTCGATCGCGCAGGCCCGTGGCCAACGTCGCGAACGCGATCTCCGCGGGCAGCGAGTCGTAGGCGTCACCGGCGAAGTCGATCTCGCCGAGCGCCTCGAGTGCCGACGCGATGTCGCCGACGGACGCGGTGGCAGACAACCCCTCGAGGTCCTCGCGCTGGGCGTCCGACAGCGGCAGCTGGTCGCCTGCCCCGGCCTTCAGCAGGAGCACGGATCGGAGCACTTCGACGACGTTCTTTATGAACGAGCGCACCTCGACACCGTCGTCGCGGGCAGCGGACAGGATGCCGAGACCGGACTTCAGATCGCGCGCGATCGCCGCGCGGGCGAGGTCAGCGGCGCGGTCGTCGATGACGAGGCCGAGCGCCGAGCGCACGTCCTCCAGGCTCAGCGTCGCGCCGTGGTACGCGACCACCTGGTCCAGCAGGTTCACCGCATCGCGCGCGGAGCCGGTCGCCTGCCGCGCGATCAACTCGTAGCCGCCCGGCGCCACCTCGAACCCCTCGCCAGCGCCGATCGCCTCAAGGAGACCGACGATCGTGGCGACCGGGATGAGACGCAGGTCGAAGCGCTGGCAGCGGGACAGGATGGTCGCGGGGATGCGGTACGGCTCCGTCGTCGCGAGGACGAAGATGACGTGCGGCGGCGGCTCCTCGAGCGTCTTGAGGAGCGCGTTAAACGCGGCGTCCGTCAGCATGTGCACCTCGTCGATCAGGTACACCTTGAAGCGACCGGCGGTGGGTGAGTAACCCGCGCTCTCGCGCAGGTCACGGATCTCGTCGATGCCACGGTTCGAGGCGGCGTCGAGCTCGATGAGGTCGAGCGAGCGGCCCTCGTCGTAGGAGACGCAGGAGATGCACTCGTTGCACGGCTCGCCCTCGACCGGGCGCTCGCAGTTCACAGCCTTCGCCAGGATGCGCCCGGTACTGGTCTTGCCGGTGCCTCGAGGCCCGGTGAACAGGTAGGCATGCGCGGGCGTGCCGGCAGCCACGGCGTGGCGCAGCGTGGTGGAGACAGGCTCCTGGCCGACCACGTCGGCGAAGCGCCGAGGTCGCCACTTCCGGTAGAGGACTTCTTGAGCCAACACACCCCCGGGCGGCGGAGGGGAAATCCGCGCGCCTCGTCAGGTCAGTGTATCAACCGGCGGTGGCGGGGTCAGGACGCCGCCGCACGCCGCTCCAGCGCGCGCGATCAGTCGTCGTGGCGGGCGCCGGAGGCGTGGATCGCGGGGCCGAGGTAGGCCTCCTCGCGCGCTCGCATGAGCGCCTCGTCCTCGTCCGTCTCGTGGTCCCAGCCCAGGAGGTGCAGGACGCCGTGGACCAGCACATGGTCGATCTCGGCGCTGGTGGTGAGCCCGGCCTCGGCTGCGTTACGACGCACGGTCTCCACCGACACGGCGATGTCGCCGAGGTAGCGCGGCTGGTCGGGCGCGCCGGGGAAGGCTTCGCCCTCCTCGGCGGCGAAGGACAGCACGTCGGTCGGGCCGTCCACGCCGCGGTGCTCGCGGTTCAGCTCGGTCAGCAGCTCGTCGTCGGCGATCTCGATCGAGAGACCCGCGCCATCCTCGACGTCCTCGCCCTCGAGCACACGCGCCAGGAGCGCTGAGATGCGGTCGGCGTCCACCTCGTCGAGGAACGCGTCCGAAACGGCGACGGCGACGTCCCAGCGCTCGTCGCCATCGGGAGGCTCTGGCGAGGTCACGCGGCTAGGCCGGGAGCAGCGCGGCGGCGGCCTGCTGCGCGAGGAGGATGAGCGGCGCGGGCCACAGGCCGAAGAACAGCACCGCCGCGGAGGCCAGCAGCAGCACGCCCTGTGCACCGCCCGGCGTCTCGATCGGCGTGGCGTCCTCGGGGTCGTCGAGGATCATCGTGCGGACCCAGCGCAGGTAGTAGAACGCGGAGATCGCGGTGTTCACCACGGCGATGGCAACGAGGCCCACGAGCCACACCTCGCCGGTCTGGATCGCGCTGTTGAAGATGTAGACCTTGGCGATGAAGCCGGCCGTCGGCGGCAGCCCGGTCAGCGACGCGAGGCACAACGACAGGACGACGGCAGTCATCGGCGCACGCTTGAACAGGCCGGCGTAACTCGTGATCTCGTCCGAGCCGAGGCGCTCCGAGACGGCGTTCACGGCGAGGAACGCGCCGAGGTTCGTCGCGGCGTAAGTGCCGAGGAAGAACAGCACGCCCGAGGGGCCGACCGTGCCCTGCGCGGCCACGGCCGCGATGCCGACCGCGATGTTGCCGGCCTGCGCGATCGAGGAGTAGCCGAGGATGCGCTTCACGTTCGTCTGCACCAGCGCGCCGACGTTCCCGAACAGCATCGACGCAGCCGCGAACACGCCGAAGAGCATCGCCCAGTCGTGGGTGATCGGCGTCCCGGCGCCACCGAGGCCGGTGTAGAAGAGCCGCAGCACCACGGCGAAACCCGCCGCCTTCGACGCCACGGAGAGGTAGGAGCCGACCGGGGTCGGGGCGCCCTGGTAGACGTCCGGCACCCACGCGTGGAAGGGGAAGATCGCCATCTTGAAGCCGACGCCGGCCGCGACGAAGACGAACGCGAGGATGAGCGGAAGGCGCAAGCCGTCCCCGGCGTGGCGGACAAACTCCGCGATGCCCGGCAGCGAGGTGGTGCCGGCCATGCCGAAGAGGAACGCGAAGCCGTACAACAGCACCGCCGCGGCGACCGCGCCTGACAGCAGGTACTTCAGCCCCGCCTCGGACGACCGCTCGTTGCGCGTGATGCCCGCGAGGATGAACTGCGCGAGCGAGGTCGTCTCAAGCGCGACGAACAGCGTGATGAGGTCGTTCGACTGCACCAGCAGGACCATCGAGCCGACGGAGACGAGCAGCAGGCTGTAGAACTCGCCGCGATCCTCGACCTTCGCCGCCCACTCGCTGGTCCCGACGACCACGGCGGCGGTGACGGCAGTGAGCAGGAACGTGAAGTAGAGCGAGAAGCTGTCGACAACGATCGCGCCGCCGAGGATCGGGCCCTGCGCGCCGCCGCCGATCTGCAGCACAGCCCACACGGCGGCGAGCGCGAGCGTAACCAGCGTGAGGAGGCCCGTGACTGCTCGACGGCCGTGGATGAGATCCGCGAGCAACACCACGCCCGCGCCGAGGTAGAGCAGCGCGGCCGGGCCGAGGTAGAGGGCGGTCGCCAGCACGCTCACGAGACGCCTTCCATGATCTGCGCGATGGGCGCGATGCCCGCCTGCACGGCGGTGGTCAGCAGTGCCGGGTAGATCCCGACGGCGAGGATGACGAAGACGAGCGATGCCATGGCGGTGACTTCCCACCACGAAGTCGCGTCGGTCAGCTCCTTCCAGCGGTCCGTCGCCGGGCCGTGGAGAACGCGCTGCACCGTCCACAGGATGTACCCCGCCGACAGGACGACGCCGAAGATGCCGGCCGCAGTCGCCACCGGGTGCGCATCGAGCGATCCGAGGAACGTCGTCATCTCGGCGACGAAGCCGGACATACCCGGCAGGCCGAGGGACGCGAGCCCAGCGATGACGAACACGGTGCCGACAACCGGCATGCGGTGCATCAGCCCGGACATCTGCGAAATCTCACGGGTGTGGGTGCGGTCGTAGATCAGACCCACGACGACGAACAGCAGACCGGTGATCGTGCCGTGCGTGAACATCTGCATCGCCGCGCCCGACAGGCCTAGCGACCCCATCGCTGAGACACCGAGGAGCACGTAGCCCATGTGCGACACCGACGAGTAGGCCACCAGGCGCTTCAGGTCAGTCTGGCGCAGCGTGATGACCGCGCCCCACAGCACCGAGAATCCTGCGAGCGACGCAAGGATCAACCTCGAGTCATGCGCCTGCTGCGGCAGCAGCGGAAGCGCGATGCGGATGATGCCGTAGCCACCCATCTTCAGCAGCACGCCCGCCAGCATCACGGACACGGCCGTGGGCGCATCGGTGTGCGCGTCCGGGAGCCAGGTGTGAACGGGGAACGTGGGCAGCTTCACGAGGAACGCCAGCATGATCGCCCAGAACACGAACGTGAGCGGAACCACGGCCTGCGTCACCGGCTTCGCGGTGAGCTCGGCGATATCGAACGTCCCCGCCGTCGCGCCGAGGACGAGGAAGCCGACGAGCATGAAGGCGGAGCCCGCGAGCGTGTAGATGAGGAACTTCGTCGCGCTGTAGAGGCGGCGGCCGCTGCCCCACTGGCTGATGAGCATGAACATCGGCAGCAGTTCCAGCTCCCAGAAGAGGAAGAACTGGATGAGGTCCAGCGACAGGAACACGCCGGCGACGGCCGTCTCCATGAACAGCAGCCACGCGAAGTACTGCTTCGCCTTCACCTCGATGCGCCACGAGACGAGCACCGACACGACCGAAAGCAGACCGAGCAGCAGCACCAGGGGCGCCGACAGGCCATCGACGCCCACGGTGTAGCGAATGCGGAAGCCCGCGTCGGAGGCGGCGATCCACTCGAACGTGTTCACGAACTGGTAGCCGGGGACGCTCGCGTTGAACAGCGCGAAGACGACGACCGACACCGCGAAGGCCGCGCCCGAGAACACGAGGGCGATCCACTTCGCGTCGTGCTGCTTCTCCTCAGGGAGGAAGAGCGAAAGCACCGCACCGGTGACAGGGAGCAGCAGGAAGAGCGTCAGCATTACGGCGCCAACCGTTCAAGGATGCCGCCGCCCAGCACGAAGAGCGCGCCGACCGCGACGACGACACCGAGGACATACAGCGATGAGTACGCCTGCTGCTGCCCCGTGATCGTCAGCCGCAGCCCGGAGCCGACGAGGCGCGTGGCCTGCCCGATCCCGTTCACAATGCCGTCGACCACGTACTTATCGAAGGCCGCGGCGAGCTTGCCGACACCCAGCAGGAGCCCGCGGACGACGCCGTCCTCGGCGATCTCGTTCACGTAGTACAGGTGCTCGACCACCCCGGGAATCGGCCCCAGCGCGCCCCGGATGACCGAGGACTGCGGGCGCTGCGCGTAGTAGATCGCGGCCGCGACCCCGATGCCCGCCAGCGCGGCGACGGTCGACACCACGAGCACCACCGGGTTCACCTCGAACTCGAAGTGGCGCAACTCCGGCGCCAGCGCGCCCTCGACGAAGTGACCGAACATCCCGCCGACGTTGAAGAAGCCGAAGAAGATCGCGCCCACGGTGAGGATCAGCAGCGGAGCGACCATTGAGGCAGGCGACTCGTGCGGGTGGCTGGCGTGGCCGCCGTGAGAGCCGTGCTCCGGCTCCGCGCCGCCCTTGTAGTCGCCGAAGAAGGTCAGGAAGATCGCGCGGAACATGTACAGCGCGGTCATGAACGCGACCGCCGTGCCAATGAGCCACAGCAGGATGTTGTGGTTCCACGCGTCCGCGAGAATCTCGTCCTTCGACCAGAAGCCCGCGAGCGGGAAGACGCCGGACAGCGAGAGCGATCCGATCAGGAACGTCCAGTACGTGATCGGCATCGCCTTGCGAAGGCCGCCCATCAGCGGCATCTCGAAGGTGTTCGTCGCGTGGCTCAACGAGCCGGCGCCCTGGAACAGCAGCGACTTGAAGAACGCGTGCGTGAACAGGTGGAAGATCGCCGCCACGTACCCACCGAGGCCGATCGCCATGACCATGTAGCCGAGCTGCGAGATGGTGGAGTACGCGAGCACGCGCTTGATATCCGTGGCCACGATGCCCATCGACGCCGCGAAGATCGCGGTAAACGCGCCGACGAACGCGATCGTCGTGCGGACGCCCTCGGGAGCAGCCTCGACCGCGCCGAAGAAGCGCAGCAGCAGGTAGACGCCGGCCGCGACCATCGTCGCGGAGTGGACGATCGAGGAGACGGGCGTCGGCCCCTCCATCGCGTCCGGGAGCCAGAAGTGCAGCGGGAACTGCGCGGACTTGCCGGCGGCGCCGGCAAACAGTCCGAGGACGAAGCCCGTCAGCACCGGCACCGCGATCTCACCCGCATGCGCGAGGTGGTTGATCTCCGCGATGTCGAACGTGCCCGTCTTCACCCAAATCAGCACGACCGCGAGCATGAACCCGAAGTCGCCGAAGCGCGTGACGATGAACGCCTTCTTCGCGGCGGCGGCGGCGCTGGGGCGGTGGAACCAGAAGCCAATCAGCAGGTACGAGGTCAGACCCACCAGCTCCCAGTGGATGAAGAGCTGGAGCAGGCTCGAGGCCATCACGAGGCCGAGCATCGACATCGTGAACAGCGACATGAACGCGAAGAACCGCGCGTAGCCGCCGTCCCCCGCCATGTAGCCGGTCGAGTAGATCTGCACGAGGAGCGAGATGCTGGTGACGACGGCGATCATCACGGCGCTCAGGCCGTCCAGCCGCAGGCCGAACTCGACGTCCAGCTTGAAGAGCGTCAGCCAGTGGTGCGGGTGGAAGGCAGCGGGTTCGCCGCCGAGGCCAATCGAGGTGTCCAGCGCCCACATCGCCAGCAGCCACGCGACGCCGATCGCGCCAATCGTGAAGCGCCCCGCCAGCAACGGGCGCGTGCGCAGAGCGACCACGATCACGAGGAACGAGATCAGCGGTGCGGCGTAAATCGCCCAGACGGCGGCTTCGGGGATGTGGGGGAGCAGCATTAGATCTTGTTCAACACTTCACGCGCCACGTGCGTCTTGCCGTCCGGCACCCAGATGGCGCGGGCGTCCTGCATGGAACCGACCTCCAGGGGCGGCACGATCCGCACGGACAGCGCCTCCTGGTTGAATACCTCGCGCCACGTCTCGGCTGAATAGCCGTCCGCAACGTCCATGAACTTCACCCACATCGTTCGCTTCCCCCTACCCGCGCAGCAGGTTGATGCGATCGAGGTCGACGGTCTCACGCTGCCGGTACACCAGCACCGCCATTGCCAGCGCCACGGCAGCCTCGGCGGCGGCGACGGTCAGGACGAACACCACGAACACGTGGCCGGACAGCGGCTGGCCGTTCTGCCCGAACGCCGAGGAGAACCGGGAGAACGCGATCAGCGTCAGGTTCACCGCGTTCAGCATCAACTCGACGCCCATAAGCACCGCGACGGCGTTCCGCTTCGAAAGCGCGATCACCGTGCCGATGCCGAAGATCAGCGCCGAGACGACGAGGTAGTGCGCGAGCGTCACGCTGAGTCCGAGCATTACGAACCCTCCCGGGGACCGCGGCGCTCGTGCACCAGCACGATCGCGCCCAGGAGCGCGAAGAACAGCAGGATCGAGGCGACCTCGAACGGCAGAACGTAGCGGCCCAGCAGCAGGTCGCCGATCGCGGAGACCGTGGTCACGGGATCGGACTGGCCGAGCGCGTCGCCCTTCAGCTCGGACCACGGCGTGATGACGGCGACCACGCTGACCAGCCCCGCGATACCGAGGCCCGCTGCGAGTGCGGGCAGCAGGTACAGCGAGTTCGCGTTGTCTCGCGCGGCGAGCGGCGTGAGCATGATCGCGAAGACCATGAGCACCGCGATCGAACCCGCGTAGATCAGGATCTGCGCGACGGCGATGAAGTCCGCGCTCAGCGTCACGAACAGACCGGCCATGCCGAGGAACGCGAGCACGAGGAACACGAGCGCGTGCAGCAGGTTCCGCGCCACGAGCACCATGAGGCACCCGCCGACCGTCACGGCCGCAAGCACCCAGAACGCGATGATGATCCCGGGCGACTCCATTAGCGGCCCGCCCGGATCTGCTCGGCCGCACGGAGTCCGCCGACGCCGTTCGTCATGATCGGTGGCGAGGCCATCTCGTTCGGCGCGTAGCCGATCGCGTTCGCCCACGCCCGTACGCCGAAGTACGTCAGCACGAGGTTCACGACCACCGAGCCGCCCACGGTCGCGAGGCCGGGGAGGTCGGACTGAGCAATGACCAGCGACTCCACGGACACGACCAGCAACTGGATGATCGAGAGCGGGATGAGGAACTTCCACGCGAAGCTCATCAGCTGGTCGAGGCGGAAGCGCGGCAGGGTGCCTCGCAGCCACACGAAGACGAAGTACACGGCGCCGATCTTCGTCGCGAGGATGAGGTACCCCGGGATCCACGTCTCCAGGCCGAAGAAGGAGTACCCACCGAAGAAGACGGTGGACATCATCGCGCCGACGAGAATCGCGTTGCCCAGCTCAACCGCGAGGAACAGGCCGGCCTTCATGCCGGAGTACTCCGTGTGGAAGCCGGCGACGATCTCCGATTCGGCCTCGCCAATGTCGTTCGGCGTGCGGTTGATCTCGGCGGTGCTCGCGAAGAGGAACGCGAAGGCAGCGAAGGGGAGCAGGATCACCATCCAGATGTGGTAGGTCTGCTGCCACACCACGATCTGCGAGAGCTGCAGCGACCCGGTAAACAGTACGACGCCGAGGAGCGACAGGCTGATCGGGATCTCGTACGACACCATCATCGCGACAGTGCGCATCGCGCCCAGCAGTGCGTAGTGGTTGTTCGACGACCACCCGGCGAGGAACACCGCGAGCACGCCGAGCGAGGAGATCGCGATGGCGTAGACCACACCAACGTTCATATCGACGTACGACATCTTCGCGGCCCACGGGATGGGCGCCCAGCCGAGCATGGCCGGAAGGAAGATCAGGATCGGGGGGAGGAAGAAGAGCAGCCGATCCGCCCCGACGGGGATCAGCACTTCCTTCTGGATGAGCTTCAGCGCGTCCGCGATCGGCTGGAGCAGGCCGAAGAGGCCGTTCCGGTTCGGGCCCTGGCGGATCTGGAACTTCGCGATCAGGCGGCGCTCCACCCAGGAGCCGATCACGAGCCACCCGCCGACGAGGCTGAGGATGCCGATCCCGCCGAGGAGCGCCGTAGTCAGGTACGCGACCGACGGCGGCAGCCCCTGCTGCTGCGCCCAGTACCGGAAATGCGACGTGCCGTTGCCCAGGTCGCGAATGTCGTACCAGCGTCCGTCGAGGTACCCGGCCACGACGAGGAAGCCGATACCCACCGTCGCCGCGAGGCCGCCGAGCAGCACGAAGAGCAGCGGGAAGAACACCTCGCCCGGGAGCGCGTAGGCGCGCTGAAGCAACGAGCGGTGCTCGAGGATCTGGCGCGCCATGGGTGTAGCCGGACGCGGTGCGGTGCTCATCGGTCGATGTCCCCCACGACGATGTCGAGCGAGCCAAGTGCGACGACAGCATCGGGCAAGGACACGCCAACCGCCATCTCGCGGAGGAGCGAGAGGTTGATCAGCGAAGGGGCGCGGATGTGGAAGCGGTACGGAGCCGGGGTGCCGTCTGAGACGAGGTAGAAGCCAAGCTCTCCACGCGGTCCCTCCACACGCCCGTAGACCTCGCCCACGGGAGGGCGGAGTGCCAGCGGGATGTCGGTCTTGTGCGGCCCATCCGGGATCTGGGCCATCGCCTGCTTGATGATCTCCACTGACTGGCGCGTCTCTTCGAGGCGCACCATGAAGCGGTCGTACACGTCGCCGTGACGCCCGACGGGCACCTCGAAGTTCATGCGGTCGTACACGCAGTAGGGCTCCGCCTTGCGCAGGTCCCACGGCACGCCCGAACCACGGAGCGCGGGGCCGACCAGCGATCCGTTGATCGCGTCCGCCGCGGAGATGACGCCGACGTTGCGCGTGCGGGCGAGGAAGATCTCGCTGTCCTGCACCAGCGACGCGTACTCGTCGATGCGCGTGGGCATCTCGTCCATCAGCTCCTGCAGCGCGGGCCAGAACTCCGGCGGCGGGTCGAACGAGACGCCACCGATGCGCATGTAGTTCGTGGTGAGGCGCGCGCCGCAGGTCATCTCGAACAGGTCGAGGATCTTCTCGCGCTCGCGGAACATGTAGAGCAGCGGCGTCTGCCACGCGCCCGCGTCGGACACGAGTGTGCCGTTCGCCATCGCGTGGCTCGCGATGCGCTGGAGCTCCGCGAAGATGACGCGCAGGTAGGACGCCCGCTCCGGCACCTCGACGCCCGCGAGGCGCTCGACGGCGAGGCACACGCCGAGGTTGTTCGACATCGCGGCCAGGTAGTCGGCGCGGTCGGTGAACGGGATGTTCTGGGTGTAGGTGCGTTCCTCGGCCAACTTCTCCATGGACCGGTGGAGGTAGCCCACGATCATGTCGAGGTCGCGGATGACCTCGCCGTCCATGACCACGCGAAGGCGGAACACGCCGTGCGTGGACGGATGCTGCGGACCGATGTTCAGGACGTACGGCTCGGTCGCCGCGGCGTTGGTCGGGTTGTGGCTGGTGGTCACGCTAGTGGCCTCCCGACGCCATCGCGGAGCCGTGCCCACCGGCCTCGGGTGGCATGTCCTGCGACGTAAGGTTGCCGGCGTTCATCATCCGGTCGCGGTTCGCCGGATCCTCGTTCGGGAAGCGGCCCAGGCCGCTGGTGCGCCCGCCGCCGATGCCGAGGAAATCCTTGCGCAGCGGGTGGCCCGGGTAGCCCTCCCAGAGGAAGAGGCGACGCAGATCGGGGTGGTCGGCGAAGCGGATGCCCATCAGGTCGTAGACCTCGCGCTCCTGGAGCAGCGCGCCCTTGTAGACGGGGTACGCGCTCGGCAGCGAGGGTGCCTCGTGGTCGGCGACGATCGCCTTCACGACCACCTGGTGGTTCAGGTCGAGCGACTGCAGGTGGTAGACCACCTCGAACGAGGTGTGGCGATCGACGGCGGTGAGGTTCGAGAGCTGCGCGGCGTCGAACTCCTGCGAGTCGCGGAGCCAGCGCAGGGCCTCCTGCACGCGCTCCGGGGCGACCTCCACCCACTCGTCGGTGGCGCGCGTCACGATGCCGCTCAGCGCCGCGCCGAGGCGCGCCGCCACGCGGTGACCGTCCAGCTGGTGGGGGCCGGCGGGCAAGTTAGCGCCACTCCAGCGCGCGCTTGCGCCACGCGTAGGCCAGCCCGAAGGCGAGGATGCCGATGAACAGGAACGCCTTGAACAGCACGCCCACGGCCATCTGCGCGTGGTTCACCGCCCACGGGTACAGGAAGATCACGTCCACATCGAAGATCACGAAGCCCAGCGCGAAGAGGTAGTAGCGCGCGTGGAACTGGCCCCAGGACGTGCCCTCGGACTCCACGCCGCACTCGTAGGTGGCTTCTTTGATGGGGGTGGGGTTGGACTGGCGCAGACCGAGCAGCCCGAACGCGTATGAGGCGACCAGCGGCAGGGCCGGGAATGCCAGGGCGAAGAGGAGCAGGATCCCGACGCGCCCGAATTGCTCCGGAATCACCAGCGCGTCCCTTCCGAGGAGCCTCGGCTTCGGCCCGAGTATGGTGCCAGCGGTGTTCGGAAACTAGCACCTGCCTATCTGTGGTGCAACGAAACGCCTCCAGCGGCGTGCGGTGTATAACGGCCTTGGTTGACCCGGCAAGTAGGCCCCATCTAGAGTCGCCCGCGGTCGCGATGGGCGTCGGATCGAGACAGTTCTGAGACCCCTCCCCGGGGGCTGACGGGCTCGCTCGCACGACACGCCGGCGTCACCAGCCACCCAACAGGCCCGCGACGGCCGCCCCTTCGGGGCACCCAACGGACCAGGACGATAGGAGCGGACGTTGGCGTACAACAAGCCGATCCCCGACCCGGAGCAGTACATCAACAAGCCGTTCTGGGACGGCTGCAAAGAGGGGAAGCTCATGCTTCCTCGTTGCCTCACCTGCAACCGGGTCCACTTCTTCCCGCGCGTGATCTGCCCGCACTGCCAGTCCGACGCCCTTGAATGGGTCGAGGCGAGCGGCGAGGGCTACATCCACACGTTCGCGGTGCAGCACCGAGCCTTCGGCGGCTGGGCGGAGGAGACCCCCTTCGTCACGGCGTTCATCGACCTGAAGGAGGGCGACCGCATGTTGACCGTCCTCCGCGGCGTCGACCCGCTGAAGCCGGAGTCCATCAAGATCGGCGCGAAGGTGAAGATCGAGTTCGAGGCTGCCTCGGACGACGTCTCGATCCCCTTCTGGCGCGTGGTCGAATAAGCGACCGGGAAGAGGGAGAGCACTATGCCCAACAACCCGTCCATGGCCGCCGCGATCGTCGGCGCCGCGGAGTCCAACAAGATCGGCTACATCGAGGAGGGGACGACCGCTACCAAGCTCCACCTCGAGGCGATCATCAACGTCTGCAAGCAGACCGGTATCCACCCCTCTGAGATCGAGGGCGTGTTCTCCACCGGCTTCTCGCCGCAGATTGCCGAGCACCTCGGCATCCACCCGAAGTACATGGACACCACCGCCGTCGGCGGCTGCTCGTTCATCATGCACGTGCACCACGCACTGGCAGCGATCAACGCGGGCATCATCGACATCGCAGTTGTGTCGCACGGCGAGGCCGGCTACTCGGCGCGCAAGAACAAGGGCAACGGCACCAACCGCGGCCTGGGCGAGGACCGCTGGTCGGTCGGCAACCAGTTCGAGGTTCCGTACGGCATCGCCGGCGCGCCCTCGAACTACGCGCACGCGATGACGCGCCACATGCACCAGTACGGCACCACGAAGGAAGACTTCGCGCAGATCGCCGTCGTGACGCGCGACTGGGCGACGCTCAACCCGCGCGCCGTGATGCACTCGAAGGACACGCACCCGGCCGGTGGCCCTATGACCGTCCAGGACGTGCTCAACAGCCGCCTCATCGCGTGGCCGCTGAACCTGCTGGACATCTGCCTGGTCACCGACCACGGTGGGGCGGTCATTGTCGCCTCCGCCGAGAAGGCCCGCTCGCTCCGCACCCGCCCGGTGTGGATCGCGGGTGCCGGCGAGAACACCAGCCACTCGTCCATGCTCGAGATGGGCGACTTCACCGCGACGTCCGCCGCGGCCTCGGCCAACTCCGCCTACAAGATGGCGGGGATGGGCCCGGGCGAGATGGAACTCGCGATGATCTACGACTCGTTCACGATCACCGCGGCGATCACCGCGGAAATGCTCGGCTTGGCGCCGCGCGGCCAGGGCCACACGCTCTGGGCCGACGGCAAGGCCGGCCCGGGCGGCTCCGGCATCCCGATCAACACCAACGGCGGCGGCCTGTCGTTCAGCCACTCCGGCATGTACGGCATGATGCTGCTGGTCGAGGCGTACCGGCAGCTGTCCGGCACCGCCGAGGATGGCGTGAACGGCATCGCGGGCAAGCAGACGTCTGCCAAGACCGCGATCGTCAACGGCACCGGTGGTTCGCTGTCGAACACCGGAACGCTGGTGCTCGTCGCTGACGACTAGGCTCATCGGCTAGTCCCCTCCGGCTAGCCAGAGCGGTCAGTTCGCGACAACATCGAGGGCGGCCCTCCGCAAGGAGGCGCCGCCCTCGGCTCGTTCCGGGCACCCAGAAGGCGCACCGCTTGCTCATCGACCTGCACACGCACACCTACCCCCTCTCGTGGGACTCCCAGCTCAACGCGGACGAACTCGTCGCGCGGTCAATGGAGGCCGGACTAGACGGCATCGTCCTTTCCGAGCACGACTGGGCGTGGAACCCGGACGAGGTCGCCGCGCTCGCGAAGCGCCACAACTTCCTCGTGCTCCACGGCATCGAGGTGAATACCGATGATGGCCACATCCTGGTCATCGGACCGCGTCGCTACAGCTACGGCATGCACCACACCCGCGAACTCGCGCGTCTCGTCGAGGCTGCCGACGGCGTGATGTGGGCCGCGCACCCCAACCGGCGCCACCACCCGTGGGACTGGGAGAGCGAGAAGGAGTGGCAGGACGCCCTCGATCGCGCCGAGCGCAACGAGGCCTACGGGCTGGTCGCCGCGCTGGAGGTCGTGAACGGCCGCTACTCGCCGCGCGAGAACCTGATGTCGCAGCGCGTCGCCGAGCGCCTCGCGATGCCGGGCACCGCCGGCACCGACTCCCACCGCGTCGAGGACATCGGCAAGGCAGCGACCTACTTCGACCGGGACATCAAGACCGCCGCCGACCTGGTCGAGGAGCTGCGGGCCGGTCGCTGCTGGCCGGTGGACCTCACCACGGGCGGTGTGTCATCCGACGCCCGCTACCACCAGCCCCCAGCCGACCTCGAGGCGGAGCGCCGCGCGCTGGCCGACCGGCGGGCCGCGTACCTCGCCTCCAGGCAGCCGCTGCCCTGACGCCACTCCTGCGTGCGGGGGCGTGATTGACACCCTTGATCGCCCGTCGATATCGTCGCCCGACGGCGCACACCACGGGTGCGACCGGTGCTCTGGAGACGAGGATCGGATGCCCGACTCGATCGTCACTGCCGAAATGCAGGCGATGATCGGCCGCGAGGTCGACGAAGGCGTCGCCGAGGTCACCACGACCAGCTGCCGACTCTTCGCCCGCGCGGTGGGACACACCGACCCGATCTTCTTCGACGTAGAGGCGGCGCTCGCGCGCGGCTATCGCGGGCTCGTCGCCCCGCCAGGCTACCTTGGCACCCCGGTCAACGACCGCCGCCAGGGGCCGCTGGTGACCATCCCACGCCCGGTGACGGACATGCGCATCCCGTACAAGCGCATCCTGGACGGCGGCACTTCGTACGAGTACTTCGAGCCGGTGGTGGCGGGTGACGTGGTGACGTCACGCAGCAAGATCACGCGCTTCGAGGAGCGCCTCGGCTCCATCGGCCCCATGCTCATCACGTACCACGAGACGGCGTACACGCGGCAGGACGGGACGCTCGTCGCCAAGATGTACGGCAACGTCATTCACTACTAGGCTCGCACCATGCCCCTCAATTCCGAGCAGGTCTACTACGAGGATGTCCACGAGGGCGAGGAGATCCCGGCGCTCCGCAAGGCCTGCATCAGTCAGCAGCTGGTGATGTGGGCCGGTGCCTCCGGCGACTTCTATCAAATCCACTACGACCCGGACTTCGCCCGCGGCACCGGGCTGGATGGCATCATCGTCCAGGGTGGCCTGAAGAACGCATTCCTCGGTCAGCTGCTGCACGACTGGATCGCTCCGGCGGGCTTCCTTCGACGCTTCGGGTGCCAGTACCGTGGCATGGACTACCCCAATCAGGAGATCCTGTGCCGGGGTGTCGTGACGAAGAAGTACGAGGAGGCCGGACAGGCGCTCATCGACCTTGAGATCTGGACACAGAACGCCGCGGGGAAGAAGACCACCCCGGGCACCGCGACCGTCATCCTCCCGCGCCGCTAGCGCAGGGCTGACGCACTCGGCGGCACGAGCCCCGCAGGGGGAGAACAGGGAACACACATGGGTGCGCTGGACGGCAAGGTGGCAGTTGTCACCGGCTCAGGACGCGGCATCGGCCGCGGCATCGCGATGCTCTTCGCCTCGGAGGGCGCGCGCGTCGTCGTGAACGACCCCGGCGTGAACGTGGACGGCTCCGGCGGCGACGCCGGCCCCGCGCAGACCGTGGTGAACGAGATCATCGCCGCCGGCGGCGAGGCCGTCGCCAGCCTGGACTCAGTCGCGGACACCCAGGCCGCCGAGCACCTGATCGGCATGGCCCTCGACAACTGGGGCCGCCTCGACATCCTCGTCAACGTCGCGGGCATCCTGCGCGACCGCATGATCTTCAACATGGCGCACGAGGAGTGGGACGACGTGATCGCCGTCCACCTCAAGGGCCACTACAACACCATTCGCCCCGCCTCCGTGATCATGCGTCAGCAGCGGTACGGCCGGATCATCAACTTCTCGTCCGTCTCCGGCATCGTGGGCAACACGGGCCAGTTCAACTACGGCGCCGCGAAGTCCGGCATCGCCGGCATGACGCGGGTCATCGCGCGTGACCTCGGTCGCTACGGCGTCACCTGCAACGCGATCGCCCCGGGCGCCGCGACGAGGATGACGCAGTCCGTGCCGGACTCCGCGCGCCAGCTGCAGGCCGCCGCCGGTGTCGCTGCCGTCGCCATCGACCGCACGAAGCAGGAGAGCGCGTTCACCCGCCTCGTCGAGGCGGAGTACATCGCGCCGATGGTTGGCTTCCTCGCCTCGGATGCTGCGTGGAACATCAACGGCAACATCTTCTACGTAAACGGCGGCGAGGTGTCGCGCGCCCACCACCCGTCGCCCATGCGCACCGTCTACAAGCGCGGCCTGTGGACGCTCGACGAACTGGACGACGCCGTGCAGAACGTGCTCCTGAAGGACATCCCCAACCCCGCCCCCCCGCGCGACGACGTCGAGGTCCCTGGCCGCGACATCGCGGCGCAGGCGCTGGCGTAAGCGCAGGAAGAGGAGAACAGCTATGGCCCAGCCTCTTGCCGGCCGCTCCATCGTCATCACCGGATCGGGTCGCGGCATCGGCGCCGAAGTTGCGAAGCTCGCGGGCTCGCTCGGCGCGAACGTGCTCGTCAACGACCCCGGCGTGAACCTCGACGGCTCCGGCGGCGACGCCGGCCCGGCGCAGAGCGTCGCGAACGAGATCATCGCTGCGGGCGGCACGGCCGCCTACAACACCGACAGCATCGCGACCGAGGAAGGCGGTGAGAACCTCATCCGCCAGTGCCTCGACACGTGGGGTCGCGTCGACGGCGTCGTCCACGTCGCGGGCATCCTGCGCGACCGCATGATCTTCAACATGTCGGAGCAGGAGTGGGACGAGGTCATCGCCGTCCACCTGACCGGCTACTTCAATGTCGCCAAGCCCGCGTCAATCATCATGCGGCAGCAGCGGTTCGGCCGCGTCGTCGCGTTCTCGTCGTCGTCCGGGCTCATGGGCAACGCCGGACAGGCGAACTACGGCGCGGCGAAGGCCGGCATCGCCGGCGGCGTCCGCTGCCTCGCGCGCGACCTCGGTCGCTACGGCGTCACCTCGAACGGCATCGCTCCGACGGCGGGCACGAGGATGACGCAGAGCATCCCGGAGGCCGCTCAGAACCTGCGCGCCGCCGCGCCGACGGCCGTGCAGCGCGCCGAGGACGTTGAGCCGCAGTACCCCGCCGCGAGCTTCGTCGCACCGATGGTGAACTACCTTCTCTCCGACCAGGCGTGGAACATCAACGGCAAGATCTTCCACGTCGCGGGCGGCCAGGTGTCGCTCGCGTACGAGGAGGTCGCCGATAAGACGATCGCGAAGGCCGGCATGTGGACCGTGGATGAGCTGCGTGCGGTCGTCCCGACGCGGCTGATGGACGGCGTCATCAACCCGGCCCCGCCGCCCCCGACGCTCGACCTGCCCGGCCGGCCGGTCGCCGCGCCGTAACCGGGCCGCGCAGCCAGAACGAACGGGCCGCTCACTGGGCGGCCCGTTCTGCTTCTGTCGTCGCAAGATCTCGATACGTCGAGGCGGCCTCGACGCTACTCCGGCTCGTCGGAGGCGTCGGGGGCGTCCGGCACGTAGTCCTCGATGTCCTCGGGGAACGACTCCATGTACACGAAGTCGTAGCCGGCGCGGCGCGTCTCGCGGATGCGGTGGAAGCCAGCCGCGGTGAACGAGGCCTGCGCGCGGGCGTTCCACGTCAGCGTGTGCAGGTAAACGCGGCGCAGTCGCAACTCGTTGAACAGGTAGCGCAGCATGGTGCGCACGGTGTCGCGGCCGTAGCCGTGCGACCAGTAGTCGCGGTCGCCGATGGTGATGCCCAGCTCAGCCTCGCGCAGGAACGCGTCGTAGCCGTAGTACATGACGTTGCCGATGTGCTTGCCCGTCGCGCGATCCTCGATCGCAAACGTGCGACGGTGCTGCGTCGGGTACTGAAGCTCCTCGGACAGCGTCGCGAGGAACGAGGCGAATCGCATCGTCATCGGGCGGGCGGCGTCGTACGCGGCGAGCTCCGGATCGCACCGCCAGGCGTAGTCGTTCTCGGCGTCGTCTATGCGCTTCTCGCGAAGCCGGACGAGCTCGCCCTCGCCGACGATCTTGGGCTGCGTGGCTGTCATGCGGGGATCCTACCGATCTGCTCCCACGCGCGGTGGAGCATCGGCAACTGGTTCTTGTGCGTCAGCAGTCGCTCGGCCTCGGACAGGTGCCGCCACTCCACCTTGTCGAACTCGTGGTCGTGGTTGGCCGTGTCGCCGCCGGTCGGCTCCATCAGAAAGTAGTGGACGGTCTTCTGGACGCGCTCACCATCCGGTGCCGTGTACCAGTACTCCACCTGCCCCACCGTGTCCACAATCCGCACCTCGAGGCCGGTCTCCTCGCGCACCTCGCGCAGGGCCGTCTCCTCCACCGTCTCGCCAGCGTCGGGCGTGCCCTTGGGGAGCGCCCACAGGCGCTCCGCGGTCCGACCGACAAGGACGATCTCGATGCCCTCCTCGGCGCGGCGGAAGACGATGCCTCCGGCGGACATGGCGGTACGACTCACAGGAGGTCGTCCTCGTCTTCGAACTGCGGTCCGCGCGAGCGGCCATCCATCATCTCGGCCGTGATCACCTGCACCTCCGCGAGCGCCTCGCGGATCGCGTCCTGGATGTGAGGGTCGCGGCGCTCCTTCAACCAGCGGTTGAGGATGCGCTCGACTTCCTCGTTACCGATCTCACCCAGCGCGCGGATCGCGGCGACCTGGACGTCGTCGTCCTTGTCCTCCGTCGCCAGCATGACCAGCGGCTCGACTGCCTCGTCGAGCAGCAGCTGCCCCGCGGCCTCGGCGGCGGCGGCGCGCATGTCCGCGTCTTCGTCGTCGAAGTGATAGATGAGCAGGTCGAGCCAGCCCTCCGAAGCGTTCCGGCCCATGGCGCGGATCGCGGCCAGGCGGAGCTGCGGGCTGCCGACCTCGTACAGGTCGCTGATCATCTCGGCGGTCGACTCGTCCGACCACGCCCCGAGCGCCTCAAGCGCGGTACCGCGTACCTCGTCCGTCTCCTCGACGTCCTCGACGGCGTCGCGGAGCGCGGCGGTCAACGTCTCGGCGTCGTCGTCCGCGAGCAACCCGAACTCGAGGCCGATGACATAGCTGCCAAGCGCCTTCGCGATCTCCACACGCACCATCGGCACGGGGTCATCGCGCAGTTGGGAGGCGAGCAGCCGCATGTACTCGGCGCGATCCTGCTCGCGCAGCCCACGGACGGCGAGCATGCGGGTCGCCGGGTCCGGGTCGCGCAGCGCGGTGAGCGCGACGCGGTGGAAGTCCAGCGCGGCCTCGTCCTCCTCCAGCTGCTGCATCGCCGCGAGCACCTCGCGACGGCGCGCGGGCTCGATCGTCGGCCAGAGGCGCAGCAGCGACGTCAGCGTCTCGCGGTTCGGTTCCGTGAGTGCGCGCAGCTTCGCGAGATCGAGGGGCGCCCCGGCGACGATTTCCGCGATCACCTGCTCCGGCGGCACGCCGGGCGTCCGCGGGGCATCGTCCTCGTCATCGAGGTCGTCAGAGGGGCGTGGTTCGTCGGTCATCTGGTGCTCCATGCCCATCTTATCAGTGCGGTCGCGGTGGTCTCGGGCGGTACGCGACGGGTCAGTGCTCGGCGCGCGGCTCGCGCTCCATCAGCGCGCGCACTTCCTCCAGCGGATGCGCCCCCTGGTACAGCACCCGGTCGAGCGCTGAAGTGATCGGCATCTCGACACCGAGGCGGTCGGCCAGCCGGAGCGCCGCGGGTATAGTCGTTGCGCCCTCGGCAGTCTCGCCGAGCCGCGCGAGCGAGTCCTCCAGCGTGGCACCGCCGGCGATCATCTCGCCGAGCCGGCGGTTGCGCGACAGCGGGCTGTACGAGGTCGCGATCAGGTCACCGACGCCAGCCAGCCCCTGGAACGTCATCGCCTCCGCGCCGGCCGCGATGCCGAGGCGCGTGATCTCGGCGAGCCCGCGCGTGATCAGGGCCGCCTTCGCGTTGTTGCCGAACTGGAAGCCGTCCACCATGCCGCCGGCGATCGCGATCACGTTCTTCAGCGCCCCGCCGAACTCCACGCCCGCAATGTCCTCGCTGGTGTAGACGCGCAGCGCGCGCGAATGGAACGCCCCGCGCAGCGCAGCGACCGAGGCGTCGTGCGTCGCGATGACCGTTGAACCAGGCAGCCCCTCGACCACCTCACGCGAGAGGTTGGGGCCGGACAGCACGGCGAGCGGGTGGCCCGGCAGCGCCTCGCCGAGAATCTCGGACATGCGTCGCCCGGTCTCGAGGTGGATGCCCTTGGTCGCGCTGAGGATGGTCGCGCCCTCGGCGAGCGCGGGGCACGCGGCGGCGGCATTCGCCGCGAGCGTGTGCGACGGGACGGCGAAGCAGACGAGGTCCGCTCCCGCCAGCGCGTCGGGAAGTGCCGCAACGTGCAGATTGTCCGGGAACACCACGCCGGGAAGCCGCGGACTGCGCCGGATGGTGCGCAGCGCCTCGGCCTCCGCCTCCGAGCGCGCGACGAGGACGACCGGGAGGCCTCGACGGGCCATGTGCACGGCGAGCGTGGTGCCCCACGCGGTCACGCCGATCACGGCAGCCTGCGCGAACGTCTCGGCCACGGTCTAGTGCGCGCCGGTCGGGCGCTGCCCGCCACCCTGCCCGAGCTTGGGCTCCGTGCCGGCGAGTAGCCGGCGGATGTTCCCGACGTGGCTGATCTCCACCGCCAGCATCGTGAGCAGCGCGAAGACGAGGTACGGCGCGGCGAGCCGTTCGAGGTACACAAGCCCGACGACCGCGAGGAAGCCGACGAACACGCCGATCACCGACATGAGCGAGGCGTACCGGAAGATCGCGAGGATCGCGATCGAGAAGGCGACCACGACGAGCGCGGCCGGCGGCGACACAGCGAGAAACGCCCCGAACGCCGTCGCAACGCCGCGTCCGCCTCGGAAGCCGGCGAACACCGGGAAGATGTGGCCGATGACCGCCGCGACCCCGGCGAGCGCAGCCGCCCACGGGTCGTCGAGCACCATGCGGCCGATGAGCACCGCGGCGGCGCCCTTCGTGATGTCACCGATGACGACGATCAGCGCCCACTTCCAGCCCATGGCCCGCAGCGAGTTCGTGAACCCCGTCTTACCGGAGCCACGCTGTCGCACGTCACCCACACCGGCGAGCCGCCCAACGATCAGCCCGAACGGGATGCCCCCGAAGAGGTACCCCGCGACAATGCCGACCGCGATGGCGGCCCATCCACTCACGCGGGCACCTCGACGGGGCGCTCGGTGCGGCCCCGGAAGACCAGGCGCACCGTGGAGCCCTCGAAGCCGAAGGCGGCGCGGATGCGGTTTTCCAGGAAACGCTGGTAGGAGAAGTGGACGATCGCCGGGTTGTTCACGAAGAACACGAAGGTCGGCGGCGAGACCGCGGCCTGCGTGACGTAGAGCACCTTGAGCTTCTGGCTGCGCACCGTGGGCGGGCCATGCTCGGCCATCGCGCGGTGGATGATGCGGTTCAGCTCGGACGTCGACACCCGGTGCTCGCGCACCTCGGCGACGTGCACGACGAGCTCGAGCAGGTCGCGGATGCCCTCGCCGGTCAGGGCGGAGGTGAACTGGATCGGCGCCCAGCCCATGAACTGGTAGTGCGCATCGATCTGCGCGGCGAACTCCTGGCGACCGCTGCGGTCCTCGGCCAGGTCCCACTTGTTCACGACCAGGATGATGCCCTTGCCGTGCTCCAGCGCGTACCCGGCGATGTGCGTGTCCTGCGCGGTCAGCGGCTCGGTCTGGTCGATCACCAGCAGCACCACGTCCGCGCGATCCACGGCCTGCTCGGCGCGCTGCACGGAGTGACGCTCCACGCCACGTTCGATCTTGCCCTTGCGCCGGATGCCAGCCGTGTCGACCAGCAGCATCTCGTGGCCCTCGAAGTCGAACGGGGTGTCGATCGGGTCACGCGTGGTGCCCGGCACGTCCGACACAACGACGCGGTTCTCGCCGAGGATCGCGTTCGTGATCGAGGACTTGCCGACATTCGGACGCCCGACGATCGCGACGCGGATGCGCAGGTCGCCGCGCTCCGGGATCTCAGCGCCGGGAACCATGTCGAGGATCGCGTCCATCAGGTCGCCGATCCCCTTGCCGTGGATCGCCGAGACCGCGAACGGCTCGCCCAGGCCCACCGCGTAGAGATCCATGATGTTCTGCTGGCCGGCGCGCGTGTCGGTCTTGTTGGCGACGAGCAGCACGGGCTGGTTCGCGCGGCGGAGCATCTCCGCGATCTCGTAGTCTGCGGCGGTCAGGCCGACGGCAGCGTCGACGACGAAGAGCACCGCTTCCGCCTCGGCGAGTGCCTGCTGCACGCCCTGGCGGATCAGCGGGCCGAACGGATCGTCCTCGTCATCACCCAGGCCGCCCGTGTCGACGACGCGGACGTGCTTCCCGTTCCAGTCGAACGAACCGTAGATACGGTCACGGGTGGTGCCGGGGAGATCCTCGACGAGGGCGCGGTTTGCGGAGGTGAGTCGGTTGAAGAGCGCCGACTTGCCCACGTTCGGACGCCCGACAATGGCAATGAGCGGTCCGGTGGAGAAGAGGTCAGGTGAGGTCATGGTGTCCCGATCGTAACCTCGACGGTCGTGGACTGCACAAAACCGACGGTAATCCCCTCTGGGGTCTGGACGCGGACCGGCAGCGTGTAGGTGCCGCGGGTTCGTCCGCCGACGTCCACGGTCACCTTCACGTCTTCGGGCAGGAGGGCGTTCAGAGCCGGGATCGGGCCGTTGAGGACGACTTCGAGGGTGGGCGGCGCGAAGCGCGCGGTGAGCCCCTGCGGCACGTTCTGCGCCTGGATCCCGAAGGTCGTGCGCTGGGCGCCGCCCACCTGTGCGACGGTGACCGTGACGGTCGCCCTCGAGAGCCCGACGGCCGTCACCCCCGCCGGGAGCGGGATCGCCAGCGACCGCGCGATGTCCGCGCGCGCTCCGGCGACATCCACGGCGGGCAGTGCGATGCGGTCGAGCGCCTGCAGCGCCTGCACCGCCCCCTGGATCTGCACCGTCGAGGGCGACGTGGTGACCGAGGAGACGCGGTAGCCCGTATCCGGCACACCCGTCACGTCCACGGTCAGCGGCACCGTGCGGACGATGGTGCTCTGGATCACCTGTACGCCGACCTTCACGGTCTTCGGGTCGATGCGCACGCCCCGGATCTCGCCGCCGCCCGCGCCGACGGGCTTCAGGTTCACGCCCGGCTCCACGCCGGCGGTGAGGCCCGTGACGTTGATCTCGGCGACTGCCTCGGAGACCAGCGCGACCAGCGACTCCGCGCCGCGCACCGTGACCGTGCTGGTCTGCGGGCTCATAGGGCCTAGCTCGTAGCCGATCGGCAGCTGGCCCACGGCGCGCGTGGTGACCGGCACCTTGTTCGTGAGCTGGTTCTCAAGGTTCACCGTGATCACGCGCGGGCTCGTGTCCACAACGCGCACGCCGCTGACGTCGACGACCTCGACCCGCAGCGGCACCTCCTGCGATCGCGCGCCGAAGCCGTTGAGGTCGACGAACGCGCGGAAGTTCGCGGAGCTCAGCCGCTCCCAGCGGTCCGAGGCTGCCGCGACGCGCACCGTGATCGTCGGTAGCTGGTTCGCGACTGCCAACGACTCGCCGACGTTCACCGCCTCGACGGTGATCGGCTGCGGGAAGGCGTCGACCAGCGTCGGGTTCTCGGTGTCCGCCACGAACACCCACAGCGAAACGCCGAGGACGAGCGAGACCGCGAGCAGGCCCGGCGTCCGCCGCACGGCTCCGCGCACGCGCCGGTAGACCTCGACCGCCAGCTCCATCGCCTCCGAGCGACCACCCGTGCCGCGCCCAGACATGCTCACGACGCGCGCCGGTCGCCGGTCGCGCCCGCCTCGCGCTCCACGAAGTCGATGTCGAACAGGCGGTGCAGCTGCCGCAGCAGACGCGTCTCGTCGAGGTCGGGCACCATGCGCCCGTTGGAGCACAGCGACACGTCCCCGCGCTCCTCGGAGCAGACGATAACCACGGCGTCCGTGCGCTCGGTCAGGCCGACCGCGGAGCGATGTCGCATGCCGTACTCGGCGGGGAGCGGTGCCTCGGACAGCGGGAGCGTGCACCCCGCGGCGACGACGCGGTCGACGCGCACGACGACGGCGCCGTCATGCATCGGCGAGCGCTCGATGAAGAGGCTGAGCAGCAGTTCGACGGACAGCCCCGCGTCGAGGCGAATGCCGGTCTCGATGACGTCCTGCAGGCCCGTCTCGCGCTCAAGCACGATGAGGGCGCCCGTGTTCTCGCGCGCCATCTGCATCGCCGCGCGCACCACGATGTTGATCGAGCCCTCGTGCTCTCGACGGTGCAGCACGGACCGCAGGCCGGTGCGTCCCAGCCGCTCCAGCGCTCGGCGCAGTTCGGGCTGGAAGATGATCACCATCCCGACGAGGAGGCCCGTCACGGAGTTGCGGAGGATCCAGTTGATCATCCGCAGGTCGAACACCTGGCTCAGCACCAGCGCGCCGACCAGCACGAGCCCCACGCCTCGGAGCACCGTCATCGCCGCGGTGCCACGCACCAGCAGCAACAGCCAGTAGATCGAGCCGGAGACGATCAGGATGTCGACCGCCGCGGAGACACCGAACCGCACGAAGACGTCACGCAGGACGGCCGGGATCTCGGGCACCGTGCGTCCTTACTCTCGCCAGTCGAGGTCCACGCGTTCGGGGGAGCAGCCGGCGGGCCGGCCGACTCGAACTATAGGTCAGCGGCCGCCGAGGATACTCGCGAGCACGGCCTGCTGGGCGTGCATCCGGTTCTCCGCCTGCTCGAAGACCACGGAATTCGGCGACTCGATCGCCTCTTCGCTGATCTCCTCGCCGCGGTGGGCGGGCAGGTCGTGCATCACCAGCGCATCGGGCGGCGCGGCGGCGAGCAGCGCCATGTCGATCTGGTAGCCCGCGAAGTCCTCGGCGCGCTGCTCCGCCTCGTCCTCCTGGCCCATCGAGGCCCACACGTCGGCGTAGACGGCGGTCGCGCCGCGCACGGCCTCGTACGGGTCGCGCACCTGCACCACGCTGCCGCCGCCCTGCAGCGCGCGGGCCACCTCGATCGTCTCGTCGGGGAGCTCGTATCCGACCGGCGCGGCGACCACGAGGTCGATCCCCGTCATCACCGAGGCGTACGCGAGCGATCGCGCGACATTGTTGCCGTCTCCGATGTAGGCGATCCGCAGCCCTCGCAACGAGCCGTAGCGCTCGCGCAGCGTCAGCACGTCGGCCAGCGCCTGGCACGGGTGCTCGTCGTCCGACAGCGCGTTCACCACCGGCACCGAGGCGTACTGCGCCAGCTCCAGCACCGTGTCATGGCCGTAGGTGCGGGCGGCGATGCCCTGCACCATCCTCGACAGCACGCGGGCGACGTCCTTCACGGGCTCGCGCGCGCCCATCTGCACTTCCATCGGCGACAGGTACAGCGCCCGCCCACCGAGGCGGTACATGGCCATCTCGAACGAGGTGCGCGTGCGCAGCGAGGGCTTCTCGAAGACGAGGGCGAGCGTCTGCCCGGCGAGCAGCGGGCTCGACCCGTCGCGCTTCATGCCGAGCGCCAGGTCAAGGAGACCCGACAGTTCGTCGGGGGAGAGATCGAGGACGGAGGTGAAGTCGCGGCCGAACACAGTGAGGCTCCGGGGCTGGGGTTCCGGTGGCACGACCGCATGGCTTCCCACGTGACCGCGAACTCGCAGTATAGCCGCGCTGTTATGTAGCGGTACACCGCCCCGCCCGCGCCGCGCCTCAGCCGCTAGGATGCGCGCGATGCCACCGCGACCATCGATCGCCCCGCTGCGTGCCCTGCTCACGCCGCTGCGTCTGCTGCAGGCGGCCCTCGTCGTCGCCTCGCTCGTGGCGCTGGGCGTCCTCGCGGCGCGCGAGCCCGCGACGACCGGCGTCGAGGTCGAGCGTCGCGACCCGGCGCCCGGCATCGACGAGATCCGAGTGCAGGTCGCGGGCGCCGTGCACTCGCCCGGCGTGGTCATCGCGCGCCCCGGGGAGCGCGTCGCGGACGCGATCGCCCGCGCCGGCGGCGTGACGCCCGAGGCCGACACCGCCGCGATCAACCTCGCCCGGCGCGTGCTCGACCAGGACCAGGTCGTGGTGCCGAAGATCGGCGCGGGCGCGTCGAGGCTCCTCGACCTCAACCGCGCCACGCAGGCGCAGCTCGAGGCGCTCCCCGGCATCGGCGCGGCGCGGGCGACCGCAATCCTCGCCGCGCGAGCGCAGGCGCCGTTCCGGAGCAGTGACGAACTCGTGGAGCGCGGGTTGATCAGCGCGGCGGTCTACGCTCAGGTCCGCGACCTCGTGGGCGTCGCGGTCGGCGATCGATGATCCCCGCGGCGATCCTCGTCGCCTCGGCGTACGCCTCCGGCACGGCGCTTGGTGCGCTCCTCGGCGGGCCGTGGTGGCAGACGGCGCTGCTCGCCGGACTGCTGGCCCTCGCGGCGGCACTGCGCGCCCCGAATCGTCGAGGCTGGGCCGTGCTGCTCGCCTGCGTCGCCATCGCCGCCGGCGGCCACGCGCGGTACCAGGCGGTGGCTGGCGTGCCGCCTCCAGCCCTCGCATCGATCGAGGGCATGCGCGTCGTCACGGGAGTCGCGCGCGAGGACGCCCGATTCCGTGGCAGCCTCCAGCAGATCGACCTCGACGTGGAGACGATCGACGACGCCCCGGCGCGCGGAGGGCTCCGGCTGCGCGTTCGCTCCGCGGACGCCCCGGTCCTGGCCGGCGAGCGCATCCGCTTCAACGGCCGCATCGAGCCGCTGCCCGACGAGCCCACGGACGCGAGCGCCTTCGACTACGCCGCCTACCTGCGCAGCCGCGAGGTGCACGCGATCGCGCAGTACCCCACGAGCTGGGAGCGCCTCGGACAGACCGGGGCGGGCTGGCAGAAGACGCTCCGCAGCCTCCACCGCCGCGCCGTCGAGGCGATCGGACGGACGCTACCGGAGCCTGAGGCCGCCCTCGCCGCGGGGGTCCTCGTCGGCGAGCGCGGCACGCTGCCCCCACGCGACGCCGAAGCGCTCCGCGTCACCGGGACGACGCACCTCGTGGTGGTCTCGGGCCAGAACATCGCGCAGATCCTCGGCGTGGCGATCGCGGCCCTCACCCTCGTCATGTCGAGGCGGCGCGCGGCGTTGCTGACGCTGTCGCTCCTGGGGCCGTACGTGCTGCTCGTCGGCGGCGACCCGCCCGTGGTGCGCGCGGCGATCATGTCGGTCGGCATCGCGCTGGCCTCGGTCACCGGTCGCCGCACGCCGGGCTGGGTCTACCTGCTCTACGCGGTGGCCACGATGCTCGCCGTCGACCCGCGCCTCGCGCGCGACATCGCGTTCCAACTGAGCGCGACGGCCACGGCGGGCGTGATGGTGATCGCCCCGCCGCTCCGCGACGCAGTCTTCGCGCGCCTCCCCCGCACCGCCGAGGGCTGGCGCGCGGCGTTCGTCGAGGCGGCTGCGACCGCGACCGGCGCGGCACTGGCAGTGCTGCCCGTGCAGGCCGCGGCGTTCCACCGGCTGTCGCCGTGGTCGGTGCCCGCCAACGTCCTCGTCGCGCCGCTGTACGAGGCTTCCTTCGCGGTGGCGGCAGTCGCCGCGTGCGTCGGCTGGATCGCGCCCTTCGCGGGCGCGTTCGGCCTCGTGGCGCGGTTCGCGCCCATGGCGTTCCTTGCGCTCGTCCGCTTGCTCGCGCGGCTGCCCGGCGCGGACGTGCCGATCGAGGCGCCCCTGCTCATCGGGGCGCTGTTCTACGCCGCTCTGGGCCTCGGCACGTGGTGGCTCGCGCGGCGTGCTGCAGAGGGCGCACCGGCGCTCGCCCCCGGACACAGCAGCGGCCTCGCGGGCACCGTGGCGCTCGCCGCGACGGCGGGCGGCCTGTGGTTCGCGGTCCTAACGCCGCGCCCGGCGCTCGCCAGCGTGACCGTGCTCGACGTCGGGCAAGGCCTCGCCGTCCTCGTCGAGGATGCCGGTCGCCGCGTCCTCGTCGACGCCGGGCCGCCGGACGGCGCGGTGCTCCGCGCGCTGCCGCGCGTCGGCGCGGGCGGTGCCCTGGACCTCGTCGTCGTCAGCCACGCCGACGCGGACCACGCGGGCGGCGTGAGCGAGATCGCGCGGCGCCTCGGCACGACCGAGGTGCGTGCGGCACGTGGCGTCGAGATCCCCGGCGGGGTGCCGCACCAGGACATCGATATCGGCGATCGCATCCGCGTCTCGTCCCGCGTGACGATCGAGGTCCTCGGACCGCCGGTGGCCACCCTCCCCGCCGCGATCGACACGCGGAACGACGCCGGCCTCGTGCTGGTGGTGCGCGTCGGAGACCGGCGCATCCTGCTCCCCGCGGACATCGAGCGCGCCGGGGAGCAATGGCTCGTCGCCAGCGGGCTGGACCTGCGCGCCGATGCGATCGTGGTGCCGCACCACGGATCGACCACGTCGTCGACGCGAGCGTTCCTCGATGCCGTGCAGCCGCGCGTGGCGGTGGTCTCGGTCGGCGCGCGCAACCCCTACGGGCACCCGTCCGCTGAGGTGCTCGCGCGCTACGGAGCGACCGGGATGTACCGCACCGACGAGTCGGGCGACGTGGCGCTGCGCTCGGACGGCGACCGGCTGTGGGTCGCGACTCAGCGCGCCCCCGTCGCGGTGCCGTCGCGCACACCGCGCACGACGGCTACGCCTCGCTAGGCTCGCCCGCCGCGCGCTTCGGCGGCATCTGCACCAGCGCCAGCAGCGCCATCTCGTCGCCGCGGTTGCCGAGGCGCCAGCCGCCTCGACCGGTCGTCTCCACACGGATCGCGTCGCCCACACCGAGGCGCGCGTCCTGCCCCGTGGAGTCCGTCACCACGATCTCGCCCGCGACCACAACGCCGAACGACGGCACCGCGCGATGGAACCCCGGCCGCGCGCCGACCTCGAAGCGCATGAGCATGACGCGCGAGGCGTCGCCCAGCACCGCGCCGCCCACGCCCTTGAAGTCGCCCGGCCCGTTCTCGAACGGCCAGTCGAAGAGGTCGTACGGCTCAAGGTGGGTCTTCCCCTCCTCGTCGGCGGTCAGTCGGTATGCGGCCATGGTGTCTCCGGTGGTGCCGCTGCGGCGCTCAAGAGAGTGCGAGGGTAGCGTGTAGGATGCGTCCCGCGAAACGACGATAAGGAACCGACATGCCCGCACCCCAGCGCTCCTACGACCGCAGCACGCGCGAGGCGCGCCCGATCACCATCGAGCCCGGCGTGATGAAGCACGCGGAGGGCTCCGCGCTCATCTCCTTCGGCGACACGAAGGTGCTGTGCAGCGCGTCCGTGGAGCCTCGTGTGCCCGGCTGGCTGCGTGGCTCCGGGCAGGGCTGGGTGACCGCCGAGTACGGCATGCTCCCCCGCGCCACGAACACCCGCAACGAGCGCGAGGCCGCCCGAGGCAAGCAGGGTGGCCGCACGATGGAGATCCAGCGGCTGATCGGCCGCTCGCTCCGCGCGTGCATCGACGTGAAGATGCTGGGCGAGCAGACGATCACCCTCGACTGCGACGTCATCCAGGCGGACGGCGGCACGCGCACGGCCTCGATCACGGGCGCGTGGGTCGCGCTGTCGATGGCGATCGAATGGATGCAGAAGAACGGCAGCCTCCCGACGTCCCCCCTGAAGCACCACGTTGCCGCCGTCTCCGTCGGCATGATGGACCGCGTGCCGCTCCTCGACCTCGACTACGCCGAGGACTCCCACGCGGGCGTCGACTTCAACGTCGTGATGCTCTCCAGCGGCCAGCTCGTGGAGGTGCAGGGCACCGCCGAGGCCGAGCCCTTCGACCGCGAGGAGATGCGGCACATGGTCGATCTCGCCTGCGAGGGCATCGAGCGGCTGTTCAAGGAACAGGACGCGGCGCTCGCCGCATGGCGGGCGGCCCGGTAGCGCCCTCGAGACCAGGGCCTTCGTTCCGGCCCCCTCCCGCTGCGAAGCGGCGCGGCTTGGGGTGAGGGTGTTCGCCCACGCCCTCTGCACCCTCACAGCGCCGTGCTGCGCTGGCCTTCGCACGGTGCTCAAGAAATATGATCGATCGAATGATCAGAACCCTTGACGCAGGGATCCCCGCACTCTAGGTTATGTCCCACGCCAGAGCCTGACGTTGGTCCGCTGTCTCCCCAGGCAGCCGACGACGGGAGTGCGCGAATGCTGTACGGACTCTTCTGCCGCCTCGGGCGGCCGGTCGCTGACTACCCCACGCTGTCGGGCGCGGTGCAGGCAGCGGGGGTGGCCTCATGGCCGCTCAACGACGGAACGTGGCTCCTCGAATCGGACCACAGCGCCGATGCCATCCGCGACTCGCTCGCGCTGTGCATCGAGCCCGAGGATGTCGCGCTCGTGTTCCCGCTCAACGTGGGGCCTGCACGCTGGACCTCGCTCAAGGACGTGAAGTACGGGCAGCGCTTCCTGCAGAGCGCGCTCATGCGCGAGGCGAGCGCGCCCGCCTAGGCGCCGACGCGCCGCCCTCGAGGCCACAACCCCCGGAACAACAGAACGGGCGGCGAGGAGACTCGCCGCCCGTTCGCGTGCTCGACCGTCCGAGGCTAGGCCTGGGCGCGAACCTCGCTCTGGAAGCCGTTGGACTTGTGGCTACCGTCGCAGAAGGGCTTGTTGTTGGAGCCACCGCAGCGGCAGAGCCACGCGGCGTCCTTCGTCTCGAGCTCGTTGCCCGCGCCGTCGAGGACCGTGAACTCGCCCTCGACCTTGATCGCCCCGTTGTCGTTGACCGTGATCTTCATGTGATCTCCCTCTGGTGTCGTCCGTGGTGCTGGGACGGGACAGAGTCGCCCCGACGCCCGCGCTGATGAGTGATGCTCCACGGGCGGTGCGAACCGCCCTCGAAGCCTACGCGTACTCGCCGAGGAACACCCCGCCCAGGATGTGGACGTGGGCGTGGTCCTGCGACTGCATGCCGTCATAGCCGAAGTTGGAGATGAGCCGGAAGCCGCCGGGGCAGTGCTCCTCGGCGACCTTCACCGCCGCCGCGCCAACCGCCCCCATGTTCGCCCACAGCTCGGACTGGACCATGTGGCGCTTCGGGATGGCCAGGAGCATGGTGGGCACCCAGCGGAGCCGGTTGCGGATCACCATGACCTCGTCGGAATCGAAGAGAATGTCGGCGGGTTCGCGGCCCGCGACGATCTCGCAAAAGACGCAAAAGCGTTGCATCTGTAGCCTTGTCTCGTGCGATGACGTCGCGGCGCTCTGCCGAGGTTTCGGCGGGGCGTGGCCGTCAGTCTAGGAACGCCCGCCGAGGGGCGTCAAAGTGCCCGTTCGGGCGCCTCGGGCGAACGTGCCGCACGCGACGGGCCGCCATCGGCGTCCCCGCGATCCGGGCGATTGGGAAAGGCCTCCACGAATGACCGAAATCCGTCCCTTCCGTGCGCTCCGGTACGACCCCAGCCGCGTCACCCCCGACGACGTGATCGCCCCGCCCTACGACGTGGTGGGTGCTGACGCCGTGGCCGCGCTGCACGCGCGCTCCCCGTACAACGCCGCCCACCTCGAGAACCCAGCCGGCAGCGGGGACTCGAGGTTCGCCGGGGCGAAGCGCACGCTGGACGGCTGGCTGAAGGACAAGGCGCTCGTCCGCGACGCCGCGCCTGCGCTCTACGTGTACGAGCAGCGCGCCAAGATCGAGGGCAAGTGGGTGAGCCGCCGCTGCGTCTTCGCGCGGACTCGCCTGCACCGCCCGGAGGAAGGCATCGTCCGCCCGCACGAGGCCACGCTCTCCGGCCCGCGCGAGGAGCGCCTGCGCCTCATCCGCGCGACGCGCACGAACATCTCGCCGATCTTCGCGACGTTCCTCGACCCGACGCACGCCGCAGGCGACCTGATTGCGAAGGTCGCCGGCACGGAGCCGGACTTCGAGGCGCACGACCGGCTGGGCGACCGGCACCGCCTGTGGGTGGTCACCAACAAGCAGCAGGTCGGCACGCTGGTCGACGTCCTCGGCGCGACGAACATCACGATCGCCGACGGCCACCACCGCACGCACACCGCGCTCGACTACCGCGACGAGTGCGCCGCGAAGGCCGGCAAGAAGTGGACCGGCAACGAGCCGGAGAACTTCGCGCTGATGGGCCTCATCCCCGAGGACGACCCCGGCCTGGTGATCCTCCCCATCCACCGGCTCGTGAAGGACGAAGTGATCCCGGAGCGCTTCCTGGAGCGCCTGAGCGCGCTCTACCGCGTGGAGACGCTGTCCACCGGCGGCGGCGCCGACGCGGTCGAGGCGGCCTGGGAGCGCGTGCAGGCGAACGGCTACGGGCCGACCGCCTTCGCGATCCTCGGCGTCGATGGGCCGCACTCGATCCACCTCGCCACCGCCCGCGCGCAGGAGGCGATCGACGCCGCGATGCCGCAGGAGCTGTCGACGGCCTCGAAGCGCCTCGACGCGCGCATCCTGACCGAGACGGTGCTGACGCCGATCTTCGGCATCGACCGCGCGGCCCTCGCCGCCGGACGCGTCGAGTTCACCGAGAGCGTCGAGGAGGCCCGCGAGGCCGTGGAGAGCGGCGCGTGCCGCCTCGCCTTCCTCATCAACGCGACGCGGGTGGACCAGGTGACGGCGGTCGCCGACGCCGCCGAGGTGATGCCGCAGAAGTCGACGTTCTTCTACCCGAAGCTCGCCACCGGCCTCGTCTTCAACAGCCTCGACGACTAGGCGCGGCTCGCTCCGGCGCCAGACACAGCAACGCCCCGGCCATCGGCCGGGGCGTTGTCGTTGGTGAACCAGCGTCGAGGCTAGAGCTGAACCTGGCGCAGCGCGTCGATGCCGTCGAGAGCCGCGACCTGCGCCGCCTCGGCGTCCGTCAGCTCGCGTTCCACGCCGATGAGCATCAGCGCCTGGCTCGCGGGGCCGGGCGACACGGACATCGAGTTGATGTTCACGCCCAGGCCGCCGAGGAGCGTACCGACGCGGCCGATGCTGCCCGGCTTGTCCACGTTCTCGATCGCGAGGAAGTGCTGCGAGCCGTTCTCGCGGACGTCCACGCCGTAGGAGTTAATCGCGACCACGCGCACGCCATCAGCGTGGGTGGCGGCGACGCGCTCCTCGCCCTTGTCGGTGCTCAGGGTGACGACCACGAGGTTCGCGTACGGCTCCTGTGCGGCGCCGCTCTCCTCCTCGATGCGGATGCCCTGCGCCTCGGCGCTGGCGAGCGCGTTCACGGCGGACACCTTCTCGGAGGTCACACCGTCCAGCAGGCCGACGATCACGGAGAGCGTGAGCGGCTTCGTGTTGTGGTTGCCGATCTCGCCCAGGTACTGGACGCGCACCTTCTGCAGGCTGCCCGTCGCAAGCTGTCGCGCGACACGGGCCGCAGCGGCCGCGGCGTCGATGTACGGCCCGATGACCGCCATCGCCTCAGCAGCGACGGTCGGGATGTTCACGGGGAAACGCGGCGCGCCCCCGGCAAGCACCTCGATCACCTGCTCGGCCACATCAACGCCGGCGCGGTCCTGCGCCTCGTTGGTGGAGGCGGCGAGGTGCGGGGTGACGACGATCTTGTCGCTCGTGGTCAGGATGTTGCCGACCGCCGGCTCCTCGGAGAAGACGTCGATCGCGGCGCCCGCGACCTGGCCGGACTCCACCGCGTCGAACAGCGCCTGCTCGTCGATGAGCGCGCCGCGGGCGGCGTTGATGATGCGAATGCCCTTCTTGGACTTCGCCAGCAGCTCCGCGTTCACCAGGCTGCGCGTCTCGGCCTGCAGGGCCGTGTGCAGCGTGACGAAGTCGGACTCCGCGAAGAGCTCCTCAAGGCTTCGGCGCTCGACACCCAGTGCGCTCATGCGCTCGTCCGAGACGTAGGGGTCGAACGCCAACACACGCATCTCGAAAGCGCGTGCGCGGCGGGCGAACTCGGTGCCGATGCGGCCGAGGCCGACGATGCCGAGCGTCTTTCCGTTGACCTCGAGACCGGTGTACTTCGAGCGATCCCAGCGGCCAGCCTGCAGCGAGGCGTGCCCCTGCGGGATGTTCCGCGCGAGGGCGAGCATCAGGCCGAACGCGTGCTCCGCGGTCGACATGGTGTTCGCGAACGGGGCGTTCACCACGATGACGCCGTGGCGGCTGGCCGCTTCGACGTCCACGTTGTCCACGCCCACGCCGGCGCGGGCGATGATCTGCAGCTTCGGCGCCGCGGCGATGACCTTCTCGGTCACCTGCGTCTGGCTGCGGACGACCAGCGCGTCCGCGTCCTTGATCGCCTCACACAGCGCGTCTTCCTTGAGGCCGCTCGAGACGACCACCTCGTGGTGCTTCTCGAGGAGGGTGATGCCCTCCTTCGCGATGCTGTCCGCTACGAGGATCTTCGCCATCATCCCGCCCCTGTCTGCCGCGCCGCGGCTCCGAACTGCCGCGTGGATTAGCCCTTGTAGCCGAGCTCAGCCAGCGAGGCGCGCAGCGCCTCAAGGCCCGCGGCGATGTCCTCGTCGTGGACCCAGCCGAGGTGGCCGAAGCGGATGATCTTGCCGCGGAGCGAGCCCTGGCCGCCGGCGAAGACGGTGTTGAACTGGTCCTGCGCGACGTTCAGCAGCTTCTGCCCATCGATGCCATCCGGCAGGCGGATGGCGGTGACGGTGTCGGACTCAATGCCCTCGGTCGCGAGGAGCTGGAGGCCCATGCTGCGGACGCCGGCGCGGCACATGCTCGCGAGGCGGTGGTGCCGCGCGTACACGTTGTCCATGCCCTCTTCGAACATCATCTTCAGCGAGTGGTCGAGCTGGAACCAGATCGACACCGCAGGAGTCCACGGCGTCTGGCCGGACTCAGCCGACTTCTGGTGGCGGCGCAGGTCGAAGTAGAAGCGCGGCTGCGACGTGTTCGCGTCGATCTTCGCCCAGGCGCGCTCGTTGCAGGAGACGAAGGCCAGACCCGGGGCCGTCATCCAGCCCTTCTGCGAGCCGGAGAGCACCACGTCCAGGTCCCACTCGTCGACCTTCACGGGCACCGAGGAGAGCGAGGAGATCGCGTCCACCATCAGCACCGCGCCGTCGCGCTTGTGCACGAGCTTCGCGAGCTCCGGGAGGATCGGCTGCGTCACACCGGTGGAGGTCTCGTTGTGGGTGACCAGCACGAGGCGGATGTTCGGGTTCGCGTTGAACGCGGCCTCGATCTGGTTGAGGTCGGAGGCGAGGCCCTGCTCGAACTTGAGCTCCGTGCCCTTGCCGCCATAGATCTTCACGAGGTTGATGAGGCGGTCGCCGAACTCGCCGATCGAGATGACCAGCACCTCGTCGCCCGGGGCCATCAGGTTCACGACCGCGGACTCCATGGCACCGGTGCCGGAGGCCGTCAGGGTCATGACGTCGTTGGTGGTCTGGTAGACCTTCTTCACACCCTCGGTGGTGCGCGCGATCATGTCGAAGAACTCGCGACCGCGGTGGTTGATCATCGGAGCAGCGCCGGCCTGCGCCACCTCGTCGGGGACAGTGGTGGGACCGGGAATACGCAGGTTCACGAGAACTCCTCGAGTTGGGGGATCAGGAATGACGCAGGTGGCGTGTTCCGATCGTACGAAGCACGGGGGTACGGTCAACGAACACGCGTGAGCATGATGCGCCCGTTATCGGCCCGGCGCGATCCCACCCGGCGCCCGCGCCTACAATCGAGGGGTCGGCCTCCTCACGAGGCCCCGAGGAGCCCTGATGACCACGCACCAAGCCCCCGGTGATTCGCCCTACCGCGACCTCCCCTCGGTCGACCGGTTGCTGGCGGACGCCCGCGTGGCGGCGCTGGTGCCCGACCACGGCCATGACGCCGTCGCCGGCCTCGCCCGGACGATCCTCGGGGAGTACCGGCAGGCGATCGCCGAGGTCGGCGCAGCGCCCGCGGAGCCGGTCGTGGACGCCCTGCTGACCCGCGCCGCCACCGCGTTCCGCCCCAGCCTGGTGCGCGTCGTCAACGCGACCGGCGTGATCATCCACACGAATCTCGGGCGCGCGCCGCTGGCACGTTCTGCTCTGGACGCGATCCAGCGGGTCGCCAGCGGCTATTCCAACCTCGAGTACGACGTCGCAGCCGGCGAGCGCGGCTCCCGCACGAGCCACCTCGATGCAACGTTATGTCGCATCATCGGCGCCGAGGCCGGCGTGGCGGTGAACAACAACGCCTCCGCCCTGCTGCTGGCGCTCTCCGCGCTCTGTCGCGACCGCGAGGTGATCATCTCGCGCGGCCAGCTCGTCGAGATCGGCGGAGGCTTCCGCATCCCCGACGTGATGCGCCAGTCCGGCGCGCACCTCGTGGAGGTCGGCACCACCAACCGCACCTACCTCCGCGACTACGCCGAGGCGATCACCGACCGCACCGCCGCAATCCTGCGCGTGCACTCCTCGAACTTTCGCGTGGTCGGGTTCGTCGAGGAGACCCCACTGGCCTCGCTCGCCGAGCTGGCACGCGAGCGGGGGCTCCTGCTGATCGACGACCTCGGCAGCGGCGCGCTGCTGGACACCCGTGACTTCGGCCTCGCGGCCGAGCCGATGGTGCAGGAATCGGTACGTGCCGGAGCCGACGTGGTCCTGGCATCTGGCGACAAGCTCCTCGGCGGCCCGCAGGCGGGGATCGCCGTCGGCAAGGCCGCGCCGATCGAGGCGATGCGCCGCCACCCGCTCGCCCGCGCCGTCCGCGCGGACAAGACCACGATCGCCGCGCTCGCCGCGACCCTCGACCACTACTCGCGCGGCGACGCCGTCGAGGCGATCCCGGTCTGGCGCATGATCGCGGCGGATCCGGAGACGCTCGCGCGCCGCGCCCGTCGCTGGTCGCGCGCCTGCGGCCCCTACGGCGTGGCCGTCGAGGCGCAGTCGACGATCGGCGGGGGCTCGCTCCCCGGCGAGGAACTGCCGACGACCGTCTGCGCGATGACCCCGCCCCACAGTCCCGTGATCGGCGGCAGCGCGGACGCCCTCGCCGCCGCGCTGCGTGCCGCCACACCGCCGATCGTCGCCCGCATCGTGGACGACCGGGTGCTTCTCGACCCGCGCACGGTCGACCCGTCCGAGGACTGGCACGTCGAGGCGACCCTCAGCGCGATCTGCGGCACCGCGCCGCTCGAGCCCGAGGGAGCCGGCGCTGGACGATAGAACCCTCGAAGCGCTGGAGTTCCCGATCGTCCTCGAACGGCTCGCCGCGCTCACCGCGTGGTCAGCGGGTCGAGAGGCGGCACTGGCTCTGCGCCCGGTCTCCGACCTCGACACCGTGGTCCGCCGCCAGCGCGAGACAGCCGAGGCGATCACGCTCGACCGCCTCGGCGTCGCGATCCCGATGCACGGCGCGCGCGACGTGCGCGAGCGCGTGCGGGCTGCGGCGCGCGGCAGCGTGCTCACGCCGTTCGAGCTGATGGATGTCGCGGGCCTCTGTCGCGCGGCTCAGCAGGCTCGCCGTGCGCTGGTTCGGGTCGTGGACGAGGCGCCCCTCCTCGCCAACGTCGCAAACGGCATCCCCGACGTCGGCCCGCTGCGGATGCTCATCGACGAGGCGATCGACGAGCAGGGCGCGGTGCGCGACAGCGCCAGCCCTGAGCTCGCCGCGATCCGCCGCAACCTGATCTCGGCACACGAGCGGCTGCAGCAGCGGATGCAGGCGCTTCTCTCGTCGACCACGATGCGCAACGCGCTGCAGGACACGATCATCGTCATGCGCGACGGCCGCTACGTGCTGCCAGTGAAGGCCGACTTCCGCGGCGCGGTGCGCGGCGTCGTCCACGACACGTCGTCCTCCGGCGCGACGCTCTACATCGAGCCGCTCGCCGTCGTGGAGCTCGGCAACGCGTGGCGCGAGTTGCAGGTGCGCGAGCGGCACGAGGTCGAACGCGTCCTGCGCGAGCTGTCCACCGCGGCCGGTGAGGCCGAGTACGACATCGCTGAGGCCAGCACGCGACTCGCGCACCTCGACGTCGCTCAGGCGAAGGCGCGGCTCGCGGCGGCGCTCGATGCCCGCGACCTCGCCTCGACCGGGCATCGCCAGAACTGGCTCGTTGAGGCGCCCGGGGAGCTGCGGCTGGATGACGCGCGGCACCCGCTGCTCTCCGGCCACGTCGTGCCGACGACGATCCGCGTCGGCGGTGACTTCGACGCGCTGCTGATCACCGGGCCGAACACCGGCGGCAAGACCGTCGCGTTGAAGACGGCAGGACTGCTCTGTCTCATGGCACTCGCCGGGCTGCCCGTCCCCGCGCGCGCCGGGTCACAGGTGCCGGTCTACCAGCAGATCTTCGCGGACATCGGCGACGAGCAGTCCATCGAGCAGTCCCTGTCCACGTTCTCGGGGCACATGACCGCCGTCATCGACATCATCGAACGCGCGCACGAGGGATCGCTGGTGCTCCTCGACGAGGTCGGCGCCGGTACCGATCCGACCGAGGGCGCTGCGCTGGGCATCGCGATCGTCGACCGGCTGATCCACCAGGGCGCCTCGCTGATCGCGACCACGCACCACAGCGAGTTGAAGGTGTACGCACATCGCACGCCGCGCGTGACCAACGCCTCCGTCGAGTTCGACCTGAACACGCTGCGGCCTACCTATCGCCTGTCGATCGGTCTCCCCGGCCAGTCGAACGCCCTCGCGATCGCCAGCGGGCTCGGCATGCCGAGCGACGTGATCGAGGCGGCGCGCGGCACGCTGTCCTCCGAAGAGCGCGACTTCGAGTCGCTGCTGGGCGACCTGCGCGCGCAACTGACCGAGGCCGAGGAGCGCTCCGAGCGGGCCGGCCGCGCGGCCACCGAGGCAGAAACACTGCGTGCCGACCTCCAGCGCCGCAGCGCCGACCTCGTCGCGGAGACGACGCACATCCGCGAGGAGGCCCGCGCACGCGTCCGCCGCGAGCTGAAGGATGTCGAGCGCTTCCTCGACCGGACGAAGCGCGACGTCGAAGCCGCCCGCCTGGAGCAAGCCCGCGTCGACTACGAGCGTGCCTCCCGTGCCGCCGAGCGCATCAAGGAGCCGCCGCCCCCGTCGCCCGTCCTGGACGACCTCCCGCCGATCCTCGCCCGTCCCCCGCGGACGCACGAGGTGCGCCCGGGCGGCCTCGTGTGGCTGCGCGGCATGACCACGGCGGGCGAAGTGCTGGGTGAGCCGGACGAGCACGGCATGTTCTCGGTGCAGTTCGGCTCGATCCGCACCAATGCCCGCCTCGAACAGGTCGAGCGCCCCGGCGACCAGCCGCCGGTGGCACGCATGCGCGACACCACGATCCTCGTCTCCACCCCGCCCGACGTCGGCATGTCGATCGAGGTGCGCGGACAGCGGCTGGACGAGGCGCTCCCGAAGGTCGAGGAGTTCCTGGACCACGCGGCGCGCAACGGACGGGCGCGCGTCCTCCTCATCCACGGCAAGGGCACCGGGGTCATGCGTCGCGCTGTTCGCGAGATGCTGGACCGGCACCCCCTCGTGAAGAGCTACGAGACGGCCGAGCGCGCCGAGGGCGGCGAAGGGGTGACCGTCGCGTACCTCGAGACGGTCTAGGCACGGGCGCGTTTAACCCGATCTCAACGCTCGGACTACCCACCGCACGACCGTGTGCGCGCACTCTATGGGCATGGCTCCTCGCATCGTCATCGTCTGCGCGCAGTGCGGCTCCGTCGTCGACACCGAACCTGTCGGGCTCGGCGACGAGTTGTTCTGCTGCCTCGGATGCGTCGGCGGCGGGCCCTGCATCTGCGAGCAGCAGGGTCACGACACGCTGGCCCTGCGGGTCGGGCCGTTCACCAGCCAGGCGGAGCTCCTCCGATTCGCCGCGCGGCTCGAGCAGTCGCCCGGCCTGCTGCAGGTGGAGATGACCGACCCCGATCTGCAGGAGGCGCGCTTCACGGCCGTCGCCCCCTCGCCGGATGTGCTCGCACTGGCCGTCGAGGCGAACCCCGACTTCACGATCACCGTCGAGACCAGCGGCAGCACCGTCTACGGGCGCGTCGCGCGCCCTCGACGCTCCCGCGCGTCGAGCACCGCGGACGGACTGCTCCCGACACGCACCCGCTTCCGTGTGTTTCGGGCCGCCTCGGAAAGCACCGTCGACGATGCATCGAGCAGCGCCCGCGAACCCGTGCGAAGCGACGGCGATCCGACCGAGGAGCAGGTCGCGGAGTTGCTCGCCAACGCCCGCGCTACCGCCTCGATGCGCGCGTTCGCTCCCCAGCCGATCGTCGGCGTCCGCACCCCGGCCGATGCACCGGAGGCACAGCCCCCCTCGCTCGGCGCCGCGCCGATGACCGTGGCGATCGTGGGGTCGGGCTTCCCGTCGTTCCTCGCGCTCAACGAGTTCCAGGGCGTCGTCCGGGCGCTGCCGGGCGTGCGCGACACGCGCGTCCGTCGCTTCTACGCCGGGACGCTGAACCTCGCCGTGGACTACGAAGACGGTGTGCCGTTCGTGGAGCGGCTGCGCCTCGCCGCGGGCAGCGCCTGGACCGTGACCGCCTCGACCCCCGAGCGCGTCGAGGTTCGCGTGGCCTCCGTCTCGGCGCTCGTCTCGAACGGCTAGCCCTCGGTCAGCGCCTCCAGGTGGCAGCGGTCGTTCAGCGCCACCAGCACCGGCCCGCGCTCCGACCACTCCACCACGTTCAACGCCGCGTGCTGCAGCGGCACGCGCACGCCCTGCTCCAGCGGGAGGCCGAGCACGTGCTGGATGGCGTGGGTGATCGTGCCCGCGTGACTCACACAAAGCGCCACGTCGTCCCGGTGCCGTTCGAGCAGCAGCTCGATCCCGGTCGCGACACGCGCTCGCACATCGTCGCCGCGCTCCGCGCCGGGGATCGCGTCCGCCCAGCGTGCGCCCTCGCCCAGCGTCCAGCGCCGCCGCACCTCCGGCCACGCGAGTCCCTCCGCCTCACCGAGGCCCGCCTCGCGCAGCGTCTCGAGCACCTCGACCTCCAGGCCGAAGCGGGCCGCCGTCGGCCGCGCCGTGTCCTGCGCGCGTTGCAAGGTGCTGGCATAGACGGCGGTGATCGGGCGTGCCGAGAGCCGCTCGGCGAGCGCCTCGGCCTGACGGCGACCGAGGTCCGTGAGCGCGACGTCCATGCTGCCGGTGAACAGGCCCGCGGCATTCGCCTCCGACTGCGCGTGCCGCACGATGATCAACGTCACGCGCGCACCTCGGTTCTGTCGGGCGCGTCGATGAGTGCAAGGAAGCGTTCGAGCATCCGCGCGGTCGCGCCCCAGATGACGTACTCGCCGTAGATGAAGGCCGGGGTCGCCTCGGTGACGCCGCCCCGGTCGACCGGGTACCACCCGCGCGCCTCGGACGAGCGCAGGAAGTCGAGGGGGATCGACAGCAGCTCGTGCACCTCGGACGCATCCAGCGCGAACTCGCGCGGCCCCAGCGACAGCGCCCCGGCGTAGGGGCGGATCCGGTAGCTCGAAGAGAACGTGAGCGCGTCGTCCAGCTGACCGAAGACCTCCACATGGTCGCGCGGCACGCCGATCTCCTCCTCGACCTCGCGGAGCGCGGTGTCCAGCAGCGTGCCGTCCTGGGCGTGCCTCGTGCCGCCCGGGAAGCCGATCTCGCCGCTGTGCAGCGCGAGGGAGCGCGATCGCACCTGGAAGATCACGTGTTCGGCGCCATCCCGCTCGTGCAGCAGCACCATCACCGCAGAGTCGCGGAGTCCCTCAAGCGGGATCTCGGTGGGCGCATAGCCGGAGATCACCTGACGGATGCGGTCGCGCACAGCGCCTCCAACCGGGAGCGAGGGTGGGTGGTAGGCCCGCCTGGATTCGAACCAGGGACCGATCGGTTATGAGCCGACTGCTCTAGGCCGCTGAGCTACAGGCCCGCACGCGCCTCATGGTACCAGTGACCACCGGAGAGGCACCCCGGCACCCTCGGGCTACGCGGCGCGCGTGCCACTCGGTACGGGCGGGGTGAGCGGCGCACCGGCCACCTCGACGAGCGTCGAGAGCAGATCGCGCCAGCCCGCGAGGCTCGCGGGCTTCTCCAGCGCATCCCGCGCCCCGCACGCGAGCGCGTAAGCGCGGTCGATGGAGGACAGCGCCGCCGAGAGCATGACGATCGTCGCGTCCGGCCGCGCGGCGTGCATCCGCACCACGGTGTCGAACGACTCGACACCCGCGATGAGCCGGTCGACGAGGATCAGCGCGCCACGCGGTTGCCCCTCGAGCGCGCCCATTGCCCCGCCCGCCTCGTGACAGATCTCCACCGCGACATCGGGGGCAAGCGTGCGGAGCACGAGGCTCGCGATGCGCGCGTGGTCGAGGTCGTCATCGATGATCAGGACGGCCGGGATGATTCTCATGCGTTCTGTCCATCCGGGTGCGCGCGTGTCGGGGGCATCGTCAGGGGGAGCCAGAGGTGCACCCCGTCGTCCTCGACGGCGATGCGGCCGCCCATGCGCTCCAGCACGGTCTGTCCGGCGGCGAGCGCCTCTACCACGGTGCCCGCGTGCATCTGGAGCGAGCCCGCGAGAGCAGCGAGCGGCGCCCCACGGACCTCGGCGAGCGCGTCGTCGAGGGGCAGGCGCAGCACGGCATAATCGTCGGTCAGTCGCACCGCGATCTCGGCGGGGTCATCGCCGCACAAGCCGTCGATGATCTCGCGGACAGCGATCGGATCGGTGCTGACCACCTGGCTGCGGAGATCGACGTCGTCCGAGATGACGAGGTGGCCGCCGAGCAGCAGCCGCAGCGGCGCGCGGCTCGGCTCGAGCGGTCGGCGGCGCGCGCGAGAGACGGAGGTCAGCGCCTGCAGCATCCGCTCCAGGTCCTTCGCACCGTGCTGGAGAGCATCGAGAGCGATCAGGCCGCTGCTGGAGGATTCCTCGCGCAGGCGGTCGCCGAGCGACTCCTCGATCAGCTCGCCGGCGAGCGAGAGGGTGAGGAGCGGCGACCGCAGGTCGTGGGACACGGAGTACAGGAGAGCCTCAACCAGGCTGCCGGCTCGATCGGCGACGGGGGAGGAGTGTTCACGCTGACCTGGATCATCAACCCTCGGTCTGTTCTGGCGGCGCCCTACTGTACGCCTCGGGATCACCCTAGGGGACGCCCGTTCAGCGTCCTATCAGGGAATCCCCGGCGTTCGCCACGCGCCCCCTGACCCTCAGGCAAGCCCGAGCATCGGTCGGCCGCCGAGGATGTGCAAATGCAGGTGCGGCACGGTCTGTCCGGCATCCCGCCCCCAGTTCATCACCAGCCGATATCCGTCCGCGTCCAGCCCCTGCTCGCGGGCGACCTGCGTGGCTACCACGACCATCCGCCCCACCCACGGCGCATCGGCCTGCTCGAGGTCGGCGGGCCCCGTCACGCCCTCGTGGCGCGGCAGCACCAGGATGTGCGTCGGCGCGGCCGGAGCGACGTCCCGGATCGCGACGAACTCGTCGTCCTCGTAGACACGGGTGCTGGGGATCTCATCGCGGAGGATCCGGGCGAATATGTTCTCGGGGTCGTAAGCCATCGCACGTCCTTTCCCGGGGGATTCTAGGCGGACGCGCTATTCTCGGCCGCATGACCTCCCACGGCCCTGAGGGCGAGGCGGCAGCGGACACATCCCCGGACGCCCCGGGCCGCTTCGGCGCGCTCCGGTCGCCGGCATTCCGGCTGCTCATGGCCGCTGGCATGGCGATGCAGCTCGGCCAATGGATCCAGCGCGTCGCGCTGCTCTACGTCGTGTACGAGATCACCGGATCGGCGGTCGCCCTCGGCGCGCTCGGGTTCCTCACCAGCATCTTCGTCATCGTGCTGTCGCCGGTGGCGGGGATCGTGGCGGATCGCTTCGGCGCGCGGCGCGTGCTGATGTTCGCCGCGGTCGGTCAGGCCTCCGCCGCCAGCGTCCTCGCGCTCGCGGAGTTCTCCGACCACGCATCGATGCCCCTCCTGTACGCCGTGGGCGCGACGTTCGGCATCGGCCAGGCGCTGAACCAGCCGACGAGGAACCTGCTGGTCTACGACAGCGTGGGCCGTGACCGCCTCCGCAATGGCCTTGCCCTCAACGCGATGACCGGCGGCACGATGCGCATCATCGGCCCGACGATCGGCGGCCTCGTGATCGCGGTCGCCGGCGCGGGCGCCGCCTTCGGCTTGCAGGCGTTCCTGCTGATCGCCGCGGTGCTGCTGGTCTACGTGCTCCCGGTGGAGTCGAGGCGTGTCACGGGTGGGCCGGGCGCCTGGAGCGCCCTCGTCGGTGGGGCACGGCACCTTCGAGGCAACGCTTCGGTGCGACAGAACGTGCTGGTCGCGGGGCTGACCTCGGCGCTGGTCTATCCCTACCTGAACTTCATCCCGGTCTTCGCCGCGGAGAACCTCGGCGGGGGCGCGTCCGCGCAGGGCATCCTGCTCTCGGCGGGCGGCATCGGTTCGATGGTGGGGCTGTGGTACGTCATGGCGGGTCGAGGCGGCATGCGTTCGATGCTCTGGGCGAGCACGATCTACATGGCGTTCGTCACGGTGTTCACGCAGTCGACCAACCTGTGGCTCGGCTTCGGGCTGCTGATCGCGGCCGGCGTGGTGCACTCCGTGTACATGACGCTGAACCAGGCGCTGGTGCAGTTGAACGCGCCCGAGGAGTACCGGGCCCGCGTCATGGGCATCTACTCAATGATGAGCGGCTTCGAGCCCTTCAGCACGCTGGCCCTCGGCCCGTTGATCCAGGCCGTCGGCGTGTCGACGGCCACCGGCAGCGCGACCGGCGTCGCGATGCTCATCGCGCTATCGATGGCGGTCGGCGCGACGCTCAGCGAGCGACGGCGAGCGGCAGCCGCACCGGCCCGCGGATAAGGAACGTCCCGCCCATCTCCGCGTCCCCCGCCGCCTCGACGGATGGCCAGCGCGCGAGGATCTCGCGGAACGCGATCGCCGCTTCCACGCGCGCGAGCGGTGCGCCCACGCAGTAGTGGATCCCCTGCCCGAACGCGAGGTGCCGCGAGTCGTTCCGATCGAGGTCGAATGTGGCGGGCTCGGGGAACTGGTCGGGGTCGCGGTTGGCCGCCCCCGTCATCCCCATGACCACATCGCCCTTCGCCACCGTGCGGTCGCCGATCTGGGTGTCGCGTGTCGCGAAGCGCACGATGCCCTGCACCGGGCTGTCGTAGCGCAGCATCTCCTCGATCGCTGCGGGGATGCACTCGGGCGCCGCGCGCAACGCCACCATCGCCTCGGGGTTCGCGAGCAGCGTGCGCATCCCGGAGCCGATGAGGTTGGTCGTCGTCTCGTTGCCCGCGACCAGCAGGAGGATCGCGAACGCGAGCACCTCCGCGCCGGTCAGGCGGCGGCCCTCGCTCTCCGCGCTCACCAGCGCCGAGATCAGATCCTCGCGCGCGTGCTGCCGACGGTCGGTGATGTGCCCCTCGAAGTACTCAATGAGCTCCGCGGTCGCCGTGCGGATCGACTCGATCGTCTCGGGGCTCTGCATGATGTCAGTGGTCAGCGCGATGCGATCCGACCACGCCTTGAACTGCACGCGATCCTCCGGCGGAATGCCGAGGAGTTCCGCGATGACGATGACCGGCAGCGGCTGAGCGAGCCCTGCCATCAGGTCCCACTCACCGGTGTCGGGGGCCTCTGCGAGCAGCGTCGCCGTGATCTCCTCCATGCGCGGCCGGAGCGCCTCGACCGATCGAGGCGTGAACGCGCGGTTCACGATGCCGCGCAGGAACGCGTGCTCCGGTGGATCCGAGGCCAGCACGCTCCGCGTGTCGCCGAGCGGCGAGTTCGTGCGCTGCTCCGCGATCGCGGCGGCGATCTGGCCGCCCGCGTTGCGCGCGTCGCTGGAGAACGTCTCGTGGTCGCGCAGGACGCGCAGCACGTCGTCGTACTTCGTCAGGATCCACGCCTGGAGCGCATCGCTTCGATGAACCGGCTCGGCCGCGCGCAGGCGGTCCAGCTGCAGGTACGGGTTGCGCCGGTAAGACGGGACGAAGGGGTTGAAGATGACGGGAGTGTTCACCATGCCAGCGTATCCCCCGGCCTGCCGCCTCGCAGCACCTATGCCTCATCGAGGTCGGCGCCCAGCGCGTCCATGACGCCCGTACAAATGCGGGATTGCACCGTGGTGAGGCGGTAGCTCGATGGTATCGTGGAACGTGACAGATCGCACAATCCATCAGGGGCTGTGCGCTGCCAAGGAGGCCACGTGACTGCTGCCGCGACCCTTCCTGAGCTGACCCGCCGCCCCCCGACCGGCCGCATCGGCCGCACCGTCCCGATCGCCGCGACAATCATCCGGCTGTGGCTGCTCTGGCGCTGGCTGCGCCTGAAGCGATCCATCTGGGGTGCCGAGGCGATGACCGAGGCGACGCACCAGTTCCACCGCGCCGCCGCGCTCGCGGTGGTGCGCCGCGCCATCCGCCAGCAGGGTCTGATCATTAAGACCTGCCAGTTCCTCGGCAGCCGCGCCGACATCCTGATGGACGAGTACGTCCGCACGCTCTCGCTGGTGCACGACCAGGTGCCGCCGCGCCCGTGGCATGAGATGCGTCCAATCATCGAGCGGGAGCTCGGGATGACGCTCGCCGAGGCTTACGCGGAGTTCGACCCCCGGCCGATCGCCGCAGCCTCCCTCGCGCAGGTGTACCGCGCCCGCCTCCACGACGGCACGCCGGTGGCGGTGAAGGTGCAGTACCCGGGCATCGAGGACACCGTTCGCTGGGACCTCGACGTCATCGAGCTTCTCGCAAACATCTGGGCGCGGCTTGAGACGGTGATCGACTTCCGCCCGATCGCGCAGGAGATGCGCCGCAACGCCCCGGAGGAAGTCGACTTCTTCCACGAGGGCCACGCCGCCGAGGAAGTCGCGCGCCTGCTCGCCAGCCGCAACGACGTCGTCGTGCCGAAGATCTACTGGGAGCGCTCCTCGCGACGCGTGCTCACCATGGACTTCATCGAGGGCATCAAGATCAGTGATGTCGAGACGCTGAAGGCGGCGGGCGTGGACACGGCGCAGGTCGCTGCGACGCTCATCGACCTCTTCAACACGATGATCCTCAAGTTTGGGGTGTTCCACGCGGATCCCCACCCGGGCAACCTGTTCGTCATCCCGGGCGCGCCCGGCCAGCCCGCGAAGATCGCGCTGGTGGACTTCGGCCTGACGAAGATCATCCCGGAGGAGTTCCGCGCTCAGCTCATCGTCCTGACGAGCGCGATCGTCCAGCAGCAGCCGGAACTGATCACCGACACCATGACCGGCATGGGCTTCCGCACCCGCACCGAGGATTCCGAGACCTACAACGCGCTGGGCGAGGCCTTCCTGGGAGACGTTCTCCGCTCCGGCAAGCCCTACGCCGACCAGGAGATGGTCGCCGAGGTCAACGAGCGGCTGGGGCGCGTCCTGCGCAACAACCCGCTGGTGGACGTCCCCGGCGACGTCATCCTGATCGCGCGCGTCATGGGGCTACTGTCCGGCCTCGGCAAGACGCTGGATTCGCGGACGGATCTGCTCGCCGCGCTCATCCCGTACCTCGATCCCGACGCAGAGGTCGCCTCCTAGCGTCTGCGCCACTTGTTCCTGCGGCCCCTCGCGCTGACGCTGGATCGCGCGAGGGGTGCGAAAGGGCGGCAGGCGTGCATCGATTCGGCTTCACTGGCCGCCTCGCCGTCTGGAGCGCCTACCACCGGTCGAACGTGGTGCTGGCCTGGATCGCCGCGCTCGCGGTGACGCTCGTCCTCGCCGCGCTGTTCGGCGGCGACTTCCGGACCGACTACGAGTTCACCAGCCCCCAGGAGTCACAGCGCGCGCGGGACGTCCTGCGCGCTCTTCATGGTGGCGATCAGCTCAACGAAATCATCCTCGTCCAGTCCCCATCGAGGCGCGCAACCGACCCTGACTTCCAGAAGCGCGTCACGGAGATCGTGCAGGACCTGCGCGCCCACCCCGAGTCCATCGACGCGAAGAAGACCGTCTCCTACATCGACCTGCCCGGCGGCGGTGGCCTGATGTCGGCCGACGGCCACGCCGCGCTGATCTCCACCCAACTCACGGGCGACCTCAACGGCTCCGCTGCGCGTCTTGCGGCGCTGCACGAAGTGCTCGCGAAGTACGACGCGCACGATGACTACCGGGTGCGCTCGGGCGGCGTGGCCTCCGTGAACGACGCGCTCAGCAACGCCGCCAGGCACGACCTGGCCGCCGAAGCCAACGTCCTGCCGATCGCCCTGCTCGTCCTGATCATCGTGTTCGGCGCCGTCGTGACGGCGCTGGTGCCCCTCGGCGTCGCATTCATCGCGATCGGCGTCACGTTCGGCCTCGTGACCGTGCTCTCGAACGTCTGGGAACTCTCGATCTTCGCGACGAACGTGATCTCCGGCATCGGGCTGGCCGTCGGCATCGACTACGTGCTGTTCATCGTCGCCCGCTACCGCGAGCAGCGACGCCTCGGCCAGTCGCAGGAGGAGGCGCTGGGCTACGCGGGCGACACCGCGAGCCGCGCGGTGCTCTTCTCCGGCGCGACGGTGGTGATCGCGCTTCTGGGCATGCTGATCGTGCCGAGTACCATCTTCCGGTCGTTCGCCATCGGTGCGACGGCGGTGGTGGTGGTCGCGGTGCTCGCCGCGCTCACGCTCCTCCCCGCCGTCCTCGGCATGCTCGGCCCGCACCTGAACGCGCTCGCCCTCCCGTGGTCGAGGGGTGCCGACTTGCCGGGCGGGAACCGGGGCTTCTGGGCGAGCATCGCTCGCTTCGTGATGTGGCGCGCACCGAAGATGGCGCTCTACTCCTCGCTCTTTCTCCTCCTGCTCACCGCGCCATGGCTCACGCTGCGCCTCGGCGCGTCCGGCGCCGGCGCCATCCCGGCGCGCTTTGAGACGCGACAGGTGTTCGATGTCCTCAATCGCGAGTTCTCGGGCGGCCTGCTCGCCCCCACCTCGATCGTCGTGACCGCGCCCAACATCGGCGTGCCGGACGTGGCACAGTCGATCGGCAAACTCCAGATCGCGCTGGAGACCGACAAGTCCATCCGGCTGATCGCGCCGATGGAGACCAGCCCCCGCGCGGACATCGCGGTGCTGACGGTCGCGCTGCCCGGCGACGGAACAAGTGACCAGGCACTATCGGCCCTCGATCGCCTGCGCGGGCAGATCATCCCGGCGGCGTTCAAAGACAGCAGCGCACAGGTCTCAGTGGGCGGCTTCACGGCGATGAACGCGGACTTCTTCGCAATCATCCGCGCCTACACGCCGACGGTGTTCGCGTTCGTCCTCGGGCTGAGCTTTCTGCTGCTCCTGCTGATCTTCCGGTCGGTGGTCGTACCGCTGAAGTCGATCGTGATGAACCTGCTGTCCGTCGGCGCGGCGTACGGGGTGATCACCGCGATCTTCCAGCACGGCTGGGACGGCGGTCTGCTCGGCTTTCAGCGCACGCCCCGCATCGAGGCATGGGTGCCGCTGTTCATGTTCACGATCCTGTTCGGCCTGTCGATGGACTACCACATCTTCCTGCTGAGCCGGATCCGCGAACGCTTCGATGACACCGGCGACAACGAGGATTCCGTGGCCTTCGGTCTGCGCTCCACGGCGAACATCATCACGGGCGCGGCGGTGATCATGGTCGTCGTGTTCGGCGGCTTCGCCCTTGGCGACCTGGCGATGATGCAGCAGATGGGCGTCGGCCTCGCCGTCGCGGTGTTCCTCGACGCGACGATCGTGCGCACCGTGCTGGTCCCCGCGACGATGAAGCTCCTCGGCGACCTCAACTGGTACATGCCGTGGTGGCTGGAATGGCTGCCGGATCTGCGCGTCGAGCGCCAGCCCGATCGCATGAACCCCGCGCGCCGCGTCCTGCGCGACGAGTAGCGCCCCGCACGGATGGAGACCTCCCGACCGCGACGAGGCACCGTGCTACGCTGCCCCCGATGTTGCGCATGACGGACTCGCCAGGCCCGCTCACGCTCCCGGTTCGCCGCGTGATCCGCGGGAAGACCGCGTCCGCGCACCCCACCGTCCAGCACGCGCTCGATCTCCTCGACGGCCCCACCGGGACGCTCGAACGCCTCGCGCGCGACCTCGCCGAGGGGCTGTCCGGCGGCGTCGACGATGTGCGCAGCGATCGCGGCTCCCGCCTGCTCTACGCGACCGACGCCTCGATCTACGAGATGGAGCCGCTGGCGGTCGTGTTCCCTCGCACAGTCGAGGATGTGCAGCATGTCGTGGGCGTCGCCGCGGCTCAGCGCATCCCGGTCCTCACGCGTGGCGCGGGCACGAGCCTCGCCGGGCAAGCCGTGAACCACGCGATCATCCTCGACTGCTCGCGGTACATGAATCGCGTCGTCGAGCTGAACGCAGACGAACGCTGGGCACGCGTCGAGCCCGGCGTCGTCCTCGATCAGTTGTCCCGCGCGGGCCGCGCGCACGGGCTGATGTACGGCATCGACCCGGCGACGAAGAACCGCGCCACCATCGGCGGCGGCATCGGCAACAACTCCTGCGGCGCGCACTCGCTGCTCTACGGCAAGACGATCGACCAGGTCATGAGCCTGGACGTCGTCCTTGCCGACGGCAGCCTCGCGACGTTCGAGGCTATGGACGGCGCCGCGCTCACCGCGAAGCTCGAGGCGCCCGGCCTCGAAGGCGATGTGTACCGCGGCGTCCGGCGCATCGCGCACCGCGAGCGCGAGGAGATCGCCGCGCGCTACCCGGATATCCAGCGTCGCGTCTCCGGCTATAACCTCGACGAGTTCACCGGCGACGGCGCGATGGACCTGTCGAGGATGCTCGTCGGCTCCGAGGGCACACTCGGGATCGTCGTCGGCGCGCAGGTGCGCCTCGTGCCCACGCCGTCGCTGAAGGGCGTTGCCGCGCTGCACTACCGCAGCGTCGTCGAGGCTTGCCGGGCGACGCCCGAGGCGCTGACCCTGGACGGCGCATCGATCGAGATCATCGACGACACGATCATCGCGCGCTGCCGCGAGAGCATCGGCTACGCCGACCTCGCCGACTTCGTGCGCGGCGATGCCGGCGCGCTGCTCATGATCGAGATCTACGCCGAGGACGCCGCCGAGCTGCGCGCGCACCTCGCTCACATCGAGGCGCAGATGGTGCGCCCGGGCAGTGCCTACGACTGCGTCTCGACCACCGACGTGCGGGAGCAAGCGCGCATGTGGCGTGTGCGTGAGGCGGGCCTCGGCCTGCTGATGAGCATGCGCGGCGACGCGAAGCCGATCGCCTACGTCGAAGACACCGCCGTCCCCCCCGAGCGCCTGGCCGACTTCATCGAACGGTTCGATGCGATCGTGCGGGCGCACGGCACTGAGGCGGCGCACTACGGGCACGCCTCCGTCGGCTGCATGCACATCCGGCCGGTCGTGAACATCAAGACTGTCGAGGGCGCGAACACCATGCACGCGATCGCGTCCGAGGTCGCCGACCTCGTCGTGGAGTTCGGCGGCAGCCTCTCCGGCGAGCACGGCGACGGTATCCTTCGCGGCGTCTTCACCGAGCGGATGTTCGGCGCGCGCCTGACCGAGGCGTTCCGCGAGGTGAAACGCACCTTCGACCCTGCCGGCATCCTCAACCCGGGCAAGATCGTGGACACCCCGCCCTTCCTCGACAACCTGCGGCTCGGGCCGGACACCGTGAACGCGCAGCCGCGCACCGTCCTCGACTGGGCGCACGAGGGCGGCCTCGCGCGCGCCGCGGAGCAGTGCAACGGCCAGGGCATCTGCCTGAAGGACGAGGGCACCATGTGCCCGTCGTTCATGGTGACGCGTGACGAGGAGCACTCCACGCGCGGCCGCGCGAACCTCATCCGCCAGGCGTTGAACAGCGCCCTCCCCGTCGAGGACCTCGCAGGCGACCGCATCCACGAAGCCCTCGACCTGTGCGTCGAGTGCAAGGCGTGCAAGGCGGAATGCGCCTCCGGCGTCGACGTCGCCAAGCTCAAGTACGAGGTGCTCACCGCTTACCACGACGCCCACGGGACGCCGCTGCGCGCTCGGCTCTTCGGCCACATCGCGACGTGGAGCCGCCTCGCCAGCATGACGGGGCCGCTGGTGCCGCTGTTGAACTTCGGCGCGTCGCTGCCTCCCGTCCGCGCGCTGCTTCACGCAACGCTCGGCATCCATCGCGACCGCCCGCTGCCGCGCTTCGCCCGTGAGCCGTTCCGCCTCTGGTGGAAGCGCCGGGGAGCGCCATCGACGCCCGCGCCCCGCGGCGAAGTCGTGCTCTACGACGACACCTTCGTGCGCTACTACCACCCCGAGGTGGGACGGGCCGCCGTGCGCGTCCTCGAAGCACTCGGCTACGCAGTCACGATCGTCGACCGGCTCGGCTGCTGCGGACGGCCGCTCATCTCGAAGGGCCAACTGCACGAGGCGAAGGCGTGGGCCCTCCGAAACGTCGAGGTCCTCGCCCCCTACGCGGAGCGCGGCGTGCCGATCGTCGGTACGGAGCCGTCGTGCCTGCTGTCGCTGCGGGACGAGTACCCCGAACTGGTGGGCACCGCCGCCTCACGTGCCGTGGCCCGGCAGGCGCTGATGCTCGAAGAGCTGGTCATGCGCGCCGCCGCCGAGGATCCCGCGATCCGCGAGCGCTTCGCCCACCTCGACCGCTCGGTGCTGCTGCACGGGCACTGCCACCAGAAGGCGCTGACCGGCATGGACGCCACGCTCGGCGCGCTCGGGCTGGTCGAGGGCGTGAGGACCAGCCTCGTGGACTCCGCGTGCTGCGGCATGGCGGGCTCCTTCGGCTTCGAGACCGAGCACTACGAGGTCTCCCGCGCCATGGGCGAGCGGACCCTCTTCCCCGCCCTCGCTGGTGCCCCGGATGCCGATGTGGTCATCACCGGCGTCTCCTGTCGCCAGCAGATCGGCCACTTCACCGGCCGGGAGCCTCGACACCTCGCGGAGGTGCTCGCCGAGGCACTGGCGGGGGACGCCTCCCGCTGACGTCCGCCTGACAGCCCGGTGCCGCGCAGCCCGCGCAGCAGCCTCGACCGACCTGGGGACGGCGCTGCGTCTGTGGCGACGCACCGATCGTGCCGATGCTGTAACTGGCGGACCTCAGGAGGAAGCAGGACGACATGAGCGCGGCCATCGATATTCCCACGCTGCCCGTCGCGCAAATTCGGGCGATGTCCCTGATCGCCAACCCCTCGCCGTCGTTCGAAGAGCTGGGGTCGGTCGTGGACGCCGACCCGGCGCTGACCGCCGCCCTGCTGCGCGCTGCCAACTCGGCAGCCTCGTCTCCGGTGGACCGCGTCCGCACCGCGCGCATCGCGATGGTGCGCATCGGCGCGTCCGAGACACGACGGCTGGTGATGAGCATCGCGCTGTCGCAGTCGTTCGGCAGCATCGCCGAGTCCGGCATCGACGAGGCGGAGATGTGGCGGCACCTGATCGCCACGGGTGTCCTTGCGGATGCCACGGCGTGGGGCGACGTGCGCCACAGCGAGGCGTTCACGGCCGGGCTGCTGCACGACCTCGGCCGCCTCGCCATGGCGGCGCAGGATCCGCAGCGCTACGGAAAGGTCGTGACGCTGGTGCATCGCGGCGTCCCGGCGATCGATGCGGAGCGCACGGTGTTCGGCATGAACCACTGCCAGTGGGGCGAGTCCATCGGCCGCGCGTGGGGATTCCCCTCGGAAATCGTGGACGCGATCGGCGAGCACCACGTCGGCTCCCAGCACGGGCTCTCGTGGATCGTGACACGCGCCCGCGAGCTGGCCGCCTCCCTCGGCATCGGCGATGGGCTGACGCCGCCCGAGCCTCCCGAGCCCGGCTCGGAGGCCGCCCTGCTCCCGGTCGTCGAGCATCTCGGCGGCGAGGAAGCGGTGATGCAGCGCGTGGAGTGGTACAGCGGCGCGTTCCGCGCGGCCTAGCCCGTCAGACCCACCGCCCCCGGCCATATGCGCCGCGATGCTGCCGCATCGCGCGTGTGATGTGGTTTGCGCGCGCCACTCCTGTCGATTCTGACCCTGTTCTGACTCCCCGCATCTTTACCTGAAACCACTATTCAGACTTCTCCGACTCTGACGAATCCTGAATGGAGAGGGAACGCAGCGCGCGCCCTTCCAGCAATCGTCAGCCCGCGACGCCGCGAAAAGTCAGGACGACACCTTGGCCGCAACGACCAGCCTTGCCGAGCACCTCAACATCGACCGCCGCGACCTCGACGTGCGCCTCCGCTGGGTGCAGTTCGGCGAACGTGACTCCGAGCTCATCCGCGCCGCCGCCGTGCACCTGCGCCCCGCCTCCGCGGACATCGCCCGCGAGTTCTACGACCATTCGTTCAAGTTCCCGGAGTTCGCGAAGAAGGTCGAGGACTCCAACTCCACCCGCGCGCGCCTGGAGAAGGCGCAGGAGGGCTACTTCCTCAGCCTGATCGAAGGCGTCGTCGACGAGCGCTACCTCGAGGGGCGCCTGCACATCGGCAAGGTCCACGCCGTGCTCGGCATCGAGCCGCGCTGGAACATCGGCAACTACGGCACGTATGCCCAGTTGATCTTCCCGCGCCTCGCGCCGCACTTCGACTCCGCGACGCTCTCCGAGACGATGGTCGCGTTCCAGAAGCTGTTCATGTTCGACGTCACGCTCGCCATCGAGGCGTACATCGCGTTCGGCATGATGGCGCGCATGCAGGAGGTCACCGGCGCGCTGCTCGCCAGCACGGACCTGCTCTCGCTGTCCTCGGGCGAGGTCGAGACGGCCTCCCGCGAGATCGCCCAGGCGATCGAGCAGATCGCCCGCGGCGCCGTGGAGCAGACCGAGAACGCGGGCCTGATCCGCGACGAGGTTGGCCAGGTGCAGGACTCCGCCGGCCGCGTAGCCGAGCAGGCCCAGCAGCAGGCCGAGGCCCTCGGCGGCGCCATCGCGCGCTCCCGCGAGACCGCCGGTGTGTCGCGCGGCGCGACCGAGGCTGCGACCAGCGGCATGGAAAGCGTGGAGCAGACCATCGCCGCGATGGACTCGATCACCGCCACTGTGTCGCAGACCTCTTCGCAGCTCGAGAGCCTGAGCGCGCGCGGATCCGAGATCGGGACGATCACGAAGACGATCTCCGAGATCGCCGACCAGACCAACCTCCTGGCGCTCAACGCGGCCATCGAGGCCGCGCGGGCCGGTGACGCCGGTCGCGGCTTCGCGGTCGTCGCTGCCGAGGTCCGGAGCCTGGCCGAGCGTGCCTCGAACGCCGCGAAGGACATCGCCAAGCTGATCGAGGACGTGCGTCGCGGCATGGACGCGAGCGCGGGCTCGATGCGCTCCGCCGTGGAACGCGTGAACGAGGGCACCCTCCGCGCCCGCGAAACGGGCGAGGTCCTGGGCCGGCTGGTCGAGGTGAACCGCCGCGTGAGTGCCGAGATGGGTGGCACCGAGAACGGTGACGGCGGCCTGACCGGTGTGCTGGAGCAGGTCGGCGTGCTCGCGGAGCAGACGCAGGAGCTGGCGACGGGCATGCGCGAGCTGACCGCCTCGGCGGCCGTCCGCGCCGCCTCCGCCGGCGCCGCCGCCGAGGAGAGCGCCGCCTCCGCCGAGGAGGTCTCCGCTTCCTCCGAGGAGGTCAGCGCGCAGACGGGCGAGGTGGCCAGCCAGGCAGACCAGCTCCGCTCGCTCGCGGTGCAGCTCCGCTCCTTCATCGAATCGCTCGGCTTCACCGTCGAGGAGTCGAAGGAGACCCGCCGGGCAGCCTAGCCAGCGCCCCGTGCGGAGCAATGAATCAGGAGAGGCGGCCTCGCGGCCGCCTCTCTGTGCATCTGACAGCGAATCGAACGGGCTACGAGCGCCCTCGACGTCGCAGGCCGAGCCACGCGAGCACGGCGGCCGCGACGCTTCCGGCGACGGCGATCTGCACAAGGCGTGCCGCCCCGCCCTCGGGCTCCTCGCGCGGCGGCAGGCCGAGGCGCGCGCGCAGGCCCTGCTCGCCCCAGCGCATGATGACGTCGTGGTTCCACGCGAACACCGCGCCCGCGATCGGCCCGGCGAGGTTCATCCACCACTCGGTCGTCGAGACATCCCACTCGTAGCGGATTGATGTGCCCTCGGCGGTGGGAACGAGGAACCAACGCCCTCGGCCGACGAGTTGGCCGGACGCGTCGCCGAACAGTCGCCCCGGCCGATCCACGAGCGTCGATCGCACATCGAACGTGAGCGTGTACGGGAGCAGGCTGCGGAACGTGAAGCGACGAACCTCGCCCACGCCCTGCTCGTCCCCCGCCGTCACCGCCTCAACGTGCGTGACGCCGCGCCACCACTCCGGCCACGCGAGCGAGTCGAGGATCACCTCGAAGACGCCCTCGATCGGTGCCTCGATGTTCCAGTTCGTGACGAAGTGGTACTGCTTCATCCGCGTGCCTCCGTGATCACCGCCCCCACCACGGTAGCGCGCGCGTCACGAACGCAGCGGGGCGGACATCGCTGCCCGCCCCGCCGTCCACTCGCGAGCGACCGAGGCTAGCGCATCGCGCCGCTGCCTCCGGTGGCGCCCATAGCGCCCGATCCGCCCGTGGCGCCCGTCGCGGCGGAGCCGCCCATCGCCCCCCCGGGTGCGTTCTTCACCTCGACCTTGCTCTCGATCGTCGATCCGCTCTGGAGCTTCAGGGTGACCGTGAAGGTGTCGCCGACCTTGAGCTGCTTCGCGATGCCCAGCAGCATGATGTGGTTCCCGCCCGGCTCGAGCTTCACGGTCCCGGATGCCGGGAGGTCGTAGCCCTCGACCTGCACCATCTTCATGACGCCTGCCTCCTGCACGGTGGTGTGCAGCTCGACACGCTTGGCGATCGCCGCGGGAACCGAGGCGCTGACGACACGTTCGGCCTTCGCGCCCTTGTTCTGCAGCACGGCGTACACCGCGCTGTTCTCATCGGGCAGTCCAGGCGTGGCGCGTGCCCATACGTCACTCATGGTGACCGACGGGCCGACAGGCGTCGGGGTCGCGGTCGGCGAGGCGCTCGCCGCCGGGTTGTGGTTCGTCTGCGGCGTGCCCGTCGGCGTCGCAGTGGGTGCCGCCGCGCTGCCGCATGCGGTCGCTGCGAGGCCCACCGCGATCACGGTCATCCCCACGGCGAATCGGCGCGAGATGCGCACCGGGATCATCTGGTTCATCAACGCTTCCTTTCGTTCGCGACGCTCTTCAGGTCGCGGGCGATCTGCTCTGGTTCCAGGGCGTGCGGCATCTGCAGCCGCAGCAGCCCGTCTCGGTTCAGGACGTACGAGGTAGCCGGGTGCGTGACGGTGTATCCGCCATCCGCGTTCGGCGTGCTGCACTCAGGACTGATGCCCCACTCCCGCAGCGCGGCCAGCACCTGCTCCGTGCTCCCGGACACGCCGATAAACGACGGGTCGAAGTAGTGGACGTACTGGGACATCAGCTCCGGCGTGTCACGCGCCGGATCGGCGGTGATCATCACAACCTTCACATCGTCCTTCAGGACGTCCGGCAGTTGCTGATGCGCTGCCGCGAGATGCCCCATGGTCAGCGGGCAGATGTCCGGGCAGTGGGTGTAGCCCACATAGACCACGACCACGTGCCCTTTCAGATCGCTGAGCTGGAACGGTCGATTCCCCTCGGCGACCAGTTGAAACGCGGGCAGCGGCGCCGGCGGGTTCACCCGCTTGGACGCGACGCGTTCCGGGGCGGCACAGCCGATTGCCAACGCCATCGAGATCGCGACCGCCATGAGCAGCGCGCCCCGGCGCAGGCCGAGTGCTCCTCGAATCATCTCAAGTCTCCTCTCGTCTCCCGTGTGCGGGTGGCGAGAGTCAGCGAGGCGGCGGCGGCTCGGGGACGAGTGGCGAGGCGTCTACGCCCACCGTGCGAGGGATCCCGACGAGCGCGGGGAGCAACGGCGGAATGACGATCAAGACGGCGCGGTGAACGGGCAGCGCCGGCGCGCCCAGCAGATCCCCCGCCGTGAACCCAACGTCAGCGAGCGGTGCGTGGCCGGGCGCGCTCGCAGCCCTCGAGGTGTCGAGATCCCACGGATGCGTGTGGGCCCCCACGACGCCGTGCGCAGAAGCGTGCCCGTGATCGGGCAGCCATCCCCAGAGGTTGGCGCCGACCATTGGCGCGAGGCTCGGCGCCAGCAACGCCGCCATCACGGCCAGCGTCGCCAGACGATGCGCACGCGAGGGGGCTCGATGTAGTGCGTTCACACCTCAATCGTGGCGCGCGGCGTGACACGGCACACGCGCCGAACGTCCCACGACCACCGGGACTCGTCGAACTACGCGCTCATTTCCGAGGCGCTAGGATCGCCTCGCGCCCCGACGGGCGCCGCGCGAGAGGAGTGACGGTGGACCTCGAGGAACGACGCAGCCAGGGCGAGGCGGCTCGGCGCCGCGTCTTGGGCGATGAGTATGTCGATCGGTCTGCAGCGAACCGCACGAACCTGAACGGCGAATGGATCGACCAGGTCACTGGCAGCGTCTGGCACGACGTGTGGACGCGCCCGCACTTCGACGACCGCACGCGTCGCATCCTGGTCATCGGCACGATGATCGCGCTCGCGAAGTGGGAGGAGTTCTCGCTGCACGTGCGCGCCGCGCTGACGGGCGGCGGCTTCACGCAGGACGACGTGAAGGAGATCATCCTGCAGCAGAGCGCCTACTGCGGCGTGCCCGCCGGCAACCAGGCGCTGCGCTGTGCCGCAGAGGTCATCGCCGACCTCGGACGCATCCAGGGGCGATAGCCGCGGGACGAGAGTGGAGCGGGGAACGGGATTCGAACCCGCGGCATCCTGTTTGGAAGGCAGGAACCGCCCAGTCACGCCTCGCCTGTGTACGCCCCTCGCAGATTCATAAGCGAAGGACTTCGAGGGGCGCTCACCACGCGCCGCCAATTTCCCGCCATAGTTTGGCGGGAAATTGGCGGGAGAATCACGCCTCCCGCGCGCGTCGTCCGCCCTGGAGGACGGTCCCGCCACAACTTGTCCACAGGCTCGGCTTGCCCCAGAAGCACGTCACTCGCCGGTGCTAGAGTCCGGCGCATGAAGCGCCTCATCGCCCTCATGCTCATCGCCTTGCTTGCCTCCGCGTGCGACGCAACTACAGGTGCGCCACTCAGTACCGTCACGCGGGAGGATGTGCCGAAGGCATCTCCTACCTCGAACGCGACGACTACCCCGCCGCCGCCGCCGCGTCTGTGCGACAACTCGGTCGATGCCACCCCTTACCCGATAACGCTAACGCCGGGGGCACCGCGCCCGGGGCAGACCGTCGCGCTAGTAGGCTCGGGGCTAGAGCCCGGCACCTACGAAATCTGGGCCGGTTACCCACAGTCCGATGTGGGTACGGTTCAGGCTGCCGTGAAGGTGGGCGACGATGGCCTGGTGGCGACGACATTCAAGTTCGATGGCCCACGACCCGGTGAGTGCATCGTCGTGCTGGTTTGGGATCAATCCGCCTTTTGGCCCCGCTACCGCGCGAAACCATTTCGGGCTCCCTAGCAGCCTGGAGTCACTCGCGGCGCGCAGTTTGGCGGGAGACGCGCTCTGCGGGCTCGACCACCGGGAGGGTCAGATCCCGGATCGCCAGTAATGGAGCGGGATTCTGATGGAGCGGGGAACGGGATTCGAACCCGCGGCATCCTGCTTGGAAGGCAGGCGCTCTACCACTGAGCTATCCCCGCGCCGCGTCTCGGACAGGGTAGCCGGGGGTGATCTGGAACTCAACGTGCAGTGGTTCGTGCCTACCTGCGCCCAGAACGGCCGGCCGCCACGCCCCAGCCGCTCCCGGCACGAAGATCACCTGCGCCTGCTTCGCCTGTCACGGCTAGACGACCGGGAACGCCTGTCCAATCCGTGTCCCCATCTTGTAGTGCACGCCGATCTGCGCGGTGATGCTGACGTTGCTTTTCGCCTCGAACAGCACGATCACGTCGGATCCTCCGAACTGGAAGTACGAGAGCTCCTCGCCCTTGCGCACCGTGACGCCGACCTCCGCCGTCATGACCACCGACGACACCTGCGACATCCCAATCGGCAGCACAGCGACGAGTCCGATCGGGCTATCGAGGACGATGAGGCCACGCGCCTGCGCGAACTGGTACCCAGCCTGGTCCGGCGCGATGAACTCGCGACGCGACTGCAGGTGCGTCCTCGCAGGATCGCCCACCATCGGCTCCGCCAGTACTTGCAGGTACACCTGCCCCGGGATCACACGCGCTTCCAGCACCGTGCCCGCCACTGGCGCGTGCTGCCGGTGATAGTCATCGGGCCCCAGGTATGCGTGCATGAACAGCCCATTCACAAAGCGATCGCGATAAGGGCTCTCCTCCAGCAGTTCGCCTATCTGCCAGTGCAGGTTCTTCACGGTCACGTGCGCGTCGCCGCGGATCTCCCACTGCCCATCGAACGTGGAATCCGCCGGGCTCACGATGACCGAGGAGTCAGACACGGCCGCGATCGGGCGATATCCGGGCTTGAATGAACGCGCGAAAAGTTCGTTGAACGTTCTCCAGCCACCGCGAGGCTCGATGTAGTCACCCATGTTGTAACCGGGCGATGCGCGGAAGCTGGCGAGCGACTCCGGCGTGATCGACTCGGGCGTATCAAGGAAGGCCCCCATCGCCATCACGTAGCGGACCATCCACGCGGAGAGCGGCGTAAGCGACGGGGCAGCGCTGGCCGGTTGCACAGCGTTCTGCAGCTGCCGCAGCGGCTCCTGATCCAGCACGAAGTAGAACTTGCAGAGGTGGTTGTAGACGTCCTTACCCTGGACGCTCTCGGACGGCACCCACCGAAGCAACCCGTTCATGAAGTCCAGGTAGTCGGCAGTGGTCGCGATATCGCGCATCTCCACCACACCGCTCGCGTGCGCCTGCTCAACAGCCTCACGCAGCGCGGACGACCAACCATTCGCGGCGACCAGCCCGACCAACTCTTCAACGATCGGTTCGTACGACGTGGGGAACCTCTGTTCTGGCGCCACCGTCGGCGCGCCATGGGAGCGGGCGGCCGTCCCAGACGGTCGAGTGGAGCAGCAACGCTCGCCTTGACGCGGCTCACGCAGTTGCGTCTGGGATGACGTCGCCTGCTCGTGAGCGGTCATCAGATACCGCCTGCATCGAGCTGGCTCCCGTGACGCTACGGGCCCGCTGTCACCGCGCCGTTGCGACGATGTCGCGGTGCGAGGCAGCGTGAGCAGATGGCCGGCGACGCCCATGGCCCGTGCCCGGACACCCTCCCGCAGTTTCATTCGCGGCTCCCGTTGAGACCGCGGAACAGGAGACAAATCGCCGCACGCCCGTAACGGATCGATCAGAGTTGGCACATCTTCACGCGCCTTCTCTCGCTAGCGTTGATGCCTGACCGCCTGATCAGGGACGCCGAACCAGGCAGTTCCCCAACGCGCCGCATGACAAGGACTCAATGGGCATCCTCCGCTCGCTCACCATCTTCGCCGTCGCAATTGGCACCGTGGCCGTTCTTGGCCTGCACCCGGTTGACGCATCCACTGTCGCCAGCGACTTCGAAGCCTTCGCGCTGGGGGATGTCAACGGCCAGGCCGGATGGACAAGTGGGCACGGATCGTCGACATGCCCGGTCTATGACGTCGCTGTGGTTTCGAACGCTTCCGGGTACGCCCGCTTTGGCACGAAGAGCCTCCGCATCTCGAACGCCATCACGTGCGGGAGCTACAACGACCAGACGTTTTCGCCTTCTCTCGTAAACGAAGCCGGCGAGGCATCCGCTGACACCAGTCCGTTGTCTGGCGGTACACGCCAGACGTACTTCGAAGCGCAGTGGGATTTCGCCTCGACCGTCCCCGGAAGCGAACAGCCCGGCCTCGCCGTCGTCGCCAGCGCCGACCGGGGCGACCCCGGGCGGATGACTTGGCTCCAGATGCAGGACACCCCGACGGGCCTGCAACTGAACTTCGAGGACTACCAGCGCTCCGTCGCGGACTTCGTCAGCACACCAATTGCCATCGGTCTCGATCGAGCCAGCCCCCACACCGTCAGGATCACGATCCACTTCATCGACGGCCCGGCGAACGACGTCGTGCAGGTCTACCTCGACGGCGTCCTGATTCATACGGGAACGACCTGGGAGGACTACTACCGCGACTTCGAAGTTGGCGTGCCGCACGGGGTCGATTCGATGATGTTCCGAGTGGCTGGCACCGCCGCCCCCGCCACCCTCGATCACGGCTTCCTCATCGACAACTTCACTGCTTCATCGTCTGGTGCCGCTCAGACGACAGCGGTGGTCGTGACCGGCCCCACGGACGTCACCTACGCGACGCCCGGAGCGGCGACCGCGACGGGTGGCGACGGCGTGGGGGCATATGCGTTTAGCGCGGGAACCTCGACCGGCTGCTCGGTCATCGGAACAACGGTCACCGCCACGGCAGCCAGCGGCGCATGCGAGCTGACAGCGACACGGGCCGCCGACGCGAACTACAGCATCTCGCCGGCGAGTGCGCCGTTCACGGTGACGCTCCACAAAGCCGACCAGTCGGTGGTGACCATCGTCGGCCCCACGGGCGTGACGTCCGGAACCACCGGGACGGCAACCGCGACGGGCGGTGACGGCACAGGCACGTACACCCTGAGCGCGGGTACCTCGACCGGTTGCTCCGTGGTCGGAAACACCGTCTCCGCGACGACCGCCACCGGCACCTGCGTACTGACAGCGATCCGAGCGTCCGATGCGAATCACAACGCGTCCGCGGTGAGCGCACCGTTTACCGTGACTCTCACCGCTCCGACACCGCCCGCCGATGATCCACCGCCCGACCTGGCACAGCCTCCCGTGATTCCGGCGTCGCTGCTAATTCCGGTTTCCTCCACTCAGGCGGTCGCGGGCCTCGCCCCCGAGATTGCGGCGATCTCGCCAACCTCATCGGTTCTGGTGGCGACATTCACAACGCTCGTGCCTGACGGGGCCGAGTCGAGGTTCGGCGTCGCAACCGTCTCGATCCCTGCTGGTGCCATTCCCGGGGCGACATCGCTGGTGCTGCAGTCCGTCGCCAGTCTCGCGGCTCTCGCTGAGTTGGCACCGCTGCCGGTCGAGCAGGGTCAGCTCCTGACAGCAGTCTCCGCGTCCGTGTTCGATGCGGCGGGCGAGCTGAGGAGCATCGACTTCTTCGCGCCGGCCTCTTTGACGATCGTCGTTCCGTCCACGGTGGCACCGACAAATGCATCGCTTGGCGACTTCAGACTGATCTACTGGTCAGGCGTGGACTGGGTGGGAGTGCCCGCAACAGTAACGCTGACCACCGACGGACGCGTGCAAGTCAGCGCGGACGTCATGCACTCCGCGATCTACGCGGTCAAATACGTCGCAGGAGGCTCATCTCACCCGTTCGTCCCAAGAACGCCGGAGTTCGGCGCGATTGGTCTCGCGCTCGCCGTCTTCGAACGCGGCAGCACGGACGACCTTGAGATCGCGGCGCGAGACACGGGCGCGGCGGGCGTCTGGGTGCAGGACATCGGTGGGGTGTTCAGGTTGCTGATCGTCGATGGTCCGTCCTTCGTGAAGGATGGCTTCCTGAACGCGTTCCCGACTGGGTTCGCGGGCGCAACCGCCGTCACGCTCGTGGAGAGATAGCTCTTCGAGGTGTCGTGCGGATCATCGGCGTGCGATGCGCTGCTCCGAGACAACAACCGGAGCAGGAAGCAGGGGTGACCTCACCATCTAGGGTCCGTCGCGAACACCAAGATCACCTTCCAACGCCGTAACGATGGCGTGACGCTCCCCCATCGACAATCGCCACCTGGCGACCCGCGCACCGCAGTTGCCATGCAGGAGGCCCCGTAGATGCTTCATCCATTCCACCATTCCCACGCCGTTCCCCGACGCAACTGGGGATTCGGCCTCGCGGCGGTTCTCGTGATTGCGCTCCTCACCGGAGGACTTCTGGCGATGCCCCAGCCGGCGGCGGCCGCGCCCGTCGCTGTGGCCGGTGCCACGTTGACCGTCTGCAATGGCGAGCAGAACGCGCCGGGCCAGGGTGTCCGCTGCACCGTCAGCATCACGAACTACGTCACCTCAACCGGGATCCTCGCACCGGCACCGGCATCCTCGTGGACGGTCACCCGATGCACCGGCGCGGCGGGAGTGCTGTCGCCCGCGCTGCTCCCTGCTGCCACCTGCACCACCACCACGACGCCGATTCTGGGGGCGCCGATCACGACCGTGCAGCAATGCAATGGCTCGGGTAGCGGTGGCGGCGGCGGGGTCTGGTGTAGCGTTACCCTGACCAACCACTTCACTCCCGCGCCCGGCGCGGCCTTCACCGCGGCCCTGGTCTACGAGTGCGTGAGCGTGCCGCTGACTCCGGGTCTGCTCTGCGACCCAACGTCCCTCGCGAACACGGCTGGCTCCGTGCCGACCTCGACCGTCGGTCAGTGCAACGGATCCGGGAACGGCGGCGGACTTGTGCCCGCGGTTCCGGGCGGCTCCGCTAACTGCTCGGTCGGCGTAGGATCCACGACCACCGCGACCATGGCGTCGCATGTCGACCAATGCAACGCCTCCGCCAATGGCGGTGGAGCATTCCTCAAGTGCTTCGCGCTGGTCAGCAATGACGTGGTCGCAGCACCCGAGAACACCGACACGTCTGACTCCGGGATCTACCCGCCCATCGTGGTCGCCGTGCCCGCCACGGTCGCCACGCCTAGCCCGACGGCGACGCCTCCGGCGGTGGTCGTACCCGTGGTCGCAGCACCGCTCCCGTCGCCCGTGAGCGTGCCCGTCGTGGCCCCGCCGGTCGTCGTCCCGCCCGTCGTGGCCCCGCCCGTCGTCGCCCCACCGGTCGTGGCCCCGCCCGTCGTGGCCCCGCCGGTCGTCGTCCTGCCGCCGCGACCGGGGCGGACCGGAAACGCCGGCACGCCGGATGCCGCGCGCACCTCAACCGCCACCGTCCTGATGCTCGCGGCACTGGCCGTCGTGCTGACCTTCGCCGGACGCGCGCTCACGCCACGACGGCGGCGCTAGTGCACCCGCGCTGACGAGAAAATAGTGGCGATGATCCAGTTCGCGCGTTCCCGGCTGCGGGCACGCGCGAACTGGATCGGTCTTCGTTCAGCGCGCAGCGTACGGCGAGGTGCGGACGCTCAGTCCTCGGAGGGCGCAGTCGCACCGCCGTGTGAAGTGCCACCGACACAATGATGCGCATCGCTCCCTCGACACCGCCGTGAATACGCACGCGGCTTGAACGTGCGATTCGAGAGCTCGCGCGACATCTCAACCGAAAGGCCGATTGTCCCGTCGGTGCGCGCGTGTGACGCTGACTTCACGGTGCAGCGCCCGCGCATCGCATCGGAAGGACGATCAGATGTCTGACGACCGGCCCCGTGCGAATCGCAGCATTGATCCGACGATCGCAACCGTCGGCGACGCACCTGGATTCGTTGGGGTTCCGTTCGCGCGGGGCATCACACGCTTCTCGCTTGCTGTGGGCCTCACCATCGCGCTTCTGCTTCTGTGCGACAGGGCTCCGGCGACCGCGTTCGCGGCTGGGCCCGGATACTTGAGCGACTGCGCCGCAGGGCAATCGGCGCCCTCATGCGGCAATCGTGCCGCTCGTTGGGATCTGCCGTACGGGGCGATTCCGTTCTGCACGCTCCAAACGGGTCGGCCTGCAACGGTGAGCTCCGACCTCTTTCAGCAAGTCGTACAGAACGCGGTCGACCGTTGGAACGCGGCGGGAGCAATGGTCAGAGCGAGCTACTCGGGAGACTGCGGAATTGGCAGGACACCGACCGCAAGCAACGGGCGGAATGAGATCGGGTTCGATACGCGAGACGACGCGGTGCCAGGGCTCGAAGCCGCCGTAGCATTGGTCGAAATACGCGGCGATTCATCCCCATCTGCGCCCGTACGAAACATCGCGGAGTCGGACATCATCGTGAGCAAGATTGCGGGGACGATGGCGCCCGCCTGCTTTGCCAGCCTGATCGTCCACGAGATCGGACACGCGCTCGGGCTCGGCCATAGCGCGGAACCGGCCGATGTGATGTACCCCACCATCGACCCCTCGAGCCCCGGCACGTGCAAGACGACACCATCGGCGCAGGAATATGCCGCGCTCCGCTCGCTGTATGGCGCCAGGTCCACGTCAGCCGGTTCTGCTCTGATGGTCTCGTCCAGCGCGCCACCAGTCGCAGCACCGACATTCGCCGTGCGTCCGGCAGCGAGCACATACAGCAGCCTCACGGACACCCCCGCGTTCAGCCCAGACGGATTCGCACTCGTCGTGTTCGCCGGTGGCTCGGTCGAGGAACTCGAGCTTTCCGCGCGTGCGGGCAACGCAACCGGCGTGTGGATCCAGGATGCTCAAGGGCAGTTCCGCGCGCTGGTCGTCAATGGTCCGGCCTTCGTGAATCAGGACTTCCGGAATGCCTTTCCCAGAGGTCTGGGCGTCGCAACCTCGATCATCCTCTCCCGCTAGCACGCCGTAGCGCTGGTGAGGGCCAACGACAGGTGCGTGCGGGAACGACTCGATACCGCACGCAGTCCTCACCTACCGCGACGCGTGGACAGGGTGCGCGGCACGCCCGGGCACGTACTCATACTGGACCGGCGCGTCACCGATCCCCGGCTTCGACGCGTTCGCTGGTCGCGTGGCGCAACCTTCGTTAGCATCCGCACCAGCGTTCGCCAGCCCCTCGTGATCGAAGGAGACCCCAATGCGACTTGTGACGTACACCTCCCGCGGAACAACGCGCGCCGGCGCGATGGTGGGCTCCGAGCACGTGGTGGATCTCGCTCGGGGCTATGCCGCGAGGGGCGAGGTTCTCGGCACCCTCCGTGAGCTGCCCGCCGAGATGCTCGACCTGCTCGACCTGGGTGACGAGGGCCTGGACGCGGCGCGCGCCGTGGTCGCATGGGCGGAGTCGCGCCGCGACGACACTGACCTGCGGGACGCCGGCGTGATCTGGCGCACGGACGAGGTCGGCTTCCGCCTGGCGGCGCCGATCCCGGAGCCGCGCACGGTATATGCCATCGGACTGAACTACCGCGCGCACGCCGCCGAGATCGGCGCGGCGGTGCCCACGCGGCCGATCGTCTTCGCGAAGGTGCGCTCGTGCATCGTCGGCGACGGCGACGCCATCGAGATCCCGAAGGCAAGCGAGCAGGTCGACTGGGAGGCGGAGCTCTGCTTCGTCATTGGCACGGGTGGTCGCCACATCGCCGCGAAGGACGCGCTGAACCACGTCGCCGGGTACATGAACGGCAATGACGTATCGGTGCGCGACTGGCAGATGCACTTCCCCACCTGGATGATGGGCAAGGGCTTCGACACCCACGGCCCGATCGGGCCGTTCCTTGTCACCCGCGACGAAGTGCCCGACCCGCATGCACTCAAGGTGCAGCTCTGGGTGAACGATGTGCTCAAGCAGGAGTCCTCCACGGACGACCTGATCTTCAACATCCCTCAGATCATCGAGTACGTGTCCGAGGCGGTGACGCTGCAGCCGGGCGACATCTTCTTCACGGGCACGCCGGCCGGTGTGGGCATGGGGCGCACGCCGCAGGAGTGGATGAAGGCCGGCGACGTGGTGCGCATTGAGATCGGCAACCTGGGTGTGTTGAACAACCCGGTCGTCGCGGAGGCCTAGCGCGGCCGCGCCTCGTCGGCGCGGGGACGCCTGCTAGCCGCGGGCGCGGACGGCGGACTCCCATGCGAGGCGGGCGTCCTCCGCGAGCGCCGCGAGGCGCGCGATCTCGGCGGTGGCCTCGTCCGTCAGCGGGAGCGCCGAAGGCGCGCCCGACGACGTGAGCGGGTAGTACAGCTCGTAGCAGGCGCGATGCATCGTCTTCGCAACCTCGTAGGCCACGCGCTTCTCGCGGCGTTCACTCACCATCGCGTTACCGTCGCACGTTCTGGGCGACCCACTCGGCGATCGAGAAGTCAGCGGGCAGCGGCTTCGGCAACAGGCCGGGGCGGCCTCGATCCTTCGCGTGCGCGGGACAGGCGACCGCGCAGCGCGTGGCGAGGACCGCGTAGTCCATCTCCCACTCGCAGCCGCAGGGCAGCGCCTCGGTCGTCTTCTCACCTGCCATGCCGTGGTCCTTACTGTTGGTCGCTCGCCGGCGCGGCCGCCGCGCGGAGCGTGGTGTAGAGGGCGTTTGCGCCCTTCAGCGTCTTGAAGCTGCGCTTCACCACGCCGCCCGCCAGGACGTAGTAGCGGCCATCAGCGGGAACGGCGTCCGTCCCCTCTTCGATCGAAAGATCACCCAGCCGTTGTCGGTACATCGTGCCTCCACGGTTGTCGGGCGTATTGCGGACTAGTCGCGGATGTTGCGGCGCGCTTCCGGCATCCCACGCGGCGTCACGATCCGTCGCGGGCGCTCCGGAGCCGCGGCGCGCGCGGGCGCCGTCCACGTGCTGCGCACGCTGGCGACACTCACGGACACGACCTCCCGCCCGAGCTTCGTGCCGTCCAGCGCCTCGATCGCCCGTGCAGCGGCATCGCGCGCCATCTCCACGAATGCGAGCGGGCCTGCGCGGTAGGTGTAGTCATTCACCGGGCGCTCGAAGGCCTCGACGGTGCCGAACGGCAAGAACATGGCGCGGATCTGAGCCTCGGTCGCCGCCATGGGGACGTTGCCGATCTGGATGCGCAGACGGTCGTGCGCCGGCGTGGGGGAATCGAGGGGCGTGGAGTCAGGGGACAAGGAATGCTGCTTCCCGCGGGCGAACCCGACATGCCCGCCGATCCAGTGGGATCGAGCGGTACCAAGGTCTCAGTCACGGCGGGGGGCGCATGAGGAAGCGCTCGGGGGGCTGAGGGGGGACGCGGTTCGAATGCGCCGAACTCAACGTATCACAGAATCACCGGCGCCATTCCGCCGCGGCCGCGCCGCCGCCCCAGGAAGGTCGAACGATCCTGCGAATCCTCGAATGACCGAGGCACAGAGAAGCCCCCTTTCGGGGGCCTCTCCGCGGTCGCACATCCCGCCATTCACCTGCCGGGGGCGAACCTCGATCAACCGCTAGTAGCGGCCGCCGCCACCACCGCCGCGCGAGCCGCCGCCGCCGTAGCCGCCGCCCCCACCGCCGTAGCCGCCACCACCACCGCCGCCGCCGTAACCACCACCACCACCGCCGCCGCCGCGCTGCTCGCGGGGCTGCGCCTCGTTCACACGGAGGGAACGACCACCGAGGTCCTTGCCGTCCAGGGCCTGGATGGCCTTCTTCGCGTCGTCATCCGCCATCTCGACGAAGCCGAAGCCGCGCATGCGGCCCGTCTCGCGGTCAGTCGGGAGCGCGCACGAGACAACGGTGCCGTACTGCGAGAACAGCTCCGACACATCGCGCTCGGTCGAATCGAATGAGAGATTTCCAACGTAAATTCGCTGAGTCAACGTCCAACACTTCCAGCCGGAGAAAGAGATACCGGCGTTCCACTGCCGCCCCATTGGGCCGGCATGCTTCGTACGCTCAGGTACCGCGGGAGGAACGTGCAGGTGAGGGACGTCACGCGAGAGGAAGAACTGAGTACAAAGAGACTGTATCACGCGTGGGCCCCGCCCGCGCACGACCGACCACTGTTAGCAACTCGCGAGCATTCTGCCGCAGCGCACATCACACCCCACCACGACACTGTGGGGAGTCGCGGTTCGCCAGTCGGACCAGTTGAACACCGTCACCGAGCATCGAGCCTCACCGGAGTCCCCATGACCTATCGTCCCGCGTTCCTCCTCACCGGCATCGCCGCCGCTGCCCTCGCGGCAGCCGCGTGCACGGGCACCACCGCCACGCCGACCGCGACCGTGCCGGCCGCCACGTTGCCGACGACCGCCGCGCCGAGCACGACGACTCCTGCCGCGACGACGGCCGCGGGCACGCCGGCCTCAACCGGGGCGAGCGGTGCAAGCTCTGCCACGGGCGCGACGGGCGCGACGGGGACCGCCGCCGCACGGGTGAAGATCTCGGCGATGCGCTGCACCTCGGTCACGGCATCGACAATCACGCCGATGTCGTTGCCGGCGATGTCCACGACCAGCACGCGGCTTTCCGGGGTCGGCTCCGTCACCGGGAGCCCGAAGCGCTTGCGCAGGTCGACCACGGGGATCACGCG
>CANKAU010000007.1 GCA_947479915.1 Chloroflexota bacterium
CTCGAAGCGAGCGACGAGGACGTCGAGGAAGCCGCGAAGGCCGCGCGCATCCACGAGTTCATCCTGACGCTGCCGGACGGCTACGACACGTGGGTCGGCGAGCGCGGTGTGACGCTCTCCGGCGGACAGAAGCAGCGCATCTCGATCGCACGCACACTGCTCCTCGACCCCGCGATCCTGATCTTCGACGACTCCACATCCAGCGTGGACATGGAGACCGAGTACCTCATCCAGCAGGCGCTCGCCGAGCTGATGGAGGGCCGTACGACGTTCGTGATCGCGCAGCGCCTCCGCACCGTAAAGGCCGCAGACACGATCCTCGTGGTCGACCGCGGTGCGATCGTCGAGCGCGGCAAGCACGCCGATCTCGCCCGCGGTGGCGGGCTGTACCAGCGCATCTACGAACTTGAGCTGCGCGATCAGGAGGAGGCGTTCGAGGCCTCCGAGGGCGCGGCGACCTCCCACACAGCCACCTCGACCACAGCGGCCTCCGCCGCCAGCGCGTAGCCGGGAGCACACCATGGGCATGTGGGGCGGCGGCGCGGCGGGTGGCTGGAGTACCAGCGCGACGAGCATGGGCCCGAACGCGCGTCGAGGCATGGACGGCTGGAACGACGACGACCTGGGCAAGGTCTACGACAGCGCCGTCGTCTCGCGACTGCTGCCCTATCTGGGCCCATACCGCGTGCGCGCGTTCGTGGCGCTGTTCGGCGTCTTCGGCTTCTCGCTCGCCTCCACGATCCAGCCGTTGCTCATCGGCTTCGCGGTCGACGATGCCGTCCGAGGCGATCTCGCGGGGCTGACGAAGATGGTGACGTGGCTCGTCGTGCTCGTCGCGATCTCGTGGGTGTTCCAGTACCTGCAACTGACGCAGACCGGCTACATCGGCCACCGCATCCTGCTGCGGCTGCGCACCGAGATGTTCGGGCACATCCAGCGCCTGTCGCTGTCGTTCATCGATCGGCACGAGGTCGGCCGCATCATGTCGCGCGTCACCAGCGACGTGACCGCGTTGCAGGAGCTGCTCACCACCGGCAGCCTGACCGTGCTCTCCGACATCATGGTGCTGTTCATCGTCATCGCGCTGCTGATCGAGCGCGACATGGAACTCGCGTTCGTGACGTTCGCCAGCGTGCCGATCCTCGTGGGCGTGATGATCGTGTGGCAGCGCAAAGCACGCGAGGCGTTCGTGGCCGTGCGCCAGACGATCTCCACCGTGAACGCGACGCTAAACGAGAACGTCTCCGGGGTGCGCGTGATCCAGTCACTGTCGCGCGAGGACGAGAACGCCCGCCGCTTCGACGTGATCAACCAGGAGAACCTGCGCGCGAACGTCTCCGCCGGCCGCCTCTCGGCCGCCGTGCTCCCGATCGTCGAGGGCGTCGTGGCGCTGTCGACCGCCCTCGTGCTGGTCGTGGGCGGCATGCGCGTCGCGCAAGGCGAACTGACCGTCGGCGTCGTCACCGCGTTCGTGTTGTACATCTCGCGCTTCTTCGACCCGGTGCGCGACCTCGTGCTCCAGTACACACAGATCCAGCGTGCCATGGCCGGCGGCCAGCGCATCATCGAGGTCCTCGACACCAAGCCCGAGGTTGTCGACCGCGCCGAACCGAAGGTGTTCGAGGTGCAGGGCCGCGTGGACTTCGACGACGTGACGTTCGCGTACGTCACGGGGCGACCGGTGCTCCAGCACATCGACCTGCACGTGGAGCCGGGCGAGACGATCGCCTTCGTCGGCCAGACCGGCGCGGGCAAGAGCACGATGACGAACCTCATCGGCCGCTACTACGACGTCACCGAGGGCGCGATCCGCATCGACGGCGTCGATGTGCGCGACATCAAGCTTGCGGAGCTGCACCGCCAGATGGGCGTCGTGCTGCAGGACCCGTTCCTCTTCTCCGGCACGATCCGCGAGAACATCCGCTACGGCCGCCTCGACGCGACCGACGCGGAGGTCGAGGCCACGGCGCAGCTCGTCGGCGCGGACACGTTCATTCGCCGCCTGGCGAAGGGATACGACACGCGGCTCGCCGAGCGCGCGCACAACCTGTCGGTGGGCCAGCGGCAGTTGATCTCGTTCGCGCGCGCGCTCCTCGCGAACCCGCGCATCCTCGTGCTGGACGAGGCGACCGCGAACGTGGACACGCAGACCGAGGTGATCATCCAGGGCGCACTGCGGGAGATGCTGAAGGGGCGCACGTCGTTCGTGATCGCCCACCGGCTCTCGACGATCCGCGACGCGACGCGCATCGTCGTCCTCGAGCGCGGGCACATCATCGAGCAGGGCAACCACCAGCAGTTGCTGGCGCTCGACGGCGTCTACGCGCGGCTGTACCGCATGGCGTACGCCGCCTCCGGCGACAGCGGCGTGATCACCGACGACATGACGGTCGCGGACGCCGCGGCGCCGACCGCCTAGCCTCGGGGCGCCTCGCCCTCGGCGGCCCGCTCCGGCTTCCTGCCGAAGGCCTCGACGGGGCCGCCCGCGTCCTTCCATCCCTTGTAGCCGCCGAGGATGTGCGCGACGGGCTTCAGCCCCATGTCCTGCGCGGTCTTCGCAGCGAGCGCGGAGCGCCATCCACCGGCGCAGAAGAAGACGAACTTCTTCTCCTCGCCGAAGACGGGCTTGAAGTAGGGGCTCGCCGGGTCGATCCAGAACTCGAGCATCCCGCGCGTCACGCGGAACGCGCCCGGCACCTGGCCGTCGCTCTCGAGTTCGCGAGGGTCGCGGATATCGACCAGGACGACATCAGGGTCACCGTGCAGCTTCACGGCCTCCTCGGCGGGGATCTCCTCGATTTGCTGCTTGGCCTCTTCGACCATCGCCATGACGCTCTTGATCTCGCGGGCCATCGCACGGCTCCTACTGGTGTTCGCGGGGTACCCGGCGATGGTACAGCCCGTCACCGAGGGAATCCGCTATCATCCGCGCCCACAGCGCGTGCGGACGGGCGAGGGGACGATCATGACGACTCGGGACGAGATCATCGCGGGCATCCGCGAGGTAGACACGCGCCTCGCGGCGCTGCGCGACCGCATCGTGGCACAGGGCGAACAGCCGTTGACTGAAGGCACGTGGGTGGTGCGCGACGCGCTGTCGCACCTCGCGGCGCGTGGCAACGGCGTCGACCGCGTGATCCAGCGCCTCCGCCTGTGGGAGTCGGGCCAGCCCTACCTCCCGCCCCAGACGATCGACGAGATCAACGCCGGGCAGGTCGAGGAACGCCGCACGGCGGGTGTCGCGGACCTCCTCGACGAGATCCGGATGGGCCACGCCGCCGCGCTCGCCGCGCTGGAGCACGTGGACGACGCGACGCTGGCGAAGGAGATGCCGCAGGGCTTCCGCCCCGGCGACGCCCCGGTGGCGGACATGATCGTGCGCGGCGGCCCCGGGCACGACGCCGGCCACCTCGACCAGATCGAGGCCGCCCTCACCTAGCGCCTCGCCCTTCCTGCCGCGGCGGTCGGGTATCGCCCGACGCACGCGGCGGCGAACATGGGATCCACGTCCGAGACGGACGGGGAGGCCCCCCTGGGCGAGATCGCGGCCCTCGTTTCTGCGCTTTGCTGGGCCGGCACCAGCGTGGCCCTCGCGCGCCTCGGCACGAAGTACGGCGGCGCGGTCCTCAGCGGGCTGCGGTTCCTCATCGCCTCCCCGTTTGCGATCGTGCTGTTCTTCGCCACGGACGCGGTAAACCAGGTGCGGCACGCCCCCTGGATCGCGATCGGCGCGGTGCTGCTCAGCGGCGTCTTCAACTACCTCGTCGGGGACACCGCTTACGTCCGGGCGCTGCCGCGCGTCGGCCTGCAGCGCATGTCGCCCACGGCCACCGCGCTCTGGGTCGCACTGAGCACCCTTGGTGGCGTGATCATCCTGCACGAGCCGGCCGGGCTGGATCTGCTGGTCGGCGGCGCCTCGGTGATCGTCGGGACGTTCCTCGTGGTCTCGGGCCAGGTGCGGCGGCTGCATGACCCGGACGGCCCGCAGCGCATCGGTGCCCTGCCCGCGCTCGGGCTGATGCTGCTGGTCGCGGGCTCGTGGGCGACCTCGACGCTGCTGATCGCCGGGGGGCGCGACGGTCTTGGCCCGATTGCCGTGAACGCGATCCGCATCCCGGCCGGCGGCCTGATGATCGCCACGATGGCGCTGGTCACCACCCGAGGGCAGGTGCTCAAGCGCCTCCCGGAGCCGCGAGATCTCCCGCTCGTGCTCGCGGTCGGCATCCTCGGCACGGCGCTCGGAAGCCTCGCTTATGTCTATGCGGTGGCCGAGGCAGGCGCAGCGCGCGCGGTGATCCTCAACTCCACCTCCCCGCTGATGGTCGTGCCGCTATCCATGGTGTTCCTGGGCGAGCGTCCGACGATGCGAGTGGGCGTCGGGACGGTCTTCTGCCTTGCGGGAACGTTGATCGTGGTAGCAGCGGGTTAAAAAATCCTGTGCAATCGGCCGGTCTAACCTTCACGTACCCGTCACACTTCTAGAAAATCTGTTATGGTGAGCGCAGGCGCCGGGCGGGGACACCCGAACGCCAGACACGGGTCTAGCCAGGGGGAACGATGGCGACGAAGATTCCGACGATCGTGTGCGAGACTCACCACTGGATGCTGCCGGCCCCGGGTGGCCCGACCAGCGTTGGAACCTGCAAGCACTGCGGCACCGAGAAGGAATTCTCCAACGCCGCCGCCCGAGGATGGGTGCCGCGCCCCGCCGCCAAGAAGAAGCCGGCGACCGCCTAACAGCTCCGTCGCGACTCTCGAAGCCGGCCCTCAACCAGCCGTCCGAACGCCACAGCCGCCCCTCGAGGCGGCTGTTGTGTTCCGGTCCGCAACCCGTCGGGCACCTCGCACGGGCGAACGGCGGGGCCGCCCCGCTGGCGCAGGGGCCGGTTCGCTGTGATCATGAGATCATGGTGATCGCGCGGTCGTGCTCCAGCGAGCCCCGCACTCCCGCCAGACACCAGCCAGCCGCCGCATCCAGTCCCCGACTGCTGCCCGCCTAATGTCAGGATCGTGCCCGCGTGACCGCAATCAGGAATGACCTCCGCAACGTCGCGATCATCGCCCACGTCGACCACGGCAAGACCACGCTCGTCGACGCGATGCTGCGCCAGTCCGGCACCTTCTCCGCGCACGAGGCGGTGATCGACCGGATCATGGACAACAACGACCTGGAGCGTGAAAAGGGCATCACGATCCTCGCGAAGAACGCGGCAGTCCGCCGTGGCGACGTGAAGATCAACATCGTCGACACCCCCGGCCACGCCGACTTCGGTGGCGAGGTAGAGCGCGGCCTGACGATGGTGGACGGCGTCCTCCTGCTCGTCGACGCGTCCGAGGGTCCCCTGCCCCAGACGCGCTTCGTGCTCCGCAAGGCGCTCTCCCTGCACCTCCCGGTCATCCTCGTCGTCAACAAGATCGACCGCGCCGACGCCCGCGTCGCCGAGGTCGTGGACGAGACCTACGAGCTCTTCCTGGAGCTGGACGCCACCGACACGCAGATCGAGTTCCCGATCGTCTACACGAACGCGAAGGCCGGCACCGCCACCCTGGACATGAACGTCCCGGGCGAGACGCTGGACCCGCTGTTCGACACGATCCTGAGCCACATCCCCGCCCCCGAGTACGAGGAGGACCACCCCTTCCAGGCGCTGGTCACCAACCTCGACGCCTCGCCGTACCTCGGCCGCCTCGCGCTCTGCCGCGTGCACCAGGGGTCGGTGAAGAAGGGCCAGACGGTCGCGTGGTGCCGCGTGGACGGCACGATCACGAACGCGAAGATCGTGGAGCTCTTTGTCACGGAGGCGCTGGAGCGCACCGCGACCGACACGGCCGGGCCGGGTGAGATCATCGCCATCGCCGGCATCCCCGACATCACGATCGGCGAGACGCTTGCCGACATGAGCGACCCGCGCCCGCTGCCGGTCATCAGCGTCGACGAGCCGAGCATGTCGATGACCATCGGCGTGAACTCCTCGCCGTTGTCCGGCCAGGACGGCGACAAGCTCACGGGGCGCCTGCTCAAGAGCCGCCTCGACCAGGAGATCCTGGGCAACGTCTCCATCAAGGTCGAGCCGGCCGATCGCCCCGACACGTACGTCGTCTTCGGGCGCGGTGAGCTGCAGCTCGCCGTCCTCGTCGAGACGATGCGGCGCGAGGGCTTCGAGATGACCGTCGGCAAGCCCGAGGTCGTCACGCGCATGATCGACGGCAAGCTGCACGAGCCGACCGAGCGCCTGGTAGTGGACGTGCCGGACGAGCACATGGGCGCGGTCACGCGCCTGCTCGCGCCGCGGCGCGGTCGCCTCCTGGGCACCAACATGCAGGGTGGCCGTGTCCGCCTGGAGTTCGATGTCCCCGCGCGCGGCCTCATCGGTTTCCACACGGAGTTCCTCACCGAGACGCGCGGCACCGGCCTCATGCACCACGTGTTCGAGGGCTACGAGCCGTGGGCCGGCGAGCTCCGCACGCGCGAGTCCGGGTCGCTGGTGGCGGACCGCCCCGGCCCCGCGACGCCCTACGCGATCGCCGCGCTGCAGGAGCGTTCGTCGCTCTTCGTGTCGGGCGGCGACCCTGTGTACGAGGGCATGATCGTGGGCGAGAACTCGCGCTCGGAAGACATGGTGGTGAACATCACGCGCGAGAAGAAGCTCACCAACATGCGTGCCGCCTCGGCGGACACCACGGTGCGCATCACGCCGCCTCGACGCCTCTCGCTCGAGGAATCGCTGGAGTTCATCCGCGAGGACGAGTGCGTGGAAGTGACGCCGAAGAACGTGCGCATCCGCAAGCAGATCCTGGACGGCAACGAGCGCGACAAGGCGTCGCGCCGCCCGCGCGTGCACGTCGAGGTGTAGTTGAGCCGCTGCGGCGTACACCCGAGATGGGGTGTCGCACGCGGTTACAGTTCCGTTACAAGTGTCGCACGCGCAGATGTGTGGGCTTTTTCGTCCCGCGTCGCGCTGGCCCCGAGGTTAGGATTGATCCGATGGCGATTCAGCGCTGCGAGTTCTGCACCGCCCGCCCTCACCAGGAAGTAGCAGTGTCCCGCTGGCACGAGGACCCCGACGATCGCGAACGGCTGACGCTCTGGGTGTGCCCCAAGCACCTGGCGCGGATGCAGAAGGCTGGGACCCGCGGTTGGGCGCACGACGGCGCCTTCTACAAGACCGGGTTCTGGTAGCGGTTGACGGGGGCTCTCTGCGGCGTGACCACCAGTAGGGCACGACGAGGAGCCACGAACCATGACACTCCCCTCCGAGCCCGGTGCCGGCACTGACGGCGCCCGCGAGCCTCGACGAAACGAAGTCCTGCAGCACGTTACCGCGCTCATCGGCGAGCACGGCATCGACGGCATGACGATGCGCCAGGTGGCGCACGCGACCGGTCTGAGTACCGGCACGATCAACTACCACTTCGGGAACAAGCGCGGGCTGGTGCTCGCCGCCCTCGCCTCCGCGGGCGAAGCGCCCGAGGGCAGCGTGCCGGGCGGATCCCCCCTCGCACGCCTGCGCCGTCTCCTCGCGTCGTTCGTGCTCGACTCGCAGGAGCGCAGGGCGTGGTGGCAGTTCTGGGTGGAGGTCGCCGCGCAGAGCGCACGTGACGAGGAACTCCGCCGCCACGAGCGCGCGCGCCAGACGGCCCAGCGTCGCCACGTGGAAGAGCTGATCGAGGAAGGCGTCCGTCGCGAGGAGATCCGCGCCGACGTGGACGCCGCGACCGCCGCGGAGCCCCTGCTCGCGCTGGCCACAGGCCTCGCGATCCTGCAGCTCACCGCGCCGGACGAACTGACCACTCGTCGTGCCTCGGACACGCTGGAGGACGCCGTGCGGAAGATCGCCACCGGCGATCCGCTGGCGGACGCCCCGGCGGATGGCCGCCCCGCAGACGGCTAGCCGCTGTACGACCAGCCAGTGAACGTGGAGGTGAGCGGTTCGCCGCTGTTCAACACCTCCGCGTACAGCACCCGCCCGAGCACGAGCACGTGATCGCCCGCCTCGACGAACTGCTCCGCCGCGCACTCGGCGTAGGCGAGCGCGTCGTCGAGGATCGGGCAGCCGGGCTCGCGCTCGGACAGCTGGTAGGCGATCCCCGCGAGCTTGTCATGCTGCTGCGCGGCAGCGTCATCGCTACGCCCCTTCACCTTCGAGGCGTCGGCGGGCTGCACGAAGCCGCGCGCCAGCGCCATGCCGTTCCCCTCCTGGTTGAGCAGGTTCACGGTGAACGCCCCGTTGTCGCGGACACGCGCCAGCGAGGACGAGTCGCGCTCGAAGCCGACGGCGAGCAGCCGGGGGCTGAACGAGATCTGCATCACCCAGTCCGCGATCATCGCGTTGGGCCGGCCATCACGCGTGGTGCCGATGACGTAGATCCCGTACGGGAACTCGTGCAGGGCCTCGCGAATGTCGTCGTCTTCGGTGCGTTCGATCCTGCCGATCGTCACGGGTGGCCTCCTGTCGCCTCGCGTCCACGATACGACGCCCGACAGCGACCGGCCTCCCGCCTGACGAGCGGCACGACTACGATGCCCGCACCTCGGCGTGCTCCATGCGCGACGACCGGGAGCGACGAGAGGAGCCGCAGATGCGGCTGAGTGTGCTGGACCAGTCCCCGATCCGCGAAGGCGGTACCGCCGCGCAGGCGCTGCACGAGAGCGCCGAGCTGGCCCGCACCGCCGAGGCGCTGGGCTACCACCGCTTCTGGCTCGCCGAGCACCACAGCAACGCGGGCCTCGCGTGCGTCGCGCCCGAGATCGTGATCGCGCATGTCGGCGCGCAGACCTCGAGGATCCGCATCGGCTCCGGCGGCGTCATGCTCACGCACTACGCGAGCCTGAAGGTGGCAGAGCAGTTCCGCACCCTGGAGACGCTGTTCCCCGGCCGTGTCGACCTCGGCATCGGGCGCGCGCCGGGCAGCGATATGCACACGGCGCGCGCGCTGTCCCACGGCCCGGGCGCGCTGCCGCTGGAGGCGTACCCGCAGCAGGTCGCCGACCTCGTCCACTACCTGGAGGATTCGCTGCCGGTGAACCACCAGTTCCACGGCATCCACGCGAGCCCGGTGGGCAGCGGCATGCCGGAGGTCTGGTGCCTCGGATCGTCCACGGACAGCGCCTACGTCGCTGGCAAGCTGGGGCTGCCGTTCTCGTTCGCGCAGTTCATCGCGCCGGAGACGGGTGAGCGCGCGGTGCAGGTGTACCGCGAGCACTTCACGCCCTCGAGGTTCTGCGCTGAGCCACGCATCTCCGTCGGCGTGTCGACGGTGTGCGCCCCGACCGAAGACGAGGCCATCGAGCTGTCGATGAGCCGCTACTGCTGGCGCTTCCGCCACGGGCAGGTGCCTTCCGTGGAGACGGCGCTGGCCTTCGACTACTCGGCGCCTGAGCTGGAGTACATCCGCTACCACCGCTCGCAGTCAGCCGTCGGCGACCCGCAGCAGGTCCGCGCCCGCCTTACGGCAATCGCCGAGGAACTCACCGCCGACGAGGTCATCGTCCTGACGATCACGCACGACTTCGAGGCGCGCCTGCGCTCGTACCGTCTCGTCGCGGAGGCCTTCGCGCTCGCGGACGGCATCGCGACCAACGTGGAGGCCGCGGCAGGACAGTGACGCCGCGCTACGCCTTCGGGGCGTCCTCGGCCTGTCGGGGAACGCCGGAAAGCGCGAACGCGGTCTCCACGAGGTCGGCGCTCTCCTCGATCTCGCTCTCCACGGTCAGGAACTCCGTGTCGTGGTGCACGAGCTTGTAGCGCGTGTTGCCGAGGTACTCGACGCGCTCAATGCGCTGGAGGTCGCGCCAGTCCACGTGGTGCAGCACCTTGCCGACGTGCAGCGCGTCGGCTCCGGTCTTCGTCAGCACGATCGAGGTAGCGGTGCTCCGCCACGTCAGCAGCACGACGGGGATCATGATCAGCGTGACGACGGCGGCGAACAGGCCGAAGCCGATGCCCTCCGCTCGCTGGAGCACGAGGCCGACGACCAGCGAGATCACCGACACGATGAGCGGCAGCGCGAAGGACGCGTTCTGCCACCAGCGCGAGTCATTCACGTAGACGCGCACGACGTCTCCCATCGCATCGATGGCGGCGCGATCGCGAGCGTGCGGCTGGGGCGGCGGGGCAGTGTCCGGCATGGCGGCTAGAGGTCGCGCACGCGCTCGCGCACCTCGGCGAGGCGGTCGATGCTCTCCATGGTCAGGCGGTGCTGCTGCGGGATGAGGCTGCGGACAATGATGTCCGTGACCCCCATCTCCGCGAGCGGCTGCAGCTGCCGGGCGACCGTCTCGGCCGAGCCGAAGAGCATCGAGGTTCGATCCCCGGTGAACCCGTCCAGGATCGGTGCGAGCACCTCGGCGGCCTCCTCGTCGGTGCGGCCCACGAACACGTTGCGGCGCACGGCCACTGCCGTCGGCACGCGACCATGCACCTGCGCGCGCTCGAGGTAGTCCGCGGTCTGAGCGGCGATCTCGGCATTTCCGGAGCGGGTTCCGTCCGCGACCCATCCCTCGCCGATCCGCGCCGCGCGGTCGATCGACGGCGAGACGCTGCCGCCGATCCACACTTCGAGCGGCTCCGGGGTGATCGGCGAGATGCGAGCGTTGGAGAAATGGAACCGCCCGTCCGAGGAGACCGTCTCGCCCTGCAGCAGCCGCCGGACGATGTCCAGCGACTCTTCGAACATCGAGGGGCGGTACTTCGCGTTCACCCCCATCGCCGGCGAGGCCTCGTCGTCGCGGCCGATCGCGCATTGCATGATGAAGCGGCCCGTGTGGATCGAGGCCAGCGTGCCCACCTGCTCGGCGACGAGCACCGGGTTCCAGAGCGGCAGCAGGAACAGCACGCCCGCTGGCCGATCGCCCCACTCCGCCAGCAGGCGGCCCATCATCGGCGTGTTCTGGTAGTACGTCCCAGGCCCCGTCGAGTGGTGGTCGCCGATGAACAGCGAGTCGAGGTCGGCCCCACGCGCCGCCGCCGCGCGCTCGATCATCCAGCGGGCCGCCTCGCGCGGGTCGCTGACGGTGTAGGCGCTGGTGAGCGAGATGCCGACGCGCATGGTGCTTCCTTCTCTGCTGCGAAGCGCCAGTCTATCGCCACCGCTGCTAACGGTGACCGCCCGCCCGCCGTACACTCGGTGACCTCGACGCGTGTCACCCGAGGAGCCCCCGATGTGCCGATCGATCAAGCGCCTGCGCCCTGCGGCCGGCAGCGACGACCCGCCCGCCACGCCTGAGGACATCGAGGCGGCCGCCCGACAGTTCGTGCGCAAGGTCAGCGGCTTCCAGCGCCCATCCCCGGCGAACACGGAGGCGTTCGAGGCCGCCGTGGCGCAGATCGCCGCAACGTCCTCGCACCTCCTCGCGAGCCTTCAGCTGGGCGCGCGGGCGCGGTAGCGCGGCCCGCCGGACTCGCTACAGACCGATTTCGCGGAAGAACGGCTCCATGCTCGGCTCGCGGCCGAGGAACGCGCGCAGCAGATCGGCGCCGTCCTGCGTCCCGCCGGCCTCGAGAATTATGGAGCGGTAGTGACGCCCCACCGCTTCGTCACCCGCGGGATCCTCGGCGAAGCGCGCGGCCATGTCGTCGCCGTATACCTGTGACCACAGGTAGCCGTAATAGCCTGCGTCATAGCCAAACAGGTGGCCGAAGCCGGCCTGGAAGTGCGTGCCCTCGCTGAACGGGAAGCCCGTGATCGGGTGCAGCTCCCGGGCGATCGCATCGGTGTCCTTCGAACGCCCCTGCTGGTGGTACGCAAGGTCGAGGCGCGCGAAGTAGAGCTGGCGCAGGTAGTGCAGGCCACTGCCCACGTTCTTCGCCGCGATCATCCGTTGCAGCAGATCGGCCGGCAGTGGCTGGCCGCCCGTCACGTGATGCGTGAACCCGGCGAGGACCTCGGCGTCCCACACCCAGTGCTCCAGCATCTGAGACGGCGCCTCCACGAAGTCGCGCTGGACGCTGGTGCCGGAGAAGCGCGCGTACGGCGACCGCGTCAGCACCTGGTGCAGGATGTGGCCGAACTCGTGGAAGAGCGTGTTCACCTCGGAGTGGCGGAGCAGGCTCGGCGAGGTCGGTCCGGGCTTCGTGAAGTTCGCGACCATTGCGGACACGCCCGTCTCGTAACTCCCGCTCAGAACGCGGCGGCCGGGGCGCAGCGTGAACGCGGCGGCATGGCCGTATTTGTCCGGCCGCGGGTGCAGGTCGATGTAAAACGCGCCGAGATGCTCGCCGCTCTCAGTGTCCGTGACATTGAAGAGGCGGACGTCCGGGTGCCAAGCCCGCGGTTCCGCGACCTCCTCGAACCGCACGCCCACAAGGCGCTGGTACAGCGCGAACATGCCGTCGAGGGTGGCGTCCAGTGGGAAGTACTCGGCCACCGCGAACTGGTCCACGGCGTAGCGCTGCCGCATGACGCGCTGCTGATAGAAGCGCCAGTCCCAGATCTCCAGTCGCGCCTGGGCGTCCCCGGTGTGCGCCCGCTTGGACGCGGTGAACGCCGCGATGTCCGCGTCCGCCTTCACGCGCACGCGCGCCTCGAGGTCCACGAGGAATGCGGTGGCGCGATCGGGCGATTCCGCCATGCGCGTTTCCATGGCGTAGTGCGCCCACGACTCGTAGCCCAGCGTGTTCGCGATCTGGTCGCGGAGTGAAAGAGCCTCTTCAAGGATCGGGAGGTTCGCGGCGGCGGCCTTGTTCTGGTTGAGCAGGAAGAGGTCGCGGCGCAGATCCTCGCGCTCCGCGGCGTCCATGAACGGGTAGTACTCGGGGTACTCCAGCGACACGCGGTACTGCGGGCCCGCGGCTCCCTCGCGTCGCTGCAGGCGTTCGAGGTAGGAGACCGGGAGGCCGATCAGGTCCTCCCGAGAGAGCCAGAGCGCGTCATCCGCCTCGTCAATGTTGCGACGGAAGTCGACGCTGAGCGCGACGAGTCGCTCCTTCATGGACTGCACCTGCTCGCGCTCCGTTGGGCCGAGCGCGAAGCCGTTGCGACGGAAGTCGCGCAGGACGTGTGCGAGGTAGCGGGCCTCGATCGCGCCGAGCGCCACGGCCTCGGGCTGCTGCGAGTAGTCGCGCAGCGCGAGGAAGACGTCCTCGCGGAAGCCGAGTGTGGTCGAGTAAGTGTCAAGGCGCTGCTCTACCTCGCGCGCCTCGTTGCGGAGCGCCTCGTCGGCGGCGACGTTGGCGAGGAAGCCGTAGCGCCCGCCGGCGAGCGAGAGCGCGGCGCGCACGTCATCCAGCGGCTGGACGGTGTTGGCGAAGGTCCGTTGCGCTTTCGGCACGGCGACGAGCCGGTCCAGGGTCGCCTCGACCTCCGTGATGGCGGCGTCCCCCGCCGCACGAGCCGTCTCCGGGGTAACCGAGGTGAAGTCGAAGAACGGAGCTTGTGCCATGCGTCCATCATGCGGCAGCGCGGCCCACCGCGTCAGGACGCCGCCACGGGCGCTCAGAATTGCGGCTCGTTCAGAGCGGGACCGGTTAGCCGCCCGGGGAACACCTCGAGGTCCCGCAGGTGCTCGGACCGCAGGCGGTCGCGCGGCCCCGGGGCGATGCCCGCGAGGCTAGGCCGGCGAGAGCAGCTTCCAGATCGATTCCTTCAGCACGTCGCGAGCCTTCATCGGCTGCACCGGGCGCGCGTTCGGCTTGATGATCTCGTTGAACGCCTTCACCTGCGCGTCCGAGACCGGCGTCGGCGACTGCATCAGCTGCCACCGCACGCCTTCCGTGCACGGCGGCGTCGTCAGCGACCCCGCGTAGCGGTACATCGAACGGTCCTTCGGCAGCACCGAGGCGCAGTCGAAGGTGGCCACGGCCTTCTTATCCTCGGTGGTCTTCGGCAGCGCGGCCCACACCGGCGCGAGCGCATCGTTCGCCGCGCCCGCCTCGTGCAGCACGCCCACCACAGCGAGTTCGCCCTGCGCGCTCTTGTGCACGAAGTGCGTCTCCATCGCGAAGCGCTTGCCGTTCACGGTGTGCTCGGACGGCGCGTGGAAGTGGAACTGGACGAGGGTGTAGGGAACGCCGTCCACCTCGATCGCACCGCCGTTGGCGACGTCCGCCTGGATGGTGTGGCCGTTGTTGATCACGCTCAGCCCCGCGGGCTGCCACTTGATGTTTGTGCGCCCGCCCGCGCCCGGCTGTGACTTCGCGATGTCGATCGGGGACTGCGTCGCACCCGTGCGGCAGACGAGGTTCTCCGGGGCGAGGTCCGCCCACTTGTCCGGCCCGCCCTCACCCTCGTACGCCCAGTGCTTGGCGTCGTGCGCCCCGGCCGCGCCGGGCTTCTCGGCGCCGTGCGCGTCGGCGGCCTTCGCGTCGCCCTCGGGTGCGCCGCCGGCCTTGATCGCGGCGATCTCCTTGCGGAGCGCGGCGACGTCCTCCTTCGAGGCGGCGCTGCCGGTGCCGCAGGCCGTCATGACGGCCATCGCGCCGCCCGCCAGCAGCCACGTCGAGGATCGGCGCGCAAAGAAGCGTCGCGAGATGCGGGGCTCGCTCGCGCGGAACGCCGCCAGCATGGTGGGGTCGAGGTTGTCTTGGTCGGCCATCGGTCGCTCCACGCACCGCCGATCCCGGACATGCGCCGGGATACTGCCATGAGCATCGGCAGCCGACGCGGGATCGCGCAGGGGCGTCCCGGCCTCCTCGTGCGGGCCCGGGAGCGAGCCGCTACCGTACCCACGGGCCGTGCCACCCCACGCGCGGCGGAACGAGGAGCCTCGATATGCCCAGCGACACCCTGCGCGTGGAGATCGCCGACGGCGTGGCGCTGCTCACGCTGAACCGCCCTGAGTCGCTAAACGCCCTCAACCGCGAGCTCTTCGGCGCACTCGGCGAGGCGCTTCAGCAGGTGCGCGACGACGAGGCAATCCGGGTCGCGGTGATCACGGGAACGGGCCGAGCGTTCTGCGCCGGGGCCGACATGAAGGAGCGCAGCGCAACGGGAGCGGGCGCGGGTGGCCTCGGCGGGGGCTCGCCGAAGGAGATGTTCGTCACGGCGCCGGAGCCGAGCCCGTACACGTTCAACCCCGGCAAGCCGCTGATCGCGGCGATCAACGGGCTCGCGTTCGGCGGGGGGATGGAGGTCGCGCTGGCCTGCGATATCCGCATCGCCGCGGAGAGCGCGCGCCTCGGGCTGCCCGAGATCACCCGCGGGTTCTTCCCCGGCGGCGGTGGCCCGGTGCGGCTGCCTCGCGCGATCCCGCGGGCAGTGGCGATGGACATGCTACTGACCGGCGAGCCGCTGGACGCGGCCGCCGCGCTGCGCTGGGGCCTCGTGAGCCGCGTGGTGCCCGATGCCGACCTACCCGAGGCGGCGATGACCATGGCGCGGCGGATCGCCTCGTTCGGCCCGCTGGCGGTGCGGGCAGCGCGCGAACTGGCGCACTCGCAGGAGGGGCTGCCGTTCAGCGAGGCGATGCGCCTGGCCACCTCGCTGCGCTGGATCATCGGGCAGACGTCGGATGCGGCCGAGGGGCCGGCGGCGTTCGCGGAAAAGCGCGAGCCGCAGTATCGGGGCGAGTAGCAGACGAAGCAGGGTCGAGGCGCGTTAGCGCTGGATGCGGACGCCGGCCTCGGTGTGCATGTCCACGGCGACGGCAGTCTCGCCGCGCAACCAGTCCACCATGTCGCGACCGGCGAGCTCGCGCCGCCAGCCGCGCAGCAGCGGCAAGTCGGGCTCCTTCGACTGGTCGCCGGTGAGCCACCACGCGATCAGGTCGTCCATCTCACGGCGCGTGGCCACGAAGCGCGGGGCGATCTCCGCCTCTCGGCACTTCGCCTGCACGATCCCGCTGAGGATCGCCGGCCACGCCTGCCCGAGGTTCGGGAGCCGCGGCGGGGTCGGATCGTCCTCGGGCGGGTCGTTCACGCCCCGCTCGACGGCTTCGAGGATCGCCTTGCCGTAGCGCTGGATCGTGCCCTCGCCGAGGCCTCGCACCGCGCCCAGGTCGGCGGCATCCCGTGGGGGACGGCGAGCCAGTTCGAGGAGTGAGCGGTCGTTCATGATCCACGAGGGCGGGCGGTTGGCCCGCAGCGCTTCCTGCTCGCGCCAGGCGGCAACCGTGCGCAGCGCCCCAAGCGCTCGTCGTTTCAGCCCGTTCCAGCCTCGTACCTTGCGGTACATCTCGTCGGGCGGGGTGCGCTCGGCCCAGGCGTCGGCGAGGAGATCGCACTCCTCCTGCACCCAGCCGTCGCGGCCGCGAGCGACGAGCTGCGCCTTCAGCTGCCGCCAGACCGCCGGGAGGTAGCGCACGTCGTCCAGCGCGTATCGGAGCTGATCCTCGGACAGCGGTCGGCGCGACCACTCGGTGTACTGCGCGCCCTTGTCCAGGTGCACGCCGGCCATGCGCTCCACGAGCGCGCCGTAGCCGATCTGCTCGCCCATGCCGAGGAATGCCGCGGCGATCTGCGTGTCGAAGACCTTCGTCGCGCGAACACTGAACGCCGCGCCGATCAGCGCGAGGTCCGCCTGCGCGGAGTGGATGATGACCTCGACGTCATCGCGGGCAACGAGGTCGATGACGGGACGCGGGTCGACGCGCAGCGGGTCGATCGCGGCGACGGTCGGGGTGTCGTGATCGCCCCAGCCCACCTGCACCAGCGAGAGCTCGGCGACGTAGCGACCTTCGGTCATGAACTCGAGGTCGAGCGCGAACCAGCCGCACCGCGCGATCTCGGCGGCGATGGATGCCACCTCGGCGGCATCCGTGACTGGGGTCGGAAGTTGTTGTTCGACGGTCACCGTCGCGACGATAACACGCGCAGCCGCTGAGAACGCCTCCCGCACGGGCGGTGAGCCGCGTCCGGAGATATGCTGGAGCCACCATCCCTCAGTCCAGCAGCCGGAGCGCGGCCGTGACGAACCCCCTTCCCGACGAGGAACGCACCGAGCCGTTGCGGCTCACGGTGGTCTCCGACTTCATCTGACCGTGGTGCTACATCGGTCTCGTGGAGATCGAACGGCTGTACCGCAACTGGGACATTCAGCTCGACTGGGCGCCCTTCTTCCTCGACCCGTCCATCCCGCCGGAGGGCCGTCCGCGCGCCCCGCAGGCGCCCGGTAGCCCCGAGACGCCCGTGGAGGCCCGCGGCAAGCGCCTCGGCCTCGACTTCCGTCGAGGTCGCACGTTCACGCCGCACACGATCCTGTCGCTTCAGGCGGGCGAGTGGGCCGCCGCGACCGGGACGACGCAGCAGGTGATCGACTTCCACCGGGCGCTGTTCAAGGCGTACTTCACGGACTTCGAGGACCTGATGCAGATCGACACGCTCGTCCGGCACGCCGACGAGGTGGGACTGGACGGCGCGACGCTGCGCGAGGTGCTGGAGCAGGGCACCTTCGCCGACACGACGAACGAGGCGATCGAGCAGTCCTACGCGGTGGGCGTGCAGGCGATCCCGACGTTCATCCTCGACGAGAAGTACGCGGTGGTCGGCGCGCAGGAGTACGACACGCTGGAGCGCGTGATGGAGCAGCTCAAGGCGAAGCGCCGCGAGACGCCCCTCCCCGACCCGCACGCGTAGCGGCTTCGAGCGACGTGTCGGGTGAGGGGGCGGCGTCGAGTGATGAGAGAGCTGGCTAACGCGGGGCGCTCAACTCGGTTCGCCGAAGTACCGAAGCCACGCGGTCACTCCGAGTACCCGATCGCCTCAAAGACTGAGACAAATGGTGCCGGAGGCTGCGCGGAGACGGACACCCCGAAGCACCTTGGGTAATTCGTCGTTGGCGCACCTAGGTACCAATCAGAGAACTTCGGCATCGGGAAGTCGAACGTCCCGCTGCCTTGATCGTCGACTAGTACAGCCGCCGGAGTCAGTGTCGGTGCAGGATGATCAGTGCCTTGTAGGTGGAGGGCTGCGGAAACTCGGCTCCTCGGTGGAAAACCTGTGATCGACACGGTGACTCGCTCACCCGGCTTAGCGGCCAAGGGTGAAATCGCCACTACCCGCGCCTGCCCATCTCTCGCCGCCTGTGATCGGTAGTCGGTACGACTCTCGGCGCATTGATCGGGAGCGGGCTGTGCCTGTGTGTCTGTCGCTTGAAGCGACGCGACCGTCGGCGACGCGGTCCTCGTCGGACGAACTGACGGCATTCCGCATGCAGCGAGAAGCACACAGCCGACGATGGCGGCCCGCCTGATGCGCTTCATACGTGGACTCCGCGATTGCGCCCGCCCCGCTCGCGGGGCGACGCGCGCTACACGCGGCGGGGCAGCTCCACGACGGCGGTGCCCTGCACGGGCTTCTCGCCGCGATCGTTCTCCAGCGTGACGTCGAGGTGGACGGCGCCCGCGCCGGTGCCCTCGAAGTCGCCCTCACCGTTGACGTCGGTGACCAGCGCCACACACCGGAGCAGATCCTCGTGGTGGACGGGGCGGCGGAACGAGACGTCCAGGCTCAGGACGCGGCCCAGCGGGCCCATCCAGTCCGTGACGAGGCGCGTGAGCATCGAGGCTGACATGGGGCCGGGGACGATCGGCGCGGGGAGGCCGGCGGCCTTCGCACGCACCGGGTCGGTAAAGCGGCCGCCGCCGTCCGGCAGGCCCGCCGCGGCGATGAACGCCACCACGTGGTCATGCGTCGGCTGCTGGGTCTCCTCGAACTCGTCGCCGACAGAGACATCCTCGAAGTAGCGCTGAGTCAGATCGGCCACGCTATTCCCCCTCGCCCGTCGGCTTCACCTGGCGGTGGGCGCTGGTGCTCTCCACCGCGGCCACATCCTCGCCGTGCTGGTTGGCGTAGCGCGTGCGGCGCACGACAAAGACCATACGGCCGCTGCGGCCGGTCTTCTCGTACACCTCCTTCACCTGTGCGAAGCCCTCGATCGTGTCACCGGGGCGCACCGGGAGGTAGTACTCGTGCCGCTGCCCGGCCATCATCGTCGTGTCGCCGAAGGTGACCTTCGGGTCGGGCGGGCCGTCCATGCGCACGGACTGCACGATGCCCGGCGGGGCGATGATCCCCTTGTGCGGGCCGGCCGCTGCGAACGCCTCGTCGGTGTAGAGCGGATTGGTCTGGTCCAACGCCTCGCAGTACTCCGCGATCAACTCGCGCGTGACCTCGAACTTGCCGACAGGCACCTCGCGCCCCACGACGGAGCGGTCGTACTCCAGGTCGTCGCCACCCAGGCTGCCCTGCCCGCTGGTGCCCGGCAGGAACACCGCGGCGCCCGAGGGGCGCGGACGCGGCTCGACGCCGTCCTTCGTGTCGTCCAGGTACATCGGCGCGAACGAGGCGCTCGGGTCGCGCAGCGTGGCGACGAGGTCGTCCATCGTCTTGATGGTGCGGTCGAAGCGGGTGAGGCAGCGGCCGAGCGCGCTCACGAAGTGCGAGTCCGACGAGCCGATGACGCGCAGCCCGCGCGCATCGGCGAGGTCGAACGCGCGGCCGTTCTCGTAGTCGTTGCTGCCGCCGTTGAGCGCCTCGATCACCCGGACGCCCTCGAGCGTCACGCCGCGCTCATCGACGTGCTCAACGCAGCCGATGCGCGGACGCCCCGCGTGCGCACCGACCGCAACACCACCGGTCTCCCACGCGGCCTTGAAGACCTCCTCGTACGGGAGGGATACCGACGACAGATCGAACTTCGCAAGGAACTCCGGCGTGACGCCGAAGACCAGCACGTGGCCGATCGTCGTCTCCACCTCGACGCCGCGGAGCACGACGGCGTCGTAGCGAGCCGCCAGCTCCGAGTAGTCGCGATCGAGGTCGAAGCGCCGGTGCTCGGTGACGACGAAGCCGTCGATCTTGAAGCCGAGCTTGCGGCGGGCGGCGATCCATTTCAGGTAGCCCTCCACCGTGCCGCCGGCATCATCGGATCCGTCCGAAGAGTGCACGTGGAGATCGAGGTACGTAGCGTCAGGCATCAGGCAGGCCTTCCCGCAAACTCCCGGTGGAGCGGCGTCGGGGTGGAGTGGCGATTGTCGCGCGCAATCGCAGGGCGTCAATCCGAAGCGTGATGGTCTTCCGTGAGGCGAGCGCGCACGAGGTGGCGCTGCACCTTCCCGGATGCCGTGCGCGGCAGCGCGTCTGTGCCCACCTCGATGCGGCGCGGCACCTTGTACGCGGCGAGCCGCGCGCGCAGGTGCGCATCGATCGCCGCGACGTCGAGGCCACCCGTGCCGGCTGCCGGCACCACGACCGCAACCACGAGCGCGCCCCAGCGCTCATCCGGGATGCCGACCACCGCGCATTCCTCGACGCCCGCGAACGCGAGCAGTGCGGACTCGACCTCGGCGGGGTAGACGTTCTCTCCGCCGGAGACGATCAGGTCGTCGCGCCGGTCGGCGACGTAGAGGTAGCCCTCGTCGTCGAGGTACCCGAGATCCCCCGTGTGCAGCCACCCGTCGCGGATCGCCTCGGCAGTGGCCTCGGGCCGGCCGAGGTAGCCGGCGCAGACGGTCGGTCCGCTGACGACGATCTCGCCGATCTCGCCGGACGCCGCCTCTGCGCTCACGCCCTCGGCAGTCGCGACCTCGATGCGGACGGTGGTGCCGGGCAGCGGCAGCCCCGCGGAGCCGAGCTTGCGCAGCGCGTCCGCCGAAGACAGCGTGGCGACCTGCGAGGCGGTCTCGCTGAGGCCGTAGGTCTGCAGCACCGGCACTCCACGCGCGGCGGAAGCCTCCAGCAGCGGGCGCGGCGCGGGGCCCCCACCGAGCAGCACGGCACGGAGCGTCGAGGGGTACGGCGCGTCGTCGAGCGCGTACATGCGCTGCAGCATGTTCGCAACGACCGATAGCAGCGACACGCGCTCCTCGCGCACGGAGCGCACCACGCGCGCCTCGTCGAAGCGCTCGTGGATGACGGCGGTCGTGCCGTAGATCGCGCTGCGCAGCAGGATCGACAGCCCACCCACGTGGTACAGCGGCAGGCATGCCAGCCAGCGATCGGCCGCCTCGACACCGAGGTTCGCGGCCGACGCCACGGCGCTCCAGTAGAAGTTGCCGTGCGTCAGCACCGCGCCCTTCGGGCGTCCCGTAGTGCCGGACGTGTAGATCACGCTGTGCGGCTGCTCGAACGGGATCGAGGTCGACCCGACGAGCGGCGTCGCCGTGTGCCATGCCTGGTCGTCGGCGGGCAGCAGCGTCACGCCTGCCTCGGCGGCGGCGGCGCGCGCTTGCTCGAGGTGATCGGCGTCCGCGATGAGGTAGCGCGCGCCCGCGTCGCGCAGCTGCCACGCGATCTCGCCCGCAGTGAGTCGTGCGTTGTGCGGGGCGAGCATGCCGCCGGCGCGCGTGATCGCGTGCGCGAAGACCGCGAAGCCGTTGCCGTTCGCGTGCAACAGACCGACCGGTTCCCCCGGCGCGATGCCGAGCGCGGCAAGCCGCCCGGCCGCCGGTGCCACGCGCGCCTCGAGGTCCGCGTAGGTGAGCGCTTCGCCGTTGCACTCGACGGCGAGCGTGTCGGAGTGCGTCACAGCGCGCCGCGCGACCCAGTCGCCGAGGTCCACCGAGAGCAGTTCCGGCATGGCGCTTCCTCTACCCCGTGACCCAGTCACCCTCGGCGACCTGCGCCCACGCGCCGTCCTGCGGCGCGATACCGAGGCCGGGCGCATCGAACGCGCGGAGCATGCCATCGTGCGCGACAAGCGTCTCCGCCACGAGGTCAGCCGCGAGGTGTTCGCCGGTGCCGAGGCCGTGCGCGATGCCGCCGGGGATCGCCCCGCCGATCGCGCTCGCGAGATGCAGTGCCGCCGCCGTCCCGATCGAGGAGTCGAACGTCGTCGTCGCAAACGCGCCGATGCCCAAGCGCGCCGCGCGCTGCGCGATCGCGAACGCGGGTCGGAGTCCCCCGAGGAACATCGGCTTCAGGACGACGAGGTCCGCCGCGCGCAGTTCGAGGACGCGCTCCAGCGTTGCGGGGTCAGTCACTGACTCATCGGCGGCGATCTTCGGCGCCTCGTCCCCCAGCGCACGCGACGCCTCGCGCACGCGGGCGAGTGCCTCGACGTCGCCTGCGGCCACGGGCTGCTCGATCAGCTCGATGTGCAGCGGCGCGAGCGCGCACACGGCTGCGATCGCCGTCCACTCGTCCCACGCGCCGTTGGCGTCGAGGCGGATCGCGGCGTCCGGGACGGCATCCCGCAGTGCGTGGATCCGCCGCACGTCGTGCTCGGGGCTGGCGGTGCCCACCTTCGCCTTCAGCACGCGGTAGCCCTGCGCGCGGGCCTCCGCGCCAAAGCGCGCGGTCTCCTCGGGCGTGCCTTCGCCAATGACCGCGTTCACGCGCACCGCCGGCGCCACGTGCTCCGTCAGCAGCGCGGCGATCGGCACCCCGGCGCGTTGCCCCTCGAGGTCGAGCGCGACGACGTCCAGCGCGCAGCGCAGCGCCTGCACTCCGGGCGCACGAGGATCGAGCGCTTCGGCGAGCCCCGCGAGCAGCCCGACGTCGTGCCGCGCCAGCAGCGCGAGTACGTCTTCGATCGTGCCGTAACCGAGTGATGCGATGGGTGAGGCCTCGCCGTAGCCGACCCGCCCGTCGTCGTCGCGCACCTCGATCAGCACGCCGCGGCGATCCGCCATCGCGCCGTGCGCCGCCTCGAAGCGGTGTCGCATCGGCAGGCGGAACGCGCGCCAGCGGAGAGATGCCATGACTAGTTCGAGAGGCCGATCGCGAGCAGCAGCCCGAAGATCAGGTGCAGGCGCGCCATCGCACGGAGCGCGGCGTTCAGCGGCGGCCCGTCCGTACGGCGCAGCGAGACGGCGACCGGCATGATCGCAGCGGGCACGGAAAGCCACGACAGCAGCACGAGGCCGGAGAAACTCCCGAGGAGCCACAGCCCCGCTGCCGCGACGTACGCCCCCGCGACCACGACCACCAGTTCTGCGCGCGCGAGCCGCCGACCGAGGTACACCGCGAGCGTGTACTTCCCGGCGAGCCGGTCCTGGTCGATGTCGCGCACGTTGTTCACCACGAGGATCGCGGTCACCGTCAGCGCCACGGGCACCGACGCCGCGAGCACGTTGCTCGTCACCCGACACGCGTCCACGGCGCAGGACTGCACGTAGTACGTCCCGGCGACCGCGACGACGCCGAAGAAGATGAACACGAAGACCTCGCCCAGGCCGCGATAGCCGAAGGGCCACGGGCCGCCGGTGTAGGTGACCGCTGCGAGCATCGAGGCGAGCCCGATCGCGACGATCGGCCAGCCTCCGAGGTACGTGAGGTAGAGGCCGGCCACGGTCGCGAGCGCGAAGAAGGCGATCACGCCCAGCGTGACCTGCCGTTCGGACAGCAGCCCGCGCTGCGTGACGCGGATGGGGCCGAGGCGCGTGTCCGTGTCCGCGCCTCGACGAAAGTCTGAGAGGTCGTTCGCGAGATTCGCGCCGGCCTGCAGAGCGAGCGCACCGAAGAGCGCCGCGAGCGCGGCCAGTGGCGCGCGGATGCCATCGTGCACGGCGACGCCGGTGCCCACGGCGACCGGAACAACGGCGGCGGTCAGCGTGGGCGGGCGGATCGCCATCAGCCACACGCGGAAGCGGCTCATCGTCGGCTCCGAGGCGGCACGACCGGCGGCCGAGGCCTTAGCCATGGAACGGCAGTCGCTGGAACTTGCTGAAGTCGGGCTGGCGCTTCTCGACGAACGAGTTGCGGCCTTCCTTCGCCTCGTCGGTGGTGTAGTAGAGCATCGTCAGATCGCCCGCGAGCACCTGGAGGCCCGTCGCGCCGTCCGTGTCCGCGAGGAACGCGTTCTTCAGGAAGCGGATCGCGGTGGACGACTTCGCGAGGATCTCGTTCGCCCAGGTCACGCCCTCGGCTTCGAGGTCTTCGAGCGGCACGACCTTGTTTACGAGGCCCATGTCCAGCGCCTCCTGCGCACCGTACTGGCGGCAGAGGTACCAGATCTCGCGGGCCTTCTTCGTCCCGACGAGTCGCGCGAGCATGGACACGCCATAGCCCGCGTCGAACGAACCGACGCGCGGGCCGGTCTGCCCGAAGCGGGCGTTCTCTGCGGCGATCGTGATATCGCAGATGACGTGCAGCACGTGGCCGCCGCCGATCGCGTAGCCCGCCACGAGGGCGATCACCGGCTTCGGCATCTCGCGGATAAAGCGCTGGAGCGGGAGCACGTTCAGCCGCGCGCTGCCCTCGGTGTCCACGTAGCCGGCGTGGCCGCGGATGCGCTGATCGCCGCCGGAGCAGAAGGCGCGGCCGCCGGCGCCGGTGAACAGCACCACGCCGATCGCGTCGTCCTTCGCCGCGTCCATGAACGCGTCGGCCAGCTCGTCGATGGTCAGCGGGCGGAAGGCGTTGTGCACCTCGGGGCGGTTGATGGTGATCTTGGCGATCCCACCCGACTTCTCGTAGACGATGTCGGTGTAGGTCTTGGCCGCCTGCCAGCGGATGTCGGTCATCGGTCCCCCTGCACGTTTCGGGATCAGGACTGGCGCTCGCGCACACCCACCAGGAACTCGCGCACCATCGCGTTGAACGCGTCCGGCCGCTCCAGGTGTGCCGCGTGGCCGGCGTCCTCGATCAGACGCATCGTAATGTCCGGGATGGCTTCGGCCATCTCCCGCGCGATCACGCTGAACTTCGTGTCCAGCGTACCCGCCGTCAGGTGCACAGGCACCCCGATCCCACCGAGGCGGTCGCCCACCCACTCCTGTGAGCCGGTGCCCATGCCGCGCAACGACCCCGCGAGCCCCACCGGGTTCTGCGCGAGCCGCCCTCGACGCAGCGCCGCGCGCTGGTCAGCCGAAAGCGTGCGCTGCTGGCTGTCCCACAAGGCGATGGACTGCCAGAAGTCGACGAACGCCTCCAGCCCCTCCCGTTCGAGGCGCTGCGCCAGCACCTCGTCCGCCGCCACGCGCGCTTCACGCTCCTCGGCCGTCGCGAGGCCGGGCGTGGCGCCCTCCAGGAACAGCGCGGAGACGACGTCGGGGCGGTGCACCGCCACCTGCAGCGCGACGCGCCCGCCCAGCGAGTAGCCGAGCCACGCCGCACGCTCGTGCCCGAGCACGCGGAGCAGCGCCGCGAGGTCATCGACGGCGCGGCGCATCTGGTAGCGGTCGAGGGCGACCGGGCAGCCCGAGCGCCCGTGCCCGACGAGGTCGACGGCGATCGTGGTGAAGTCGGGCGCGAGTACCTCGACGAGCGAGCGCCACGAGGCACCCGTGCCGGTGAAGCCGTGGATCAGGACGACGGGCGGGCCGTTCCCCGCCACCTCGGCGTGCAGGTTCAGCCCATCGATGTCGACGTCGTGGCCGGTCGAGGCGATCGGAGCGGCCACCGGGCTACGCCCGCGCCGCGACCACTGCGAGGCGGACGGCCTCCGCGGCGCGCGCCCACACCTGCTGGTGCAGCGCAACGTTGCGGTCGCGGTCGGTGCGGATTTCGAGGACATCGAGGCCCGGGCGCTGGAGCGCGTCGCCGATCGCCGCGCTCGCGGCGGCGCCGGGTTCGAGCAGTGCGTGTCGGCCGCCGTGCAGCGCCACCGCGTGGCGGAGGTCGAGGCCGTGCGGCGTGCCCCACCACTCCTCGAAGCGCGCGGGCATGCTCGTGCGCTGGGGGAGGAAGGAGAAGATGCCACCGCCGTCGTTGTTCACCAGTACGACGGTGAGGCTCAGGTCGTGGCGACGGATCGGCCAGAGGCCGTTCACGTCGTGCAGGAACGACAGGTCGCCGATCATCAGCGCGACCGGCCCGCCGGCCACCGCGGCCGCACCGGCAGCGCCCGAGATGACCCCGTCGATGCCACTGGCGCCGCGCGTGCCGACGATGCGGACGGCACGGTCCATGTTCGGAAAGAACGAGTCGATATCGCGCACGGGCATCGAGTTACCCGCGACGAGTGTCGCGCCCTCGGTCAGCGCGCCCGCGATGTCGAGGACCACCTGGCCTTCGAACGGCTCGTCGAGGTTGGCGATCGCGTCATCCAGCGCGGTGCGCGCCGCGGCGTTCGCGTCGCACCACAGCGCCAGCCACTCCGGGCGCGCCGAGGAACGCGCGTCGAGCGCCTCGAGCAGCGCGGAGCAGAACGCCCCGGGGTCGGCGGCCACAGCGAGCGAGGAGCGCAGGTCGGGGTCACGCCACCCGCCGCTCGCAGCCACGGCCGGGTCGACGAGGATCTGCGTCGTCGCGGTGAGCGAGGCGAGCCATGTGAATACGGGCTTCGAGGTCGGCTGCGCGCCGAAGCGGATGGTGACCTCGGGCGTGGCGGGCTCCGTGAAGGCGGTGACCCGGGCGAGCACGTCCGCACGGTCGATGACCGCGTCGAACGAGTGGTGCCCTGCGCGCATCCCGGACAGCGGATCCGCGATGATCGGCCAGCCCAGCACCTTCGCGAGCGCCGCGATTGCGGCGGCGGGGAGCCCGCTCGACTCCGGCCCGCAGACGATGACACCTCGACGTCCCGACACCACCGAGGCGACCCGGGCGATGTCGTTCGGGGTGGGCGCGGCAGGCGCGGCGATGGCGCGGCGCATCTCCGGCGTGTCGAGGTCGAACGGGAGCGTCTCGGAGTCCGCGTCCACCAGCGGCTCGCGGAACGGGATGTTCAGATGCACCGGCCCCGCGGGCGCCTCGCACGACACGGCAGCGGCACGCGCGCCCGTCGCGGCGGCGTACCGCTCGAGGTCGGCGAGCGCACCGGCGTCGGCGACTGGGAGGTCGACGGCCCACTTCACGTGCGTGGAAAAGATGCCGACCTGGTCGACCGTCTGGGCGGTGCCCAGGTCGCGCGCCTCGGGCGGGCGGTCGGCGGTGAGGAAGATCAGCGGGACGCGCGACAGGCGCGCCTCGACGGCGGCGGGGAGGAAGTTCGCGGCGGCGGTGCCGGACGTGCAGGCGAGGGCCACCGGCTCGCCGGTCTGCCTCGCGATGCCGAGCGCGAAGTAGCCCGCGGAGCGCTCGTCGAGGTGCAGCCACACCTTGAACGGCGACCCGGGCGACGTGGCGGCGATGGTGATGGGGGTGTTCCGAGAGCCCGGAGCGATGACGAAGTGCCGCACACCGTTCTGGTGAAGCGACTGCAGCAGCGCGTGCACGGTGCGATCGGCGGGCTGGGCCATCCAACCCATCTTATCCCTGTGTGAAGACAGCGTCGCGAGGCGGAGGAGCGTCGCGCTCCTCCGGGGCGTTCGAGGCGCACGAGGCGGCCCACCCCTGCCCCTCCCGGCGCGGGAGGGGTTCTGAATCAGATGGATGATGCGGGGGTTGCACCCCCAACGCCCCCCAGGACGCGCTGCGGTAGGCAGCGCGGCGGGACGAGAACGGGACGTGCACTCGGGCAACCCGCACCTGCTTCGGCCCCTCGCCTGCGAAGCGGAAGAGGGCGGCGGTGAGGGTTCCGCCGTCCGAGGGGACGACTACGCGCCGAGCGCCTCGGACAGGGGGCGGTACTTCAGTTGGACTTCGTCGAGCTCCTGCTGCGGGACGGAGTCGCCCATGATGCCGTTCCCCGCGAACAGCCACGCACGAGGCCCCCGCACCACGGCGGAGCGCAGCCCGACGGCGAACTCGCCGTCACCGGCGCCGTCCATCCAGCCCACCGGGCCGGCGTACCAGCCGCGGTCGAACGCCTCGTGCTGGGTGATGACTTCGCGGGCGCGTTCGAAGGGCCAGCCGCAGACGGCGGGCGTGGGGTGGAGGCGCTGGACGAGGTCGAGGACGTCCACGCCCGGGCGCACCCGGCCGCTGATCTCCGTCGACAGGTGCTGGATGTTGCGCAGACGGCGGAGCTGCGGCTGGTTCGGCGCGACGAGGTCCTCGGTCGCGCCGTCCAGGCGCTCGCGGATCGCGCGCACGACCGTCTCGTGCTCGATGCGGTTCTTCGCACTCTCAAGGAGCGCGGTGCCGAGGCGCTCGTCCTCCTCGGGGTCGGTGCCGCGCCGCGTCGAACCCGCGAGGCCGAGTGCGCGCACGCGCCCCTGGGTGAGCGAGACGAGCAGCTCCGGCGATGCGCCGAGGAACGTGGCGTCCCCGCTGGTCATGGTGAACAGGTGGCAGTCGGCGTAGTTCGCCCGCAGCCGCGCCAGCGCCCGCCCGATCGAGATCGGGGCGTCGCCGGCCAGCGTCTGCGTGGAGGCGAGCACGGCCTTCTCGTACAGCCCGGCGCGCACCTCGGACGCGATCGTGGCGACGCTGGAGAGCCAGCGCTCCCGGTCAATCGGGGTCTCGACCCGCAGCGCGGTGGCGTCGAGGTCGCCCGGCGACCGCTGGGCACGCTCGACGAGCGCGGCGACGTCGTTCGGGGCGGCACTCGGCGCGAGGATCAGCGCGTTCGACTCGCCGGTGGCGAGGAACAGCACGCGCGGCAGCACCAGCCATCCGGCGCCGAAGCCCTCCCACGGCGTCTTCGCCGGGACGTTCGGGTTGAAGCGGAAGCCGCCGAGGAGTCTCGGCCGCAGCCCCGGCAGGTCGCCCCCGCCGGGCCGGTCCACCAGTGCGCGCGCCTGTGCGCCCAACGCGCCCGGCCCCGCGCCCCACGGTGCCTCGATGCGCCCCGCCTCGCCGACGGCGACCATCGCCAGCCCGAGCGCCGGCCGCTCGTACGAGGCGACGACTCCCGCGCCCTGCGGGTCGTCCAGCAGTCGACGGGGGTCGAAGGAGTCCGGCAGCGTCAGCGACAGGAACGCGTCCGCGCCCGACTTCCGCCGTGCCGCCTCGATGCGCGCGAGCACGTCCCCGGCGTCGATGTCACTCGCCACGATCGGTGCTCGCTTCTGGTGGGCTGCGTCGGTGGGGTACTTCCAGTATAGGCAGCAGCCCGGTGCGGGCGAGGCGTTAGCGAGGCGGGACGCCGTTCGACTCAGGGATCAAGGCACATCGAACAGATAGGGAGTCCCGTAGGCATGAAAGTACGAGCCATTCATCGTCTCGACCTTGAAGGCTGCACAACTTCTACGAGCTGGGATGAACCCCTCGAGAGCTGCCGACGACAGAATGAACGTGACGCTAGCGGTCCCATCCGCGTCGGACGTGATGTCGACCGGCAGATACCTTCCTTCAAAGTCGAGCGGGCCGAACCAAACCACCAGGCGAGTTGTTGCGGGAAAGCCGCTAATCCTGAGAGTTACGCGATCCCCGAGGGCGGGGGCCGCAGGAACGATACCGAGGCTTGCTCCCACGAAGGTTGGGAACCCCTTTGTACTATCCGCGCAATCCCGTTCGCTGATTGCTGTTGAAGCCACGGTGGGTGTCATACCGGGCGTCGCGCTGGCCGTTGGCGCGAGACTCGCGGTCGCCCTCGGACTCACCGATGCGGGCGCGGGCGCGACGATCGGTCGCCGCATGCCGCATCCCACGAGAAGCGTCATCGCCAACACGAGGGGCACGAGGTGCTTCACGCGGCGCATGCTACCTCGGGCGGGCCGACCTCGCGCGGGGGGCGCGGGGTGCCTCGGTGGGGGCACTTCCAGTATAGGCAGCGGGGTCGTGGGGGCTACGGCGACTGCGGCGGTGGCGGAGCGACGACGACCGAGCCGGGAGGGTCTGCGTATTGCGTGCACCCCGATACCAACCAGAACAGGCTGACGCTCCCAACGCCGTCGTCGGTCATGAGGACCCGCATCCCGCTGGTCGAGACAGGTGCATCTAGGAAGTCGATGATTGACCCGGTCGACGTCCGTGAGACGGCGCGCAGGTGCCATGCAGGGGCGGGCATCCCTGCTCCATCCAACATCATTCGTGCCAACCGGCCTGGATCGCCTTCTAACGCCGTCCAAAGGTACTGACCGGGACAACTACCGAACAGGATCGCTGGAACGAGAGCGCCGGCCAGTGTCCCCTCCCCGCAAGAGGGCTGCCGATCCTTTCGACAGGGTTGGGCCGCACCCTTCATGTAGGGGGTGAGCGCGATCGAGTCACGAGCCAAGACCGCGGTGATGAAGGCGTCGACCGGCCCGACGCCTGTCATCGGCGGTGCGTCCCACGCGCGGACTGGCGCCGTTCGGATCGGCGTTGGAGCGGTTGCCGGTGGCGTCGACGTTCCGACCGGCTGGGCTGTCGCACTCGTCGTTGCCGTCCCCGTCCCCGTCGAGGCGGTCGGGGGCGGCTGGGTGCAGCCCGCGAGGAGCGCGGCAGCCAGCACGAGGGGGACGAGGTGCTTCACGCGGCGCATGCTACCTCGGGCGGGGCGGCCTCGCGCGGGGGGCGCGGGGTGGCTAGACTGGCGGCAGCGAACACCGCGCGACCTCGCCATTCCGACATGGGGGTTCCGATGCCTGAGCAGCACACCGGCTTCAAGATTGGCGAGAACGGCGTCGAGGGGAAGTGCTCCCTCTGCGGCACGTATGTCATCAAGGGTGGCGTGAAGTTCCGCGAGAAGTCCGTCCTCTGCTCGGAGTGCGCCGCGCGCCAGGCGAAGATCGGCAACCCGTACGGCGCCACCCCCGGCCGCCGCGAGTAGTCGCGCCGGCCTCGCGGCCCGCGTGACCGCCGAGGCCCACCGCCCCTACCGCCCCCACCGACCATGAGCGCGATCCGCACCTTCTGGCGCACCGGCATCCTCGGGCGCTGCCCGGAGTGCGGGCGCACCTCGATGTTCAACTCCTACTACGGGCTGCACGAGCGCTGCGCGGTCTGCAACACGCGCTTCGAGTCCAACTCCGGCGAATGGCTGGGCGGCACCGCCTTCGGCTACACCATCGGCGCGCTGGTCGCACTCGCCCTCGCGCTGATCGAGGTGCAGTGGGGCATCTTCGCCGCGATGGGCCTGTCGCTGGCGTGGACCATGGGCGTGATCGCCGCGATCGCCCTCGCAGCGACGGTCGTCGGCTACCGGCCCGCGAAGGCGATCTGGTTCGCGCTGGTCTACGAGATGGGCTTCATGGCCGTCGGCGACGACCCGCCCGGGACGCCTCGACCCCGCTAGCCGCCGCGCTACCGCGCCGCGACGGGCGGCACGAGGACGTGCAGCACGGACGTGAGTGCCATCGCCAGCACGAGCAGCGAGGCGAGCGCGATCGGCGTCGCCGCGGCCCACGCGAGGAACGCGGAGTACGGCCGCAGTCGTCCCCACGCCCAGCGCCCCACGAGGAACGCGCCGAGCCACGGCAGCGCGTAGACCACGCCCCACCCGGCCTCGATCGCCAGCGTCTCCAGATCCGGCATGTCCTGATGCTAGCGCGAGAGGGGCACCTCGCACCGGCGATATACTCGGGCGCGGCGAAGCACGCCACGGAGGTGACGCGATGATCGAGGGCTACCCGGAGATTGCGAAGGACGTCGGCGGGATGCGCGTCACGCCCAACCTCGTCGACTGGGCGGGGCAGCGCGCCTCGTGGTCGTGGGACGACGCCTCGGCCGAGATCGACCGGCCCGGCGGGCTGGTGAACAAGGCGTACGAGTGCGTCGACCGCCACGCCAACGGCGCGCGCGCCTCGAAGACCGCGATCATCTGGCAGAGCGCGGATGGCGCAATCGAGCAGTACACCTACGCGCAGCTCAAGGCACAGTCGAACAAGGTCGCGAACGCGTTCCGCGCGATGGGGGTGAAGAAGGGCGACCGCGTCTTCTTCCTCAGCGACCGCATCCCGGAGCTCTACTTCGCGATCTTCGGCTGCCTCAAGCTCGGCGCGATCGTCGCCCCGCTGTTCTCGGCGTTCGGGCCGGAGCCGATCCGCGAGCGCGTCCAGCGCGCCGAGGGCTCCGTCATCGTCACCACGCCGAAGCTGTTGTCGAAGGTGAACGAGATCCGCGCGCAGCTCCCGTCCGTGGAGCGCGTGGTGGTCATCGCGCACCGCGAGGGCAAGCCCGTGGCGTCCGAGGACGTCGCGTACGCCTCGATCGTCGACCCGGCATCCGAGGAGTTCGAGATCGAGCGGACCGGCGCCGAGGACTGGTCGATCATGCACTTCACGTCGGGCACGACCGGCCTGCCGAAGGGCGCGGCGCACGTCCACAACGCGATCGTCAGCCACTACGCCACCGGCAAGTACGTCCTCGACTTCCACGAGGACGACATCTACTGGTGCACCGCCGACCCCGGCTGGGTCACCGGGACGTCGTACGGCATCTTCGCCCCCTTCTCAAACGGCGTGACGAGCGTCATCGACGAGGGCGGCTTCGGCGCGCGGCGCTGGTACGAGACGATCCAGCGGCACAAGGTGACCATCTGGTACACCGCGCCCACGGCAATCCGTCTGCTGATGAAGGCCGGCGTCGAGCTGCCTCGATCGCACGACCTCACCTCGTTGCGTTATGTCATGAGCGTGGGTGAGCCCCTGAACCCGGAGGGCGTGGTCTGGGGCCAGGAGGCCTTCGACCTGCCGATCCACGACAACTGGTGGCAGACGGAGACCGGCGCGATCATGTGCGCCAACTACCTCTCCATGCCCATCCGCCCCGGCTCCATGGGCCGCCCCTTCCCCGGCGTCACCGTCACCGTCATCGACGACGAGGGCCACGAGATCGCCGAGCCGATGGTGGAGGGACAGCTGGTCGTGAAGCCCGGCTGGCCGTCCATGTTCCGCACGTACTGGAACGACCAGGAGCGTTACGACTCCCGCTTCAAGAACGGCTGGTACTACACCGGCGACAAGGCGAAGAAGGACGAGGACGGCTACATCTGGTTCGTCGGCCGCGATGACGACGTCATCAACACGGCCGGACACCTCGTCTCGCCGTTCGAGGTGGAGAGCATCCTCATCGAGCACGAGGCGGTCGCGGAGGCCGGCGTCATCGGCAAGCCGGACGACGTAGCGATGGAGGTGGTGAAGGCCTTCGTCACGCTGAACGACGGCTTCGAGGCGACCGACGCGCTGGTGCGCGATCTGAACCGCCACGCCCGCGCGCGCCTCGGCCCCGCGGTCGCGCCTCGCGAGATCGAGATCATCGACATCCTGCCGAAGACGCGCTCCGGCAAGATCATGCGCCGCCTGCTGAAGGCCCGCGAGCTCGGCCTGCCCGAGGGCGACACGAGCACCCTCGAGGAGGACTAGGGCGTGACTTCGGACCAGGGGCCTGGGCAGCAGCCGGCACCCGCGCCCGACGATCCGTCGGGTACGCCGGTCCCACCGGCGCCCTCGGCACCGCCGGCTGCGCCAGCGCTTTCGCCGTTCGCCCCCGGCCGCTGGGGCTGGGCGTGGATCGGGTTGTCCGTCGCGTGGACCCTGTGGGGCCTGGCGGGGCGCCCGCTGCCCGCGGGCTGGGTGGCTACGCGACCGTCTGCCGAGGCGACGCGACCGCCGGTGGCTCGCCAGCCGAACCCGGCCGCCGCCACGCCCTCGACCGGGTCTCCGCTCACGAACTCGTCACCACCCCGCCCGGGTAGCCCGACGTCATGGGAGCCGGCCGTGCGGGTCGAGAAGGGCTTCGTCCTGGCCGCCGATCTCCCGCCCGGCAACTGGGAGACGCACGTCATGACTTCGTCGCCGTGGGTATCGCAGCAGACACCGAACTGGGGCCACCAAGCACTGCTCGGACGCGGGGTGAAGATCGAGCAGATCATCCTCGACCTGCCGCCGACCGCGGATCGCGGTCGCATCCAGAGTGCCTGGCGCGCCCTGATGGGCAAAGACGGCACGACGCCGAGCCAACTGCCCGCTGGCGGGAGCGCGCTCCTGACCAGTCTGGTCACCCGTCAGAATGCCGCCATGGAGCGGCTGTCGGTGGAGTCGATCCGGCCGATCGTCCCGCGCTACCCCGACGAGCAGTGGGGGAACTGGGCGTTCTCAATCATCACGGCGCCCGCCCGCAGCAGCATGGTCGCCGACTCGTTCGAGTGGTCCTCGGGCCGCTTCGCTACCCTGTTGATCATCGCCCGCACGGGGGATGCTCCGCCGTTCGACACGATCGAGTTGCTCCGCAAGGCCCGCGCACGCCTCGACGACGCGCAGAAAGCGAACTGAACATGCCTGATGACGCGTCCGAGGCTGTCGAGATCCACCGCGGGCTCAACGGCGTCTACTTTGACCGCAGCGGCACGAGCGACATCGACGGCAAGGCCGGGGAGCTGCGCTACCGCGGCTACTCGATCCATGACCTCGCCGAGCACTCGTCGTTCGAGGAAGTGACGTACCTCCTGCTGTACGGCGAGCTGCCGACGCGCGCGCAGCTGGCGGCGTTCGACGCCGAGCTGAAGGCGGCGCGCACGCTGCCGGAGGGGGTGCTCGAGGTGATCCGCGCGGTGCAGGGCGCACATCCGATGGACGTGCTGCGCACCGCCGTCTCCGCGCTCGCCGCGTTCGACCCGGACACCGCGGACAACAGCCGCGAGGCGACCGTCCGCAAGGGCATCCGCCTCACCTCGCAGGTGCCGATGATCGTCGCGGCGCACCACCGCATCCGGCAGGGCCTGCCGATCGTGCCGCCGGACAACTCGCTCAACCACGCGGGCAACTTCCTGCAGATGCTGAAGGGCGAGCGCCCGTCCGAGGATGCCGTTGAGCTGATGGACATGGACCTCGTGCTGCACGCGGAACACGGGACGAACGCCAGCGCGTTCACCGCCCGCGTGGTCGCGGGCACGGACGCGAACCTGCACGCCGCCACCACCGCCGCGATCGCCGCGCTCTCCGGCCCGGCGCACGGCGGCGCCGCGGAACAGGTGATGCTGATGGCGCAGGAGATCGGCGCACCGGAGAACGCCGCCGCCTACGTGAAGGCGAAGCGAGCCAACCGCGAGGCGGTGATGGGCTTCGGGCATCGCGTGTACCGCGTCGAGGATCCGCGCGCGCGCCACATGCGCGAGGGAGTGAAGCGGCTGTCGCAGGAGATGGGTCAGCCGCAGTGGTACGAGATCCTCGAGGCGACCGTGGAGGCAATGAAGCCCTACGCGCGCCTGGGGGTCGCCGTGAACGTCGACTTCTACGCGGGCGTCGTCTACTACCTGCACGGCATCCCGGAGGATCTGTTCGTCCCGATCTTCGCGATCGGCCGCACCCCCGGCTGGGCCGTCCAGGTCCTCGAGCAGTTCGAGCACAACGTGCTCATCCGCCCCCTCACGGTGTACAACGGCCCGCCCCCGCGCGACTACGTCCCGATGGAGCGCAGGGGGTAGGGGAGTGCCACCGCGCGGCCTGCCAATCGCCGTCCCGGCAGATCGCCCCCTAAGGGGCGATGAGATCGAGTTGCTATTGGCGTGGATTTTCACGCGCCCAAGACCGGACTACGAGTCCCGGTTTCAGTTGGGGACCTTCTTCAGCGAGATCGGCGACAGTCTCGGCACGCTGGCAAAAATAAACGGAGGACAGGCCGTTGTCTTCGCCCAAATTCGAAGCCTGATTTGGAAATGGGTCGTTGGGGGCTTCGTTGTTCCCTGCGGCAGCGCAGAGCAATTCGACGCCACTGAATCCGGTCGCGTGTTCCTTAGAGGAGTGGCCGATGACCGCCACCTCGCGGTAATCGAGGGCACGCTCGCCGCAAGGCTGCGCCGTGACATCCCCACGATTGACGAGGCGGTGGTCTTCTACGCCGATCAGAGCCAGCGATGCTTCCTCTCCGCTCTATATCAGCCGTCTGTCGTCATGCTTGGCTTAGCGAACGAGATGCTCGTTCAGACCCTTTTCGATGCGCTCCTTTCAGTGGAAGCAGCAGCAGGCATCCCGCCCTACCAGCCTCGACGAGGGAACACTTCGGTCGTGACGAAGATGGACTGGCTCGAGCTCCGATTTCGGGAGAATCGGACGCTGATCGGCCGGTACCTAACCGCCGCGGGACAGCCCAGCCGCTGGATCGACGATCTCCCGATGCTTCTCGGTCAGTCAAACGCCCTACGCCTCGTGAGGAACGACAGCGGCCACCCGAGTCCCTACCGCGGCGAGTATGAAGACGCGCTCGGTTTCCTCACACTCTTCCCGAAGATCGCGCAGGCTTTCACCGAAACGACTGTGGCTCTCGAAGCCCGCCGGCCATGACCACCCTCCCCACCGCGCTCGCGATCCTCGAGGGGACGCCGCGCGTGCTGCGCGCGATGGTGTACGGGGTGCCCGAGGCGATGCTGCTGCGCGTGCCGGAGAGCGGCGACGACAGCGGGTGGTGCGTGCGCGACGTCCTCGCGCACCTGCTAGTGAACGACCGGATCGCCCTCGAACGCTTTCGGCGCATCACGGTCGAGGATCACCCGGCGATCGCCAACTTCGACGAGGAGGCGGTGCTCGCTGCCTCGGGCGCGCGGGAGCGGCCCATCGCCGCGCTCCTGGACGAGGTGGCGCGCGGGCGGCTGGAGCTGGTCACGTACCTCCACGGGCTGACCGAGGAGCAACTCCAGCGGGGTGGCGAGCACTCCGCCGTCGGCCCGATGCGCAGCATCGAACTGGTGCACCACCTCGCGTGGCACGACCTCAACCACATCCGGCAGGTCGCCACGCTGCTGGCCGAGCCGCTCCACGAACCTCGAGGCCCACTGCAGGCGTTCTGACGCACGAGATGCGGGATCGAGGCGGCGATCGTGTGCCTCGATTGCTCTACCCTGCTCGCCATGACCAGCGAACGACCGGCTACCGGCGCGACCCTCCTATCGACCTTTCGCCACGCCGCCCGCGTGCACGGCATGCTGGGCGAGAGCGAGCCGCTGAATCTCGACACCGCGTTCCGCGCGGTCCGCGACATGCCGTGGGCCGAGGCGAGCGACCTGCACCCCGAGACGGCGATCGGGGAGTGGCGCGGGACCGGGCGCGAGAAGCAGCTGCTGCTCGCCGCGATCCTCGACGCGCTCGGCTTCGAGACGGATCTGCTGGCGGTCACGCACGAGTTCGAGCCGGAGAGCGCGCCGTGGCTCCCGCCCGCGCTGATGGACGAGGTGCGCGCGGCGCCCGTACCGGACGTCCACCTGCTGCTGCGCGTGCAGACCAACCGCATGCTCGAAGAGTGGATGACGATGGACGCCACGTGGCCGCTGGCGCTCGGCGACCTCGGCCTGCCGGTGAACGACGGCGTCACACCCGGCCGCGACCACCGCCTCGCCTGCGATCCGGTCGAGGTCTACCACCTCCCGGACGTCGACGAGGACGAGGACGAGCCGGACGCGCTCTACGAGCTGATCGAGCGCATCCTGCGCGACCACGTGGGCGACGCGCCCGGCGCGTGGGAGCGGCGGCAGCGCTTCATGGGCGCGCTGGCGGAGTGGCTCGGCGCGCCTCGATAGGCCGTGCGGGTAGCGGTGCGCTAGACTTCGACGCCATGAACCGCACGCAATCGATCCGCGCCACCCTGCTCTACTCACTGGCCGGCACCGCCGTCTGGATGGGCCTCCTGCTCTACTGGGAGCAGTACACGCCGCGCGACGCCGCGATCATCTCGCCGCTGATCTTCGTCATGTTCTTCTCGACGATGCTCGCCTCGAACCGCCTGTCGGCCGCGCTGGCACGTCGCCTCGACGCTCGTCGCGCGGCGAACGCGCCGCAGCGGGGCCCCGCGGTCGTGGAGGCCACAAGCGAGCGCGCGGAGCACAACCAGCGCCGCCGCGAGCGTCTCCGCGCCGAGCGCACTCGCGCCGACCGCCGCAAGCGTTAGCGCGAGCCGCTGCGCCGGGGACGAGCACCTCGGACGCACCTCGACCGCACGTGCTCGCCGCTACGCGCAGGCCTCGATGATCGCCTGGGCCATCTCCTCGGTGCGGAGTTGGACCACGAGCGGATCGTGCAGGCCGTTGGTGACGTACGCGACGGCGAGGCCGAGGGACGGGTCGGCGTAGGAGATCGTGCACTGCTGGCCGCTGTGCCCGAAGACGCCCGGCCGGTCGTACGGCGCGAACACCCCGCCCACGATCACCCCGAGGCCGTACGAGGACGGCAGGTGGCTGCTCAGGTCCATGTCCGTGCGGACGTGCACCCGCGTCATGTCCTCCACCGTCTCGGGACGCAGCAGACGCACCTCGCCGCGCTCCGGGAGCGTGAGCACGCCGCCCTGCTCCAGCATCGCGTAGAAACGCGCGAGCGCCTCCGCCGTGCCGATGCCGTTCGCCGCGGGCAGCTGTGCCGTGAGCATCTCGCGCGAGGCGAACAGCGCGGCGATGCGCGTCGTGCGGTGCTCGGAGCCCTCAGGATCCTCGAACGTCACGTCGGACATCGCGCGGGGTAGCGCGACGACGCTCGGGTCGTCGACGCCAAGCGTCGCGTCCATGCTCAACGGCTCGAAGATCTCCTGCGCGAGGAAGTCGCGCGGCATGCGTCCGTCGACGCGCCGCATGACCTCGCCCAGTGCGAAGCCGTAGGTCAGCGGGTGGTAGCCGACGGCGGTGCCCGGCGGCCAGAGCGCGGGCAGCGCGGCCGTGGCCGCGGCGAGGGCGCCCCAGTCGCTGGCACGCTCCGGCGGGAAGTCCTGGGGAAAGACGGGGAAGCCGCCCTGGTGCGTGAGCACGTGCCGCACGGTGCACGCAGCCTTGCCGCCCGCGGCGAACTCCGGCCACACCTCGGCGATCGGCATGTCGAGGTCAAGCGCGCCCCGCTCGACGAGCATGTGGATCGCGACCGCGGTCACCGGCTTCGTCGCGGAGAACCACTCGAGTCGCATGCCCGGTAGGGCCGCGTCCCCCAACCGCAGGTCGAGCACGGGGAGGCCGTCGCGGTAGATCCCGAGCTGCGCGTCCGGATGCCACCCGCGCTCGAAGTGCGTGCGCGCCACCTCTTCGATGCGCGCGAGACCGGCCGCCGTCAGGCCTCGAGGTTCCCCGACAGCCATGGCTACCCCGATCTAGGCGATCTGCAGGACGATCTTACCGAAGTTCGCGTTCGACTCCATGTAGGCGTGGGCCTCGGCAATCTCATCGAAGCCGAAGACGCGGTCGACCACGGGCTGTACCGTACCGTTCGCCAGCAGCGGCACGACCCGCTGCACGAACGTCTGCACCAGCGTGGCCTTCTCCTCCAGCGGACGGCTGCGGAGCATGGTGCCGCGCAGCGTCAGCCGCTTCGACTGGATCGCGCCGATGCTCATCTGGTCGACGGTCCCGCCGCCCATGCTGCCGACGATGATCATGCGGCCCTTCATCGCCATGGACTTCATGTTCTGCGCCCAGTACGGCGCGCCGATCACGTCCAGCAGCACGTCGACGCCCTTGCCGCCGGTCTCGCGCTCCACGACCTCGGCGAAGTCCTCCGTGTGGTAGTTGATGCCGACATCCAGCCCCAGCGTCTTCGCGCGGTGCAGCTTCTCGTCCGACCCCGCCGTCCCGAACGTCCTCGAAGACTGCGCGCGCGCCATCTGGATCGCGGCGGTGCCCACGCCGGAGCCGGCCGCGTGGATGAGCACGGACTCGCCCATCTGCAGCCCGCACTGCACGAAGACGGCGTCGTACGCGGTGAGGAAGACCTCCGGCACGGCGGCCGCCTGCGCAAGGTCGAGGTTCGCGGGGACGGGCATCAGCATGCGCTCATGGACGGCGACCTTGGTCGCGTGCCCCATGCCGCTCAGGAGCGCCATGACGCGATCGCCGGGCTTCCATCCGCTCACGCGCTCGCCGACGGCCTCGATCACCCCGGACATCTCCACCCCCGGGATGTCCGCGCGGACACCGGCGGGCACGGGGTAGTTGCCGCGCCGCTGGAGCAGGTCGAGGCGGTTCAGCGCGCTGGCGTGGACGGCGACCAGCACTTCCTCCGGACCGAAGCTCGGGTCAGCCATCTCCTGCAGCTGCAGGACCTCCGGGCCACCCTTCTCAGTGATCACGGCTGCGCGCATGTCGTCATTCTCCCTGCGTATGGTGTGCGTTCGGCGCCGCGATGGTATCGCCCCTCGAACGGCGTACGCCATCCGCGCGACGAGGGCGCCCCCGGTCGGTGCTAGGATCGGGCAGAACCCCAAGGCGGCTGACGCCACGGCGGAAGGCTCACTCATGCCGGATCTGCGCGACTCGTTGCGGCTCACCGCCGACCAGGTGACCGCGGCCTGCGATCTGAGCTGGCTCCACTTCAACACGACCGAGGATCTCCCGGTGCTTGAGGCGGTCTTCGGGCAGGAGCGCGCGGTGCGCGCGATCGAGTTCGCCCTCGGCATGTCGGCCCCGGGCTACAACCTCTTCGCCTCTGGACCGGACGGCTTCGGCAAGACGACGATCGTGGAGTCGTTCCTGCGGCGCCGCGCCGCGCAGATGCCCGCCCCGCTGGACTGGGTGTACGTCCACAACTTCAACGACCCCGATCGTCCCGTCGCGATCTCGCTGGCCCCCGGCAACGCCCACGCCTTCGCGCTCGCCGTCGAACGGGCCGTCGAGGCGGCCGGACGCGAGTTGAGCTCGGTCTTCGACTCCGATTCCTACGCGCGCCGCCGACAGGAGCTCGCCGACGAGCTGGATCGCGCGCGCGGGGTGATCCTCGAGGCGCTCCAGCGCCAGGCCGAGACCATGGGCTTCGCGCTCCAGTTCGGGCAGGCGGGGATCGTCTCCGCGCCGCTGATCGATGGCCACCCCGCCAGCGAGGAAGCGTTCGCCGCGCTCCCCGAGGAGCGGCGCAACGCCATCCTCGAGCAGCGCCGCCAGCTGGAGCGCGTCGTGCAGGAGTCGCTGCTGCAGGTGCGCGGCCTAGAGCGCGAGGCCGGCGAGAAGGCCACGAAGCTGGACCAGGAGGTCGCGGGCTACGCGACCTCTCACCTCTTCGAGCCGCTGATCGAGACCTACGGCTCCGACATCGAGATCCGCGAATTCCTCGAGGCGGTTTCCGAGGACATCCAGGCGCAGCGCGACCGCTTCCGCAACGCGGGCCAACCGCAGCCCGTGCTACCGGGGATGATGATGCCTTCGCAGACGCCCCAGCTGAACCGCTACGCGGTGAACGTGGTCGTGTCCAACGACCCCCAGCGCGGCGCGCCGGTCATCCGCGAGGCGAACCCGACCTACTACAACCTCCTCGGACGCATCGAGTACCAGGGCCAGTTCGGCACCGCCGTGACCGACCACACCATGGTGAAGCCCGGGTCGCTGGCACGCGCCAACGGTGGCTACTTGGTCATCCGCCTGCGCGATCTTCTCGCGAACCCGCAGGCGCTGGACGGCCTGAAGCGCGCACTGTCCTCGCAACGCCTCGCCATCGAGAACATCGCCGAGGCGTTCGGGCTGGTGCCGACAACGGGCCTGCGGCCGGAGCCGCTGCCGCTCAACGTGAAGGTCGTGATCGTCGGCGACGGCTCGCTGTACGGGCTCCTGTACCGCTACGACCCGGACTTCCGCGATCTGTTCCGCGTGAAGGCCGACTTCGAGACCGACTTCCCGCGCTCGCAGGAGAATGTCCGCGGCGTGGCCAACGTGATCCGCGCGGAGTGCGAGCGTTCCAGCCTGCTCCCCTTCTCGCGAGACGCCATCGGCCGCCTGATCGAGCACTCCTCGAGGATGGTCGAGGATCAGCGGCGGCTCTCCGCGAACATGGCGGCGTTCCTCGACATCGTCCGGCAGGCAGACTACTGGGCGCGACAGGACGGCGCGAAGATCGTGGAGGGCAGGCACGTCGACCGCTCGCTGGACGAGCGCATCTACCGCTCCTCGCTGGTGCGCGAGCGGATCATCGATGCGATGAACGACGGCTCCCTCTACGTGGCGACCGAGGGCGCCGTGGTCGGCCAGATCAACGCGCTGTCCGTGTACGACCTGGGCGACATCTCCTTCGGTCGGCCGTCACGCGTGACGTGCGTGGTGTCCGCCGGACGCGGCACGATCGTGATGGTCGAGCGCGAGAGCGAGATGGCCGGCCGCATCCACAACAAGGGCTTCCTCATCCTGCGCGGCTTCCTCGCGAACAGGTTCGGCCAGAACCGTGCGAGCTCGCTGCACGCCAGCCTCACGTTCGAGCAGCTCTACGGGGACATCGACGGCGACTCGGCCTCCTCCACGGAGCTGTACTCGCTGCTGTCGGCGCTGTCGGAGCAGCCGATCGACCAGCAGATCGCGGTCACGGGCTCGGTGGATCAACTGGGCCGCGTCCAGCCCATCGGCGGCGCGACCGCGAAGATCGAGGGCTTCTTCGACATCTGCTCCGCCCGCGGGCTCACCGGCCGCCACGGCGTGATGCTCCCCCGCACGAACGTGGAGACGGTGGTGCTGCGCCCGGACGTCGCGCAGGCGATCCGCGAAGGCAAGTTCCACATCTACGCGGCCGACACCATCGAAGAGGGCATCGAGGTGCTGACCGGCGTGCCCGCCGGGCACGAGCGCGGCGAGGACGGACGCTTCCCCGAGGGAACGATCTTCCGCATGGTCGAAGATCGCCTCGCGAAATTCGCCAGCGAGCTGGAAGTGCGCCCGAACGCGGGCGGAGCCGAGATGCAGCACGTGCCGCCCGCCCGCATGGAGCAGCGCACGCCGCCGGGCATCCCGCCCAGCCCGCCGCCCGAGCCGCCGGTCATCGTGTAGATGGCGTCCGGATGACGATGTCCCCAGAGCGCGCCGGGCTGCCGCTGCTGACGCTGGACTTCGACGGTGTGATCTGCCGCCCGCCATTCGGGCGGAACGTCGGCATCCACCGCACGTTCCTCGACCCGGCCGCGCCGCCGCCCGAGGCAACGCAATACCCGCGCTGGCTGAACGACGCGCTGGACCACCTGCGCTTCGACCTGCGCGGCCCGATGCCCGGTGTCGCCGAGGCCCTCCGCGCACTACGCGAGGTGCGCCGCCTGACCATCGTCACCGGTCGCCGCAGCTCGCCGCGGTCGTGGTTGCGATGGCACGGCCTGGAGGGGTTCGTGGACGGGATCGTGGTGAACGACACAGCGCTGAAGAGCCCACACTTCAAGCTGCGCACGCTCGGCGCCCTGCACGCCGACGAGCACATCGACGACGACCCGAGGACGGCGCAACTGCTGGCGCAGGCATCCTCGACGCGAGTCTATCTCTGCGACTGGCCGCGCAATCGCGAACTGCATTACGACCCTCGCGTGGAACGCGTGGCCGACCTGCGCGCACTCGCGGAGCGGCTCAACGGCACCTCGACGGCGCACTGAACTCGATCGGATCGAGCCGCGTGCGCATCGCGATGCGATCCAGGCGATGCGCGAAATTTCCTGCGCGGATCCCGTAGATGAACGCAACCAATCCGCGCGATGATGCGTTGTGTTGAGCGTGACGATCACAGGGCCCTGCAGTCGTCACGACCACACCCACGGGGTGCCGCCCGCTCATCCGCGGCGGCTAGTCAAAGGAACCAACTTTGGCTGCGACGAAGAAGCCCGCCGCGAAGCCCGCGGCGAAGCCGGCTGCCAAGCCGGCCGCCAAGCCCGCGAAGAAGAAGTAACTCCTCTTCGCGCCGCACGGCGCATCACTCAACAAGGCCACCGGGACGCCGGTGGCCTTGTTGCTTGTCCGAGGCCGTGCAGCGCGAAGAGCGGGCGCGGCTACTCGAGGAGGCCGACGCGGCGGAGCAGCGTCAGGCAGTCCTCCGGGGCGCCGGCCACGTACGGCGGCACCTGGATCGTCTGCGGCGAGAGTTCGATCTGCGTCCCCTCGATCGACATGAGGATGCCGCCGACGCCTTCGAGGACGGCGACGCCGCCGGACACGTCCCAGACCGAACGCGGCCCGGTGGAGAAGTAGACGTCCGTGTCCACGCCGGCGGCGTGCACCAGCTTCACGGCGGCGGAGCCGCACGGGTACACCTCGTACGGGATGCGGTACTGCAGGCGGCGGCGCTCGTAGTCGTTGCGCGAGACGACCACGCGCTCCACCACGCCGTCGTTCGGAAGCATCGCCATCGGCACGCCGTCGCGGCGGCTCTCCCGGCGCGTCGAGGTGACCAGACCGGAGAGCACCGTGCCGTCCCAGGGGAAGCCGACGCCCCCGAGCACCAGCCGGTCATCCACGTACAGCCCGACCGAGACGCCGTACTCCGGTAGCCCGCGCAGGAACTCGCGCGTCCCGTCCAGGGGGTCAATGACCCACGTCGCCTCGCCGCGGATCAGCGGGGCTTCCTCCTCGGACTCCTCGGAGAGCCACCGGGCACCCTCGATGAGGGGCATGAGGCGCTCGTGCAGCACGCGGTCGGCGGCGTAGTCCGCCTCGGTGACGGGGCCGGCCTCACCCTTGCTCGCGACCTTCATCGAGGTCTGCGCCAGCACCGCGCGAATCGCCTCGTTCGCCGCGCGCACGGCATCCTCCAGCCCCTCACGCACGGCATCGAGGTCGATCGCATCGAGGCGGGAAGAGGTCACGGGCGCTCCGATCTGCGGGCGTGCGGGCAGTTCACCGATGCTACACTCGCCCTGACATGCCGACGACCGCCAGCCCCGCCCTCATCGAGGCGCTCCAGCGCGCTGTCGGGTCGCAGCATGTCCTCCATGCGCCCGAGGACCTGATCGCCTACGAGTACGACGCGACGATCGACCGCGCGCGCCCGGACGCCGTGCTCTTCCCTGCCACCGCGGAGCAGGTTGCGGCCGTGGTCCGCGCGGCGAACCAGTACGACGTCCCGGTGATCCCTCGCGGCTCCGGCACCGGGCTGTCCGGTGGCACGGTGCCCGTGAAGGGCGGCGTGGTGGTCGCGCTGACGCGCATGAACCGCATCGTCGAGGTGGACGCAGTGAACCGCGTCGCCGTCGTGGAGCCGGGCGTCGTCAACCTGCAGCTGCAGGAGGCGCTCGCCCCGCTGCGGCTGGCATGGGCGCCCGACCCCTCCTCGCAGCGCATCTGCACCGTCGGCGGCAACATCGCCAACAACTCAGGCGGCCCGCACACTCTCGCGCACGGCTCCACGGTGAACCACGTGCTCGGCCTCGAGGTCGTCGTCTCCGACGGACGCGTGATCAACCTCGGTGGGCGCGTCCTGGACGCGCCGGGCATCGACCTGCGCGGGCTGTTCGTCGGGTCGGAGGGCACGCTCGGGATCGTGACGCAGGCGACGATTCGGCTCGTCCCCGCTGCACCCGACGTGCGCACCATGCTCGCGATCTTCGATAGCGTCGACGAGGCGTCCGCGGCCGTCTCCGCGATCATTCGCAACGGCGTGATCCCGGTGGCGCTGGAAATGCTCGACCAGGAGATCATCAAGCTCGTCGAACCGCGCATCCACGCCGGCTACCCGTTGGACGCCGGCGCCGTGCTGCTCATCGAGGTCGAAGGCCTCTCCGAGGGCGTCGCCGTCGAGGCGGACGCAGTCATCGAGGCCTGTCGGGCATGCGGCGCGCGCGAAGTTCGCTCGGCGGACACGCAGCCCGCGCGCGACAAGCTCTGGGAGGGCCGCAAGGTCGGCATCGGCGCGATCGGCGCGGCCGCGCCGGCCTTCTATCTCCTCGACGGCGTCGTGCCGCGCACGAAGCTGCCACAGGTCATGCGCCGCGTACTCGAGCTATCCGCGCAGTACGGCTTCAAGTGCGCCAACATCTTCCACGCCGGCGACGGCAACCTGCACCCGAACATCATGTTCGACCCGCAGGAGGAAGGCGCCACGCAGCGCGTCCTCGATCTCGGCGGCGAGATCATGCGGCTGTGCGTGGACGTCGGCGGGTCGATCACGGGCGAGCACGGGATCGGGCTTGAGAAGCGCTCCTACATGGAGTGGGTGTTCTCCCCGCCCGACCTCGCGGCGATGGAGCGCGTGCGCCTCGCCTTCGGCAGCGCCGACCGATTCAACCCCTGCAAGATCCTCCCCGGCGGCCACGGCTGTGCCACCGGCCACGCGGACGAGCTGGCCCGACACATCGCCAAGCCCGGGGTGTACATCTAGTGAGCGCACGATGACCTCCCCCACCCGCCTGGAGTCGCTCCGCCACGCCGTTCCGTCCGACGTCGAACGCTCGCCGAGCGGCTTCGGCATCGACGCTGTCGAGCCCGCGCTCGCCTTCAGCCCGGACGACCGCAACGAGGTCGCCGCGCTGCTCCGCGCCGCCGACGAGGCGGGCGTGGTGGTCGTGCCGCAGGGTGGACGCACGGCGCTGAGCCTCGGCCGGCCGCTGCAGCGCTACGACGTGGCGCTGGAGACGCGCGGGCTGCAGCGCATCGTGGAGTACGTGCCCGACGACCTGACGCTCACTGTGGAGGCCGGCATCCACCTGGAGGCGCTGCAGCAGACGCTGCGCGAGCACGGCCAGTACCTGCCCATCGACCCACCGCCCGATGACCACGTGTCCATCGGCGGCCTGCTGGCGACGGCGCGCTCTGGTGCGTGGCGCGGGCACCTCCCAGCCGCGCGCGACCTGCTCCTCGGCGCGGTGGTCGCCTCGCCCACCGGGCAGCTGGAGTCCTCCGGTGGGCGCGTGGTGAAGAACGTCACCGGCTACGACATGCACCGCATGCACACGGGCGCGCTCGGCGCGTTCGGCGTCATCGTCGAGGCGTCGTTCAAGGTGGCGCCGCTGCCGCCCGTCACCCGCACCCTCGCCGCGCGCGCGGACACGATCGCCGAGGCGGGCGCGCTCGCGATGCGCCTCTGGAACGCGAGTCTGGCGGCGCGCGCGATCAGCATCCTCGCCCCCGAGACCGCGGAGCGGATCGGCCTCGAAGCGAGCCCGACCGTCCTCATCGAACTCGCGGGCCTCGAGGTCTCCGTCGATCGCTCCACGCAGATCATCCGCGAGGCGAACCCGCGCGCGGACGAGCCTGCCGGCACACCATGGGAGCGCCTGCGCCGTCTGCATGGCGACCGCGTCGCTGCGGTCGTGCGCTTCGGGGTGCCCTCCTCGGACGTCATCGGCGCGATCGAGGCCGCCCGGGGTGCCGGGTGCATCGCGTGGGGACACATCGCCTCAGGCGCGGTGATCGGCCATGCGCCGAGCCTCGACGCTGCTTCAGTGCAGCGGCTGCGCGCGCACGCGACGGAGCGCGGGGGCTTCCTGCAGCTCGAGTCCGGGTCGAGGGGGCTCCGCGCGGCGGTCGACCCGTTCGGGCCGGGCGAGGTCGACCTCGTACGTTCGCTCAAGGCGCGCTTCGACGCGCGCGGTACCCTGAATCGTGGACGATGGATGGAGGGCGTGTGACGCCCAGCGCACCCGGCACCCCGACGCACGAGCACACCAGCCTGTCGCAGGGCCTGCACTTCGTGGGCCCGGACGTGCCGTCCGTCGCCGACCTGCAGAACTGCATCCACTGCGGTTTCTGCCTTCCCACCTGCCCAACCTACGTCGCCACCGGGCAGGAGCTCGAGTCGCCCCGCGGCCGCCTGCACCTGATCTCCGCTGTGCACGACGGGCGCATCGAGGCGACCGACCGCACGCTGGCGCACTTCGACCGCTGCCTCCAGTGCCGCGCGTGCGAGACGGCGTGCCCCTCCGGCGTGCCCTACGGCCGGATCATGGAGGATGCGCGCGCCTCGATCATGGCGAACGCGCCCACGGCGCAGCCCGTCTCGTGGCGACTGCGCGCGCTCGCGCTGCGGTACGTCGTCGCGCGGCGTCCCGTGCTGCGCTTCGTGCTGGACCTCGGACGGCTGTACTCGCGATCGGGGCTGCAGCGCATCGCGCGCGGTCCGCTGCGCCGGCTGCTCCCCGCGAAGATCGCGCGCATGGAGTCCTCGATCCCCGTGCTCACCGAGACGCCCTTCCGCGAGACCGGCACGCTCGCCAGCCCGCGGGAGGTGACCGCGCGCGTCGCGCTACTCCTCGGCTGCATGCACGGCGAGATGTACCCCCGCATGCACGAGGCGACCGTGCGCGTGCTCGCGCACGCGGGCTGCGAGGTCGTCGCGCCGCCGGAGCAGGTGTGCTGCGGCGCGCTGCACTCGCACGCCGGTGACGCAGAGACCGCCCGCGCCCTCGCCCGCCGCAACATCGCGGCGTTCGAGGCTGCCGGAGTGGACGCGGTGATCGTGAACGCCGCCGGCTGCGGCGCCGCGATGAAGGAGTACGACCGCCTGCTGCGCAATGACCCGCACTGGGGCCCGCGTGCGCAGCGCTTCTCGCACTCGGTGAAGGACGTGCTGGAGTACGTCGCGGAGCGCGACTTCGCGCACGACCTCGGCACCGTCGATGAGACCGTGACGCTGCAGGAGGCGTGCCACCTGGCCCACGCGCAGAAGATCCGCGAGGCGCCCCGCCGCATCCTGCGCGCGATCCCCGGCCTGCGCATCGAGGAGCTCAAGACGCCGGACCGCTGCTGCGGCTCGGCGGGCATCTACTCGTTCGTGCAGCCCGACCTGTCCGCGGCGATCCTCGACGCGAAGATGGAGGACGTCATGCGCACGGGCGCCGACGTCATCTGCACCGCGAACCCCGGCTGCACGCTGCAGTTGCAGGCGGGCGTCGTACGCACCGGCATGCACGCCGAGGTGCGCCATGTGATCGAGGTCCTGGATCAGGCTGTGCGCGCCGGCGCCGCTCGCTAGCCTCGAGCCTCGTGCGCTAGGCGCGCTGCGGTGCGCTCCAGATGCCGGACAGCACACCGGTGTTCAGGTCGTAGGCGTTGAATTCGTAGCCGGAGATGCCCGCGGCGATCGTCGCGTACTCCGGCATCGAGGCGATCGGGAGCATCGCGGGGCCGTCGTCCAGCAGCAGCTTCTGTGCCGCGCGGGACTTCTGTGCGCGCTCCTTCGGGTCGAAGGCGGAGAGCACTCCCCGCACCGCGACGTCGTACATCGGGTTCGAGTAGCCCCACAGCGAGAACTTCCCCGCAATGCCCTCGGTCGTGTGCAGTCGCAGCCCGATATCGGGCGTGTCGATCGCGCCGAGGTCGAACAGCGTCGCCTCGAAGTCCCCGGCCATGAAGCTCTTCTGCCAGCCCTCGAACGGCACGGTCTGCAGGCGCGGCGCGAAGCCGGTGGACTGCAGGTTCTCGGCGACCAGTTGCGACCACTGGAGCATCAGCGGCAGGTCCGGCACGGACAGGCGGAACGTCAGCCCCTCGACGCCCGCGGCGACCAGCAGCTGCCGCGCCTCGTGCGCATCCCGGCGGTACAGCGGATGTCCGAGCAGCTCCTGCTCCGGGATCGCGTCCCCGGCATGCGCCGGGCCGACCGGCCCCGAGGTGTACGAGCGGTCGAGCGCCAGCAGAGGCTCGCGCTCCAGCGACATGCCGATCGCCCGGCGCACGCGCGCGTCCTGGAACGCTGCGACGTAGCGCACCGATGCGCCGTTCTTCGATGGCAGCAGCGAGAGGCCGAGGCCGCGCAGGCGGCGCGCCGGACGCTGCTGCGTCGAGGTCCCCTGAGGCAGTCCGCTCGCCGGGCGCGTGCCCGCGGCAAGGGTGCGCACATCGATCTCACCGCGGGCAAACGCGGCATCCAGCTCGCTCGCGACGTTCGCGCCGGTGACCTCAATCGCCCCCAGGAGCGGCTTTGCGTCACCGGTGAGCGTGGGGTTCGTGGCGTAGCGCATGCCGGTATCGCCGCGCTTCTTCGGCACCCACATGCCGCTGCCCACGCGCTCGGTCGTGCCTGCGTAGTTGCCCTCGCCACGCACCGAGGCGCCCGGCGCGCCGAGCAGCTCGAAGAGCAGCCCGAACGGCGCCTTCAGGTGCAGCACCAGCGTCCGGCTGTCCGGCCGGTCGATGCGGTCGACCACTTCGGTGAACAGCGTGTGGCCCTCGGAGGCGCGGCGCTGGAAGTCGGTGCGCACGGTGTCGGCGCTCAGCGGCTGCTCGGTGCCATTGCCATCCGGGTGGAAGCGTTGGCTCTCGCGCAGCGTGAACCGCACCAGCTGCGGCTCGGGCTGCTCCACCGCGCGCGCGATCTCCTGGTGCACCGCCGGACCTCGAGGATCGACGGCGACGAGGCGCGCGTAGGCGAGGAGCAGATCCTCGTTGTCGCTCAGGAGCCCCGTGCCGGCGTTGCGCACGCGCCCGAGGCGCAGCACACCCGCAGGCGGGCGCTTGCCGGTGCTCTTCGGCCGGTCATTCATCGCGATCCCGCCGGGGGCGGGCGTAGCGGCGGACGGCCCGGGCGCGCCCGCAGTGCAGGCAACGAACAGCCCCGCAGCGGCTGCACCCATGCCGAGGGCGAGCGCACGACGGCGTCCGATGCGACGGCTGAACGGGCGTGGTGTCATGCGTGCGGCGTCTGCGCCAACGGGTGCGCTGCCTTGGCCTTCCGGGGTGACCCTGATCGCGGCTGCGTGGGCGACTCGCTCGGCGCCGTCGCCGGAGCGGAGCGGGGTGGAGGCCCTGCGACGATCCTACGAGGCAGCAGCCCCGCGTCGCAAACCACCGGCCGGCAGCGGCAAGTGGATTCGCGCCCGCGCCTCGGCGGGGGCTACGATCCCCGGCATGTGGGAAGCACCGGGCCGCGATCGAGGATCCTCCGAGCCGCCGGGCGATGCGCCCACGGGTGGTGACGCCCTCGGCGGGGCTCCTGACTCCAGCCGCCCGGCGAACCCGTGGCCGCGGCTGCTCGCGTTCGCCGCCGTGGTGGGCATCGTCGTCGTGCTGACGGGGACGTGCCTCGTGTCCTACGCGCGGCCGCCAGAGCGCGAGCTGCGCGCCTCGTTCGCGGAGTTCAGCATCGCGGTGCCGAAGTTCCTGCCTGTCACCACCTTCGGCGCGGACGCCGGGGGACGCACCTTCGGCGCGTGGGTGACCGTGAACGCCGACGGCCGCGTCTTCGCCGTGCTGTCGAGGTCGCCCGAGACCGGGTGCCACGTCCGCTGGGACGGCGGCGCCCCCGGAGCAGCGCTCCCCGACGGACAGTTCATCGACCCCTGCGGCCCCGCGCGCTACGGCGCGAACGGCGCGGCGCTGAACAACACTGCTCCCCGCGACCTGCACACCTTCCCCGGCCGCGTCGAGGGCCGTCGCGACGTCATCGTGCCGATCGCCACGCTCATCCTCGGCGCGTGCCGCACAGACGGCGCCACGGGCTGCTCGAAGACCACCGGTGCAGAGACGCGCGCGCTCCCACAAACAGGACTGCCGCCCGAGGTCGGGCGGCAGCCGTAGTTCTACGCGATCGGGTCGGTCTCGCTACCAGATGCCGAGCGCGAGCTTGACGTCCTCGGACGCCATGGTGCGCGGATCCCAGGGGGGCTGCCAGACGAGGTTCACCTCGACGTCGAGGACGTTCGGGAGCTGCGCCACCTTGTGGTAGATCATGCCCTGCAGCATCGGCCCCACCGGGCACGCCGGAGAAGTGAGCGTCAGGTCGACCTGCACCAGGCCGTCGTCCTCGATGTTCACGCCGTAGAGCAGACCGAGATCGACGATGCTCATGCGGAGTTCGGGGTCCTCGACGGTCTGGAGCACCGCGCGCACCTCGTCCTCGGTCGGCGGGCCGTCGTGTGCGGGGATTTCCACGGGCGCGGCTTCAGCGTGCTCGTGGTGGTGCTGGTGGTCGTGGACGTGCGCCTCGGTCATGGCTAGGCGCTCCTTTCATCGGTCGTGACAGCGCCGCCTTCACCAACGAGCGCCTGTTCGAGCGTCTTCCATGAGAGCGAGGCGCACTTCACGCGCGCCGGGAACTTCGCGACGCCGATCAGCGCCTCGATGTCATCGAACCCGTCGATGCCGGGGGACTCCGCAGTGACCATCATCTGCTGGAACGCATCGATGCCGCCGCGTGCCTCCGTGACCGTGCGGCCCTTCACGTACTCGGTCATCATGCTGGCCGAGGCCTGCGAGATGGAGCAGCCGCGCCCGGAGAACGAGATGTCGACGATGTGGTCGTCCGCGACGGACACGTCGATGCGCACCTGATCGCCGCAGAGCGGGTTCGAGCCGTCCGCGCTGCACGTCGGCGCGTCGATGCCGCCGTGGTTGCGCGGCTGGCGGTAGTGGTCGAGGAGGATCTCGCGGTAGAGATCGTCCAGCAGCGAGCCAGTGGTCATGAGCCGACTCCGAAGAACGCCGACGTCGCCTCGAGCGCCGACGCCAGCGCGTCCACCTCGGCGGTCGTGTTGTAGATGTAGAACGAGGCACGCGCGGTGGCAGGCACATCGAGCGCCGCCATTACCGGCTGCGCGCAGTGGTGTCCCGTGCGGATCGCGACGCCACGCGTGTCGAGGAGCTGACCCACGTCGTGCGGGTGGACGCCCTCCAGCTCGAAGGAGACGACGCCACCGCGCTGCAGCGCGTCCATCGGCCCGAAGATCGAGACGCCGGGCACGTCGGCCAGCCGTCGCAGCGCGTAGTCCGTGATCTCGATCTCGTGGCGGCGCACCTCGTCCATGCCGAGCGCCGACAGGTAGTCGACGGCAGCACCGAGGCCGATCGCGTCGGCGATGTTGGGCGTGCCCGCCTCGAACTTCGCGGGGACGTCGGCCCAGGTGGAATGCTCCATGGTCACGCTAAGGATCATGTCGCCGCCGCCCATGAACGGATCCATGGAATCCAGCAGCGGCAGCCGGCCCCACAGCACGCCGATGCCGGTCGGCCCGAGCATCTTGTGCCCCGAGAACGCGAGGAAGTCGACGCCCAGCGCCTGCACGTCGACGGCCATGTGCGGCACCGACTGCGCACCGTCGATGAGCACGAGCGCACCCTGAGCCTTCGCCAGCGGGATGATTTCCTGCAGCGGGACGATCGTGCCCAGCGCGTTCGACATCGCCGTGATCGACAGCAGCTTCGTCTTCGGGCCGATGATCTGGCGGGCGACCTCGAGGTCCAGCGTCCCGTCCGGCAGCATCGGGATGTACTTCACCACGATGCCCCGCTCGTCGCGCAGCATCTGCCACGGGACGATGTTGGAGTGGTGCTCGATCTCGGAGACGACCACCTCGTCGCCGGCCTGCAGGAATTTCCGTGCCCAGCCGTGCGCCACGAGGTTGATCGACTCGGTGGTGTTGCGCGTGAAGATGACCTCGCGCGCATCGGATGCGCCGATGAACGCCGCGATCTTCACGCGGGCGCCCTCGTACAGCTCGGTCGCCTCCACGGACAGCGTGTGGACGCCGCGGTGGATGTTCGCGTTGTGGTCGCGGTAGAAGCGCGTCAGTTCCGCGATCACCTGCACCGGCTTCTGGCTGGTGGCGGCGTTGTCGAGGTAGACGAGCCCGACACCCGGCGCGACCTCGCGCTTGAGGATCGGGAAGTCGCGGCGGATACGCGTGATGTCGAAGGGCAGGCGCGCGCCCGGCTGGGAGTGTGCGGTAAGCGTCACTGTGCCGCCTCGCAATCGATGATCAGGTCGTCGCCCTCGCGGGTGACGGCGTAGGCCTGCACGCTCTTCACGGCGGGGAGCGAGATCACTCGCCCCGTCTTCGCATCGAACTGCGCGCCGTGTCGAGGACACAGGATCCGCCCGTTGCGGATGCGCCCCTCGCCCAGCGGGCCGCCGTCGTGCGTGCAGACGTTGTCGATGGCGTAGTACTCGCCGTCGACGTTGCTGAGGGCGAGCGAGCGACCGGCGCACTCCACCACGCGCACCTCGTTCAGGGGCACGTCGGAAGCCGCCGCTACGCGCTCGTCACTCATCGTGGCTCCTCACTCGAGGCCCGAAGGTCCGGATCGGGGCGGGCCGAGTCTTCCCGGCACCAGCCCCGAAATGAATTACAGATCGGCGTTGACGATCTTCTGCTGGACGCGCTCCAACATGTCCTCGGACAGCGCCGCGAACGCCTCGTCGTTGAGCACGCTGGCGAAGAAGCCGCCGACGAGGAGCTTCAGCGCGCCGCGGTAGTCGATGCCGCGGCTCTGCAGGTAAAAGAGCGCTTCCTGGTCGACGGGTCCCACGGTCGCGCCGTGGCCACAGCGGATCACGTCCGCTGTGAGGATCTCCAGCACTGGGTCGGAGTCCGCCTTCGCGCGGTCGGAGAGCAGCAGATTGCGGTTCTCCTGGTTCGCGGCGGATCCGCCTGCCGTGGTCTCCACGCGGGTGATGCCGTAGTACACCGAGCGCGAGGCGCCCGCGAGCGCGGCCTTGATCTCGACGTCGCTCGTGGACTTCGGGCCCATGTGGTCCTGCAGCGTGACGAAGTCGAAGTGCTGGTCTGCGTCGCCGAGCGCGATGCCACGGATCAGCGAGTTCGCCCCCTGGCCCTCGATCAGCGCCTCGATCTGCTGCTTCAGCAGGTGCCCGCCGAGCGCGAGCGACGCCACCTGCACGTCCGCGTTCCGCCCGATGCGCGAGCGCAGCGTGGTGAACTCGACCGTGCTGGCGCCCCAGTCGCCGTCGAACAGCACGCGGACGCGCGCGTCGTCGTTCGCAACGATCTCGACGACCGCCGCCACGAGCAGCGGCGCCTCCGTCGAGCGGTTCTTCACGATGACCGTGACCTCGCTGTTGGCTTCGGCCACCACGAGGATGCGCGGATAGATGGCCCCGGTCGTGCCGGCCACGTCCACCGTGACGGGCGCCTCGAAGGCCCCACCGCGGGGAGCGTGGACGAAGACGCCACCGGTCCACTGCGCCGCGTTCGCGGCCACGAACTTGCTCTCGGTGCCCTGCACCACGGAGCCCAGCGCGCCCTCGACAGCGGTCGCCTGAGCGGCGTCCGTCAGCGCGGCCGCAATCGTGCCGGCGAACCCGCCGGACGGCGCGCTCCCCGTCACACGCGGCGCGAACGCCGCGTCGGGCGCGAACGCCTCGATCGTGTGGCCGCTGAGGTCCGTGTACTTCCACGGGCGCAGCGCGGGCGTCGGCATCGGGGTCGCGGCGAAGGCGCGTGCGCCCTCCTCGCGCGCCCGCACGAGCCACCCGGGCTCGCTGCGGGCGGCCGCGGCCGCGGACACCTGCGCTTCGGCGTACACGCCGAGGTCAGTGGTGATCTGCGTGTCCGCCATTAACCGACCGAGCCTTCCATCTGGAGCTCGATGAGGCGGTTCAGCTCGATCGCGTACTCCATGGGGAGTTCCTTCACGATCGGCTCGACGAAGCCGTTGACCACCATCTTCGCCGCATCTTCTTCCTTGATGCCGCGCGACATGAGGTAGAACAACTGGTCCTCACCGAGCTTCGAGACCGAAGCCTCGTGGCCGATGTTCACCTGCTCCTCGTCGATCTCCATCGTCGGGTACGTGTCGGAGCGCGAGTGCTCGTCCAGCAGCAGCGCATCGCAGCGCACCGTCGAGGTGGAGTGGTGCGCGCCTTCGTAGACCTTCAGCAGGCCGCGGTACGAGGTGCGCCCCTTCCCGCGCGACACCGACTTCGAGATGATTGCGCTCGAGGTGTGCGGGGCGACGTGGACGATCTTGCCGCCCGCGTCCTGGTGCTGCCCGTCGCCGGCGAACGCCAGCGAGAGGATCTCGCCGTGCGCGCCCGGCTCCATCAGGTACACGGACGGGTACTTCATGGTGAGCATGGAGCCGAGGTTGCCGTCGACCCACTCCATGATCGCGTTCTCGTACGCGTACGCCCGCTTGGTGACGAGGTTGTAGACGTTGTTCGACCAGTTCTGGATCGTCGAGTAGCGCACGCGGGCGTTCTTCTTGACGATGATCTCAACCACCGCCGAGTGGAGCGACGCGGTGCTGTAGATGGGGGCCGTGCAGCCCTCCACGTAGTGCACCTGCGAACCCTCGTCCGCGATGATCAGCGTGCGCTCGAACTGGCCCATGTTCTCGGTGTTGATGCGGAAGTAGGCCTGGAGGGGGATGTCCACCTTCACGCCCTTCGGCACGTAGATGAACGAGCCGCCCGACCACACCGCGGTGTTCAGCGCCGAGAAGCGGTTGTCACCCGCCGGCACGATGGTGCCGAAGTACTCCTTGACGAGCTCCGGGTACTCCGCGAGCGCCTGGTCCATGCCGAGGAACACGACGCCCAGCTTCGCGAGATCCTCGCGGATGTTGTGGTAGACGACCTCGGAGTCGTACTGAGCGCCCGCACCGGCGAGGAACTGGCGCTCCGCCTCCGGGATGCCCAGCTTGTCGAAGGTGTCCTTGATGTACTCCGGCACGTCGTCCCAGCTCGTGGAGTCGGTGTCGGTGGCGCGCACGTAGTAGTGGATGTCATCGAAGTCGATGGCATTCAGAACGTCGGGGCTGCCGGCCCACGAGGGGTTCTTCATCTTGAGGAACTGCTGGTAGGCGTCGAGACGGTTCTCGAGCATCCATGCCGGCTCGCCCTTCATCGCGGACATGCCGCGGATGACTTCCTCGTTCAGGCCCTTCTCGGCGATGAACAGCGGCTTCTCGTCGTCGTGGAAGCCCCACTTGTACTCGCCAACTGCGTCGCGAGCGGACGGGTTCACGGTGGTCATGCGGACACCTCCTGCGTGAGACCCAGCTCCTTGAGGATCGGGTCGTAGCCCTCGGTTTCGATCTGCTTCGCCAGCGACGCGTCGCCGGAGCGGACGATCTTGCCCGCGACCAGGATGTGCACGAAGTCAGGGTGGATGTAGTTCAGGATGCGCTCGTAGTGCGTGATGAGCAGGATCGCCTGCTCCGGGCGCCGCAGCGCGTTCACGCCCTCCGAGACCGTCCGCAGCGCGTCCACGTCGAGGCCGGAGTCGGTCTCGTCGAGGATCGCGAGGTCGGGCTTCAGCAGGCCCATCTGCAGGATCTCGGCGCGCTTCTTCTCGCCGCCGGAGAAGCCGTCGTTCACGTAGCGCCGCGCGAACTCCTCGCCCATCTTGAGCTTGGCCAGCGTCTCGCGGAGCTCACCCAGGAACTCGCGGGCCGGGACTTCCTCGCCACGACGCGCCTTCAGCGCCTCGCGCATGAAGTTCACCATCGTCACGCCGGGGATGGCGGTCGGGTACTGGAACGAGAGGAAGATGCCCTTCCGCGCACGCTCGTCGGCGGTCGCGGCGGTGATGTCCTCGCCCTGGTACAGGATCTGGCCGCTGTCCACGGTGTAGGTGGGGCTGCCGGCGATCGTGCTGGAGAGCGTGCTCTTCCCGGAGCCGTTCGGGCCCATGATCGTGTGGACCTCGCCCGGTCGGATGACCAGGTCGATGCCCTTGATGATCTGCACCTCGGGCTTATCCGTGATGCTGACCTTGAGGTCGCGGACTTCGAGGATCGGTTCGCTCATCGTGCGGATGCACCCTTCTGCTCGAGCACCGGGAGGAGGCCACTCGCCACCACCGGTCGCTCGTCATCGTTCTTTGCTACGAGGTACTCACAGGCAGCGCCGCCGCCCGCGACCGTTGTGATCTGTTCCACGGGCGCGCCGAGCAGCAGCTCGATCGCCCGCCGGTCTGCCGCACAGCACGCGTGCGTCTCGCTGGCCGTAGTTCGGTACGGGCAGCCGGTGTTGCGCAGGCGGAAGAAATCGCCCGCGTCCTCAACCTCCTGCAGGATGCCCTCGTGCGACAGCGCGATCGTCACTTCGTGCACGCGCTCGCCGATGGACTCGCCGCGGATCTGCGATGAGTGCTCGCGCGCCATGGACTCCGCCACCCGGTCGAAGAGGCGGTCGATGACGCCTCGACCGTCCGCGCCGTCGATCTCGGCCGCGCTGAGGTTCGCAAGCGCCGGCGACAGCCGGTCGAGGAGCTTCTGGTAGTGGCTCGATGAGGTGCGCTCCTCGCCCGCCTCGGACAGGGCAAACCGGGTGCTGGGGCGCCCCCGCGACTGCCGGACGAGGTGCGACACGACCAGGCCGTCCGCGACCATCAGGTCCATGTGGCGCCGGATCGAACCCGCCGAGACGCCGATCTCCTCGGCGAGCTCCGCGACAGAGCGCGCTCCGCGCTCGTGCAGGATGCGGACGACTTCGTCCCTCGTGCGTTCCATCGATGCTCCCCCGCGCGCTTCTGCCTGACTCAGGTTAGGAGTGCCCTGCAGGGTATGTCAACGTTTATTGCATTTTATTGGAGGTAAATCACCAATCACCGGCACGTTCGTGCGAGCACACTCCGGCACCCTGTCCCCTCGTTGTCCCCTCGGCAACGCGCCCCCTACGATCCGACGCGAACGAACGGCCCCACCGAGGACCTCGAAGGAGCGCACGATGGCAGACGAGACGACCCAGGACGAGGTGCGCGGGCTGAAGGTCGGCCACACGGTGCTCTTCCAGCGCCAGGTCGACCCCGAGACCATCCAGAAGTTCGTAGACGTCAGCGGCGACACGAACCCGCTCCACGTCGATCCCGCCTACGCGGCGCGAACCCGCTTCAAGCGCCCGATCGCCCACGGCATGATCGGCGCGGCGTTCATCTCCGCAGCCATGGCGACCAAGCTCTCCCCGGGCCACGTCATCGTCTACCTCGGCCAGAACCTCGAGTTCGTCGCGCCGGTGTACGAGTACGACGTGCTGACCGTGACCTGCACCGTCACGGCCGTGGAGCCACGCCGCAACCGCGTGAAGGTGGACACCACCGTCACGAACCAGGAGAGCGCGGAAGTTATCCGCGGCGACGCGTACGTCCTCGTCGACGAGCTCGCGCCTGCTGACGCCGAGTAACAGCGCGATGCCCGGCAGCCTCGCGGGACAGGTCGCCGTCGTCACCGGCGGGAGTCGCGGCATCGGCCGCGCGTGCGTCCTCGCGCTCGCCGCGGAGGGCGCCGATGTCGTCATCAACTACGTCTCGTCCGAGGATGCCGCGCAGTCCGCGCGCGCGGAGGCCGAGGCGCTGGGCGTCCGCGCGATCGTCGTGCGCGCCGACGTAGGCGACGAGGCCGAGGCGCGCCGGCTGATCGAGGCTGCCGAGGCGGTGTTCGAGCGCGTCGACATCCTCGTGAACAACGCGGGCATCGCTCGCGTGAAGTTGATCCACCGCCTCACGCGCGAGGACTGGGACGACGTGATCCGCACGAACCTGTCCTCGGCGTTCTTCTGCACGCAGGCAGTCATCCCCGGCATGCGCACGCGCGGCAGCGGGCGCATCGTCAACATTGCGTCGATGGTCGGTCAGCACGGCGACCCGGGGCAGGCGAACTACGCCGCGGCGAAGGGCGGCATGATCGCGCTGACGAAGTCAGCCGCGAAGGAACTCGCCCGCTTCGGCATCACGGTGAACGCGCTCTGCCCCGGCTACGTGGACACCGACATGTCCAGCGTCATGCCCGAGCAGTACCGCAAGGATCTCCTCGCCTCGATCCCGCTCGGCCGCATGGCCACCGCCGAGGAGATCGCGGCCAGCGTCATCTTCCTCGCCGGCCCCGGCGGCGCGTTCTACACCGGCGCGGAGCTCAGCCCCAACGGCGGGCAATACATGTAGGCTGCGTCCTCGGAGGCAGCGCACGTGAGCCGTCGCATCCAGGTCATGGGCCAATCCGGCAGCGGCAAGAGCACGCTCGGTCTCCGGCTCGCCGAGGTCCTGGGCGTCCCGCACGTCGAGCTCGACGCATTGTTCTGGCTCCCCAACTGGGTCGAGCGCGACGGCGATGAGTTCCGCGCGATGGTCGCGGCGGCGACCGCCGGTGACGCCTGGGTCGTCAGCGGGAACTACAGCGGGCGCGTCCGCGACCTGACCTGGCCCCGAGCGAGCATGGTCGTGTGGCTGGACCTGCCGCTGTACGTGACGCTGCCGCGCCTCATCGCGCGGTCATGGCGTCGATGGCGACAGCGAGAAGTGCTGTGGGGCACGAACGTGGAGCGGTTCTGGCCGCAGCTCGCCGTGTGGGATGCGAACTCCCTGGTCGGCTACTCGCTACGGGCGCGGCCCCGGTTTCGGGCGCTGATGCTGGGCGCTCTCGCAGACCCGGAGTGGGCGCAGGCGCGGTGGATACGCCTGACCTCGCAGCGCGAGGTCGATCGTTTCCTCGCCTCCTTCATGGCCGAGCACGCCGAGCGGAGCGCCTGATGCCATCTCGACTCCGCTTCTCGCTCGCGAAGGCGTACGCGCACCTGCGCGCCGCCGACCCCGTGCTCGCCGCGCTGATCGAGGAGCACGGGCCGTATCGCCCTCGACCGGCGATGGATCACTACGATTCGCTGCTGCGCACGATCCTCTTCCAGCAGCTCGCCGGCGCGGCTGCGCGGAGCATCCAGCGCCGCTGGCTCGCGCTCTACGGCGACGGCCCCGGCGGCGGCGAGGGGCGCTACCCCACCCCACAGGAGCTACTGGCGACGACCGACGAGGCGTTCCGGGGCGCGGGCGTCTCTCGCCAGAAGGCCGGCTACATGCGCTCACTCGCCGAGCACGTCGTCGCGGGCGACCTCGACTTCGCGGGCATCGACGCGCTCCCGGACGACGAGGTCACCCGCCGGCTCGTAGTGGTGAAGGGGCTGGGCGAGTGGTCGGCGCACATGTTCCTGATGTTCCAACTGGGACGGCCGGACGTCCTGCCCATCGGTGACCTCGGCGTGCGCATCGGCATGGGGATCGCGTACGGCCTCGACGCCCCTCCGACCCCGGCGCAGGCGCGGGCGATCGGCGAGCCGTGGGCGCCCTACCGCTCGGTCGCGTCGTGGTACATGTGGCGCGCGACCGAGGGTCCTCGGACGACTTAGGCACGCATCACGAACGTGGAGCCCGCCGAAGGATCGTGCGGTCGCGCGCTCCTATACTGAGCCCCCGAGGGTGCCGATCGGCCCCCACGAGGCAGCCGCGAGCGGCGCTCAGGCCGCGCGCGAAGGGGTGTCCATGCGGATCGTGCTCTTCGGCCAGGCCGCGTTCGGCAAGGACGTCTTCGAGAAGCTCCGCCAGGCGGGCGAGGACGTCGTCGGCGTCTCCACGCCTCGACAGGGCACGCGTCCCGACCCCCTGTTCGAGGCCGCCAGCATCGCCGGCGTGCCGGTGATCGAAACGCCGGCGCTGCGCCAGGACGGTCCCTTCGAGCAGTTCCTGGCGCTGAAGCCCGATCTCCTCGTCTTCGCGTTCGTGACGGACATCGTGCGGAAGCGCGTGCTGGACGCCGCCACGCACGGCGCGATCCAGTACCACCCATCGCTGCTGCCGCTCCACCGCGGCCGTACCGCGATGAACTGGGCGATCATCTCCGGCGCTGAGAAGACCGGCCTGTCGATCTTCTGGGTCGACGAGGGCATCGACACCGGCCCGATCCTGCTCCAGCGCGAGGTGGACATCGACCCCGCGGACAGCGTCGCCACGCTCTACTTCGACCGGCTGTACCCGATGGGCGTCGACGCGCTCGTGGAGGCGACCCGCCTCGTGCGCGAGGGTGAGGCGCCCCGCATCCCTCAGAACCACGCGCTCGCCACCTACGAGGCACCCTGCGGCCCGGAGCACGCCAAGATCGACTGGATGTACCACTCCCGCGTGGTCTCCAACCTGATCCGCGGCTGCGACCCCCAGCCGGGCGCCATGACGAACCTGAACGGCGAGCCGATCCGGCTGTTCGAGGCGCAACTGCGCCCGGGCGCCCCCGGCGAGCCGCCGGGCACGGTGATGGCGATCATCGACGGTCGCGCCGAGATCGCCGGCGTCGGTGGCACAATCATCGTGGGCCGCGCGCAGCGGGCCGGGGCAGCGAAGCAGCCCGCCGGTGAGGTGATGATGGTCGGCGACGTCCTCGAACGGACGCCCTGACCCAGGCTCGACACGATGAGGAGCACCGGGTGATCGTCGGCACTGTCCGCGAACGCAAGAACGAGGAGTTCCGCGTCGCCCTGACGCCCGCGAGCGCGGGCGATCTCGTGTGCGCCGGGCACACCGTCCTCATCGAGACCACCTCGGGCGTGGGCTCGCACTACCCGGACGAGCAGTACACCGCTGTCGGCGCGCAGATCATCGCGACGATGGAGGAGGTCTACGCGCGCGCCGAGTTGATCTGCGAGGTCAAGGAGCCACAGCCGTCCGAGTACGCGCTGATGCGCGAGGGCCAGGTCGTCTTCACGTACTTGCACCTCGCTGCCGAGCCCGAGGTCGCGCGCGTCCTCGTCGAATCGAAGTGCATCGCGATCGCCTACGAGACCGTGCGCCTGTCGAACGGCGCGCTCCCGCTGCTCGCCCCCATGTCCGAGGTCGCAGGTCGCCTCGCGGTCGAGGAAGGCGCGCGCTTCCTGAAGCGACCCGGCCCCGGTCGCGGCATGCTGCTGGGTGGCATCCCCGGCGTCCCGCCCGCGCACGTCCTCGTCATCGGCTCGGGCAACGTCGGACGCAACGCTGTGCGCATCGCGGTGGGCCTGGGTGCGCGCGTGACCGTGGTGTCGAACGCCATCGACCAACTGCGCGACCTCGATCAGCAGTACGCAGGGCGCGTGGAGACCGCGATCTCCAGCCGCGGCGTCATCGCCGACCTCGTGCGGACCGCCGACCTGCTCATTGGCGCGGTGCTCGTCGAGGGCCAGCGCGCCCCGGTCGTCGTGACGCGCGAGATGGTGCGCACGATGCAGCCCGGCTCGGTGATCGTCGACGTCGCCGTCGATCAGGGCGGCTGCATCGAGACGACGCACCCGACGACGCACGACGAGCCGATCTATGTGGAAGAGGGCGTGGTGCACTACGCAGTGCCGAACATGCCCGGCTCCGTACCGCGTACCGCCTCGCAGATCCTCAGCCCGCTCACGCTCCCCTACGCGATGTCGATCGCGAACCTCGGCGTGGAGGAAGCAGTGCGGCGCGACCCGGCGCTGGCGCACGGCGTGAACGTGTACCGCGGCGCGATCACCCACCCCGCCGTCGCGGAGGCGCTCGGCATGCCCTACGTCCCGCTCGAACAGGCAATCGCGGGCGCGCGATGATCGGCTGGGCGAGGCGCACCCTCGGCCCGATCTTCGAGCACGAGCAACTGATGATGATCACCGTGTCCACGGTGCTCGTCATGATGGGCCAGGGCGTGATCTCGCCCGTTCTCCCGCTGTTCTCGAACAAATTTGGCGTCGGCGCGGCGGCGATCGGCCTGACGCTCACGTCGTTCGGCCTCGCGCGCCTCGTACTGAACATCCCGATGGGGATCGCGGCGGACCGCTATGGGCGGCGGCTACTGCTGGTCAGCGGCCCGATCATCGCGGCCGTCGGCATGGTGGGCTCCGGGCTCTCCGGGTCGCTGCCCGAGCTGCTCGCCTGGCGCTTCATCGCCGGCGCTGGCTCCGCGATCTATGCGACCGGCGCGCAGGTGTTCCTCGCGGACGTATCGACGCCCGCGACCCGCGCGAGGTACCTCGGCACGAACCAGGGCGCGCTGCTGCTGGGCACCTCGTTCGGCCCCGCGATCGGCGGCTTCACCGCGGACGCATGGGGCCTGGAGGCGCCGTTCCTGATCGTCGGGCTGTGCTCGCTGGTGGCGGGCGGCTATGCCTACCTGCGCCTGCCCGAGACGCGCCACCTCAACCCGGAGGCGCCGAGGCCCGTCGCCGTCGCTGCGGGCGCCGCCCCACCTCGAACCGCGTGGCTCCAGCTGCTGCTGTCGCGGGACTTCCTGCTAATCGCGGTGATGAACGCCGCGATCTTCCTCACGCGCACCGGCGGGCGTCAGACGATCATGCCGCTGCTGGGCGCGACCACGCTGGGGCTGTCGACCGCGTCCCTCGGCTGGATCTTCTCGCTCATGGCGATCGTGAACATGCTGCTGGTCGTGCCGTCCTCGGTGATCGCGGATCGCATGGGTCGCAAGTGGTCGATCGTGCCGAGCGGCGTGCTGGTGGGGCTGACCATGTTCATGCTCGCGGGCACGCACTCGTACTGGATGTTCTTCAGCGCGGCAATGCTGCACTCAGTCGCCGCGTCGCTGTCCGGCCCCGCGCCGGCCGCCTACGCCGTGGACATCTCGCCCCCCGGCCTGCGAGGGCTGGGGATGGGCATGTTCCGCTCCGGTGGCGACGTGGGATTCATGATCGGCCCACCGCTGGTCGGCTTCATCGCGGACTACTCGGGCTTCGGCGCGGCGATGTTCGCGAACGGTGTGATCATGGTCGCGGCGTCGGTGCTGTTCCTGCTGGCAACCGAGACCGGCGGCAGGCAGGTGCGCGCGCGACAGGCCGCCGAGGCGGCACCGACCGCCCGCTAGTCGGGGACGGCGGCCCAGCCGAGCGCCTCGGACATCTGTTGCTCCACCTCGGGCGACAGACGCATGAACAGCGCGGTCGCCTCCGCGAGGCGCTCGCCGTCCGCATCGTCCACGCTCGCCTCGACCTCGATGCGGCGTCCGCGCATCCGCACCACACGCCCGTGCACGATCAGCGTCCCGGTCGTGCCCACTGTCTTGCGGTAACGCGTCTCCATCTTTGCCGTGACGCCCAGCGCGCGGTCGGCGGCCCACATCGCCCACGCCATCGACTCGTCGAGGAGTGCGGCCAGCACGCCGCCGTGCATGACGCCCGGGAAGCCCTGATCCTCCGGCTTGGGATCGTAGCGGCAGACCACCGCGCCCCCGCCCGCCTCGGAGACCTCGCGGCTGAAGCGCAGATGCAGGCCATGCTGGTTACGGGCGCCGCACGCGAAGCAGACCTGGTCGTAGAGACGCTCGTCGAAGGCGCCCGCGGCGTGCTCCGCGTCAGCCATCAGGCGAGGTGCACGGAGGCGGTACCGGTAAGCAGCGCCTCGCCGCTCGCGTCCTCGCAGGAGACGTCGTAGGTCGCGACGCCGTCGTGCTCCGATTTCAGCACCGCGCGCGCGGTGACCTCGATGGGAACAAGCGCGGGCTGGCGCCAGCGCACCTTCAGCGACCCGCCACGCTCCCACGCCTCGCCGAAGGCGTTCGTCATGGCCTCCGACACGAGCGCGAGGACGAGCATGCCGTGCGCGACGGGGCGACCGAACGGGCCGGCGTACGCCTCGGGCGTCTCGCGGTGGATCGGGTTCGGGTCGCGCGCCGCGACCGCGTACTTGTCGACACGCGGCTGGTCGATGAGCCGCGTCACGGGCTCCACGGCGGAGGGTGGGGTCACTGCGGTCACTCGGCGCTCCCAGCGCTAGACGGATCAGTCGATGCGGCATCGTCGGGGGGTGGGACGAGCACGGAGGCGCGCGACACGGCGACCACCTCGTCGCCCGCGCGCGCCTCCGCGTCGAACGACGCCATGAGCGCGCCGCGACGGACGGCGTGCGAGGCAACGAGCACGGTGACCGTGAGCGGCTCGCCGATGCGCACAGGGCGCATGGACTCGTGCTCCTGGCCGGTGTGCATCACGCCCTTCGGGATCTCGATCTGCGAAAGGAGCGTGGCGAGCATCAGCGCGCTCATCATCACGGGCGGGACGTGCTCGCCCCAGCGGTCGGCCGGCTCACCGGTGGCATCAAGGTATGCGCGCACATCGTCGGCGCTGATCGTGAGATCGACGGGCGGCAGCACGTCGCCGCGAGAGAGGGTGTCGAAGGCGATTCGTGTAGGCGAGGTCACGTGCGGCGCGTTAGCCCTCGACGGCCGAGAGCATCTCGGACTGCATGTGCTCGCGGCCCCACTCGGCGAGCGGGAGCATCGCCTGCGCGAGCTCGCGGCCGGACTCGGTGAGCTCGTACTCGACCCACGGCGGCATCGTCGCGACGAGGTGTCGCTCGACGAGCCCGATCTCTTCGAGCGTCTTCAGACGATCGCGGAGCGTGCGGGAGTTGCAGCCGCCGACGGTGGCGGCCAGGTCGTTGAAGCGGCGCTTGCCATCGAGCAATTCGTAGAGAATCCGCGGGACCCAGCGCTGCCCGACCAGCGCGAGCGTGGCTCGCACGGGGCAGAAGTCACCATCGCGGGTGCGCGCCTGACGTGATTCCATCGCGTGCCTCCCGGGCTGGTTCCCAACGCTACCGCAGTGTGCGCGTTCTTGCCACAACTGCCGGACGCCGGAACCGGGCGCGTCGCGCCCGGTTCCCTGCAATCGATTCGTCGAGGCGCTACTTGATGTAATCCTCGACATTGCTGTGGTCGCGCTTCTCGCGCCCGTTGTACATCGCCATCGCGATCTTGCCCTCGCGGTCGATCACGAAGGTCGCACGATCGGCCGAGGCCGACGCCTCGTTCCAGCAGTCGTAGGCCGTCGCCACCTCGCCCTTGAGGTCGGCGAGCAACGAATGCGTGAAGTGCTCGCGCTCCTTCCAGACCGCGTGCGAGAAACGGGAGTCGCGCGAGATGCCGTAGACCTTCGCGCCCTTTGCCTGCCAGCCGCCGAAGTTGTCGCGGACCTCGCAGTTCTCCGCGGTGCACGTGCCAGAGAAGTCGAACGGGTAGAAGAACAGGACGACGGGCGTCCCCTTGAGCTCGGAGAGCGTGACCTTCTCGTTCGACTCGTCGACGAGCGTGAAGTCCGGAGCCTGCTGACCAACCTCGAGAGCCATGTCGTTCCCTCCAGCGAACGCCGCGCTTGCGCGCCCGGCGTGATGTCGTGCTGCGAATGCGCGACGAGGTGCCTCGCGCGCCGTCGGCGAGTTTAGCAGCCTGCGCCTGCGTGAATCAGTGTCAGTGCCGCCCGGGCACAGAAGAGCCGGGCCCGTGCCCGGCTCTTCGCAACGCTGCGCGTGTCCGACTACTTCGTCGCGAGGTACGCCGAGATGGCCTCGGCGGCGCGGTGGCCGTCGGCGAGCGCGGTGACCACCAGGTCGGCGCCGTTCACGTCGTCACCACCGGCGAAGACGCCCGGCAGGTTCGTCTGCAGCGTGTCCGGGTCGGCCACGATGCGAGCCCAGCGGTCGCGGACCATGTCTGGGACCACCTCGCCCCAGTCCTCGTCCACGCCGTAGCCGATCGCGACCACGATCATGTCGGCGGGCAGGTCGAACTCGGAGTCCGGCACCGGCTCGGGGCGGCGGCGACCGGTGTCGTCGGCGGGGCCGAGCGCCATGCGCTGGCAGCGGAGCCCGCGCACCTCGCCCGCGTCACCGAGGAGCACGGCGAGCGGCGCCGCGAGGTACTCGAACTGGACGCCTTCCTCGTTCGCGTGCATGCGCTCTTCGACGCGGCCCTGCATCTCCGCCTCGGTGCGGCGGTAGACCAGCGTCACATCCTCCGCACCCAGGCGGCGCGCGGAGCGCACGCAGTCCATGGAGGTGTCACCGCCGCCGACGACCACCACGCGGCGCGGCGAGCCCAGCGGCTCGCGCATCGATTCAGGCAGGTCGCTCTCGGGCAGGTTGGTCCGCACCAGGAAGTTCGTCGCCGTCAGCACCTGCGCGGCGTCTTCGCCAGGAATGCCGAGGCGCGTGCCGGTCTGGGCGCCGATGCCGACGAAGATCGCGTCAAACTCCGCCGTGAGCTGGGCCCAGTCGACGTCCTCGCCCACGCGCGTGTTCGTACGCACCTCGACCCCGAGGGCCTCGAGGTCGCGGAACTTGCGATCGACGGCAGGCTTGTTCAGCTTGAAGGTGGGGATGCCGTAGCGCAGCACGCCACCGGCGGTCGGCCAGGCCTCGAAGATCACGGCCGCGTGGCCCTGCTTCGCGAGACGCTCAGCGACGGCGATGCTCGCGGGACCACTGCCCACGATACCGACGCGCTTCCCGGTGGGCGCGACCGGGGTCGCCGGCACCGGGCTGTTTGCGCGCTGCCACTCCGAGACGAACGTCTCGAGCTTGCCGATGGCGACGGGGAGCGCGTTCTTGCCGACGACGCAATGCCCCTCGCAGAGCCGCTCCTGCGGGCAGAGGCGCCCGCACATCTCGGGCAGCTCGCTGGTCTCGCGGAAGACGTTGGCGGCGCCGTTGAAGTCGTTGTTCTCCAGCATCCAGAACGCGCGCGGGATGTCGTTGTGAACGGGGCACGCCTTCTGACACGGCGCGGCGGGGCACTGGATGCAGCGCGCGGCCTCCTGCATGGCAATGCCGGGATCGAAGAGGTTCGTCACCTCGTCCCAGTTGCCGATGCGTGCGTCGGGCTTCTGCTTGGTGGGGCGATGGGAGGGTGCAGCGAGGCGCGCCTTCCGATCGACGACCGGGCGCTCCGGCTTGGCTTGCTTCTCAACGGGGTCAGGCATGACCGATGTACTCCGGAAGCGAACGCCTCGCGAACGGTGCCGCAAGGTACCGTGCTCACCATACGGGCCGATACGCGCTGTGCTCAATCAGCAAAGTTGGCAATCGAAGCCGGGAGCGGCGCGAAATCCCGGTAGTATTGCCGCGCTCCTACATCGTCATCACAAAGGCCACTCGCCATGCCGTCCGCCATGCCTCGCGTCTCGTTCCGCCGCATCCTGCTGCCGATCCTCGGACTCGCCGCCGTGCTCGCGATCGGGGTCGCGCCCTCGACTGCGCTCGGCCAGCAGCCCGGCCCGACGCGCGCGCAGATTGAGTCCGCGACATACCCCGTCCCGGTAGCACCCGGCGGCACCGCGACGCTCATCGGCGGGAAGTTCGAGGTCGCCGCCGCGCCCGGATCGGCCAGCAAGATCACCGCGACGCTCGTCTCCAGCGCGAACGGGGTCATCGGTGGCCAGCCGGGCGCCGCGGTGGTACTCGCCACGAGCGGCGGTGGCAGCGGCACATTCTTCGAGCTGTACGTGTTGGATGTGACCGCGCAGACCATCGCGCGCGTGTCGCTCGGCGTCCGGATCCGTCTGGACGGGCTGAGCATCTCGACGGCGGGCCAAATCGCGGTCGCGATGGGGGTGCCGGCATCCGGCGCCCCGCTATGCTGCGCCACCGGACAGCAGACGCGCTTCTACGATCTGCAGAAGACCCCCGCCGGCTCCTTCGACCTGGTGCTGGTGCGCACGGCGACCGCGGTGGTCGACCCGCCCCGCCCCGTCCAGCCGCCGCGGCCCGCGACGACCGGCACCGGCGGCATCGAAGCACCGCGCGGCGTGGGCGCGCCGTTCGCGTTCCTCGTGCTGGCGTCCGTGCTGGTGGGGAGCGCCGCCGCGCACGTCGCGGCCGGTCGAGGCTGCCCGCGCTCCTGAGAGCGTGCTAGTCAGGCGGCAGGCGATCGTCCGGCGAGAGGATGGCGAACATCGCGTTCGCAACGCCGACCAGACGCCCCTGCCCGTCGAACAGCTCGGCGTTGGTGTGCCACGCACGGCGTCCTCGGCGCAGCACCATGCCGACGACGCGCAGGCGATCGCCCGGCGCGGGTCGCAGCCAGCGGATGTCGAGCTGCATCGTCGCCGACATGTCGTGAGGCGCGATCATCGAGTGGATCGCGGCGGCCATCGCGCTGTCCGCGATCATCGTCCACATGCCGCCGTGCAGGACGCCGTTCGGGTTGTAGTGGCGCGGCGCGACGTTCAGCGTGATCTCGGCCCACCCTTCGCCCGCCGCCGTGAGCGCGAAGTCGAGGTCCCGGAACAGCGGTACGGTCATCTTCTGCTGAAGCCGCTGCAGGATGACCGGGTCGTTCACTCGCGCAGTGTCATCCGTCATGCAGCCTCCGGGCGCACATCTCGTTCTCGCGGGTCATTCGAGGCTGGCGGCGGGCGGCGCTAGCCCTCGCGCGCCCGGCAGTCCGGGCACACGCCGTAGACCTCGAGCCGGTGCGCGTCGACGCGGTAGCCGGTACGACGGGCGATATCGTCCAGCAGCCCCTCGAGGTCCCCGGACGCGAAGTCGCTCACGGCGCCGCACTCGGAGCAGACGAGGTGGTGGTGGTGGCCGCCGGAGGCGAGGCGATAAGCGGCGGTGCCGTCGTCCAGCACGACCTGGCAGACAATGCCGAGGTCCTGCAGCAATCGCAGCGTGCGAAAGACGGTAGCGCGCCCCACGGCAGGGGCTGCCTCGACCACGTCGTCGGCCATGAAGTGATCGCCCAGGCCCTGCATCACCTCCACGAGCGCGCGACGCGGAGCGGTCAGGCGGAAGCCCTCGCTCGCGAGCGCGCTCTCAATGCTGTCGATGCTGGCCATAACGTCATGCTCCCTTGAGGTTCAGGGTCTGTCAACGAACCAGCCGAACAGGCAGAATGAACTGATGAACAGACAACGCGCACGACTCGCACTGTGGGTGGGCACGACGACGTTCGTCTGCTTCATCTGTTATCTCGCGCTCACCTCGCTCATCCCGTTCCTCGTCGGGGCGGTGATCTCCTACGCCTTCGCGCCGGTCGTGGATCGGCTGCTGGTGCTGATCCCACTGTCGAAGCCAGATCACCTCGCGCTCCGCCGCGGGCTGGCGGTCTTCGCGATCTACCTCGTCTTCTTCGGCGCGAGCACGGTGGCGCTGCTGTCGCTCATCCCGATCGCCGCCGAGCAGTTCCAGCACTTCATCGAGCAGCTCCCCTCGATCCTCGAATCGGCACGCACGCAGAGCATGGGGCTCGTCGAGCAGTACCAGCAGCGCGTCCCGCCCGAGGTGCAGGTGCGGCTGAACGCGGCCGCCGAACAGGGCGCAAGCACCGTGGCGAGCGTGGTCGCCGGGGCGGTGCAGACGACCATCTTCACGTTGACCAGCACGGTCGGGTTCCTCGCCGGGCTCGCGATCGTGCCGTTCTGGATGTTCTACGTGATGCGTGACCGGCACATCGCCGGACGCAACCTCGTGCTCGCCGCGCCGATCGAGGTGCGCGAGGACGTGCGGCTGATGCTCGCGCTGTCCGATCGGCTGCTCGGCCGCTACATCCGAGCGCAGCTCGTCCTCGGCCTGGTCGTTGGCGTCGCCGTCGGGGGAGCGCTCGCACTGCTCGGCGTCGACCTGTCGCTGGGCCTGGGCGTGTGGGCCGGACTGACGGAGCTGATCCCGATCATCGGGCCATGGATTGGCGCGGTGCCCGGCCTGATCCTGATCGTCGCGACCGATCCCGGCAAACTGCCGTGGGTCGCGCTGGTCTACTTCATGGTGCAGCAGTTGGAAAACAACTTCCTCGTGCCGCGCATCCAGGGGCAGGCGCTCGACATGCACCCGGCGATCGTGATCATCCTGCTGGTGGTCGGCGGCGCGGTATTCGGATTCGCGGGGTTGGTCGCAGTGATCCCGGCGACCGCGATCCTGCGGGAACTGTTCTGGTACCTCGACCGGCGGCTGCTGGGCCAGGAGCCGGAGCAGGCGTTCGCCGCGAGCCACGTCAACGCTGGCAAGCGATCGGACGGCACGGAGGACGCGTCGACGGCCGCAGAGCCGCTCGAAGTGGTGCGGTAGGCCGAGGACGCTAGCGCGTCGAGGCGCGCTTCGGGAGCGTTGCCATCAGGACGACGGGGCCGGTCGCGGCCGGGTCGTCGGCGCGGCTGGTGGCGACCACGTACACCCGCACCGCCTCAAGACGCGTGTCGCGCTGGAGCGCCACGCGCGCGCCCATGCTGCTGTCCGGCACGAACGAGGCGGCAAGCGTTAGCTGCGACAGCGGATCCTCCAGCCAGACGCGGTACGCGCCGCCGAGCGGCAGGCTGGGCAGCGAGTGCAGGACGAGGACACTGGCACCCTCGAGCTCGCTCGTGAGGTAGGCCCCGCCGGCGCCGTGACTCGCGGCGGTCTGCTCCATGACGGTGGCCACGGCCTTCGGGTCGGCCTGCACCTTCTGTACCGCCTGCTCGTCCTTCAGCGCGGAGTTCAGCTGCAGGCTCAGCGTGCGCGCCTCCTGCACCCCGCTCGCCGCGCCCGCGAGCCGGTCGAGGCGCTTCGCGTCGGATTCGACGACCGCGCTGAGCGCGGCGGTCTGGTGACGCAGCTGCACGAGCGTGGTCTGGAGCGTTGCGGCCCAGATCGTGACCGCGGCCAGCGCGGCGGCGAGGACGTACACCGGCATGTGCCGGCCGGAGAGCGACGGGCGCCAGGAGCGGCGGCGGCTTCGGCGTGCCGCGGCGAGCACACGCTCGCGCAGGGCGGGGTCGGCGCGCCGCAGCGGTACGGACAGCGCGATGAGGTCGGCGATCTCACGATATGCACGGAACTGTGTCGCAGCGGCAGGGTCGGTGCGGATCAGGTGATCTGCATCCACCGCGTCGGGCGCGCTCAACGTGCCCAGCGCGTGCGCAGCGAGCAGTTCCTCGCGCTCCTCGGGCGTCATCGCGACACCCGATCGGATTCCCAGGTGGAGAACTCGGCGAGCGACTCGCGCAGCTTCCGCATGCCAAGGCGCACACGCGTCTTCACGGTGCCCAGCGGGTCACCGGTGCGCTCTGCGATCTCCACGTGCGTGAGGCCGCCAAAGTACGCCAACTCGATCACCCGTCGCTGCGCAGGAGGCAGTCGCGTCATCGCCGCTCGCACGGCTGCGCGCGCCTCCGCGACCATCAGTTCCGCCTGCGGGTCGTCCAGGTGGCCGACCGCTGCAATCTCGTGTCCCGGCTCGTCATCCTCGACGTCTTCGGAGCGCATGCGCCGCGTGACGCGCCGCAGCTCATCCAGTGAGCGGTTGCGCGTGACCGACATGAGCCAGCTGATGAACCGCCCTCGCGTCGGGTCGTAGGAGATGGGCTGCCGCCAGAGGCGGAGGAACACCTCCTGCACCACGTCCTCCGCCAACTGGGAGTCGTGGAGCACCCGCAGGCTGACGGAGAACACCAGCGTGGAGTAGCGGTCGTACAGCAACTCCAGCGCAACGATGTCGCCAGTGGCGAGCGCGGCCATCAGCTCGGCGTCCGTCGCGTCCGGGCGCGCGTTCGATCGCCTGCTACTCAGGGATACGTCTGTACCGGCGGCGCGGATTCGCGCACGCAGCCCCGCCGCCCGCTCACGGGGCGAAGGCGAGGACGGAGCGGGGGCATCGACCACAGGGGTCCTCCGCAAACGCAGGTGGGGGCCGGCGGTGCGGCAATGATAAGCAAAGTGGTAGCCGCGTGTGTGCGCGTGGGTACACACGCGAGATGGGGCACCTCGTGGGATCGAGGATGCGCTAGACGGCAGCGCCGGTGGTGAAGAGCAGCCCCCGCGCGAGCACCTCGCCGGCGAGGAGCAGGCCGAGCGCGATGTAGAGCAGGCCGGTCGCGGACATCATGCCGCGGATGGTGGCGGCTTTCCACGCGAGCACCGTGACCACCAGCGGGAAGACGAGGCCCGCGGCAACGCGCAGCCAGAACGCCGGGTTCGCGCCCAGCGAGATCGCGAACGCGCCGTCAGCCAGCGGCACCTGCCGCGCCGGGATCGCCACGCCGAGGGCGACCGAGACGACCTCCAGCACGATCGCGGCGAGCAGCACCAGCGACATCTGCTCCATGGGCTCCTTGGGGAGTCGACCCGAGGTGAGGTACCAGTGCCCCCAGAGCATCGCCATCAGCGAGCCGCCGAGGACGCTGGTCGCGGCGACGAGGCTGAGGAACATGCCCCCGACCGACCACGCGGGCTGCCCGAGCCACAGCGCGAGCACGACCAGCGAGACGAGCCCGAGGACGCTGCCGATCGCGCCGAGGACGACCTCCAGCCGCTGCCGCTCCATCACCGCGGCGATCGTGTGACCGGTCGTGGCGACGATGAACGCGCCGAACGCGACGCCGAACGGCCGCAGCCACGCCGAGGCGAGCGCGTAGCCCTCGACCTCGTTCGTCGGAGCGAGCAGGAGGTATGTCCACCCGGCGAGCATCGCCAGCGGCAGCACGGTGAGCGCACCGGCCTTCACGTAGCCCGCGGTCACCTGCTTACGGGCGTCGAAGACCGTCATCATGGCGAGCCCGCCGATGGCGAGTTCGACCAGCAGGACGAGGACGGTGTACGGGAGGGATGCTGCGCTCACCGGCCCATCGTCGGTGGCGGGCAATCCTCGGTCAACGCGGGCCTGGGGCGGGCGAGGTCGCCCGGCCGGTGGGCAGCGCGCGCGGGCTGTGTCAGGATGGGCGCACCATGCCGCAATACGTCGTCGCGCAGTACGGGGATCGCCGCCGCTACCTGGTGAAGGCGCTGCGCGAGATCGGCCACCGCATCACCCGCCTCGCCTCCCGCATGGACGACGACGACCTCGGCCGCGTCGCCCCCGGCGAGGAGTGGAGCGTCACCGAGATCGTCGGCTACCTCCGCGACAGCGAGCGCGAGGATCTCGCCGCCCTCGAGGCGATGCTGCGGGTCGATGGGTCGAAGATCGCCGACCGTCGCGCGATCCGGCACGTGGACGACGGCGCGTACCGCAAGGCCGACCCTGCCGACCTCCTGTGGGACTTCGCCACGCTGCGCGACGAGACGGTCTGGCTGCTGGAGAGCGCCGGCACCGCGTGGAACCACGTCGGCATCCACCCCTACCGCGGCGAGGTCCCCGTCCTCGAGTTCGTCGCCGAGATGAACGAGCGCGACCTGGACGCGATGTGGCGCATCCAGCGCGCCCACGACGCCCTCCGCCCCCCCGGCCGCGAGCAAGTCACGGGCCTCGCCGAGCCCTAGCGCCTACCAGGCGGGGGCGGCGGTGGCCTGCTCGATGGCGCTCAGGAGGCCGTCGGGCTGCGTGACGGGGGCGGAGCAGACGGAGCCGACGCAGACGTAGGCGACGCGGGTGCGGTCCAGCGGCAGGTCGAGCTGGCGCATCAGGAGATCGTCCTGCGGCAGCGACAGGCGTTGCACGGTGCGCGCCGCCAGCGGCAGCCGCAGCGCTTCGAGGAACAGCGGGTCGGCGACGCGATCCGGCTCACCCGCCGGCCATTCCGACACGATCTTGAACTCCGGCTCCGCGGACAGCAGCCGATCGACGACGCGCGCGAAGTCGGCGATCGCGAGACCGCGCGCCTCGAGGCCGTTCGCGAAGCCGCTGAGCGTCTCCAGCGCGACCTGCAGGTGGCGCTCGTCGTGCGTGAGACGACCGAGCCACAGGAACGCCTCGGCGACGGCGACATTCTCGGCGATCGGCATCACCGGCTCGGCGAGGAGCGCCGTGTCGTCGTGCTCGTCGGCGGTGTCCCAGAAGCCACGGCCCGGCTCGCGCCAGCTCCGCTGCAGCGCGCGCGCCAGCGCCCGGGCCGCGTCGAGGTGCGCCTCGAGGCCGGTGACCTCGTAGGCGTGGAGGAAGGCGAGCATGGTGTGCGCCTGGTCGCCGAGCAGGCCGAGGAACTGCGCCCCGTCGTCCCACGTGTGGTAGACGCCGGCCTCGCCCGCGCGCATCCGCGCCGCGAGGAAGTCGACCGCGCGCAGCCCGCGCTCCGTCCAGTCGCGACGGTTGAACGCGATGCCACACGCCATCAGCCCGCGCGCGGCGATCGCGCACGAGGACGCGAACACGCGCTCATCGACCGCGGGGGCCGGCACCAGCGAACGCGCGACGCGATCGGGCAACGCGGCGTAGTCCTCGTCGGCGTCCTGCGCGTTGGCGATCCCGCCGAGGTAGTTGCCCAGAGTGGCGCTGATGTACGCGACGGTCTGCTCGACGGGCTCGCGGAGGCGGTCAGCGGCGTCCTCATCAGAGATCGCGACCTCGGCGATCGCGAGGAGCATCGCGCCCTGGTCGACGGCAAGTTTCTCGACGTGCGGGTGCGACCAGTCCGGCTGCGTGGCGTAGCGGTAGAAGCCGCCATCGACGCCGTCGTACAGCCCGCCCTCCACCATCTGGTCGAGGACGAACGCGGCGCGGTCGAGCACGTCCGGCGTGCCTCGACGGTGGTGGGCGTAGCGCCAGAGGCGCAGTGCGTCGGCGTGGGGGAAACGAAGGAGCGCACGCGTCTCGTCGGGCGCCGTCGCCTCCTCGCGCTCGGGCTCCCGGAAGCCGCCGGTCGTCTCGTCGTAAGCGGCCTCGAGGATGTCGAGTGCGACGTCGAGGATGGAGGGCGTGAGCGATCCGGCGGTGCGACGACCGGCCTCGGCGGCACGCTCCGCAGCACGGGTGGCGCGAGCCGTCTCGATCACGGCGGTCAGGCCGTCGCGGTTCACGAGCCACGACTCCTGGACGCCCTGCAGCGCGTCGAGCATCTGCTGCGGGTCGAGGTAGGTGGTCTTCGCGATCACGTCGCCGTCGCTGGTCAGGAAGGCCGTCGTCGGCCAGCCGCCCGCGTTGTAGCGCGCGTTGACGTCGGGGCGCTCATCAGTGTCGACGCGGATCGCGACGAAGCGGCGCGTGATCAACTCGATCACGCGCTCATCGGAGTACGTGGTCTCATCCATCACGTGGCACCAGTGGCACCACGTCCCGGAGATCGAAAGCAGCACGGGCAGGTCGTTGCGACGTGCGACGTCGAACGCCTCGTCGCTCCATTCCTGCCACGGAATGGAATCGGCGCGATTCGGTCGCGGAGAGAAGTGGAAGGGCCCGGCGTCCGTCACACGATCCTCGTCGTTCCAGTGGCGACCACGCGCCACGCCATAGATCGAGCGTAACACCCGCGGATCGTTCGTCCGCTTGGGGTTCGCCCGCATGCGACGCCGAAGGCCTCGCACTGATCACAACGCGCGGGTGACGCGACACGTTACGGCCGAGACGTCCCGACTACCTCACAACGCGCAGTACCACTCCTCGGCGGCGCGGGCCGCGCCGTCAGCCTCCCACCGCTCGATGTTGCCGGTCGGCGCGAAGCCGTGGCGTGCGTAGAGCCGCTGCGCGCGCTCGTTCTCGGTCGCGACCCAGAGCGACAGCCCGGCGGCGCCCCAGCGCACGGCCCAGTCGATCACCGTCTCCATGAGCGCGTCGGCCCAGCCCTGCGCGCGGAGATCCTCGTCCACCCACATCGCACCGAGCGTACCGAGGTGCGGCGGCACCTCGCTCAGCGCGGCGTACAGCGTCCCGCCCAGGACGCCGTCGCCACGGTCGACGACGAAGAGCGCGCGGGGATCGTCCCCGGCGACGGAGGTGGCGAGGTCGTGCCACGTCTGCTCCGGGTCGGAGAGTGCCTCGGCGAGCGTCTGACCGTAGGCGGCCGGCTCGCGCTCCAGCGCGCGGAGGCGGGCGGCGCGGTACGCCAGCCCCTCGTCCGCGCGGAGACGGCGAAGCTCCAGCGCCCCGGCGGGCTCGGAAGAGGCCATCGCGGGCGGCCTAGAAGCCCAGGTCCTCGTGGCCGAGCAGCGTGCGCGCCAGCGACGCCTTGCCAAGGTGGCTGTTCCCGTGTGCGATCAGCACCTGCCCGATGTGCTCCGAGCGCGAGCACTCGCCCCACGGCTTCAGCAATACTGCCTCGGCGAGGTACTCGTCGGTCATCGCGGCAACGCGCGGGACGGAGGCGTCGCGCAGCGCGCGGACGTAGTCGAGGAACAGCGCGGGATCGGGGAAGCGCAGCGAGCGGGCGTCCTCGGTGCTCATGCCGGTGCCCTGCGCCACCTTGGGCAGCGCGAAGCGGTCGTTGTAGCCCTCGCGCAGCCACAGCGGCGTTTCGCGGTCGAAGACGAAGAACAGCACGTTGTCGATGGTCCGCGCGACGTGCCAGATGTCGAAGCCGATCGAGTTCGCCTGCGCATGCGGCAGGTGGTTCAACTCGTCGACGCTCAGATCCTCGATGCTGCGAATGCAGTTCTCGAAGACACGATCGAGAAGCAGCGCGTAGGTCGCTGCGTTCGCGGAAGTGGACGGCGCGTCGGTCATGGGGGGCTCCTCGATTGATGCGGGCTGGTGGGCGACCGGCTAGCCGCGGCGCGACGCGATGACGAAGAAGACGCCGGCGAGGATCAGCAGCGCGGGCAGCCCCATGCGGAGCAGACCGGACGCCATCCACCACAGCAGTTGCAGCCCCTCGAAGGCCATCGCGATGCCGATCACGACCAGGACGAGGCCGACGAGCAGCGTGGTGTTCGCGCTCGCGGTGCCGACCGGCACGCCGGCGTCCGGGTCAGGCGCCGGCATGATCGCCCATAGCACGGCGTAGGCCAGCAACCCGCCCGGCCCCATCGTGAACACCGCGAGCAGCACGAACCCCACGCGCACCAGCGTCGCGTCGATCCCGAAGTAGTCCGCGAGGCCGCCGCAGACGCCGCCGATCTTGCGGTCGTCGCTACGCGTGAGACGCCGCGGCTGCGGGCGCTCCTGCATCACGCACGATCCTTCAGCAACTGCTCGATCGTCTTCAGGTCGCCCTCGGAGATCTTGTGCAGATTGCCGCGGAAGCACATGCCGAGCTTCTTCGGTCCGAAGTTACGCGTCTTGTCCAGGAGGTCAGTGATCTCGCGCACGTCGATCGCGTTGCCGGGCTTCGCGATCACCACCGGCTTCGTGGCGATGCGGTACGGGTAGTCCTCGCCCGGCTTGCCGTCCGAGCGCAGTCCGATGTCGCTCGTGTCCGCGAACATCTCGCCCGTGACCTCGACGACGCCGCCGAAGAGCACGTCCTTCGTCAGGTAGTAGACGATGCGGTCGCCGGGACGCATCTCGGAGGACTGCTTCTCGCGCGACGCCTTGAACGGCGAGAGGTCGAACCCACGCTCACGCAGCACCTCGAAGTTGTCGACGGAACCGACGTTGATCCAGGCCTGCATCACGCGCTCCAAACTCCAGATACGCGACGGCCCCGCTGAGCGGGGCCGTCCGTGTTGTGTGCTCAGTCGAGGTGGCTCGGCCGCCTCGTGCGGGCCGCTAGTTGCAGGCCCGCGGCGTCCCACCGCCGTCGGCCGTCTGGAAGGACGAGCCGCAGGCGCACGAGGAGGTCGCGTTCGGGTTGTAGATCGTGAAGCCGGACTTCATCAGATCCTCGACGTAGTCGATCTCGGCGCCGCTGATCATCGGGACGGAGTCGCGGTCGACCACGACCTTCACGCCGCCGGTCGCCTCGATCACCTGGTCCTCGGCCTCGACCTGCGTGGCGATCGCCATGCCGTACTGGTAGCCGGAGCAGCCGCCGCCGACGACGAACACGCGAAGCATGCCGTCCGGGGCGCCCTTCGAGGCGAGCAGCGACTGCGCCTTCACGGCGGCGCGCTCGGTGACGGTGACGGACGCCGTCAGGCTCGGGAGGGTGAACGCGGGCGTGCTTGAGATCGGCGCACCCATGCCAGCAAGAGTCATGTCGTCCTCGATCCGTTCGTGAATCTCATTCGTGGATCACGGGGCCTCGCGAGGTCGCGCGGCACCGGGTGATGCTGTCTTCATGATACGCGCCGGGGGTATGCCCCACAACGCGTGACCGGATCGCGTCCCGCTCGGCTGTGCGCGACCGTGCGCGGACTCAGGCGCCCCGTGTGCGCTGCCACCACCGGCGCAGCGCTACCCCGGACCAGATCGCCTCGACGACCCCGAAGGGCCACGCGCCCTGCATGAACCCGTAAACCGAGGAGGCCACGCACGCCGCGGCGAACGCCAGCACGAACCACGGCGAGCGATCCTCCAGCGCGTAGAAGGCGAGCATCAGCGTGACGGCCGCCGCCCCGAAGAGCGTGAGCGCGTCCATCAGCGGGGAGCGGCTCGAGTCATGGGGCGGTGACGAGGTAGCCCGAGTGGAAGTCGTGCGGGATCTCCGCAGCGGGGATCGGCTGCACGTCCACCTCGAGGATCTGGGAGAGCATCCGGCGGTCATGGTCGCAGGTGCCGGGCTTCCCGCCGGTGAGCCGGGTGCAGGGACAGCCTCGTCCGAGCAGCCGCACCGCGCCGTCGTGAGTCACAACCTCGAAGTCGATGCCCTCCTCGGCGACCAGTCGGACCACGGAGCGCACGCGCGCCTCCAGCGTGTCGCCACTGACGCGCGGGGCGTACTCGGTGGCAATGCGATCCGCCATCTTCTCGAAGACCAGCGCGGCAATATCGCCGCCGGAGCGCCCCGCCGTCTCGGCAGCGTCGAGGCCCACGATCTCGCCGAGCAGGCGCTGCGTCAGGCGGACGTAGTGGTGGGGAAAGAGGTCGGCGCCCGCTTCGGTCAGGGAGAAGAGGTGGCGCGGACGGCCGGTCTGGCCTCGCACCTGGGTGACGGAGACGTAGTTGTCGCGCTGGAGGACGTCCAGGTGCCGGCGCACGGTGGCCCCGGCGAGCCCGAGTTCGGCGGCGAGATCCTCGACGCCGACGCGCTCGCGCCGACGGAGGATGGCGAGGATCTCCTCGCGGGTGCCATCAACGTGGGCGGGCATGCCCCGATCCTAGCATCGTTTTTCTCCTTTTCGAGCGAAATACGTTCAAAACCGCGCATTCCCCGCCGGGGTATTCTTTGATCATGACCGCCAACACCACCCCGCTGGGCTCCGGCCACGCCCGGATCTACCTCGATCACGCCGCGACCACGCCGCCTGACCCGGGCGTGGTGGACGTGATGATCCCGTTCCTCCGCGAGCAGTGGCACAACCCGTCGTCGATCTACGTGGAGGCGCAGCGCGCCCGCACGAGCATCGACGAGGCGCGGGCGACGATCGCCGCGCTCATCGGCGCACAGCCGGACGAGGTGCTGTTCACCAGCGGCGGCTCCGAGGGCGACAGCCTCGCACTGCGGGGCGTGCTGGCGGCGTCCCGGCGGCGCGGCAAGCACCTCATCGTTTCGTCCGTGGAGCACCACGCCGTCCTCGACACCGCCGAGCAGCTTGAGCGCGACGGGATCGCCGAGGTGACGGTCGTCGGCGTGGGCGCGGACGGCCGCGTCGACCCCGCGACCGTGGAGGCCGCCGTCCGCGACGACACGGTGCTCGTCTCGATCATGCACGCGAACAACGAGGTCGGCGCGGTCAACGACATCGCGGAGATCGCGCGCCGCGTCCGGGCGAAGAATCCGCACGCGATGGTGCACACGGACGCGGTGCAGTCGGCCGCGCACCTCGGCGTACACGTCGACCGCCTCGGCGTCGACCTGATGACGATCACGGCCCACAAGCTCTACGGACCGCGCGGCGCGGGTGCGCTGTACGTGCGGTCGGGCACGCCGCTGCAGGGCCAGATCGTCGGCGGCGGACAGGAGCGCGGCATCCGCGCCGGCACCGAGGACACCGCGGCGATCGCTGGCTTCGCGCACGCGATGACGCTCGCCTCGGAGCGCCGCGAGGCCGACCTTGGCCACGAGCGCGCGCTGCAGGAGCGGCTGCTGGCGGAACTCCCGGCGCGCATCCCGATGCTCGCGATCACCGGCCCGCGCGACCTCGCGCACCGCCTGCCCGGCAACGTCTCGTGCACCGTCGGGTTTGTCGAGGGCGAGTCGATCCTGCTCGGCCTCGACCTCGCGGGGATCGCGGCGTCGTCCGGATCGGCGTGCACCACGGGATCCGTCGAGCCGAGCCACGTCCTCGTGGCGATGGGCATGCCATCCGAACTCGCGCGCGGATCGCTGCGCTTCACCTTCGGCCGCGGCAACACCGACGCCGACGTCGACCGGCTGCTCGAGGTGCTACCGCCGATCGTCCAGCGCCTCCGGGCGCTCTCCCCCGTCCCGATCGCAGAGCCACCGGCCTCGTGGCTGCCGTGGCTCGCCTCGTAGCAGCCGGATGCGACGCACGCCCGGCTCGTGGAACGCGCGGACCGAAGCCTCGGCCGACCGGCGGTTCGCCCGTCAGATCGCCGTCGCATTCGGGCTGATCTTCCTCGCGCTGGCCTACTCCGGGCTGTTCACGGACGTCGAGTTGTGGCTCGTGGCCGCGGGCGTCGGGATGATCGTGACCGGGGTGCTGCTCTGGACGCGCCTCCCTACGGTGGTCACGGCGATCACCGCCCCGGCGATGACGATCGCGTTCCTCGTGCTGCTGTGGCTGGACCGCCGGGGCTAGCGCACGGCCGCGTTTGCCGCGCCTTCCACGAGGGCATACGATCCGCCTCGACAGCCCGTTTCGACGGCAGGGACTTCGCGTGACCAACCAGCCGAACTTCGCGACGACCGCCTCCGGGCTCCTGGTGCCGGATCACGGCCACGCCACGACCATGCCCCACCCCCTGCTCGGCGACGACACGCTCGGCGGCGTCGACCTCGAGGAGGAAGTGCGCAAGAACGTCATCGCGACGTCCGTGGACGGACTGCTGAACTGGGCGCGCGCTTCGTCGCTGTGGCCCGCGACCTTCGGTCTCGCCTGCTGCGCGATCGAGATGATCGCCTCGGCCGCCTCCCGCTACGACATCGCCCGCTTTGGCTCCGAGGTCTTCCGCGCCTCGCCGCGGCAGGCTGACCTGATGATCGTCGCCGGCACTGTGACCTGGAAGATGGCGCCGGTCGTGCGCCGCATCTACATGCAGATGCCGGACCCCAAGTGGGTCATCTCCATGGGCGGCTGCGCGATCATGGGCGGCCCGTTCGCCTACGCGTACTCCGTGCTCCCGGGCGTGAACCTCATCGCCCCGGTCGATGTGTATGTGCCGGGCTGCCCGCCTCGACCGGAGTCACTGCTGCAGGGCCTGATGATGCTGCAGGAGAAGATCAAGCACTTCGAGGTCACCGGGCAGCGCGCCCGCCCCGAGCCGGACGGCGACTTCTCGCAGTACCTGCCGGAGAACGACCCGATCCGCCGCGAGCTCGAGTCGCTGTTCCCGCCCTACCCCGGCCTGGACGACCCGAACCGCCTCGTCGGCGGCACCTCGCTGACCCACGGCCAGCACCTCTAGTCGAGGCCCCCACCGAGCCGCGGTTCCGCACCTCAATCGAGGCGTCTGTGCGCCCGCTCGCCTGCGCGTTGGCGCAGTGCCAGCCGAGCGATATCGCCGGTCGCGAGTGCGCGAAGGTTGACACGCCTCGGACGCAGCGACACCATCGGCGGTGTTCCGACTTACACCCACCCACGCACCCTGAGGAGACCCCGGTGAGCATCCGCTCCAGCATCGAAGCCCTCATCCGCCCGACCACGGTCGCGTCCGCGCACTGCGACCTGCCCTGTGGCATCTACGACCCGGCCCAGGCGCGCATCGAGGCCGAGTCGGTGAAGGCGATCCAGACCCGCTACCAGGACGCCGACAACTTCAAGGGCGCCCAGACGGTGGAGGAGTACCGCACCCGCGCGCTCGCCATCAAAGAGCTGCGCGCCGACATGGTGAAGGAGCACCTCTGGGTGCTCTGGACCGACTACTTCACGCCGGCGCACCTGGAGAAGTACCCCACCCTGCACGACACCTTCTGGAAGGCGACCAAGCTCGCCGGCGCCGCGAAGAAGTCGCAGGACCCGGCGCAGGGCCAGCAGCTGCTGGACGCCATCAAGGAGATCGACACGATCTTCTGGGAGACCAAGAAGGCCTAGTCACCAACGTCGACGCCTCAGGGCGACGAACAGATGACGATGTGGCGGCGGCCCCGCTCGGTGCGCACTCAGGTGATGGCACTGGCGGCGGCCGCCGCTGCGTGTCTGGCGATCCCCGCGTGGCGCCTTGGACGGCTGCTCATGCGCGTCGAGGTCGCGGGCGACAGCATGTCGCCCGGACTGCTGCCGGGTGACTTCCTCCTGCTCCGTCGAGGCGCTCCGGCCCGCGATGCCGCGTACGGCCACGTCGTCATCACGGACGACCCTCGACCGGAGGGCGCGGGGCGTGTGCTCCTGAAGCGCATCGTCGGATTGCCCGGCGAGGCGCTCCGCGTCGGCGGTGGCGTGCAGGTGAACGGTCGGCGGCTCATTGAGCCGTACGCGCACGGCGACGACCCCGTCTCGCAGCATCGTGGTGTGCACCGGCTGGACGACGACACGTACTTCCTGCTGGGCGACCATCGAGCCGCCAGCACCGACAGCCGCGACTTCGGCCCCGTGCCCCGCGACCGCATCACCGGCACGGTCCTGCTGCGCTACTGGCCGCCCGAGCGCATCGGCCGCGTTCTCCCGCCGCCTCGACGCTTCCTCGGCCCGGCGGAGCCGCAGGAAGGCGGCCTGCACGGCGGGCACGCCCACGCGGCACCTGTGGGGGATCCGGGTTCGTCCTGATGCCCGCGAGGGGCCTCGCGGCCGATCATCCGGTCGGAGAGGTGCGACATGCCCCAGCCGCAGCAGCCGTCATGGAACGCAGGCGCAGATCACGACCCGTTCGCTGCGGCGCGCGCCGAGCTCGCTCGACGCCTCGAGGCCGAGCGCGCACGACAGCAGCCGGCAGACGCCCCGCCCGGCGCAGCGCTCGACGAAGTGCTCGCCGAGGTCGCCGATCTCCGGCCGCTGCCGCAGGTCGCACAGCGCATCCTCGGACTGGACGAGGGCAAGTTCTCCGCCCATGAGCTCGCAGCGATTATCTCGACCGATCAGGCACTGACCGCGAAGCTTCTGCGCCTCGCTAACTCGGCCTACTACGGCTTTGCCCGCCGCATCACCACCGCCCGCGATGCCGTGGTGCTGCTGGGCTTCCGCTCCGTCCGAGGCGCCGCGCTGACCTCGTGCCTGATGCAAACGGGCAAGAGCGTGAGCAACCTGGATTACGAGGGGTTCTGGCAATTCTCGATCGCCACGGGCATCCTCGCGGAGGTGCTGGCACGCACGCAGGGTGCGCACCAGGACGAGGCCTTCACGGCCGGCGTGCTGCACCAGATCGGGCTGCTCGCGCTGGACCAAGGGCGTCCGGAGCAATTGCATCGCGCGATCCTGCTGCACCACCAGTCCGGGATCTCCATGCACGACGCTGAGCGACAGGTCTTCGGCTTCACGGACGCGGAGCTCGGCGGTGCGCTCGCACTGCACTGGAACTTCCCGGAGGAGCTGGCCGCCTCCGTGCGCGATCACGCGATGCCGCTGGACACCCTGCCCGACCCGCGGAGCCTCACCGCCTGTGTGCTCCGATCGAGGATGTTCGTGCGCGCCTACGGGCTGCCGGACGGCGTCGCGCCTGCCTCGGACCCCACCGAGGCGCCCGCGGAGTGGGATCACCCGCCGCTGTCGGTGGCGCTCAAGCAGAGCGGCGGCATGGCGAAGGTGATGGCCCAGGTGGAGGCCCTCGTCGGGTCGCTGGGCTAGCGCTTCTGCCCTCCTTCGGGCCGGTGACGTGACGATTTCCGGCGATCCGTTACGTCAAGTCGAGCATCCTCGACGCCGCTTCCGGGCAGAACCGCGCCACTGCCTCTTGCGTGACCGCTCGGGATTCGGTAAAACCGTTAGCACTCCGGTTCCGAGAGTGCTAAACGTGCGCGCTGCCCCGACTCGGCGGTCGTGGAGCGCGGGAGCAAAGGACAACTCACCTATGGCCAAGCAGCTGCTGTTCGACGAGCAGGCGCGCCAGGCGATGCGCGACGGTATCGACGCCCTGGCGGACGCGGTCAAGATGACGCTGGGCCCCCGCGGTCGCAACGTCGTCCTCGACAAGAAGTTCGGCGCGCCCACCATCACCAACGACGGTGTGACGATCGCCAAGGACATCGAGCTTCAGAACCCGTTCGAGAACATTGGCGCCCAGCTCGCCAAGGAGATCGCCTCCAAGACGAACGACATCGCCGGTGACGGCACGACGACCGCCACGGTCCTCGGTCAGGCGATCGTCCACGAGGGCATGAAGAACGTCGCGGCCGGTGCGGACCCCATGGCCCTGAAGCGCGGCATCGAGGCCGCCGCTCGCGCCATCAAGGAAGCCGTCACCAAGAACGCCGTGAAGGTCACCACCCGCGAGCAGATGTCGCAGGTCGCGGCCATCTCCGCCGCCTCCAAGGAGATCGGCGAGCTCATCGGCGAGGTGATGGAGCAGGCCGGCAAGGACGGCGTCATCACCGTCGAGGAGTCGAAGGGCATCCAGACCGAGATCGAGTACGTCGAGGGCATGGC
>CANKAU010000008.1 GCA_947479915.1 Chloroflexota bacterium
CCGCTACAAGCTCGGGCTGCGCGATGTCGCCGAACTGCTGCTGCAGCGCGGCTACGACGTTTCGTACGAGACGATCCGCGCCTGGGAGTTCCGCTGCGCGCCGCTGATCAGCGATCAACTCCGCAGACGTAGAACAGGAAGCGCCGGCCGCTCTTGGTATCTAGACGAGACGTACGTGAAGGTCGCTGGTCGTTGGTGTTACCTCTACCGCGCGATCGATCGCGATGGCCAGCTGCTCGACTCGATGCTCAGCGAGCACCGCGACCGTTCCGCAGCTCGCCGTTTTCTTCGAGGCCTGCTGGAGGTATCGGAGCGGCGTCCGTTACGCGTAACGACCGATCATCATGGCTCGTATCCGAAGGCCATCCGGTGGATCCTCGGTCGAAAGGCGATCCATCGCCGCGATCGATATCTGAACAACCGAACCGAACAGTCGCATCGGCCGTTGAAACAGCGGTACTACCCGATGCTGGGCTTCGGGAACTTCGAGTCGGCGTCCCGATTCTGTACAGCGTTCGACGAGGTCCACAACTACTTCAGGATCGGCAAGACTCCGGCATCGTTGGCAGCGCGGCGGGATGTGTTCATCTCTCGGTGGCGGGAGTTAATCGAGAACGTGAGCGCGGCGTAACGGACGAGAGGCACTGAGGGTGAATCGGTCGGCGATGAGCCCTGAGTTCTGACAGAACCGGATTCATTCAGTGGCCGCCGGGTAACACACGTTCGCTGAGCCGAGGCGCACCAGGCGCTTCGCGCCAATGCCCCCTGCCTTGCGAGCGCGCGCTGACCTGTGGAAGACTCCATACATCTACATCACGAGTGACATATGACTAACACCCGGAGACGAAGATGGTGCTCAAGGGATTGAAGGTTGTCGAGCTGGCAGACGGGTTCTCCGTCCCGTTCTGTGGGATGCAGTTTGCGGACGCCGGCGCCGAGGTGATCAAGGTCGAGTCGCCGGAGGGCGACCGGACTCGAGGCATCGGCCCCTACACCAACGAGGTCAGCCACCTCTTCATGGCGCTGAACCGGGGCAAGAAGAGCGTGGTGCTCGATCTCGGAACGGACGAGGGGCGAGCCGCCGCGAAGGCCCTCGTAAACTCCGCGGACGTCGTCCTGACGCACTTCCCGCCCGGCGTCGCCGAGGCGTACGGCCTGGACTACGAAAGCCTGCGGCCGACCAACCCTCGCCTGATCTACGCCTCGATGTCCGACTTCGGCACGCACGGTCCGCTCGCGAACCGAACCGGCTCCGAACTCACAGCACAGGCGTCTTCGGGCATCTGGCGTTACCTCGGCGACATGACGTCGCGTGAGGCGCGGGCTGGGCTCACTGAGCCCACCCGATCCGGCAGCTATGTGAGCAGCGCGTGGGCGGGGAGCTTCCTGTTCCACGGCGCCCTCGCCGCGCTCCTGTGCAGGCTAAAGCTCGGCGTCGGACAGAAGGTCGAGTCGTCGCTGACGGGCGCGACTATCGCGATGCAGAGCAACACGTGGCCGGTCATGAGCAATCCCGACAAGTGGATCGGATTCGAGATCCTCGGGCCGATGGAGGAACCGGACACCGGCTTCGCCGCGAAGGACGGCCGCATCAACGGCATGGTTCGGCCCAACCGTCAGGGCAGTAACACGGAGCAGATCGAGAAGTTCTATCGCTTCCTCGGCCTGGATCCCCAGGACGCTCGACTCAAGCCGCAGGCCGGCGTCCGCTTCGCTCGGGGCGAGGCAGGGTATGAGCTGATCGGCAGCGCGTACCAGAAGTTCACCCGGGCCGAGCTCTTCAAGATGATCAACGAGGAGGTCGGCACCCAGGCCGCTCCGGTGCACACCTACTCAGAGTTCCTGGAGCACCCTCAGACGCAGCACATGAAGGTCGTGGTCGAGGTCGAACACCCGAAGGGTGGGACGTTTGAGACGCTCCGGCCGCCCTGGGTGCTGATGGACACGCCGGTCACCCCCGCGGGACGGCCCCCGCTCCTCGGGGAGCACACCGCGGAGGTGCTCGCCACGATCGGCCTGACCGCAGCCGTGGCAACGGGCACGCGGAGCGCCGCACCGGATCTCGGCAAGCTCGAGCCGTTCAGCGCGAAGAACACGGCGCCCGTCGGTTCAGCGTACGACGGTCGGGGCCCGCTTCAGGGCGTCAAGATCGTGGACTTCTCCATGTTCCAGGTCGGCCCCTACTCCGGTTCGGTGCTGGGCATGCTGGGCGCGCACGTCATCAAGATCGAGGCGCCAAGCGGCGACGGGATCCTCATGCGCGAACCGACCCAGAACGGTGTGCCGACGCCGTACCTCGGCTTCAACCAGGGCAAGAGTCAGACCGTCTGCCTCGATCTGAAGAACCCCGCGGACCACGAGATCGCCGTCGCCATCATCAAGGAGGCGGACGTCCTCATCGAGAACTTCCGGCCCGGCGTCGTGGAGCGCCTCGGCATCGGTTACCCCGCCATGTCGAAGGTCAACCCGAAGCTGATCTACTGCTCCTCGTCCGGTTACGGGCAGGACGGGCCGATCGGGTTCTACGGTTGCGCCGACGGCTTCGCGGCGGCGTTCACCGGCTACTACTCAGTCAGCGGGCCGAAGGGTGGGCTCGGCGAGCGCCTCCGGGTCTCGACGCAGGACGCCACCACGTCGCTCTCGATCGTCTCGGGGGCCCTGCTGGGGCTGCACGCCCGTGAAGCGACGGGCAAGGGCCAGTGGATGCAGACCTCCATGCTCGAGGCGATCTCGTTCATCCAGACCCACCGCTACGCGGAGTACTTTTCGACCAAGGCCGACCCTGAACGGTGGGGCAGCGCGCTGCCGAACGTCGTGCCTGACCAGGCCTTCAGGACGAACGACAACTACCTCGCGGTGAGCGCCACCAGCCAGCAGGAATGGCGGAACCTGTGCGACGCGCTCGACCTGCCGTCGCTGGCGTCCGATCCGAAGTTCGCGACGAACGACGACCGGGTCGCAAATCGCGATGAGCTCGTGAAGCTCCTCGCGGACAAGTTCGAGCAGTTCCCCTCCTGGTGGTGGACGCTGAAGTTGCACAAGCACGGAGTGCCGTGCGGCAAGTACCTCCCGCTGGAGGAGGTCTACTACAACGAGCAGGCGCGCGAGAACAACTTCATCGTCGACGTGGATCTGCCGGTGGCAGGGAGGCTGCGGCTCGCCGGGCCTCCGTTCCACTTCAGCGAGACGCCCGCAAGGATCGTCCGGCCCTCGATCGGCGTGATCCCGCACCCGACGATCAACCCGGTCCACGGCCCGCTCGACCCGCAGGAGTACCCGAATGGCTACCCCGGCGAGCACACCGCGCTCTTGAAGGAGCGGTACGCGAAGAAGATGCCCTTGTTCGCGATGTGACGCTCGCGGGCGGATCTTCGAGGAACGACAGGTGAGGAGATGGCGTCGAGTGCGCCGGGAGAGAAGGCAGTCATGGTCGCGACGGACAACCTCGGTCGGCTGCGCGCACTGAAGGACACCGTCGCGATCGTCGGCGTCGGCGAGACGGATTACCTGCAGGACTACCGCGCGGGTGCGCGTGGGAACGCCACGGAGCGCGGCTCTGGCGCACTGAGCCACTACGGACTCGCTGCGGTGGCCGTCCGCCGTGCCCTCGACGACGCCGGTATCGCGAAGGACGAGATTGACGGGCTCTCCGTCGGCGGCCAGCTGGACGAATCGCGCACTGCCGAGGTGCTCGGTCTGAACCCGCGCTGGTGCCACAGCGCGGACGCGCCTCGTTCAATCATCGCCGCGGTCCAGGCGATCAACGCTGGGCTCTGCAACACGGTGCTGTGCGTGTACGGCAACGCCCAGCGTTCGGTGAACACGCAGTACGGAGGCCCGCAGGCCGGCGGGCAGCTCTCGTATCTGATGTACGCCCCGTGGGGCATGACCTCGCAGGGCGGTCTCTACGCCATGTCGTTCCGTCGTCATCAACTGACGTACGGCACGACCGAGGAGCAGCTGGGCGCCGTGGCCGTGGCCTTCCGCAAGCACGCCTCCATGAACCCGAACGCGGTGATGTACGGCAAGCCGATCACCATCAACGACTACCTCGAATCGCGATACGTCGCGGAGCCACTGCACCTGCTCGACTACTGCCTGGTGAACGACGGTGGTGTCGCGTTCATCATCGAGCGCGCCGACATCGCGAGAACCCGCAAGCAGCGTCCCGTGCTCGTCAGCGGCTTCGGATGGGCTGAGGCGGATGCGGAAAACACGCAGTTGAGGCCGCGCCTGACGGACTTCTATCACGGTGCCCACCACGCAGTGCGCGATCAGCTGTACCCGATGGCCGGCGTCACGCCTCGCGACGTGGACGTCTACGCCACATACGACTCGTTCAGCACGCACCTGCTGTTCTCGTTCGAGGGCTTTGGGTTCTGCGGCGAAGGCGAGGGCGGGGCCTTCATCCAGGACGGGCGCATCGAGATCGGGGGAGAGATCCCCTCGAACACGAGCGGCGGGATGCTGTCCGAGTCCTACATGCAGAGCTGGAATCACCAACCCGAGCTAGTCCGTCAGTTGCGCCACGCGTACGACGGAACCGAGCGCCAGGTACGAGACGCCGAGATCGCTCAGTACGTTGGCGACGCGAGCGGCCGCTGCGTGAGCGTCATCTATACCCGCGGCGGGTGATCGACAGGGCTTTGCCTCGATCCCCATCGCCTTGCGATCCCTGGTTCGCGGAGCAGACAACGGCATCCCCCGCACGCGTCGAGGCATCGATGCGTGCGGGGGATGCGAGGTCTCACGACCGCAGCGACCGGGGGCTACGGCTCGCTGGTGAAGAGGATGCCCGCGTTGCGGAGCATCGGTGAGCCGTCGAGGGCGATCGAGGCGTCGCAGCCCTCGATCTGGCGCTGCCCGGCGCGGCCGGTCACCTGACGTACCGCTTCGGCGAGGTGGCCCATGCCGTGGAGGCGCCCCTCGGACAGACTGCCACCGAAGGTGTTCACGGGCAGCTCACCGGTGAGCGCCACGCGACCGTCCTGCACGAACTGCCACGCTTCGCCTTCGCCACAGAACCCGGCAGCCTCCAGCCAGTAGTACGTCGACGGGCTGAACCCGTCGTATAGCTGAGCCGCGCCGATGTCCTTCGGGCCGAGCCCGGACATTGACCAGATCTTGTCGACCGTCGAGCCGCCGCAGGCCATGTAGTCGTCCACGGTGTAGGTCGTCAGGCTTGGACGCTTCAGCGCCTGCTGCCCGTAGCCGGCGATGTAGGCAGGCGGGTGCTTCAGGTCGCGCGCGCGATCCGCCGTGGTGAGGATCAGCGCGGTGCAGCCCTCCACCGGGATGTCGCAGTCGAACAGCGAGAGCGGGTCGGAGACCATGCGCGCGTTCATGTAGTCCTCGAACCCCATGGGCTGCGAGTAGAAGTACGCCTGTTCGTTCAGGTTCGCGTTGCGGCGGCTGTTGGTGACCAGCGCCGCCATGTGCTCACGCTTCGCGCCGTAGCGGTGCATGTATCGCTGGTAGGCCAGCGCGTGCCACTGGAAGGGGTTGGCCGCGCCGAACGGCGCGGTGAACTGCGTGTCTCCGCCCGCTCGGTTGCTGCGCCACGCGCCGTATGTCCCCGCCGGCAGGTGCATCGCGCGCCACACGAGGACGTAGTTGCACGTGCCGGCCACCAGCGCGTTCACGCCTTCGATGAAGGCGCTCGGGATCATCCCGGAGGAGATCTGGGAGTACCACTTGAGGTCCTTCGCCAGTCCGCCGTGGTCGATCAGGAAGTTCACCGTCACGAGATCCTCGCCGTCGCGGTTGCCCGCGCCGAGGAACGGCTGATCGGGGTATGTGACGATCCCGTCCACCTCGCCGGGCGCGATGCCGGCGTCCTCCATCGCGGCGCGGGCGGCGTCCAGGGCGAGCAGGCCCAGCGGCTTGTCCGCCTTGCGGCTCAACTTCGACGTACCGATCCCGACGACGGCGGTCTTGCCGCGGCTGTCCCAGGTCATGACTGCATCCTTACTGCTGAACGGACGGGGTTAGGCGATCGGGCGGAACTGCGGAAGGACGAATCCTTCTTCGATCGGCTCCCACCACAGCTCGGTGGACTGACCGATCGCAATCCCCGCGCCATCGCCGGGTACCGTGGACACCAACAGCAGCTGCGGCTGCTCCTCGAGTTCAACGAGGAGCGTGGTGTACGGAACCTTGTCCTCGAACCCCGCGATCGAGGTCTGCCGCATGACGGTGTAGGAGTACACCTGGCCGCGCCCGCTGACCGGCACGAAACCGAGATCCGGCGAAGTGCATTGATCGCAGAGACGCTTGGGCGGGTGGTTGTAGTAACCGCACGCCGTGCAGCGCTGGATCTCCAGGCGATGCGCGGCAGTCGCGTCCCAGAACGGCTGGGTCAGCTCATCCGGTGCGGGCACCGGGCGTGGTGACAGGTCGGCCATCAGGCGGTCCTCCTTGTGGCGCGGCTAGGATGCCGCGACGGCATTCGCTGCGATCAGCGTGTCGATGTCCGCGTCCGCGTACCCCGCCTCGCGGAGCACCTCGCGCGTGTGCTGTCCGAGAGTCGGGGACGGGCGGCGGAGGGCGGCGAGTTCGTCCTGGAAGCCCCACGGGACGTTGATCGTCCGCACATCGCCCGCCGTCGGATGCCCGGGGATCGTCTGGATCATGCCGAGCGCTGCGACCTGGGGGTCATGCACGAGTTGCTCAAGGTTGTTCATGCGGACGATCGTGCCCTGCAGCTTGTCCTGCACGAGGTGTCGGAGATCCTCGAACTGCCAGTCTTTCAGCGTGTTGTTGATCACGCCTGGGAGCTGCACCACGTTGTCCATGATCCCCTGCGGCGTGCTGAAGCGCGGGTCCAGGAGCACCTCGGGCCGGTCGATCGCGATCAGGAGCTCGTTCCACGCGGCCTCGTTGCCGCGCATGTTGATCAACGCCGGGCCGTCGGCCGTACTGAAGCCGTGGTCCGGTGGCTCCGTCAGGCCGAGGAGCGGGCGGCCCTCGTACTCGTCGTGGGTGTGCTCAGCGCTGAACGTCCACTGGTTCACCGCGGTGAACGCGGAGAGCAGTGACATGTCGACGTGCTGGCCGACGCCGGTGCGCTCGCGCCAGAGCAGCGCCACCATCACCGCCTGGAACGCACCCATGCCAGCCGCGGTCGTCGCGAGGTCGAACCCGAAACGCACCGGCGGCTGGCCGATGACGCCGAGGTGGCGGTTCGCGCCGACGGTCGCCTGGATGTCCAGTTCCGTGCCGGGTGCGTCCCGGAGTGGCCCGCTCTGGCCGTACGCGGACACGGAGCAGTAGATCAGGCCGGGGTGCCGGGCCGACAGCGCCTCGTAGCCGAAGCCCAGCGCTGCGAACTTGCCGGGGCGATAGCCTTCGATCAGGACGTCTGCGCCCTCGACGAGGCGATCGAGGACGGCGCGTCCCTCATCTGTCTTCAGGTCGACGGCGATGCCGCGCTTGTTGCGGTTCACCTGCAGGAAGACCGCACTCTCCCCACCCTGGTACGGCCCGATCGTGCGCAACCAGTCGCCGCTCACCGGCTCTAGTTTCACCACGTCCGCGCCCAGATCGCCCAGCTGCATCGCACAGAACGCCCCGGCGACACCCTGCGAGCAGTCGAGGACGCGCAGTCCCTCGAGGGCGAGCGTCATGAGCGGCCGCCGATCTCGACGCCAAGTTCCCGCATGACCTCCTGCGTGTGCTCACCGTGTGCCGGGGCCGGGCGGGTGATGCGGGCCTGTGTCTTGTCGAACTTCCAATGCGGCTCCGCGGTCGCCATCGCCCCCCACGGCGTATCGAACACGGACAGGAGGCGCTCCGCCTGCACCTGCGGGTGTTCGAGCAGCGAGGCGCTCAGATTCGCACCGTGCTGGAACTCGCCGACCGGGACGTCCGCGGCACGCATCCGCGCGATCCACTCGGCAGCGGTCGCCGTCGCGAACACGGCGTCGAGCGCGGGCTCCAGTGTCGCGCGGTTGGCGACACGCGCGTCGTTGGTCGCGTACCGCGGATCATCGACGAGCTCGGGACGCTCGATGGCGCGGCAGAAGCGTGTCCAGAAGCCGTTGTGGGGCACCGTCACGGTGACAAAGCCGTCGCTGGTGGCGAAGGCCTGATCCGGCACGACGTTGGGACGCCCGCTGCCGAGGCGTTCGGGCACCTCGCCGGTGACGAAGTACTCCGCCAGGCGGGTCGTGCTGGCGATCAGCGCGGACTGGAACTGGGACGTGTAGATCATCATCCCCTTGCCGGTGCGCTCGCGGACGTAGAGCGCGACGAGGATCGCCTCGAGGTTCACGAAGGCGCCGTTCCAGTCCATGCTGGCCGTGCCCCGCGAGAACTCCCCGGCCTGGCCGCGCGCACCGGTCACGCTGGTCAGTCCCGCCGAGGCCTGCGCGAACCACTCGTTGCTGGTCATGCCCTCCATCGGCCCGCGCGGGCCGTACGCGGAGGACTGGACGTAGATGAGACGCGGGTTGATCTCCGACATGCGGTCGTAGCCCAGCCCGAGGCGCTTGAGCACAGCCGGCGAGCGGAAGTTCTCAATCAGCACATCCGCGGTCGCGATCAGGCGCTCCGCCGCGGCGTGATCCTCGGGGTTCTTGAGGTCGAGCATCACGCCGCGCTTGGTGAGGTTGTTACCGAGGAAGGTGTGTCCCATGCCGTTCAGACGGGGGCGACCGCGCCGGACGGAGTCACCCTCGGGCGACTCGACCTTGATCACGTCAGCGCCGAGCTCCCCGAGGTACTCAGCGGCGATCGGCCCGACCGCTGCCTGACCGAGGTCGAGGACGCGAATGCCAGACAGCGGCATTGGGCGGGTGTCGTTCGTCATGCGGTGCGCCCTCCCACGGCAGTCTCGAGCAGGACGGCGACGCCCGCGGCGGCCATCGCGCGCACGCGCTCCTCGTCGTAGCCGACCTCGCGAAGCACAGCGGCAGTGTGCTGACCGAGGAGCGGAGCGGGCTCGCGGATCGAGGCGAGCTCCCGGTCGAAGATCCACGCGGGAGCCACCGTGCGCGCGGGCCCAGCCGTTGGGTGTCCATCGAGCACCGGCATCATCCGCAGCGCCGCCGTCTGTCCGTGCGCTGCGAGCTGCTCGAAGTCCAGCATCGGCGCGAACGTCGCCCCCACCTCGTCCTCGACGATGTGCCGCACCTGCTCCCAGTTCATCGTGGCCGTGCGCTGCTCGATGAGCTCGTGCAAGTCGTCGAGGTAGGCGGTGAGGCCCTCCTGCGTGGAGAAGCGCGGATCTTCCAGCAGGTCTCCGAGCCCGAGCGCCTTCAGGAACGGCACCCAGCCGGACTCGTACTCGCGGATGTTGATCAGGACCGGACCGTCCGTGGTCTTCCACCCGTGGTCCGGCTCAGCAGCGAGTCCGAGGTACGCGTTCGACGTGCGGTCGAACTCGTGTCGCTCCGCAGTGAAGGTCCACTGGTGGACGGCAACCGCGGAGGCAAGCATCGACACCTGGACGTGCTGGCCGAGGCCCGTGCGGTCGCGCCAGAGCAGCGCGGCGAGGATGCCCTGGGCCCCGGCGAGCCCCGCAGACGTGCTCGACTGGTCGTAGCCGTGTCGCACCGGCGGCAGCGAGGCGCGACTGATCGAGCGGTTCGCGCCGACCGCCGCCTGCACGTCCAGTTCGGTCGCCGGCTGATCGGCCAGCGGGCCGCCCGTGCCGTGCCCGGAGATCGAGCAGTAAATGAGGCGCGGATTGGCCTCAGACAGCGTCGCGTAGTCGAGCCCCAGCCGCTGCATGACGCCCGGCCGGTAGCCCTCCACGACGATGTCAGCGTCCGCGACCAGGCGCTTCGCAAGCTCGCGCCCGGCGTCCGTCTTCAGATCGACGGCGATGCCGCGCTTGTTGCGGTTGATCTGCAGGAAGACGGCACTCTCGCCCGCCGTGAACGGGGGAACCTGGCGCATCCAGTCCCCGGTCGGCGGCTCGATCTTGATCACCTCGGCACCGAGGTCGCCGAGCTGCATGCCGCAGATCGGCCCGGAGATCCCCTGCGAGAAGTCGACCACCTTCAGCCCCGCGAGCGCGAGGCCGGTGGCGTCGCCCGGCACCAGCGCGACCGACGCGGGCTGCCACTGCTTCAGCTCCGCGAGTACCTCGTCCTGGTGCTCGCCGTGGCGCGGCGCGGGGCGGGTGATGCGCGCGGCGGTCTTGTCGAAGTGCCAGTGGGGCTCGGCAGTCAGGATGTCGCCGCCGCCGGTCTGCTCCAGCAGCGAGACCATGTGCTCGGCCATCACCTGTTCATCTTCGAGCAGGCCGGCGGCAGTGGTCGGTGCGGTCTGGTACACGCCTACCGGCACGTGCGCGGCACGGAGCCGCTCGACCCACTCCGCACTCGGCGCGGCGGCGAGCGTCCGCTGCAGTTCCGGCACCAGCACATCACGGTGCTCGACGCGCGACGCCACGGTCGCGAAGCGAGAGTCCGCCGCGAGGTCGTCGCGACCGATGGCGGCGCAGAGCTGCTGCCACATGCGGTCGTGCAACGCCGTGATGGTGATCGGCCGATCGGCGGTCTCGAACGCCTCGTCAGGAACGAGGTTCGGTCGCATGCTGCCCATCGGCCGCGGTGCCACACCAGTCGCGAAGTACTCCGCGAGGCGCGTCGTCCCCGCGACCAGCGTCGACTGGAACTGCGAGGTGTTGATGCGGATACCGCGCCCCGTGCGGTTCCGCACGTAGAGCGCGACGAGCAGCGCCTCGAGGTTGATCATCGCGCCGTTCCAGTCGAAACCGGCGATCGCGCGCGAGAACTCGGGGCGGCCTCCCGGCTGACCGGTGACGCTGGTGTAGCCGCCGAACGCCTGTGTGACCCACTCGAAGCTGGGCTTGCCGACCATCGGACCGACCGGCCCCCATGCGGAGCTCTGGAGATAGATGAGCCGCGGGTTGATCTCGGTCAGGCGATCCCAGCCGAGCCCGAGCCGCTCGAGGATCTCGGGCGAGCGGAAGTTCTCCAGCAGGATGTCCGCAGTCTTCGCCAGCTCGATCGCGGTGGCGCGATCCTCGTCCTGCTTGAGATCGAGGATGATGCCGCGCTTGCCGATGTTGTTGCCGTTGAAGGTGTGCCCGGCCCACCCGGGCTTCCCGCCGTGTCCGCCGCGACGAACGATGTCGCCGCTCGGCGACTCGATCTTGATCACGTCAGCACCGAGCCATGCCATCCACTCGGCGGACACCGGCCCCACCGCCGCCATGCCGAAGTCGAGCACGCGAATGCCGTTCAGCGGTGCTTCCATGGAATCCTCCGGCGGCGGCCAGCGGCCTCGATCTGGCTACTTGAAAGCGATGGCGTTGGGCGGTGAGCCGACGCCACGGCGCAGGTTGAGCGGCTTCGAGACGAGGAAGAACTCGTACACGCCGTCCTTCGCGCAGTCCTCCGCGAGGTCTTCGAGGTACCAGATCTCACCGATCGGCATGCCGAACATCGCCAGGATGCGGCGGTGCTGGAACGACGGGTCGATGACCGGGGTCACCTCCATCGCGATGTTGTCGGCGGCCACGGCCGCGAAGTGGTGGTTCCACACCCACTCCGCCGTCTCCTGCTTCCCGTCCAGGCCCGGCGAGGGGGCACGCGCGTCCATCGCCTCGGGCTTCGCGCGGTCGGCATCGCTCAGGGCGAGGTACTGCTGCATCCAGCCGGTGCGCAGGATCAGGATGTCAGCGGGCTTGAGCTCCACGCCCTGCTTCTTCGCGATCTCCTCGATCAATGGGCCGGTCATCTCGATGCGATCCATCTTGAACGACGAGCCCATGTAGCGCGGCAGGTCGATCAGGACGCCACGGCCGGAGATGCCGTGCTCGCTCCAGTAGTTGATGCCGAGACGCTCCGTCGCGTCGAGGTCCTCGTCCTGGATGCCCTGGTAGTAGCCGTACTCGCGGAAACGGATGTGGCGCAGGCTGTCCCACTGGCTGGAGCCCTGCAGGTAGAAGTTGTCCAGGCTGTCGTCGCCACCGCCGCGGTGTCGCGTGGGCTTGTGGACGTAGGGGCCGCGGCCGCTGCCACCCTCCGGCACCGGCTCGCGCAGCGGCAGATCCAGCGGCAGGTCGAGGCCGAAGCTCGCACCGCGCTTCACCAGCTTCGCCGCCTCGCGCACGCGCTCCTCAGTCAGCAGATTCACGGTGCCGAGGTTGTCGTTCGGGCCGAAGACCTCCCATGCGTGACGCTCGTCGCGCCCCTCGAAGAGCGGGAGGTCGCGGTAGCTCGGCAGGTTGTTCAGGTCAGTCATGCAGGACTCCTTCACGAGGCGGGACATCTCGCGCCGGGGCAGAGGGAACAGGAATCGCGGCCCGCGAGCGCAGTAGTTACTTACTCTGCTGCCCTGCGAATGACAACCCGAGTGCCCTCGCGCGCTTGCAGACGCGTGGCACGCCTAGTCCCGCGCTACGGCCTCGCGCAGGAACGCCAGCACCGCCTCGTTGAACGCCTCCGGCTGCTCCAGGTGCGCGGTGTGCCCGGCCCCCTCGAGGATCGTGAGCGTCGCGTTGGGCAGGGAGGCGGACATGCCGCGGGCCGCCTCGCAGGCGGCGGTGTCGAGGCTTCCGGCGAGCAGCAGCGCGGGGATTGTCACCTGAGGGAGCCGGTCGCCCACCCATTCCTGCGCGCCCAGCCCCATGCCGCGGACCACGTTCGCCAGACCCTTCGCGCGCTGCGACAGGCGCTCGATGTGCAACGCTTCCAACTGCTGGGGCGAAAGCACGCGGCGCTGGCTCTCCCAGATCGGCAGCGCCTCCCACTCGTCGACGAACGCCGACAGGCCGTTGGTCTCCAGCCGCGCCGCCAGCGCCTCGTCCTCCGCGCGCTGGCGTGCGCGCGCCTCGGCGTCCTGGATGCCCGGGCTCGTGGCCTCGAGGGCAATCGCCCACGCCGCCTCCGGGTGTCGCACCGCGACCTGCAGGGCGATGTTCCCGCCCAGCCCGTGCCCGACCCACGCGGCGCGTTCGAAGCCCAGCGTGTGAATCAGCGCGACGAGGTCATCGACCACCCTCGGCATCTCGTAGCGCGTCAGCGCGATCGGCGAGCCGGAGGTGTTGTGGCCCACGAGGTCGAGCGAGATCGTGGCGAACTCGCGATCGAGCGTCCACACCAGCGGGCGGAAGGTGCGGCCCTCGCTCGCGAAGCCGTGGAGCAGCACCACGGCCGGCCCCTTGCCGATCTTGTCGACCATCAGCGGCAGACCGTCGACCTCGATGTAGGGCATGGCGCTCGCCTCGGATCACGCTCAATGGAGAGGCGTCATTGTATTTGAGGGCGTCGGTTGAGCGGCGCTGGGGCCGCGTGGCGCCGACGGGCGCCGGAGGTCGAGGTTCGTGGTACGCCGGGAGGGATTCGAACCCCCGACCCTTAGTTCCGAAGACTAATGCTCTATCCACTGAGCTACCGGCGCACGTACCTCCGCCGAGGCGCATCGAGGTATCGATGATGCGCGCGGGCGGCTGCGTCCCAGCATAAACGAGGGAGCGGCGAGGCGCTTCAGCGCGCTGGCGGGGCGGCAGTTGGTGGCGGATCCTCGGGTGCGGCCGTCGCAGCGCTGGCGGGCGACGTGCCCGGCGCGGCGGGGGGCTCTTCGATCTCGCGGATGCCGCACACGAACGGGTCGAGCAGTGGCTCGCGCGGGGGCACGGCCGTGGCGACGGTTGCCGGTTCCGGGACGTCGAGGGGGCTCGTGGCGGCCATGGCGGGATTGTAGCGTGGCGCAGCGGCTCGACCGGGGCCCGCGCGTATCATCGACGTCATGACCGGAGACCTACCGAACGAGGACACGCGCGCGCCGTCGCCGGAGGCGCAGCAGGCGCTCCGTCACGCGATGGATCTGCACGCGCGGGGACAGATCGACGCCGCGCTGGCACAGGCCGCCGAGGTCATCGAGCGCTGGCCGGGATTCGCGCAGGCGCTCTCGTACTACGGGCAGACGCTGGTGACGCGGAAGCGCCGGTTCGCCGACGGCCTCGTCGTCCTCGACCGTGCGGTCGAGGCGGGGGGCGACGACCCGTACATCCTGTACTCGGCAGCGTGGTGCCGCGAGTTCGCTGCGAACGCGATCGAGCGGCCCAAGGGTGCCCATCAGCCGGTCGCCGAATCGCCTCGTGCGCTGTACGCGAAGGCGAAGGACGAGCTGCTGCGTGCGCTCGTCCTCGAACCGGACGACAAATTGCGCGGCGACGTCGAAGACATCCTGGACGTCATCGCGAAGGCCACGGGCGAACCGTGGGACGAAGGACTCTACGAACGTGCCGCACCTCGACCTCGGTGATGGCTTCCGGCTCTACTACGAGGTCCACGGCCCCGCGCTGGACGCGCCGGGCGTGGCGACCCCGGTGCTGCTGGCGCATGGCGCGGGCGGCAATGCGATGTCGTGGTGGAACCAGGTACCGGCACTCGCCGATCGCTTCCCCGTCATCACCTTCGATCATCGAGGCTTCGGCCGGTCGCACGACATCCCCGACGGTCCGGGCCGCATCGCCTTCGGCCCGGACGTCCTCGCACTGCTCGATCACCTCGGCGTGCCGCGTGTCCACTTCGTCGCGCACTCCATGGGCGGGCGCACGGCGTTCGCCGTCTACAACCGCGAGCCCGATCGCATCGCCTCGTTCACCTACTCCGGCACCAACGGCGGCGCCGTGGATGACCGCTACCGCGCGCTGCGCACGCAGCTCGAGGACGACGGGACGCTTGCGGGCACGCTGCTGAGCCGGGCGCTGGCGCCCTCGTTCATCGCGGAGCAGCCCGCGCTGCACTTCCTGTACCGGCGGATCCGCAGCCTGAACCCGCCCCGCCCGCCGGAGTTCCTCCGACCGGGCACGCGGCTGGTGAACTTCCGAGGCACCGCTGCCACGCGCCTCGCACAGAGCGGCCGGCCGATCCTGTGGGTGGTAGGGGATCTCGACCGGGTGGTGCACCCGGATCTCATCGCGATCTCGCACGACCTCACGCCGGGGTCGCGGTTCCACGTCATCCCCGGCTCGGGGCACTCCGGCTACATCGAGCGCCCCGCCGAGTGGAACGCCACCGTCCGCGGCTTCCTCGACGAGGTCGAGGACGGCCGCTTCGTCGCGAGCCCGGACTAGCGCGAGGGGCGCCCTACGGCGTGGGCTGCGAGCGGAGCCAGGGGACGCGGGCGCTGATCGCCTCGGCGAGGTGGAGGTCCTTCGTCGTCAGGCCGCCCGCGTCGTGCGTCGACAGGGCGATGCGTACGTGGCCGTAGGTGTTCACGATCTCGGGGTGGTGCTGCGCGCGCTCCGCGAGGGCGCCGACCTCCACGATGAAGCCCAGCGCCGCGACGAAGTCCGCGAACTGGAACTCGCGGACGATCCGGTCGCCCTGGCGCTCCCACTGCGGGATGCGCGCCATGCCCTCCGCGATCTGCGTCTCAGTCAGTCGGTCGGTCATGGTTGCCTCCCCGTGTGCGCGCTGATCGTAGCGCGCCCCGGACGGTCGAGGCCGATCCGCTCGCCCGGTGTTGTTGCGAACGGGTAGCGCCCGCCAGACACTGAAGCCCACGCCTCGTCCAGCTGCCGGGAGCCGCCCATGTCCATCCTCGAGACGTACGAAGCACTGCACCGCGGCTCGCGCGCGCTGGCCGCCCGCGCCTCCACCGTCTTCCCCTCCGGCGTCACGCACGACGCCCGCGCGTTCCAGCCGTTCCCGATCTACGTGGAACGCGCCGCCGGGCCCCGCAAGTGGGACGTGGACGGCAACGAGTACGTCGACTTCATCGGCGGGCACGGGGCGCTGCTGCTGGGCCACAACCGCCGCGAGGTGATGGACGCCGTGAAGAGCGCGCTGGAGCGCGGCACCCACTTCGGCGCGAGCCACGAGCTAGAGATCGAGTGGGGCCAGCAGGTGATCGACATGGTCCCGTGCGCCGAGCGCGTCCGGTTCACCTCGTCCGGCACCGAGGCGACGATGATGGCGCTGCGCCTCGCGCGTGCCTACACCGGCCGCGAGCGCGTGGTGAAGCTCGAGGAGCACTTCCACGGCTGGCATGACCTGGTGGTGGGCCGCCTCGGCCCGGATGACGCGCGTCCGCACTCGGTGGGCGTGCCCAACGGCTTCTACGACGCGCTCACCATCGTGCCTTCCGGAGACGTCGTGGCGCTGGAGCAGGCGCTCGCGGGGCGCGACGTCGCCGCCGTGATCCTCGAGCCGACCGGGGCGCACTGGGGGACGCACGTCCTGCAGGCCTCGTACCTGCATGAGCTACGCCGCCTCACGAAGGAGACCGGCACCCTGATGATCATGGACGAGGTGATCACCGGCTTCCGCATGGCCCCCGGTGGGGCCTCGCAGCGCTACGGGGTGACGCCCGACCTGTCGTCGTTCGCGAAGATCGTCGCGGGCGGCATGCCCGGCGGCTGCGTCGCGGGGCGCGAGGAGATCATCAACTACCTCGAGATGCGCGAGAACGACGCGGACTGGAACTCGGAGCAGCGTGTCAGCCACCAGGGCACGTTCAACGCGAACCCCGTCTCCGCGGCCGCCGGCATCGCCGCGCTGAAGATCATCGCCGAGCAGGACGACTGCGCCCGCGCCGACGCTGCGTCCGCCGCGATCGTCCGCGGCGTGAACGACCTCTTCGCCCGCGAGTCTGTCCCCGGCTCCGCATGGGCCGTGTCCTCCATGTGGCACATGAACCTGGGCTACGACGCCCCCCGCCCCAAGGACGTGGAGTGGGATGTCGAGGCCCAGCCGGAGGGCATCGCGCCGGCGCTCATGCGCTCGTTCCGGCAGGCGCTCTACAACCACGGCGTCGATCTGATGGGCAACGGCGGCATGGTCTCCAGCAGCCACGGCGAGCGCGAGGTCGCGCACACGATCCTCGCCGTTGGCGCCTCGGTGGCCGATCTCCGCGCTGAGGGGCTGCTCGGGTAGCCCTCCTCGGCGGATTTTTCGGAGATTCTTCTCAGGTTCGGCGTAGGTTCGGGCCGCACGGTCGTTTGAACACATTTGCAATGATTGTGGGCGCTGAGGGGTGGTCGAGGCTCCTCCGCGCTGACATACTCCCGAGCGTGCGGGGAAAACTGTTGAGGGTGCTGACGCGTTCCGCGCGTCGAGCCGTCCTCCTGACGACTCTGAGTCTGGTGATGGCTCTCGCGGTTGGCGTGGGGGGCTACCTCACGTCGAGTGATGCGCAGCACGCGCTCGCAGCCGTCCTGCCGACCGCCGTCACCGGCGCTCCGAACGCTCCCGTTTCCTTCGCGATGACCGTCCCCGCGTCCGACAGCGGCACCGAGGCACCTCGGTCCGCCGTCCCCCTGTCCGAGCAGCCCTTCGAGAACTCCCGTCCCGGGGCACTTTCGGCCGAGACGCCCGTGGTGTCCGCCTCTGAGGACGTGGTACGCGCCAACCGCCTGCTCGCTCCCGTGGGCACGCCCACGCTTCGTGTGGGCGACCGCATCAAGGTCAGCGTGTCGTTCTACTACTGCGAGCTCGGTGGCTCGTCGCCGGCTCGCGGCGACGGCGGCGGGTTCTGCGGGGCGATGCGGGATGGCAGCGTCGTCTACAACGGCGCGGCAGCCTGTGACGTCGTCTACCTCGGTCAGCGCTTCCGCATCGAGGGCGACCCGCTGGGGCGCATCTACCGCTGCGCGGACACCGGCAGCGCGGTCCACGGCCTGCACCGGGACATCTGGTTCGGCTCCAGCGATGAGGGCTGGAAGTGGCAGCGCTCCGTCGGCCAGGCGGCCACGATCGAGATCCTGCCCTAGCGCGTCCCCGGGTGGCCTCGCGCTATCCAGATTCAACAGCCGCGCTGTCACATCTAGACCGACGTTTTACCCATTGTTCACAGTCGTGGCTTGTTCGTGTCCGTTACAAGCATGATGATGATCTTGTGACCAAACGCACAAACGAGGCATGACGCGGCGTCACGCCTCGGGACGGTCGGAAGCGAGTTCCATTCGATGAGCATCGTGCGAGACAGTTCGACCCGGACCGATGTTGGACAGCGAATCCGCGAGTGGCGCCTGCGCCGCGAGCTGTCCCAGGCCGAGGTCGCCCGCCTGTCCGGGATCACCCAGGCGTCGCTCTCCAACTACGAGAACGGCAAGCGGGATCTCCCCCTCACCACCCTGCTGGGTGTCTCGAAGGCCCTGAACGTCTCCGTCGGCGATCTGTTGGATCTGCCGGACGTGATCATCGTCCGCGACTCGGTTCTCGGCCGCGCGGTGGAGCAGCTCCAGACGCGCGTTCCCGCGGGCGTCGGCGCGTACGCCGCGTCATAACAGGCGCCGGTATCCCCAGCGGCTCGTTCGCAACGTGATTGAGACGCCCTGCCCCGGCGGGGCCTTCTCTTTGCCCTCCACGGGCGCGGTTCGGTGCTGCGTATACTGAGGTTCGGCCCGGGCGGCGAACGGGGGTACCTCAGTTGGACAACGATCGACCTGCAACGCTTGGCGCGCTCCGCGCCGCGAATATCGCGGTGCTGCCGGTGCGCCAGGAGCTCCGCAAGAACCTGATCGCGAAGATCCGCTCCGGCGAGCGCCTTTTCCCCGGCGTCGTCGGCTACGACGACACGGTGATCCCGCAACTGGAGAACGCCATCCTCTCCGGGCAGGACATCATCCTGCTGGGCGAACGAGGCCAGGCGAAGTCGCGCATCATCCGCTCGCTCACCTCGCTGCTGGATGAGTACACGCCCGTCCTCGCGGGGTGTGAGATCCCCGAGAACCCCTACGAGCCGATCACGCCGCTGGGCCGGCAGATCGTCGAGGAGCAGGGCGACAACGCGCCGATCGCGTGGATGCACCGCGACGAGCGCTACGGCGAGAAGCTGGCGACCCCCGATATCACGATCGCCGACCTCATCGGCGAGGTGGACCCGATCAAGGTCGCCGAGGGCCGCTACCTCAGCGACGCCTTCACCATCCACTACGGTCTGATCCCCCACACCAACCGCGGCATCTTCGCGCTGAACGAGCTTCCCGACCTGTCGGAGCGCATCCAGGTCGGTCTGCTGAACGTCATGGAAGAGCGTGACGTGCAGATCCGCGGCCACAAGGTGCGCCTGCCGCTGGACGTCCTCGTCGTCGCGACCGCGAACCCCGAGGATTACACCAACCGCGGTCGCATCATCACGCCGCTGAAGGACCGCTACGGCGCCCAGATCCGCACCCACTACCCGACCACCGTCGAGGCTGAGGTCGCGATCATGGAGTCGGAGGCCGCCCACCTGATGGACGACGCCGACATTGAGGTGATCGTCCCCGATTACATGAAGCAGGTCATTGCGGAGATCACGCGCCTCGCGCGGCGGTCGCCGGACGTGAACCAGCGCTCGGGCGTCTCTGTCCGCGCCTCGATCGCCGACTACGAGGCGATGATCGCCAACGCCACTCGCCGGGCGATCCGCCTCGGCGACAGCGTCGCCGTGCCGCGCGTCTCCGACCTCGGCTTCATCATCCCCTCGCTGCAGGGGAAGGTGGAGCTGGAGACGGTCGAGGAGGGCAAGGACGAGCAGATCCTCGACCGCCTCGTGCAGGGCGCCGTGGTGGCGACGTTCAACCGGCTCGTCGGCGATCAGGACATGGACGTGGTGGTCGATGCGTTCCGCAGCGGCCGCAACGTGGAGACCGGCGAGGCGAAGCCTGCGACCGAGTACCAGCGCCTGCTCAATGACATCGACGGCCTGGCCGAGGTGGTCGGCGAGATCACGCGCGACGAGCGGCCGCAGGTGCAGGCGAGCGCGATCGAGTTCGTGCTGGAGGGTCTGCACCTCAACAAGCGACTGAACAAGGATCGCGTTTCGGGACGGGCGCTCTACCGGGGCTAGCCCCGGGCGGACGCTCGCCTCGACGCGCGGGGCTCCCACCTCGAATCGAGGCTCTCCGTGGCCATGATCTACCGCTACAGCGAGTGGGATGGCACGCAGTCGATCCCGGGCCTGGATCCCAACCAGGTGCTGGATGCGCTGGCCGATGACCTGATGAACTTCGGGGACCTGCAGCACGCGTTGCGGAACCTGATGCAGCGCGGGATGCGTCCTCAGCAGGGCGACCGCACGCAGGGGCTGCGCGACCTGCTGCAGCAGCTCCGCCAGCAGCGCCGGCAGCGCCTCGACCAGTTCGACCTCGGCGGTGTGATGGAGGACCTGAAGCGCCAGCTGCAGGAGATCCTCGACCTCGAGCGGCAAACGCTCGAGGAGCGCCTCGCCCAGCAGGAGCGCGACCAGCGCGACGCCGAGAACGGCGAGGGCCAGCCGGACGCCAGCGGCGCTCAGCAGCAGCCCGGAGACGACGCCTCGCAGGACGGTGACGGCAGCGACGCGGATGGGGCCGAGGGCCAGCCCGGCGAGCGCGGCCAGCAGGGACCTCGCGGACAGCGTGGGCAGCAGCAGCCCGGCCAGCGTGGGCAACAGGGGCAGCGCGGTCAGCAGGGCCAGCCGCAGTCCGGCGGCGAGTCGGCCGAGGGAGGCGAGCCCGGCGCGCAGAACGGCCAGCAGGGTGGCGCGCGCTCCGAGCAGGAGCAGTTCGAGGAGATGCTGCGCCGCATCGCGGAGCGCAAGCAGCAGTTCCTCGATCATCTGCCGCAGGACACCGCGGGCCAGATGAAGGACCTGCAGAACTACGAGTTCCTCAACCCCGACGCGCAGTCTCGCTTCCAGGAGCTGGTCGACCAGCTCAAGCAGGCGATGACGAACTCCTTCTTCAAAGACGTCCAGAAGATGGTCGAGGAGATGTCGGACGGCGACAAGCAGCGCATGAAGGACATGGTCAAGGCGCTGAACGACATGCTGGCGCAGAAGATGCGCGGCGAGACGCCCGACTTCGATGGCTTCATGGACCAGTTCGGCGACATGTTCGGGGACAACCCGCCGCAGTCGCTGGACGAGCTGATCTCGCAGATGCAGTCGCAGATGTCGGCGATGCAGTCGCTGATGGACTCGCTGCCGGGCGACCAGCGCCAGCAGCTCCAGTCGCTCATGGCCGACAAGCTCGGCGACGCGGAGCTCGAAGCCGAGATGTCCGAGCTGGCGCAGAACCTCGATTTCCTGAACCCCTCGCGTGACCAGTCGAACTCGTACCCGTTCCGGGGCGACGAGGAAGTCGACCTCCAGGCCGCGATGAACCTGATGAGCGAGATGCAGGACATCGACGCGCTGGAGCGCGGGCTGGAGCGCGCGCAGTACACCGGCGAGCTGGACCAGGTGGACACCGAGGCGCTCCGCGAGCTGCTCGGCGACGAGGCGGTCGATTCCTTCGATGAGCTGAAGCAGCTCCTCGAGGTCCTCGAGGAGGCGGGCTACATCCGCCGCGAGGGTGACGAGTGGCAGCTCACGCCGCGCGGCACGCGGATGATCGGCCAGAACGCGCTGACGGAGATCTACCGCCAACTGAAGAAGCAGGGCATCGGCAACCACCCGCTGCCGGAGAGCGGGCGCCACGGCGAGCGGCTGGACGAATCCAAGCCGTACGAGTTCGGCGACCCGTTCCACCTGGACATGCGCAAGACGATCATGAACGCCGTGGAGCGCGAGGGCTCCGGCTCGCCGGTGCACCTGTCGCCAGACGACTTCGAGATCTACCGCAGCGAGCTGATGACGACGACGACGACCGTGCTGATGGTCGACCTCTCGTGGTCGATGGCGCTGCGTGGTTCGTTCCAGGCGGCGAAGAAGGTCGCGCTGGCGCTGCAGAACCTGATCAAGGCGCAGTACCCGAAAGACAGCCTCTATATCATCGGCTTCTCCGCGTACGCGCGGGAGCTGAAGCCGCAGGAACTGCCGTACGTGCGGTGGGACGAGAGCGTTCTCGGCACCAACATGCACCACGCGCTGCTGCTGGCCGAGCGCCTGCTGGCGAAGCATCGCGTGGGGTCGAGGCAGATCCTGATGATCTCCGACGGTGAGCCGACGGCGCACTTGGAGCGCGGCCGCTCGCAGTTCTCCTACCCGCCGAGCCCGGTGACGATTCGCGAGACGCTGAAGGCCGTGAAGCGCGTGACCCAGCAAGACATCACGATCAACACCTTCATGCTCGATCGGAATTACTACCTCAAGGAGTTCGTGAACCAGCTCGCCAAGATCAACGGCGGGAGGGTGTTCTACACGACACCAGACCGGTTGGGCGAGTACATTCTGGTCGACTACGTACAGCACAAGCGGAAGCGCATCGCCCAGCGCTAGCGGCCACCTCGGCCGCCCCGGGCGGGCGGCGGAGGATTCGTGCGACGGCTCCTGCTTCTCACGGGCCTCCTCGCGGGCATCCTCGCGATCGGCACGCTCTGGTACGCCTACGTTGAGGACTACGGGTTCGTCGACGGGCTGTACCAGGCGGTGACCACGCTCACCACCGTCGGGTTCCGCGAGGTCCACGAGTTCGGGACGCGCGCCAAGCTGTTCACGGTGTTCTACAGCCTCGCCGGCGTCGGCTTCCTCTTCTACACGGCGACGTCCGTGGTCGAGACCGTGGTCGTGGGCGAGTTGGCGGAGGAGCTCGGGCTGCGCCGGAGCAGCCGGAAGGTACGTCGCATGGAACAGCACTTCATCATCTGTGGCTATGGCCGCGTGGGGCGCGAGGTCGCACACGAGCTCACCGCGCGCGGCGAGACGTTCGTCATCATCGACCGCAACGAGCACACCCTCGCGACCGCGGAGCACCCGCTCGCGGTCGTGGTGCGCGGCGACGCGACCGAGGAAGAGACCCAGAACGATGCCGGCGTGTCGCGTGCGCGGGCGCTGATCGCTGCGGCGGACTCGGACGTTGAGAACACTTACATCGTGCTCACCGCGCGCGCGCTCAACCCCCGGCTCTTCATCGTCGCGCGCGCGGGCTCGGAGCCGGCGGAGCGTCGGCTCTCCTCGGCGGGCGCGGACCGCGTGGTGTCGCCGTACCGCATCGGCGGGCGGCGCATGGCGCTCAGCGCGGTGCAGCCGATGCTGATGGACTTCATAGACACGCTCGCCGCGCGCGGCAGCAACACCGCGGGCAGCAACGTCCTCGCGGAGATCGTGGTCGAGGACGAGGCGGCGGGCCTCGCGGGGCGCACGTTGCAGGACGTGTTCCCGCCCAACGCGGGACTGCAGGTCATGGGGCTGGAGCGCGCTTCGCAGCCGCTGCAGGTCGGCCCGCGCGGCGACACGCTGATCGAGCGCGGCGACCGGCTGATGGTCTACGGCGAGAGCTCCGCGATGGCGCACCTGTCCTCGACCGCCTCGCAGGGCGTGCGCTCAGTGGTGCACCCCAACTAGCGAGGCGAGCGAGCGGCCCGCTAGATCCAGGCGCCCTCTTCGGCCTGCCAGAAGAACTGCACCAGCACGCCGCCCGTGTGGCGCGGGTGGATGAACGCCTCGCGCCAGGGCACGCCGTCCGTCTCGTCCGAGCGCTCGCCGAAGATCGGGATGTTGTGGCGGGCGCACGCGTTCACCGCGCGCAGCCAGTCGTGCACCTCGAACGTCGCGTGGTGCATGCCCGGCCCGCGCCGCTCGAGGAAGCGCTGGATGAACGAGGCGCCGCTGGCCGGCTCGATGTTCTCGATGCGCAGCTGGCGGGTGCGGTGCTCCAGCACGCGCGTCCGGAAGCCGGTGTCGGAGCCGTCGCCGACCGATCGGTGGATCGTCTCCATGCCGAAGAGACGCTCGTACCAGTCACCCAACTCGTCGCACGAGGAGTACGCGTGCGAGATGTGGTTCAGTGCCTTGATGCCCAGGGTGTTGGGGTCGTCGTCCGGGACGGGCGGCATGGTGTGCCACGGCTCGCCCTCGTACAGCTGGAAGAGGAAGCCATGCCCGCCGCTGCGCGGGTGGATGTAGATCACGTCGGGCTCTTCGCCCTCCAGCACCGGGCCGCCGGCCCATGGCTGCGCGCCCTCGGCACGGAGCGCCGCGGCCGCTTGCCGCGTGTCGCGCACGCGGATCGTCAGGTGGTGCAGCCCCGGGCCCGTGGGGCCCTCGAGAAACTTGTGCAGCGTCGAGGTCGGGCTGCTGGGTGCCAGCACCTCCCAGCCGAGGTCGGATACGCCCGGCATCGCGAGGTGGACGCCGAGGTAGCCGTCCTCGCTCTCGAAGCGCTCGCCCGCCTGGAAGCCGAAGAGGCTTTGCAGGATGTCGATCTGCGGGCCGAGTTCGGCCACCGCCTGGCTCACGTGGTCAAAGCGAACGATCTCGATCAACGTGCGACTCCTGCCGGGTCTGGTACCACCCAAGCCATCTTAGCCGAGGCTCCCGCTGCGCCCACTGTCGCACCTCGGTAGCATCGAGGCATGTCCGCCCCCCGCCAGACCGCCGTCGTCATCGCGAACCCCGCCGCACGTGGCGCCGTGGAGCTCCCCGTGCTGCTGGCGGCCGCTCGCGCGCTGGAGCCGCGTGGCTGGGACGTGACCATCGAGGTCGCGAGCAGCCGTGCGGACACGGTCGCGCGCGCGGAGCGACATGCGCGCGCGGGGATCGACGCCGTGCTCGCGTGTGGTGGCGACGGGACGCTGCTCACCGTGGTGAACGGCGTGCGCGCCGCTGGTGAAGGCGTGACGACCGCCGTGGGAGTGATCCCGGCCGGCACGGCGAACGTCTGGGCCGCCGAGGCAGTCATCCCCCGCGACCCGACGCGCGCCCTCGCGCTGCTCGTCCACGGCGAGCGGCGGCGCGTGGACCTCGGCGTCGCGTGGGTGGGCGACGAGGCGCGCGTGCGCTTCCTGCTGGTGTGTGGCGCCGGGTTGGATGCCGCGGCCGTCGAAGCGGTGGAGGCGCGGCCCGGCTGGAAGCGCCTGCTCGGCCGCACCGCGTACGGCCTCTTCGGCCTCGCGACCCTGGCGAGCGTGCCCGCCGTCGAGACGGTCGTGATCCTCGACGGTGACGAGGTGCGGCTGCCACGGCTGTTCTTCGCGTGCGCAGCGAACACACATCGATACGGCGGGGTGGTCGCCCTGACGCGACGGCAGGCGCTCGACGACGGTCTCGTCGAGGTCACGATGTTCGAGGGCGACGGACTGTGGGCGCGACTCGGCCTCGGGCTGCAGGCGGTGCGTGGACGGCTCGATGAGCGCGCGGTGCGCGGCATCGTGCAGCGGCAGGCGTCCCGCATCACGATCACCCCCGCGCGATCACTGCCCGTCGAGGTAGACGGGGACGCGGTGGGCCACTGCGGGCCGGACGCCCCCCTGCACGTCGAGGTGGAGCCGCGCGCGGTGACGATGATCGTTGGGAGCTAGCCCGCCTCGAACGGGGCGATCGGCGTGAGCGCGCCCTCGAACAGGCGCATCCGCAGCGCGCCGGGCAGTTCCTCGCGGCTCGGGCGATCCTCGTCGGGCGTCGTGATCAGCACCTGGTCCACGCCGTAGGCGACGTGCAGGATGCGCTCGCGGCGGCGCGGGTCCAACTCCGACAGGATGTCGTCCAGCAGCAGCACCGGCGGGTCACCGGTGCGTCGCGTGGACAGCGCGACCTCCGCGAGGCGCAACGCCAGCGCCGCGCTGCGCTGCTGGCCGCGCGAGGAGGTCATCCCAGCGGGGTGCCCCGAGATGAGGAACGAGAGGTCGTCCCGGTGCGGGCCGATGCGCGACATGCCGCGGCGCACGTCCTCGACGCGCCCGGCCTCCAGCGCGGCTCGCAGGTGCGCCTGCAGGTCGTGCTCGCGCAGGGCCTCCTGCACGCTGGCGGGGACGCCCGGGAGATAGCGGATCTCCAGCGTCTCCTCGGTCGTCGCGGCCAGCTCGGCGTAGCGGTCGGCGGCGTCGCGGGCGAGGGCACGCACCGACTCCGCGCGCCGCGCGAGGATCAGCGCCCCCGCTGCGGCGAGCTCATCGTCCCAGAAGTCGAGTTGATCGAGGCCGCGTCCGCCGCGCTCCTGCAGTCGGCGAAGCAGGCTGTTGCGCTGCTCCAGCACGCGCGCGTAGCGCTGCAGTGCGCGCAGGTACGCGGGGTCGAGCTGCGAGATCGTGAGGTCGAGGTAGCGACGCCGGTTCACGGGCGGGCCGTCGATGATCGCGAGGTCATCGGCGGCGAACATCACCACGCGCAGTTGCCCGATGAGGTCGGTGGCGCGCCTCGCGACGCCGTTTACGCGGAAGCGCTTGCCCGCACGCGTTGGCGGGACGCCCGCGACGGCCACCTGCGCGATCACAGCGACCTCCAACGAGCGCTTGCCCGCCGCCGTCTCCACGTCGGCCTCAAGGCGCGCCGCCGGCAGGGGATCCTCGACGACGGCCTGCCACGAGATGAGATCGAGGTCGGGGCCGCTGCGCACGCCCTTCGTCGTGGCGAGCATCGCCACGGATTCGAGCAGGTTCGTCTTGCCCGCCGCGTTCTCGCCGGCGATCACGTAGATGCCCGGCGCGAGGTCGATGGCGAGATGGCGAAAGGATCGGACGTCAGTGAGGGCGAGGTGCGCCAGGTGCATTGCGGTGGATTATCGCACGCGCGCGGGGACAGCCCGCGCGGCGGCCGTGGGGGGCGCTACGTGCGGTCCGGTGCGGCGCGCAGCTCGATGCAGAAGCGCGCGCCGGGGCCGTCCTCTGGCGCGTCCACCCACACGCGGCCGCCCTGTGCCTCGATCAGTCGTCGCGCCACAGCGAGGCCGAGGCCGGACCCGGGCACGGACTCGCCGCCCGGCCCGCGCACGCGGTAGTACGCCTCGAAGATCCGCTCGCGATCCTCGCGCGCGATGCCGTCGCCGTAGTCGCGGATTTCGAGGCGGACACGCCCTTCCGGCGTGCGCACGGCGCGCAGCACGATGTCGCTCGCGGGCGGTGCGTGGCGGTTGGCGTTCGATAGGATCGCGAGGATCACCTGCTCCAGCCGGTGAGGGTCGGCGACCACGTAGAGCGGCGCCTCCGGCACGTCGCCGATCACGGTCTGCTCGCGCAGCATGAGGGCGGGGCGCATTAAGGCCTCCGCGTTGCGCAGCGCCTCCACCGCGTCGACCTCGCCGAGGCGCACCTCGAACTCCTGGCCGCCGGAGCGACCGAGGTCGATCAGGTCGGTCACGAGGCGGTTCAGGCGCTCCACACTGAAGGTCAGCGACGCGACCAGTTCATCGGCGCCGCTGTCCATCGACTCGTTGTCGATGCGCAGCAGATCGGCGAAAGCCTGGATCGACATCAGCGGCGTGCGGATCTCGTGCGATAGCGCACCCATGAACTCGCGGCGGCGCTGGTCCTGACCCTCCAGGTCACGCTCGCGCTGGTACGAAGCCTCGTACAGCGCGCCGTGATCCAGCGCCGCGCCCACCTGCGCCGCGATCGTGGAGAGGACCACCGGATCGCGCACCACGCCGGCCTTCTTCGACACGAGGAGCAGCAGCCCGATCAGGTCACCGTTGCTGGTGATCGGGATGCGCGCGACCCATGGGCGCTTGCCCAGCGCGGTGCCCAGCGGTGCGACCCACGGGTGCACCTCGCCGCGATCGCGGCGCGCGTTCGGCTCCGGACCGTTGTTGTAGCGCACCAGCGGGGCGGTCTTCGCCCAGCCCTCGGGGTAGCCGATCGCGGCGAGGATGCGCTGCGCATCGCTCTGCTCGTCGGCCAGGGCGATCACGCCGGCCTGCGCGATCTCGTGCCGCACGAGCGCCGCGAGCGCACCTCGCGCGGCGTCGCCGATGTTGTGCGGCTCCGCGACCACGTCGAGGAGGACGATCTGCGCGGCGTGACGCTGGCGCTCGTCCGTGACGGAACTGATGTACCAGGCGGCCGGAGCGAGCACGAGGAGCAGGATGCCGGCGTCCGCGGCGAGTAGAAGCGGCTCGAACCGATCGAGTACGACGTACGTGACGGCGAGGTGGACGCCGGCGACGACGATGCCGCCGACCAGCGCGAGGATCCACAGCAGCACGCCGCTGCGGCGCGCGCGAGCCACGGAAGTCGTGGTCATGAACGGCGGACGATCGGGCGCGACTCGCCAGGCGAGGTCGCGCGCTCGGCCGGAGTGGGATCGGTCAACTCAAACGCCTCCCGCAGGCCCCCGCCGCGGGTACGAACGAACTGACTGTAGCGTCAGGACTAGCCGAACGCGATCGTGATCGATCGCTCGCCTTCGGATGCTTCCTGGACCACGGCGCTCTGGCCGAGGCCGGCGCTCAGTCCCTCGGCGATCTCGTCGGAGTCGACGTCGGCCGAGAGCTCGAGGCGGAGACGGGCTTCACCCTGCGAGTACGCCTCGACGGTCGCCTGCCGGACGGCGGCGATGCGCTGGAGCGCGTCCTGCAGACGCATCAGGCCCTGGAAGCCGGAGACGGGAGCGGCGCGCAGCTGTACTGCGCCATCCGCGGGCGTGAACGTGGCGAGGGTGCCAACGGCCTCGCCGTCATCGCGCTGCCATGCGGCGGGCGCTTCTTCGACCTCGGGCTCGGGTTCGGGCTGGCGCTGCGGAGCGTGCGCGGCGGCCGACTGGCCGCTTCCACGCATCGGCGGGACGGCGGACGGGGGAATGGCGGCGGGGGGCGGAGGCGGCGGCGCCGCGGGGCGCGACGGCTGAGGCGCAACGACGCTCAGGCCACCGGGGCGGCGCTCTTCCTCCGGCGGGGGCGGTGGCGCGAACGCCGGGCGCGGGGGCGCGGGCGGCGGTGCGACCGACGCAGGCGGCGCAACCGGCGCAGGCGGAGCGATTGGCGTGGCAGCCGTGGGCGGCGGCGCGATCGGGGTTGCGGCTGCCGGCGGAGCGATCGGCGCGCGACCGTTGCCGAGGATCGACTCGATGCGACCGACGCGCGACTGGACGTCGCGGAGTCCCTGCAGCAGTTCGTCCATGGACCGGCGGAGCGAGTCCACTTCGGTGCGCGTGGCCATGTTCGCGTTCTGGCGGTCGCGCGCGAGCAGGTCGTTCGCTCGCTCCATCGACTCCTGCAGGATGCTCTCCGCGCGGCGTCGCGCGTCGCTGAGCAGCATCTCGACCTCGGTCGAGGTGGCGGGGCTGGGGACGAACGCGCCGGGTGCCGGAGCGGGGCGGGCTGCCTCGAAGCGCTGGGGCTGCGGGCGAGGGGGCGTGCCCGTGCCACGCGAACCATCGCGCTGCGATTCGTACACGGGCGGAGTCGTGGGCTGTGCGCCGTCGTCCACGCCGCGGTTATCGCCGCCGAGCGCGGCCATCAGCCCGCCGAGGGCGCGGAGAATCGCGCCGGTGCCGGTGTTCGGATTGTTCGGATCGTTCGAGGTCACCGCACTGCTTTCCGGCCGACGTCTGCGCGTGCTCGGCGGATGAACTTGTAGCCGACGCCTCGCTCGTTCGCGATCATCGGTTCGTTCTGGGGGTCGTCACCGAGCTTCCTGTGCAGGTGCTGGATGTGCACCTTCAGGTAGTCGGTTTCGTCCATATACTCTCGCCCCCAGACCTTCGCCAAAAGGGTACGGAAGGTTAAGACGCGGTTCTCGTTCCGGGTCAGGTGATACAGCAGGCCGTACTCGATGGGCGTGAGCTTGACCTCTTCGCCCTGCACGCGGACCTCGCGGCTCGAGTAGTCGATGAACAGGGGGGGCGCGTCGAATGGGGGGCCTTCGCGCGTGGGCTCCTGCGACTCGGAGCGCCGGAGCACCGCCCGCACGCGGGCGAGCAGTTCGATGTGGGAGAAGGGTTTGGTGACATAATCGTCAGCGCCGAGCTCGAGGCCGCGGACCTTGTCCACTTCCTCGTGCCGAGCGGACAGCATGACGATCGGCACGTCGGAGAAGTGGCGGATGCGCTCGCACACCTCGAACCCGTCGATGTCGGGGAGACCGATGTCGAGCAGCACCAGGTCGGGCGCCTCGCGCTCGACAGCGTCCACGCCTTGCTCGCCGGTCGGGGTGGTGATCACCTCGGCCTCCGGCCAGCGCAGGCCGAAGGTCAGCCGGACGATCTCGGCGATGTCAACTTCGTCGTCAATGACCAGCACTCGCGTGGCACAAAGTGTACCTGTCACGCTCGCTTGCTGGTGCGATTATGGCAAGTAATCGCCCCTCTCGCCGTTACAAACCCCCTCGAATTCCTGGATCGCGGGCAGAGGGTGGTCTGCGGTATCGTCCCGACGCGACGAAGGTGCCCCCCACGGGCGGCTTGGCAAGGGAGACCTCGGATGGCGGACACGTTGCGGATTGGACTGATCGGCGCGGGCGCGAACACGCGCACGAGGCACATCCCCGGCTTCCAGGCGATCGACGGGGTGGAGCTGGTGGCCGTCTGCAACCGCTCGCCGGAGAGCGGTCACCGCGTCGCCGACGCGTTTGGCATCGGCCGGGTGGAGACGGACCCCGAGGCGCTGTTCCGGGACCCGAACATCGATGCGATCTGCATCGGCACCTGGCCGTACCGGCACCGCGAGTACGTGGTGCGGGCGCTGGAGGCAGGCAAGCACGTCCTGACCGAGGCGCGTATGGCGATGAACGCCGCCGAGGCACGCGAGATGCTGGCCGCCTCGAAGGCGCACCCCAACCTCGTCGCGCAGATCGTCCCCGGCCCCCCGGACCTGAAGTCGTGGCGCACGATCCAGCGCCTCGTGCGTGACGGCTCGCTCGGCGAGATCCGCGAGGTGCACGTCTCCGTGCTCACCGGCGCGAACATCGACCCCTCCGCGCCGCTGCACTGGCGCGAGCGGACCGACCTGTCGGGCGTGAACGTCATGTCCTACGGCATCTACACCGAGGTCGTCTCGCGCTGGCTCGGCCCGACGAAGCGCATCCTCGCGGACGGCGCGACGTTCATGACCTCGCGCGTGGACGCCGAGACCGGCGAGACGCGCCAGATCGACGTCCCCGACAGCCTCGGCGTGTTCGCCACGCTGGAGAGCGGCGCGCGCGTGATCTACCGCTTCAGCACGGTCACGCCGAACCCAGGCCCGGGCACCAGCGGCATCTCGGTGTACGGCAGCAACGGCACGCTGCACTGGGAGATCGGCGATCGCATGCAGTTCACGTCCGTCGGCGGCACGCTCGCCCCGCTCGCGCCGGACGCCGGCACCGACATCGACTGGCGCGTCGAGGCCGACTTCGTCGACTCGATCCGCACCGGCGCCCCGGTCACGCTGACGAACTTCGAGGACGGCCTGAACTACATGCGGATGCTGGAGGCTACGCACCGCTCGCGCCTCGAAGGCCGCGCGGTCGATCTGTCCGAGGTGTAACGACGAGGGGGAAGCCCTTACCCTGCCCTCTCCCCGAACGGGGAGAGGGTTCTGCATCGAATCCCGGCTCCCGCCGCGATTCCGGCTCCCTCTCCCTCTCCCGGTTTCGGGAGAGGGGTGGGGTGAAGGTCTCGGGCGCCCGCTACCGTCCGACCCACTTTGGTTCGCGCTTCTCCGAGAAGGCACGAGGACCCTCGACGCGGTCGGCGCTGAGTTCGTGGCGGCGCAGCCACGCGTAGTCGCCGCGCTTCTCGCCGCGGAAGGCGTCCTGCAGCGTGCGGTCGAGGCCGCGTAGCGCGCCCTCTTTCGTGCCGCGCACGGCCAGCGGCGCGCCTACGAGGACCTCGCGCGCCCAGCGCTCCGCCGCGGCCATCAGATCCTCGTGCGGCACGACCTCGTTCACGAGACCGACGCGGTACGCCTCCTGCGCGTCGATCGGCTTGCCGGTGAGCATCATGCCCATCGCGATCTTCTGGGGGATCTGGCGCGGCAGGCGGTGGATGCCGCCCGCGCTGGCGTACAGCCCCACGCGCACCTCGGGCAGCCCGAACTTTGCGCGGTCGGACGCGATGACGATGTCCGAGGCGAGTGCGAGCTCGAAGCCGCCACCCATCGCCCAGCCGTTGACCGCGGCGATCACCGGCTTGAACAGGTCGTAGCGATCCGTCAGCCCGCCGAAGCCTCGATCGAACTCGCTGATGTGGCGGTTCGTGCCGGCGGCCGTGGCCTTCAGGTCGTTGCCCGCGCAGAACGCGCGGTCGCCCGCGCCGGTGAGCACGGCGACCCACGCCGAGTCATCCGCGGCGAAGTCATCCCACACCCGTGCGAGTTCGCCGGAGGCGTCGTAGTGCAGGGAGTTCATCACCTCGGGTCGGTTGAGGGTGACGAACCAGATGTGATCGCGCTGCTCGACGGTGACGAACTCGTGGGTGGGCTGACCGGGAACGGGCATGGGGAACCTCCTGTGGGATGGGGGCATTCTATGGGCAGGGGCCGCTCACCCGCTGGTACGATGCGCCCATGAGCAGCAACGGCGTCCTGGTGCGGTTCGATCAGCGCGGCGATCCCTGGGCGCCGCGCACGCTGATTCTGCGGTTCATCGTGAACCTCGCGGGGCTGTTTCTCGCGGATGCGCTGGTGCCGGGCATCCACATCGCGGACTGGCAGTCGCTGCTGGCAGGCACGGCGATCTTCGCGATCGTGAACCTGCTGCTGCGCCCCCTTGCTACGTTCGTCTCGTGCTGCCTGATCGTCTTCACGTTCGGGCTGTTCGTGCTGGTCATCAACGGCGTGCTGCTGTTGGTGACGGCGTGGGCATCGAGTCAGCTCGGTCTCGGCTTTGTGATCGATGGCTTCTGGTCCGCCTTCTTCGGCGCCCTCGTCATCTCGTTCGTCTCGTTCATCGCGACGGTGGTCGTGCGCACGGAGACGCGCCGCTACTAGCGGGCTCGCGTCGAGGAGACTGCGCGGGACAGGCCGGGTCTCCTCCGCCGACGCAACGCACGTGACCCCGCGCTAGCGCTCGTCGCCGGGGCGGAGGCCGGACGCGCCGATCGGGGCGCGGCCTTTGCGTTGGCGCCGCGGGCCGGCACCGGCGCGCGAGGGCGTCCCGGGGCGCTCGACGCGGACGGCGCAGGCCTTGAACTCCGGGATGCCGGAGGGCAGGTCGAGCGCGTCGTTCGTGAGGAAGTTCGCCGCCATGCCCTGCAACTGCACGAACGGCACGAAGAGCTCGCCGCGCTGCATCCGTGCGTCGACGTGCAACTCCGCGACGATCTCCCCACGCCTCGATGCCAGTTGCACCTCGTCGCCGTCCGCGAAGCCGAGGCTCGCGGCGTCCGCGGGGTGCATGTCGACGGCGAGCACAGGGACGGTGTCGAGGAGTCCCGGCACGCGCCGCGTGATCACGCCGGTGTGCCAGTGGTACAGCGAGCGCCCGGTGACCAGCGTGTACGGGAAGCGCTTGCTGGGCAGCTCAGCGGCGGCAGGGCCCTGCTCCACCGCGACGAACTTGCCCAGGCCACGCGCGAACTCCGTCTCGAACAGCCTCGACGTGCCGGGATGAGTCGCGTCCGGGACGGGCCACTGCAGGCCGCCCTCGCGTTCGAGGCGGTCGTGCGACAGGCCGGCGATGATCGGCATCAGCGACGCCATCTCCTCGAACACCGCGCTGCTGTCGGGGTAGTCGAAGCCGCGCACAGGACGCTCGAGGATGCGCAGCACACGGCGTGCGATCTCGGCGGTGATCGCCCAGTCCTCGCGCGCCTCGCCGGGCATCGGCAGCAGCGGGCGCACGAGTTGCACGCGTCGCTCGGAGTTGGTGAACGTGCCGTACTTCTCCGCGAACGACGCGGCGGGTAGGACCACGTCCGCCATCTCCGCTGTCTCGTGCATGAAGATGTCCTGCACCACGAGGAAGTCGAGGTTCGCGAAGGCGTCCCGCGTGTGCGCGAGGTACGGATCGCTGATCAACGGGTTCTCGCCCACGACGTACAGGGCGCGCAGCCGGCCTTCGATCATTTCCTCGATCATGTGCGTCGACTGGAGTCCGGGCGTCTGCACGAGGTCGACGCCCCACGCGGCCTCGTACTTCGCGTGCGCGGGGCCGGTGTAGGGCTCGTAGGCCGGGAACGAGTTCGGCAGGCAGCCCGAGTCCGAACAGCCCTGCACGTTGTTCTGGCCGCGCAGCGGTGAGATGCCGTTGCCCGGGCCGCCCACCTGCCCGGTGACCAGCGCGAGGTTGATCAGCGAGCGCGCGTTGTCAGAGCCATTGGTGTGCTGCGTGATCCCCATGCCCCAGATCAGGCACGAGCCACGCTCCTCGCCGTCCCGGCCGGGGCGAGGGCGCGCGTACAGGCGCGCGGCGCGGCGGATGTCATTAGCCGGCACGCCGCAGATGCGCTCGGCGTCCTCGGGCGTGACCTGGTCGACCACGCGGCGCCACACCTCGAAGCCCTCCGTGCGCGCCTCGACGAACTCGGGTGCCCACAGGCCCTCGTCGAGGATCACGTGCGCCATCGCGTTGAAGAGCGCGACGTCGGTGCCGGGGTGCGGCTGCAAGTGGATCTCCGCGAGGTCGCAGAGGTCGATGCGGATCGGGTTCACGACGATCAACGTCGCATCGCGATCCTCGACGGCGCGCCGCAGCCTCGATGCGATCACGGGATGGTTCTGCGCCGTGTCGCTGCCGACGACGAGCAGCGTGCCGGCGATGTCGTAGTCGGCGTAGGAGTTGCTGGTCGCGCCGGAACCGACCATCTCCTGCAGCGCGACCACGGACGGGGCGTGGCACATGCGGGAGCAGTGATCGATGTTGTTTGTGCCCATCACGGCGCGCACGAACTTCTGCATCACGTAGCCGTCTTCGTTCGTCGCCTTCGCCGAGGCGATGCCCGCGAACGCGCCGACCGAGGCCGCAAAGCGCTGCGCTACCAGGTCGAGTGCCTCGTCCCACGTGGCGCGCTCCAGCGGTGCGCCCTTGCCGCCTCGACGGACCAGCGGTTGCGTGAGGCGCTCTTCCGACTGCGCGAACTCGAGGCCGAAGCGGCCCTTCACGCAGGTCATGCCCTGCGATGAGCCGTTGCCCGGCATGCCGTCCACCCACGCGATGCGGCCGTCCTCCACGCGTACCGACAGGCCGCACCCGACGCCGCAGTACGGGCACGTCGTCTCGGTGACGGCGACCGTCGAGGGCGCCACGACGACGGGGAGCGCGATCATTGCGGGGCGGTCGACCTCGACGCGATGGGATGCGGTGGCCGGCGCGATTTTCGGCATGAGCGCGCCGGTGGGGCACTGCGACACGCACTGGCCGCACGATGTGCAGATCGAGTCCTCCCACTCGGCGTCGAACGCGACGCCGATGTGCGCCGTGGCGCCGCGGCCGTTGATGCCGATCGCGCCGATGTGCTGCGTGCGCTGGCACGCAGCCACGCAGCGGCCGCAGAGGATGCAGTCCGTCATGTCGAGGTTGAAGAACAGGTTGCTCGCGTCGACCGGTGCGCCGATGCCCGTGGCGCGTGGCCTCGGTGCATACGACGAAGCCTCCAGACCATGGGCGCGCGCGTGCTGCGCGGCGGCGCCGTGGCCGATGCCGTCGTCCGACATGCCGATCGTGAGGTCGAGCACGCCGCGGCGGACGCGCTGCGCCTTCTCGCCGTCAGTGCGGATCGCGGCGCCTTCGGCGATCGGCGTGTGGCATGCGGCGACGAGGCGTGCGCTGCCCTCGACTTCGACGAGGCAGGTGCGACAGGCCCCGAGCGGGCCGCGCGCATCCGGTGTGCAGAGGTGCGGGAGGTCGGCGCGTGCCGCCTCGATCGCCTCGAGGATCATCGCGCCCCGCGGGACGGTGACAGTGCGGCCGTCGACGGTCACCTCGATCGGCGCGGTCGCGATCGGTAGCGCGATCTCAGGCATCGACGTGTCTCACTGCCTCGAGCGCGGCGACGAGGCGCGCGTGCCGCTCCGTCACGCCGCTGCGGCGCGTGAAGTTCGAGGAGATGTAGACCTCCTCGGCGGCATCGGTCGCGGCGGCGATCAGTTCGCGCCACGCTTCGAGGGGCACCGTGACAGTCGACTCGCCGGTCATCGCGACGCCTCGGTCGGGTCGGTCACTTCGAACGCATCCGGGAACGCGGCGAGCGCGGAAGTCACGTGACGTCCCGCCATGCCGCCAAGGGCGCAGAGCGATGCCTCGGTCATCACCTCGATCAGCGCGTCGATGCGGTCGCGGTTCGTGGCGGGGTCGGCGAGCAACTGCACGAGGCGCTGCGTGCCCTCGCGACACGGCGTGCATTCGCCGCACGACTCGCGCGCGTTGTACGCGGCGAGGCTGCGTGTGATCGCAGCGATGTCCGCGCGAGGGCCGAGGACGACCGTACCGCCGGCGCCGAGCGTGCGCATCTCCAGCGGTGTGTCGAACTCCTCGGGCAGCACGAAGCGGCCGCTCGGCCCGCCGAGGAGCAGCGCCTGCACGCGCGCGGGCGCCACGCCCGCCATCGCCAGGACGCTGGCCCACGTCATGTTGCCGTCCACCGGCACCTCGTACAGGCCGGGGCGGGGCACGTCGCCGGATAGCGGAAGCAACTTCGTCGGGGGCGGCGGGCTGTCGAAGATCGTGGTGACGGCGCAGAGCGTCTCGGCGTTGTTGATCAGCGTGGGGCGCCCCCACAGCCCTGAGTCGGTGGCGAACGGTGGTTTGAAGCGCGGGACGGGTCGTTCGCCCTCGATCGAGTTGAGGATCACCGACTCCTCCCCGCAAACGTAGCCGCCTGCGCCGGATCGCACTTCAATCGTCACGGGGTCGCCGCCGAACGCTGTGCCGTCCAGGATGCCCGCGGCGGCTGCGTCCGCGAGCGCGCGCTCGAACGCGTCGCGCCCGTTCCGCGCCTGCCCGTTGATGTAGACATATGCCTCGTGAATGCCCGTGGCACGGCAGGCGATCAGCATGCCCTCGACGAGTCGGTGCGGGTCCCCTTCCAGCAGATGACGGTCCTTGAAGACGCCCGGCTCGCCCTCCTCGGCGTTCACGACCAGCACCTTCTCCGGGTGCTCGTGCGCCGCGAGGAGGCCCCACTTCGTCGCGACGGGGAAGTGCGCGCCGCCTCGGCCGGTCAGTCCGACGCCGCGCAGGACCTCGAGGATCCGCGCGGGCTGCAACATCGCGGCGACGGCGTACGCGCCGTAGCCGCCGCGCGTGAGGACGTCCGTCAGGGAGCCGTCGTTGCGACCGAGGCGGACGGTCAGCCCGGCCTCGCCGCTGCCCGCTTGCGGTTCATCGCATTCGCCGCGCACGCATGCCGCCAGTTCGTCGGGGACGCCTCGATCGAGGCGCGCGAAGCGGTGGCGATGCCCGGGACGCACGACCGTCGCCGCGGGCGCGGCCCAGCACGCGCCGTCACACGCGGCGTCCGCCACCGGTGCGCCGACGTCCAGGGTGATCGCGGCGGCATCGACGGCGTCGCCGCACGTGCCGCGATGCCGCAGGACGTGCACCTCGACCTCGCCGGGGGGCGCGCCGAGCGCGTCGTGCAGACGCCGGAGCGCTTGGGTCGGTGTAGGCCCGATCACGTTGAGGCTCTCTCGGTCGCGGCGTCGAGGATGCGGGACGGGGTGACGCGCCCGTGCAGGCGCTCGGCGTCGTCCACGGCGACGGGGGCGAGGGCGCACAGGAACTGGCAGTCGATCTCCAGCGCGTGGCCCGGGAGCGCCTCGCTCACCGCGTCGAGCAGGGCACGCCCACCCGCGAGGTCGCAGGAGACGCCGGTGCACACGTGCCACGTCCCGGGTGTCGGCCGCTCCAGCAGTAACTCCGAGTAGCCGGTCGCCGTGGCGTAGACCTCGGACACCGGCACGCGGATATGAGCGGCGGCGTGCTCGATCGCGGCGCGCGGCAGCCAGCCGAGCGCGTGCTGCGCGACGAGGAGCGCGGGCAGCAGCTGGTCGCGGCGGCGCGGCAGCGCATCGACGGATCGGAGCGCCCACTGGAGGCGCTCGGCGTCCGCGGGCGCGGCGGAGTCGTACGGGGCTGATTGCGAAGCCGGCATCTCCGGATTGTAGGCCTGCGCGGTTGCCTCGATGCGGTCTAGCCGAGGATCTCGACGCCGTCGCCGAGGCGCACCTCGCCGCCGTTACGCGGGAACATGTGCACGGCAAACGAGGGGCGCTCGTGGCCGAAGGCGTTCACCAGCGTGGTCATGACCTCGCGGTCGCGGACGCCCTCGCTGGGGCTGGCGTGGGTGGCAAGGCAGCGCACGGCCGGGCGGAGCACGTCGAACGTCACCTCGCCGATGCGAACGGCGCGATCCACCCACCCGAACTCATCCCACGCGTCCAGCCCGTCCAGCACGATGTTCGAGCGGAACCGGCGCTCATCGAGCGTCTCGTCGCCCAGCGCGCCCGCGAGCGCTGCGAGGCTGCCCCGGCCGTGCAGCGTGACGTTGCCCGTGAAGTTGTCCTGGTAGCGCGCGGTCACCCCGTCCCCGATGAGCTGGAGCGGCAGTCGCCCGGGCCGCTCGAGGTCAGGGTGCTCCTCCTGCGAGCGCGCGAAGTCCGCGACTGCCGCCGCAAGCCGCACGCGGCCGCCCTCGTCGAGCGCGTCCTCGACCAGCAGCGCGCCGTCGAGCTGGATGGAGATGCGACGGGCTGCCTCGTCGTACTGCAGGTCGAGGCGGGCGAGCGCGGGTGTGTTCACCAGCGCCAGCATGTTGACCTTCGGCCACCAGTCGGCACCCGCGGCCTGCTGGGGCGCCTCGGCGGGCGCGTCGCCCAGGCGGAACGCGAGCACGCGGTCGCCCTCCACCCGGCCGTCCGCGCGCACCACAAGCGACTCGCGCGACTCGGGGGTGAACCCCTTCACGGGATGGCGATAAAGGGCGACGACGCGAGGGGCGTGGTTGGTCATGCGCGGGAGTCTACGCCCGGCGGCGCACGCGTATACCCCTGCGCTCGCGTACCCTCGTGGCATGACGAACGAGCGACAGGATGCACCGGAGCGCATGTTCGAGGCGGGCGCGGACCGCGCCGGCTACGTGCGCGAGATGTTCGGCGAGATCTCCGGGCGCTACGACCTGATGAACCGCGTGATGACCGTCGGCCAGGATCTCCGTTGGCGGCGCCGGCTGGCGAAGGCCGTGGTGCGCGCGGGCGACACCGTCGCCGACCTCGGTAGCGGGACCGGCGACCTCGCCTTCGCGTGCCTCGAGGCGGGCGCCGCCCGCGTCGTCGGCCTCGACGTCGCGGGACCGATGCTTCTGCGCGCACGCCGCAAGGGACGCGACATCTCGCCGCACGCCGGTTTCGGCCTCGGCGACGCGACGTGCCTGCCGCTGCCCGACGCCTCGGTGGACGTGTGGTGCTCGGCGTTCATGGTGCGCAACGTGCCGGACCTGGACGTCGCGCTGCGCGAGGCGTTCCGGGTGCTGCGCCCGGGCGGTCGCCTCGCCGTCCTCGAGATCCCGAAGATGGACGAGGGGCTGCTGCGACCGTTCGCGCGCTTCCACTTCAACCGTGTGGTGCCGCTGCTCGGGCGGCTCATCTCCGGCCACCGCAGCGCGTACACGTACCTGCCGCTGTCGGTCGATCACTTCCTGACGCCGCGTGAGCTGACCGCCCACCTCGTCGGCCTCGGGTTCGAGGTGACAGAGGTACGGATGCTCATGTTCGGCACGGTGGCGATGCACGTCGCGCGGAAGCCGCTCGTCGGCGAGACCCGACCGAGGATGCGCTAGCGCCTCGCGGTGCCGTTCGGACGCCGCTCGCTGCGGCTGCGGGCTCCTCGACCGAACTACGTGAGGCGGACGTCGCCGAGCGGGGTGCGAGGCACGTCCTGGTGGGCGTTGACCATGTGCCGCGCGAGCGGGCCGAGGTCGGCGAAGACCTCCGCCATCTCCTGCTCGCCCACGCCGACGGCGCGGAACGCCTCGCCCATGTGTCGAAGCCAGAGGCCCGCCATTCGCTCGTCGATGACGAACGGGAAGTGGCGCATCCGCAGGCGCGGGTGCCCGTACTGCTCGCTGTAGCGTGGCTCGCCACCCAGCCACTGCTCCATGAACAGCGCCTGCTTTTCGCGACCCGCGCGCAGATCCTCGGGGAACAGCGCGCGCAGTTCCGCGTCCGCCTCGACGAGGTCGTAGAACGCCTCGACGATGCGCTCGATCACTTCGCGGCCACCGATGCGGTCGAGGAGCGCGGGCTGACGCTGCGCGGGCGCGCGGCCGGCGGGCGGGGAGCCGGGGATGGGCTGTTCGTTCACGGTTCCAGTGTATCGAGGCTGCTAGGATGATGCCCGATGCCAGTGCACCACCCGCGCCCCGAGGGCCCTCGATGACCAACGACGCACCGAAGGAGCTCGCGCCGAACTTCCGGTACCCGGAGAGCGGTGACTTCCCCACGGGGCCAGAGGTCGGCGAGATGCTGCCGGACTTCACGCTGATGGATCAGCACGGCCGGCCGGTGAACTTCACCGCCGAGCGCGCAGGCCAGCGCGCGCTGGTGGTGTTCCACCGCTCCGCTCGCTGGTGACCGTTCTGCCGCACGCAGCTCGTGCAGCTGCAACAGAACCTGCCCACCTTCACCGCCGCGGGGATCAAGGTCTTCGCGATCTCGTATGACCCGGTGGAGGTGCTCGCGAAGTTCGCGGGCGAGTTCGGTATCACCTACCCGCTGCTGTACGATCAGGGCTCCGTGGTGATGAAGCGCTACGGCATCCTCAACACGATGATCCGTCCCGAGGAGACCGAGTACTACGGCCTCCCGTACCCCGGCACGTACGCCGTGGGCGAGGACGGACGCGTCACGGAGAAGTCGTTCTTCCGCTACTACCGCGTTCGCCCCTCTGCGCAGTCGATGCTGAAAGACATGTTCGACGTGGACTTCGACGCCGGCGGTGACCCGCACGTCGAGGCGGCGGGCGAGGGTGTGCAGGTGTCCGCCGTCCTGGCCTCGGACGCGCTCCTGTTCATGCAGCGCGACCCGCTCTACGTGCGCCTCGCGCTCGACCCCGGGCTGCACATCTACCGCGGGCCCGTGCCGGAGGGCTTCGTCGCGACCGAGGTGACCGTCACCGGCCCCGACGGGCTGGTGGTCGACGCGCCGGTCACCCCGGAGGGCCACCCGTTCCGCGTGCAGGGCATCCCGCACGACTTCGAGGTGTTGGACGGCAACGTGGAGATCGAGGTGCCCATTTCGTGGACGCAGCCGGACAACGCGCCGGATGCCGCTACCCACGTGCCGCTGGAGATCACCGTGCGCTACCAGGCCTGCGACGAGCAGCAGTGCTTCATCCCTCGCACCGTGGCGATGCACCTCGACGTGCCGGTGGGCCGCCTGTTCCGTGCGATGCCTGCCGGGGCGCCGCCGCCCCCGCCGCCATCCGGCGACCCGCCGAAGGGATAACAGCCCCCTAGCACGGCACCCGGTACCATGCGGAACCATGAGCGCGAACGCTGCCCCCTCCGCCCGCCTGATCGTCCAGTGCCCCGATCGCCCCGGCATCGTTGCCGCGGTGTCGCAGTTCCTGTTCCAGCACGGCGCCAACATCATGTCCGCCGACCAGTACTCGACCGCGGGTGGCGCCGGGCGCTTCTTCCTGCGCGTGGAGTTCCAGACCGACGGCCTCGACTGCACCGTCGAGGCGTTGCGCGAGACGTTCCGCACTGAGATCACGTCGCGCTTCGACATGGACTGGAAGCTGGACGCGGTGCACCGCCCGCGCGTCGCGATCCTCGCGTCGAGGACTGACCATTGCCTCCTCGAGCTGCTGTGGCGCTGGCGCGGGGGCGAGCTGCCGATCGACATCCCGGTCGTGATCTCGAACCACGAGGCGCTCCGCAAGGACGTCGAGGTATTCGGCATCCCGTTCCACGTCTTCCCGGTGACGCCGGAGACGCGGCAGCAGCAGGAGCAGGCGATCCGCGCGCTGCTGCGCGAGCAGGACATCCAGCTGGTGGTCCTCGCGCGCTACATGCAGATCTTGAGCGGCGACTTCATCGCGGAGTACCCGGCGCGGATCATCAACATCCACCACTCGTTCCTCCCCGCCTTCGCCGGCGCAGACCCCTACGGGCGCGCCTTCGAGCGCGGCGTGAAGATCATCGGCGCGACCGCGCACTATGCGACCGAGGACCTGGACGAGGGCCCGATCATCGAGCAGGACGTGGTGCGCGTCTCGCACGGCGACACGCGCGAGAGCCTGATGCGACTCGGGCGCGAGGTGGAGCGATCCGTGCTCGCGCGCGCGGTGCAGTGGCACATCGAGGATCGCGTCTTCGTGCACGGGAACCGCACGGTCGTCTTCCACTAGCGGCACCCACGCCTCCAACTGGAGCGAGGCCGAGGGGGGCCAGTGCTCACACGACCCTTCGTCGTCCTGTGGATCTCGATGCTCGTCGCCATGGCGGGCATCTCCATGGTGTCTCCGCTGCTGCCGGTGCACGTGCAGGACGACCTCGGCGGCCCGCCGCTCGCGGTCGCGCTGTCGTTCTCCGGGCTGTCGATCGCGCAAATCATCGGCGCGCCGTTCGTCGGCCGCCTCGGTGACCTGTTCGGGCCCAAGCGGTTCATCGTCATCGGCTTCGCGATCTACGCGGCCGGTGCGCTTGGCTACCTGTTCGCGCCGACGTGGGAACTCGTGGTCTTCTTCCGCATTCTGTCGGGCGTGGGTGCCGCCGCCGTGTTCCCGATGTCGCTCGCGTACATCGGCCGGATGTCTCCGCCGGGTGGCGAGGGGCGCTACATGGGCTGGTTTGCGGTCGCCCAGACGGGCGGCTTCGGCATCGGGCCGCTGTTCGGCGGCGGTCTCCGCGACGCCTTCGGCTCCGGCGCGGCCTTCGCGACGATGGCGCTGCTGCTCGCCGGTGCCGCCCTCCTGACGCTGATCGGCCTGCCGTCCGAGCGTGCGTTCCGCCGCGAGCAGACGACCGAGGCGACCCCGCAGCCCGTGGCGGACGGCCCCGTCCCCTACCGCGTGCTGCTCCGCCGCCCCTCGGTCGTTGGCGCGACGCTACTGGTCGCGCTCCTCGGCGCGTCGTGGGGGTCGGCCTCGGCGTGGCTCGCCGTGTTCGTCATCGACAAGCAGGGGCTGGGGACGAACAGCGCGTTGTTCGCCGGGCTGCTGCTCTCCAGCCGCGGGCTGGTCAGCGCGGCGCTTCAGCCGTTCACCGGCCCGCTGGCCGACCGCCAGAGCCGCGTGATGCTGGTGGCGACGGGCCTGCTCATTTCCGGCCTGTCGGTCCTCGCGATCCCGCTCGTGCCGAGGACGCTCGTCGACACCTCGATCCTCGGCCCGGCGATGACGATGGCGCCGTGGGTGCTGGGGATGCTGGTGCTCGCGGGCGTCGCGGAGTCGCTGGCGACCCCGGCGCAGCAGGCGATCTTCGTGCAGATCGGGCGTCGAGGCGGCATGGGCTCGCTGATGGGCCTGAACGCGATGGGGAACGCCACGGGCTTCCTTGCCGGGTCGTTGGTAGGGGCGCTGGTGAAGGCGATGCTGGGCATCGAGGCAGTGTTCACGTTCGCCGGGGTGGTCACGATCCTCGGCATGCTCGCGTTCGTGTTCCTGATGACGCGGGAACGCGAGGGGATCGGGGCGGTTCCGGCCCCCTCGCATTGACCTGCCGAAATTGCTAAGATGGGTGCAATGATTCCCATCGCCGCGACGTCTGCGCGCGGATCCATCGACCTACCACGTACGGAACAACACATGACCTCCTCCCACACCGGGGCTGCCCGGTGACGCCCCTTGCCGGCTTCTTCAAGCGAATCCTGGGCGCCGGCGCCCCCACCCCAGCCGCCGCCGAACCCCCCGCCCCACGCGGTCGCTCCCGCGCCACGGCCCCCGATGACAGCGCCCCTCCTCCCGATGACGGCGAGCGCTCTGGGCGCAGGCGGGGTACACGAGGCGGCCGGGGCCGCGGAGGCTCCTCGGATGCCGCGCAGGCAGCGCCCCCCGCTGCCGAGGCCCGCGAGTCCACATCCACCTCGACGCGTGGCGGACGCGGCAGAGGCCGTGGCAGCGCGAGTAACAGCCCCGAGGGCACGGGCGCCTCGTCCGAACCCCGCTCCTACTCCTGGACGGCCCGCAGCGCCGGCACCGACCGCAACGAGACGGAAGAGCAGGCGCGCCAGCGCCGCGAGCAGGCCAGTCGGCAGCGCCGAGGTGGTGGCCGTTCCTCCTTCCGCCCCTACCGGGAGAACCTGGATCCGCCCCTCCCCGAGGACATCGCGTTCCGCTCCGCCGCCGAGGGTGGCGACCGCACCATCCTCCCCGCCCGCCGTCGCCGTGGCACGGGCCTCCGTGACACCGAGCGCGTGCTGGTGGGCGGCGCGCGCAGCCTGAGCGGCTGGTCGCGCACGGTTGGCGAGCCGGTGTCTCCGGTCACCTCGCGCGAGGCAGGCGACGACTCCGGTCCGCGCACGCCGCGCCGTGGCCGACCGCCCCGCGGAACCGACGCAGTGCCGGTGCTCGACGGCGAGACGGAGATCGAGGCGCTCGTCGCCGACGAGGACGCCGAGGACGGGGACGTCGACGCGACTGACACGACCGAGGATGGCGCGCCGCGCCGCCGCCGTCGTGGGCGCCGCGGGGGTCGTGGCCGTCGCCGCCCGGGCACCGTGGACGGCGCGACGGACGAGCAAGACGGCGATGCTCCCCACGCCGAGGACTCCGACGACGAGCCCGACGCCATCAGCGCCGCGATCGACCTCGACGAGGACGATGACGACGCCGAGGACACGCTCGACGAGCACGACGACGAGACCGACGAGGATGAAGCGGTGCTCCCGCGCTCCGTTGCCATTGCGGCGGTGCTGTCCGGCGAGGCCGACGACGAGCTCGCGGAGCCCGATGACGACGTGGACGATGACGACCTCGATGGCGAGGAAGAGTCGGGCTACGCCGCGTACGACCCGAGCGACGCCGACGACATCGACGAGGACGAAGACCTCGAGGATGCCGAGATCGAAGAGGCCGCGCCGGTCGCGAGCGCACCGGTGCGCCGCGCGCCGCGAACGCCCCGCGTCACCGCAGACGTCGATCCGTCGCTGTTGCCGCAGGCCTTCGCCGACCTCGGCGTCGGCGAGCGCACGCTGCAGGCCATCGCGCGCTGGGGCTTCACGAAGCCCTCGCCGATCCAGGAGCGCGCCATCCCGGCACTGCTCGCGGGCAAGGATGTCGTCGGCGTCGCGCAGACCGGCAGCGGTAAGACCGTCGCCTTCGGCGTGCCGATGGTCGAGGCGCTCGACCCCGAGCTCGCCGAGGTGCAGGGCCTGGTTCTGGTGCCGACGCGCGAGCTGGCCTCGCAGGTGCTGGACGTCCTGAAGGATCTCGCCGCCGGCTTCGGGCTGGAGGCGGTCGGGATCCTCGGCGGGCACTCGCTGGCCGGGGACTTCAAGGCGCTGGAGCGTCGCCCCGCGATCGTCGTGGGGACGCCCGGTCGTGTGATCGACCACCTGCAGCGCGGGACGCTCTCGTTGCGCTACGTGCGCTACGCGGTGCTGGACGAGGCCGACCAGATGCTGGACATCGGGTTCCTGCCCGACATCCGCCGCATCCTGAGCCGCACGCCGAAGCGCCGCCAGACCGCGCTGTTCTCGGCGACCATGCCGAGCACGATCCGTCGGCTGGTGTGGCAGTTCATGGAGAACCCGGAGACGGTCACCGTCGACCCGGAGCTCAGCACCGTCGACACCATCGATCAGGTCTACTTCGAGGTCGCGACGCGCGACAAGGCGAAGGGCCTGCGCGAGCTGGTGGAGCGCGAGTTGAAGGGCCGCACACTCGTCTTCTGCAAGATGAAGCGCGGCGTCGACCGCCTCGAGGCTGACCTGGCGCGGCAGGGTGTCCGCGTGGGCGCGCTGCATGGCGACATGGATCAGCGCCGACGTGAGCGCGTGGTGCAGGAGTTCCGTGCCGGCGAGCTGGATGTACTGATCGCCACCAACGTGGCGGCGCGTGGCCTCGACATCCCGGAGATCACCCACGTCGTGAACTACGACGTGCCGCAGAACCCCGAGGAGTACGTGCACCGCATCGGCCGCACGGGCCGCGCGGGCCGCGATGGCAAGGCGATCACGTTCGTCTCCGAGTGGGACATGCGCGAGTGGGACGCGATCGCCGAGGCCTTCGGCGATCACCTCCGCCGCGAGGAACTGTCGATCTACTCACGGTAAGTAGACCCGCGCTCGTGCATACTCATAGTGTCCCGCACGGCGACCCCGCCGAGGCGCGACGCTCAGTGAGCGCAGGCCGATGAGCATCGAACACGTCCGCTCCGCGTTCGAACGCTGGCACGATGCCGCGCTCGAGGGCGAGGATCTGCTCAGCGCCGTCCACGGCGTGTGCGCCCCCGGCGTGGTCATCCACATGCAGAACGGCGAGCACGGCGACCGCGCCGCCACCGAATCCCAGACCTCGCAGGCCCGGGCGCTCTATCCCGACCTGGCCGTCGAGATCGAGCAGGTCGGCTACACCGACGACCGGATGCTGGTGCAGGTGCGACTCAGCGGGACGCCCTCGCTGGTGTTCCGCGTCGCCCGCGGACGTCGCGTGTTCGGCGCGATCGGGGCGGCCGTGGCCCGCGTCAACGAGCAGGCCGAGATCATCGAGCTGTGGTCGTACCTCAACTCGGGCGCGATGTTGACGTTCCCGCCCCAATCGAGGCCCGTGCCGCCGTCCGAGCCGGATCACGCCCCCGGAACCGAGGAGGACGCCTCCGCCGTCATGGCGCAGTGGCACCGCGCGCGGACGGGCGCCGAGTTCCTGGACGCCATCCTCGCCTCCGCGACGCGCGACTGCCTGGTGCATGCCACGAACACGGACGATGGCACCACAGCCCTCGTCGAGTCGCAGTTCCACACGGTGCAGGCCGCGTTCCCGGACCTCACGGTCGCGTTCGAGTTTGGCTACGTGACGGGCGACCGGCTGGTCGCGCAGTTCACCTTCGACGGGACGCAGCGCGGCTGGCTGGGCATCGCTCCGCCGAGTGGCTCCCACGTGCAGTCCACGGGGGCGATCGTCGCGCGAGTGACCTCGGATCGCCGGGTGCAGGAGATGTGGGTCTACCTCGCGCCGGGGATCGGGCTGTTCTTCCCCCGCAAGGACCGCTAGTCGCGGAACGCGCTACGGTCGCACGCTCTCGCCGCTCGGCTCCGGCAGCGCGCCCTGCGGCAGTGCTGGCGGTGCGGGCTCTGCGTCCGATCGGCGCAGCAACCGGCTGCTGAGGGCGCCCGCTCGGTCACGCATCTCACCCACTGCGACCTCCCACGCTTCGGCGATGCCATGCAGCACCACCTGGTGGCTCGGTGCCCCGGGCGGCAGCCCGATCGAGCGGATGCGCGCCTCGCGGCGCGCGCGTCGAGCATTCCCGCGACCTCGCATCGCCTCGGTCAGCGCCCGGCGCAGGGCCGGACGCAGCAAGCGGATCGCGCCCTCTGGGTCGGCGTGCGCGCCTCCGGCAGGCTCCGCGACCACGGTGTCGATCGCGCCGAGCGAGAGCAGGTCAGCCGCCGCGACGCCGAGCGCTTCGGCGACCTCGGGGGCGCGTGCGCGGTCGCGGAAGAGGATCGCCGCGGCGCCCTCCGGCGAGGTCACGGAGTACATGGAGTTCTGCTGCATGAGGATGCGGTCGGCCACGGTCAGCGCCAGCGCGCCCCCCGATCCGCCCTCGCCGATGACGACGGAGACCGATGGCGTCGTGAGTGACGCCATCGTCGCGAGGCAGTCCGAGATCGATACGGCGAGGCCGGCCGATTCGTCCGCGATCCCGTCGTGCGCGCCGGGTGTGTCCACGAAGGTCACCAGCGGCAGCTTCAGCCGCTCGGCGAGCAGCATCAGCCGCCTCGCCTTGCGGTAGCCCGCGGGCGCCACGCGACCGTCGTGGCGGGTGCCTTCCAGCGTCAGGTCACCGCGCTCCTGGCCGATGACGACGACGTTGGTGTCCCCGAGACGCGCGAGGCCGCCGATCAGTGCGGGGTCATCGACGCCCGTGCGGTCACCGTGGAGCGGGAAGTAGTCGGACGTCAGTCCTCGGATGTACGCCAGCGCGCGCGGGCGCTCCGGGTGCCGGGCGCGTTGCACCACCACCCAGCCGCGCTCGAGGCCGCGCGGCTGCACGGCGGGCGGGAGCAGGTCGAGGTCGGCGGCGGGCGTGGGGTGCACCAGCGAGACGAGCGTGATCAGCGAGTCACGGATCGACTCGCGCGCGCAGACGGCGTCGACGTGCCCCGCGGCGAGCAAGTCCTCGGCGTAGAGCGATTCGCGCTCCTCGTTCACATCGTGCACGGCGCGGACACGCGGGCCCGCGAAGCCGATGAGCGCGCCGCGCTCGGCGAGGATGACGTCTGCCTGCGTGGCGTACGAGGCGAACACGCCGCCAGTCGTCGGGTGCGCGAGCACGGAGATCATCGGGATGCCGGCCTCGTGCAGGCGGGCCGAAGAAGCCGCGACCTTCGACATCTGCAGCAGGGCGACCATGCCCTCCTGCATGCGCGCGCCGCCCGAGCAGGTCAGGGCGACGAACGGCACCTTCGCGCTGGCTGCGCGGTCCATCGCTCCGGCGATGCGCTCACCGACCGCGAAGCCCATCGACCCACCGATGAAGCGGAAGTCGCTGACCGCCGCCACCACCTGCATGCCGCCGATCGAGGCGATCCCGGTGACGACTGCTTCCTGTCCGCCGCTCGCACGACGCGCCTCTTCGAGGCGCTCGGGGTACGTCCTCGAGTCCTCGAAGTGCAGCGGGTCGGGCGTGGGGACGCCGGTGAACGCCTCATCGAACGAGGCTTCGTCGAAGAGCAGATCGATCCATTCGCGTGCGGAGAGCGCGGGGGGCGGTTCGTTCGTGGCGGGCGTGACGTTCGTCATGCGGCCATTGTAGACACCGCGCACGGACGGCCTGTTACGGAGTTGTACCGATTTCGTGAGAGCGTGCGGGACGGTCCGGCGCTCGCGGCTGACTATTCCTCGTTGCGAGACAGGGCGGGCGCGGGCAGCAGGAAGTCCCGCATCAACGCAAGCGTACGGTCGTACTGGTCGTGGTGCACCCAGTGGTTCGCGTCCGCCAGCGTCTCCGTGCGCGCGTCCTTGAAGAACGAGGCGACCGGCTCGCCGTGGAACAGGCCGCGGCCGAGCGCGGACTCCGCGCCGATGAGGTGCAGCACGGGGCATTCGATGCGACCCCACACGTCGGCGATCTCGCTGTGGCGGATCTCGGTGGCGGGGCGGTTGAGCGCCATCGGGTCGTACTTCCACACATAGCCGCCATCGATAGGACGGGCGGCCCACCGCGCGAGGTGCTCGGCGAGCGGCCGGCTGAGGCGCTTGTTCGCCTCCATGACACGCTCCACGCACTTCTCGAACGTGGGGTATACGCGCTGCTCGCGACGCTCGTTGCCGCGCGCGCGCTCGCCCCACTTGTGCAGCCACTCGCCATCGATGGCCTTCGCGGAGGGCTCATGCATCATCGCCCCGGCGCCCTCGATCACCACGAGACGCTCGAAACGGTCGGGGTACGCGCCTGCCGCAACGAGCGTGGCCGCGCCACCGAGCGAATGCGCGACCACGCTGGCACGTCCGCCGACGAGGTCGATCAGCGAGACGATGTCGGGCATGAAGTCGATCAGGCCGTAGGACGCGCCCTTCGCCCACTCGGAGTCACCGTGGCCACGCAGATCCGGGGTGATGACGCGGTAGTCGTCCAGGAACGCCTCGGCGTAGCGATCCCACGATCGCGAGTGGTCACGGAAGCCGTGGATGAAGATCAGCGGCGGCTTCTCGGCGCTGCCCCACACCCAGTAGGACAGGCGCAGCCGCTGCGACTGGTAGAAGTGCTGCCACGGCTCGGTCACGGTGCGCTCCCTCGGTCTCCTCGAACGCGCCGAGGGTAACGCGCCGCGGCCCCTCGCCCTATGAGCGTGCTGATGGGCCCCGAGACCCGCTAGCGCACGTCCGGCAGGACGCCCGCGATGCACTCCATCGCCTTCGTGAGCAGCCCGATGTCGCCGGTCTGCAGTGCAACGACCGCGTGGTCCACGCCAGCGCCGCGGTAGCCCTGCAGCAGCGTGCGCATCACGTCCGCGTCATCGGCCCAGATCGTGGTGGTGTGCGCGGAGTCGCCGCCCGACTCGCCGCGGACGCCCGCCTGGATCAGCACGTTCATCGAGAGCGCCGCGGGATCGCGGCCCGCTTCGGCGGCGGTCGCGCGAACCTCGGCTGCGAGCGCGGCGTAGGTCTCGGGGTTCATGCCGTTCGGGAGCCAGCCGTCGCCGTGCAGCGCGGCCCGCTTCCGCGCGCCCTCGGACGCGCCGCCCACCCAGATCGGCAGCGGCGACTGCTTCGTCGAGGGGTAGAAGCCGACGTCCTTGATGTCGAAGCGCGCGCTCTTGAAGGTCGGCGTGCCCGTCCACAGCTCGCGCATCAGGCGGATGGCCTCGGTCGTGCGCGCGCCGCGCTCCTTCATCGGGATGCCGAGCGCCTCGAACTCCGGCGCGAGCGCGCCGACGCCGACACCGGCGATCACGCGCCCGCCGGACATGTGGTCCAGCGTCGCGAAGTACTTCGCCATCTCGATCGGGTCGTGGTACGGCAGCACGAGCACGCCCGTGCCGAGGGCCACCTTCGAGGTCGTCGCGGACAGGTGCGACAGCACCGCGAGCGGATGCCAGTAGGGCCGGGTGCCCAGCCGCTCGGTGACGAAGCCGGTGTGGAACAGGTGGTCCATCACCCACACGGAATCGAAGCCCAGGCGCTCCGCCAGCGGGCCCATCGCCAGCATCTCCCGGGCATCCTCGACGCCCCACATGTTCGGAACCGTCACGCCGACCTTCATCGCAACCCCTCGCTCCGCGGCACCCGCGCCGTTGTCATCACAGGACGCATCGTAACGAGGCGCGGGGCGCCGCGCTTGCCCTCGCGCGCGCCCGTCCGTACCGTCCGAGCCATGAGTGACGACGCCGCCGAGAACGCCCTGCCTGCCTACGTCCGTGGACTGCTGCAGCCCACCGCCTACCCCACGCCGCCCGCTGAGGTGCGCCTGGTCCAGACCCACATCTCCTACGTGTTCCTTGCCGGGGACGTGGTCTACAAGACGAAGAAGCCGGTGGACTTCGGGTTCATCGAACAGCTCACCGTGGAGCGCCGTCACCTGTTCTGCGACGCCGAGGTGCGGCTGAATCGCCGTCTCGCACCGGATGTCTACCTGGGCGTGGTGCCGGTGCTGCAGCGCGCGGACGGCACGTTCTGCGTGGAGCCCGCGGACGGGCAGGGCGAGGTCGTGGAGTGGGCGGTGAAGATGCGCCGCCTCCCTGACGACGTGACCCTCGACCGGCTGATCGCTGAACACCGCGAGCCGACCGACATCCTCGAACGGCTGGTCGGCGCGATCGTGCCGTTCCACGAGCAGGCCGAGGTGGTCGCGAACGACCCCGCCTTCGCCGGCGCCGTCGCCGAAGAGGCGTGGTGGGCGCGCGAGTACAGCGAGGCCGCGGGCTTCATCGGCTCCACGTGGACGCCCGAGGACGCCGCCGCCACGAAGGACTTCGCCGACGCGACGATCGCGCGCGAGGGGGCGCTCTTCGACGAGCGTCTCGCCGAGGGGCGGATCATCGACGGTCACGGCGACATGCAGGCGAAGCACGTCTACGTTCTCGGCTCCGAGCCGAAGGACCTGGTGGTCGTCGACTGCGTGGAGTTCACCGACTGGTTCCAGCTCCGCTACGCGGACGTGAACAACGACGTCGCGTTCCTCGCGATGGACCTCGAAGCGCGCGGTCGCCCGGAGATGGGCGACGAGTTCGCCGGTCGCTACCTCGCGGCCACTGCGGACGAGACGCTGGCTGTGCTGCAGCCGCTGCACCGTACGTTCCGCGCCTTCGTGCGAGGCAAGGTGGAGTCGATCGGCGCGCACGCCATGGAGATCCCGGCCGAGGTGCGTGCAGGACTGGCCGCCTCGGCGGCGGCATACTTCCGGCTCGCCGCGGACTACCGCACGCGCGTCGCCGCGCCGTCACTGGTGGTGATGTGCGGCGCGTCCGGGACCGGCAAGTCGCTGGTCGGCGCGACGCTCGCGACGCGCATCGGCGCGGTGTACATCTCGTCGGACGCCGTCCGCAAGCAGCTCGCCGGGATCCCGCTGCACGCCAGCGGCGCCGAGGCGTTCCGCGAGGGCATGTACGCGCCGGAGATGACCGCCCGCGTCTACGAGGAGATGGCGCAGCGCGCCGCGCGGCACATCGCGCTCGGCCGTCCCGTCGTCCTCGACGCCACGCACGCGCAGGCCGCGCACCGGCGCGCCGCCGTCGAAGTGGCCCGCGCCGCCGGCGTCCCGGCGCTCATCGTGGAGCTGCGGCTCACGGACGATGCCGCGCTCGCGCGCATCGTGAACCGGGAACGCGACCCGCTGCGCACCTCGGACGCCACGGTGGACGTGTACCGCAAGCAGGTCGAGGCGTTCGAGCCGGTGTCGCCGAGCGAAGGGACGCGCCTCGCCCTCGATGCCTCGCAGCCGGTCGCGGCGCTGGCGTGGGAGATCGCGGACTCGCTGCCGAAGCGCGGGTAGCGCCGCGCGGAGATTGAGGGGCGAAGCCCCTCAATCTCAACCGCCCGCGCGACCGTTCCTTGTCAGGCTCGGTGCCGGCGCGCGCACCGCTGCAGCGCGTGTATGCGGGGGACGTGGACGCCCCGTCGCGTGCTAGGAATGCTCGGCCCGCGCTGCCGGGACGCCGCATGCCCCGGCGGCCTGCCCACGTTCGCTGAAGTTCGTCCGGCACACGGATCAGGTCCGGAGCGAACGCGGCGGAAGGCTCCGGTGTGCCTGCGTGACGCTCCGGTAACGGTATTCATCGTCCGATGTGGTTCGCGGGCCGCACCCACGCGGCCGCGGGAGGCGAGCGAGACGATGTCTGATCGCCGCTGGGCCGTGCTGGGCTTTGTCTGGACGATCGTGCTGGGCAGCGCACTTCACTTCACCTATGCGTGGAGCAACGAGAATCTGCTGGTCGGGCTCTTCTCCGCCGTGAACGAGAGCACGTGGGAACACCTCAAACTGCTGGTTGTCCCGGCGACCATCTGGGCGGTTCTCCGCTACCGATCGCAATCTCGCGAATGGATCGAGGTGAACAGCGCCAACGGGATCGCGCTGGTCATCGGCCTGTTATCGATCGTTGGCGGCTTCAACCTCTACCGCAGTTTCCTGCCGGACCAGTTCGTACTGGACATCTTGCTGTTCGTCGTCGCGGCCGCATGCACGCACTTCGGCCCATTGCTCGCGCGGCGGTTGCTGCCAACCGATCGGGCGTGGCGGGGTGGCGTGGCACTGCTCATGGGGGCGGTCTTCCTGACCTTCGCGGTCTCCACGGTGTTGCCGCCGCATCTTCCGGTCTTCAAAGACCCCAACACCGGCGCATACGGTTTAGGCGCCGGTCAGGATTGAGCCAACTCGGCCCCATGCAGCCGCGCGGGTCGCGGTGCTGCGCGCCGTGGTCGTGCTGATGCCGAAGATCGGGGCGTTGCCGAGGCCTCCCGGATGCATCGCCCGGGATCGCGAGTGGGGCAGACTCTCGCCGCCCACCGGCAGACCTTGAAATGGTCTTGTTGTCGTCGCAGACCTCACCAAACCGCGCGATTGACACGAATGTCACCCGGATCGGGTGACCTGCGGCCGCTGTCGAGGCGGTCTCGGACGCGCATGCTCAACGTGGACGATGATCCGGCGCGCCCTCCGGGCAGACTGGCATCGGACGGAGGTGTGCGATGGAGATGCTCAAGTGGATGTGGCGAGGCCTCATCACCCGACTCGGCCTGATGGCCGGCGAGATTCCGCCGCCGCCGCACCGGCGCAACCCCGAGGTGTCGGCGCATTTCCAGGTCGAGCCGATCGAGGAGCACGACCTTCCGCCGACCGCTTCGGGCGAAGGCGACGAGGCCAGGCACAACCCGCAGGCGCACCCGCATCCCTCGGAGCGCCGAGGATCGATGCAGAACTGACCGCTTTCCGTTGCCGCGGGGAGTGGACGGCGTTGTGGCTGGGTAGCACCATCGCGAGGTGAGCTACCCACCCACGCCGCCGCATCGTGCCGCCTCGGCCTGGCGATGGGGTGTCATCCCCGTTGCGCTGGTCGTTGTGCTGCTGCTGTGGCCGCTCATCCTCCTCGCTTCTGCAACGTTCGGCACGAAGGCGCTTGAGGCGATCCTCGACCCGGCGACGTGGCAGCGCGCCGGGTTCACTGCGGCGCAGGCGCTGCTCTCCACACTGCTCTCGCTCGTCGCAGGGCTGCCCGTGGCCTATGCGCTGTCGCATGTCCGCTTCCCCGGTCGCACGCTCCTCCGCGGCCTTGCGACGATGCCGGTCGTGCTGCCGACGGTGGTCGTCGCGCTCGGCGTGCAGCAGGCGTTCGGCCCGACGGGCTGGGTGAACGCCGCGCTCGACAACCTCGGGCGCGAGCGCATTGAGGTGGTCGGCACGCTCACCGGCATCCTGCTGGCGCACGTGTGCTTCGGTTCCGCGATCGTTGTGCGGCTGACCACACGCCCGTGGGCGGCGGTCGATCTGCGCCAGGCCGAGGCGGCGCGGCTGCTGGGCGCTTCGACATGGGGGACGTTCCGCCACGCGACGCTGCCCGCGCTCTTGCCGCCCGCGCTGACCGCGGCGGTGCTGGTGTTCATGTTCGCCTTCACCTCGTTCGGTGTCGTGCTGCTGCTCGGCACGCCGAACCTCGACACCATCGAGGTCGCCGTGTTCCGTCTGGCGTCTCAGCCGGCGCGCTGGCCGGCCGCCGCCGCGCTGACCCTCGTCCAATTGGTGATGACGGCTACCGCGGCGGCGACGTACTTCTCGCTGCAGCCCACTCGGAGCACGCACCGCGTCGTGGCTGATCACTCGCGATCGCTGCGCGCGGCCTCGTGGGGCACGCGCGCGATGCTCCTCGTGGCGGTGCTCCTCGTGCTGGCGGTGGTGCTGCTGCCGCTCGCATCGCTCGTCGCAGGCGCGGTCTCGATCGCCGCATTCGCCACGCTGACGGCCGCCGGTACGCGTACCTCGATCGGGCCGATCGAGGCGCTCGCGTGGAGCATCGCGTTTGCGCTGAGTGCCGCGCTGATCGCGACGATCGTGGGAGGTGCGGCGGCGGTCGCCATTGCGCGTGCACGGGGCCGCGCGGGCATCATCCTCGTGGCCGTGCTGCTGGCGCCGGTTGCCGTATCCGCCATCACCGTTGGGTTCGCGTATGCGGTGGGAGCGAACAACGACATCGCGGATCTGCGCGGCATGCCGCTGCTCGTGCTGCTCGCGCAGGGGGTGGTGGCTTACCCGTTCGTGCTGCGCGCCGTCCTCCCGGTCGCGCGCGCGCTTCCGCCGGGACTCGCGGAGGCAGCCGCGAACCTGGGCGCCGCGCCGCCGCGCGCGTGGCTGCGCGTGTCGCTCCCGTTGCTGTCCCGGGCGCTTGCGTCCGGTGCCGTCTTCGCGTTCGTCATCGCGCTGGGCGAGGTCGGCGCCGCGCTCTTGCTGCGCCGCCGCGAGTTCACCACGGCCCCCGTCGCGCTGGTGGACGGGCTTGCCCGGCCCGGCACCGACGGTCTCGCGTCCGCGCTTGTGCTGGCGACGGTGCTGATGGGGGTGAGCGTGGTAGCGTTCGTGGTCATGGAGCGGTTCCGGCCACGGAACGCGGGTGAGTACTAGGGGGCGGCGTGGCGACGCTGGAAGTCCGCTCCATCACGCGTGCCGCCTCGGACGAGGCGCCCGGTCTCGCGTCGGTCTCCTTCACGGTGGCCGAGGGACGCGTCTCCGCGCTGCTCGGCCCGCCCGGGAGCGGTAAGACCGCGCTCCTCCGCGTGATCGCCGGCCTCGATCGCCCCACCGCCGGGGACGTGCTGCTCGCTGACGCATCGATCCTCGGGCGCCCCCCGCACCGTCGAGGCGTGGGGCTGATGTTCCAGGACCTCGCGCTGTTCCCGCACCTCAACGTCCGCGAGAACATCGCGTTCGGCCTGCGTGCCGTCGGCTGGCCGGTCGCTGCCCGCGAGCAGCGCGTGGATGACCTGCTCGAGGTCGTCGGTCTGCGCGGGCTCGCCGCAAGGATGGTGGACGACCTCACCCCCGGCGAACGCCAGCGGGTTGCCTTGGCGCGCACGCTGGCGCCCCAGCCCGCCGTGCTGCTGCTCGACGAACCCGTCGGGGCGATGGCCGAGGCCGACCGGCCGATGTTCCGCCAGGAGCTGCGCTCGATCCTCACCGCGCTCGACGCGACCGCGGTCATTGTGACGCGCGACCTGGAGGATGCCGCCGCTGTCGCCGACGACCTCGTGGTGATCGAGGGCGGTGCGGTGCTGCAGGCCGGGCCCCTGGGCGTCGTCCTCGGCGAGCCGATGACCACGCGCGTCGCGGAGATCGCGGGCTACCTCACGCTGGCGCACGGCGTCGTGCGACGGGGGCGGGTGGAGGAGCAGGGTGTGGGCGCGATGGCCGTCCCCGGACTCCCGGATACCGAGGCTGCGCGAGTCATGGCGCATCCGGCATCGCTGCTCGCCGTCCCCGCGGAGTCGGGGTTGGGATCAGGCGTCGCGGGCCTCGTCGTTCGGTCGCGCGCGTTCGGCCCCACGTGGACCGTCGACCTATCGGTCGGTGGCCGCCTGATCGAGGCGCGCTGGGAGTGGGACCTGGTCGCCCCGCGCGTGGGAGCGCGCCTCGCGATCGCCGCCCGCCCCGGCACCCTGCGCGTCTTCCCGAGCACCCTGGACGAGGTCACGCACGAGGCGGCGTCGGTCGCTCCGTCGATGGCCGCGCCCGCCCCGCGTCCTGCATCCGTTCCGTCCGCCGCTGCCGTCCCGGTCACTGCCCCGCGCGCGCCAGAGCGGGCTGCGGCCGAAGCGCCGGTTCCGCCTGCGGTGGCGGCGCCGCCTCCCGTGCGCCCGCCCGCCCCCGAGCGCGCGGCGGTCGAAGTGCCCGCGCCGACGCTCACGCCACCTCCGGTCGCGCCGCCCGCTCCGGCGCCCCCGCCGTTCTCGCGTCCAGTGACACCGGATGCGTCGCCGCCGGTCGATGTGCCGCCGAGCGCGCTCCCACCCACGCCTGCCCGCCCGGCACCGGCACCGGCGCCTGCGCCGCCCGCAGCAGCTCCGCCGCCTGAGCCCCCGCCGCCGCCAGCCGCGCCGCGCCCCTCGACGCCGCCCGTGTTGCGACCGCGCCCCACGCCGGAGTACGCGCCGCCCCCCTCCGCGGTACCGCCGCCCCGAGGTGGTACGCGCACGGCTTTGCCCCCCACCGTGCGTGAACCGCGCCATCCCCAGATGCCGCTGCACTAGCGCGGGATGCGAGGACTCCGCACGGCGGTGCGTCGCGACGCCTCGACGAGGCTGAAGCGCCGCGAGTAGTCTGAAGGCGCGATGAGCATTCCGTCTCTCGACCACCTGATCCACCGCGATCCCGAGCGCCTCGCGCTGCGCGCGCTGGCGCGCCGCCTCGCGAAGCTCCCGCCACGCCGCACGCCGGACATGGCGTTGCAGGTGGTGACCGACCTGTCGAAGGAACTGACCCGCGCGCGCTATGCCGCCCTCGCCGTCACGGACCGGCAGGACCGGACGGAGGGGTTCTACACCGCGGGTGTGGAGCAGGCGGCGATGGAGCGGCTGCGCACGCCGCCGCAGGGGCACGGCCCCCTCGGCTCATTGCGGTACGACGGCAAGCCCGTGCGGTTCGATGACGTGCGCCAGCATGCGAAGGCGTTCGGCTTCCCGCCCGCGCACCCGGAGATGCAGCACCTGTGCGGCGTGGCGATCTGGGCGCGTGGTGAGGTGCGTGGCGCGCTGTACATCGCCGATCGCACCGACGGGAAGCCGTTCACCGAGGCCGACGAGGAGATCCTGACGACGCTGGCCGCGCACGCGTCGCACGTCGTCGAGACGGAGTGGTACTAGGCCAACGCAGCCCGCGCTAGAACTCGCGCGGGACGCCCTCGGCGCTGCGCGTGGTGCGGCGGACGGGGACCAGCTCGGCCTCCTCCAGCACCTGCTCGATCTGCGCGCGGAGGCTGGGGCCGAGGCCCGCGGCCTGGCACTGCGGGCAGTCGGGGGAGTCGGGCGCGCCGGTGTCCACCAGCGTCACCACGACTCCACCCTCGTCCAGATGGATGCCGCAGATCGTGTCGACGAGGCGCGTGTAGTAGCGCCGCTCGCCGCGCGGCTCCGCGTCATGCAGGATCACCCAGTGCCAGTCGTCACCGAAGTCGTCCAGCGCCTTCCCGACGATGCGCACATCAGTCATCCCGCGCCCCCTCGATCAGCCCGCGATGCGCGGGACTAGGCCAGGTACTTGGCGAACCAGGCCGTGGACTTGAGCCACGAGTCCATCGCCTGCTCCTCGCGGTACGCCGGGCGACCCTCATTGAAGAACGCGTGCGGCGCACCCTCGTACAGCGTGATGTCGCTCGGGACGCCGGCCGCGGCTAGCGTGTCGCGCAGGCGATCCACGTCTTCCTTCGGGATGCCGGCGTCGTCCGCGCCGTAGGAGCCCAGCACGGGCACCTTGATCGTCGCGATCTGCTCGTTCGTGGGCATGCCGCCGCCGTAGTACACGTGCACCGCGTCCACGTTCGAGGTCGGGCGGATCGCCGTCGCCAGCGTCAGGCCACCGCCGAGGCAGTAGCCCACGCAGCCGACCTTGCCCGCGCTCTTGGTGTCCTTCAGCCACGCGATCGCCGTGTCGATCTCCTTCGCGGCAAGGTCGCGCTCAAGCGCCATCGTCAGCTTGCGCGCCTCGTCCGGCTCCGTGGCGGCGACGCCGTGGTAGAGGTCGGGGGCGAAGGAGACGTAGCCCTCGGTCGCGTAGCGGTCCGCGATCTCCTTGATATCGGGCGTCAGGCCCCACCACTCCTGGATGACGATCATCCCGCCCTTCGGCGTCGGGAACAGGTCGGTGTCCGGCTCGGACAGGTAGCCCATGACCTGCTGGCCCTTGTAGTCGATGGTGATGTCAGGCATGTCGTGATCTCCTCCGTGTTGTGAGCGCGGCCAGTATAGACGGGCGACGTCGAGGCCCTGCTAGCGGCCCGTGGCGGCCTTCAGGTCCACGCTCAACGTGACCTGCGCGCCCAGCCCGATGCCGCTCGCTGCGTACCAGCCCGCGGGGGCCTCGATCGCCGCGACGTAGGTGGCGGGCGGCTGGTGAATGTCCAGCGTGTCCGCCTTCATCGTGGTCAGGTAGATCACCTTCATCGACGCGTCGACGAACGCGATGTCGAGGTCGATGTGCGTGCCCTTCATCCAGAAGCCGACCTTCGCGCCCTCCGGGAAGGCGAAGAGCATCCCGCGCCCCTCGAGGTTACGGCGGCCCGACAGCCCGATGCCGTACTCCTTCTCGGTCGGCACCTCGATCGGGAGGTCAATGCGCGTCTGACCGGAGACGAAGGTCGCGCGCGGGAGCTGCCCCGTCGGGGTCGCGGACGTTGAGGCGACAGGCTCCGGCGTAGCGGCCGCGCCCGTCGCGCCGCTCGCCCCCGCCGCTGACGTGCCACCAGTGGGGGAGGTCCCGGATGCCGTCGATGCGCCCGAAGCGCCGCTGGTGCCAGTCGTACTCGTGGCGGCGGGTGTTCCGCCGCCAGTGCACGCGCCGAGGAGTAGGAGGGAGGCCGCGCTCAGCGCGGTGACGACGTGGAGCGGACGGCGGAGCAGGCGGTGAACTGTCATGCAGTCATGGTCGCAGCGTGTGGAAGCGCTGGCAACGCGGGTCAGGGCGCGCCGCCGCGTTGCAGAAACATCGTTGACAACGGGCGCGTCCCGGGCGAGCCTCGCAGCATGTCTACCTCACCGATCCTCGACCTCGCGATCCGGCTGTGGCCGCAGGTGCGCGACCGGGGCGCCGTCGACGACCCGAATGACCTCGATACGCTGCTTGCGGCGCAGGGGCAGCCGGGCGCGCCGGGCTACGACGGCGGCGTGCGCAGCACCTTCGGGTGCTTTCCGCCGGAGGAAGACGCGGCCTTCGTCCTCCCCTCCGGCGAGCGCCCCCGCGAAGACGCCGACGCGCGGCTCATCGCGCACATCGTCGTCACCCGCACGCTGCTCGGGGCGGGCCTCGGCATCGATCGGCGGGTGATGGCGGCGGTGGGCGACGCCCACGCGATGACGTGGGCCGTGGGCGGAGCGTACGACGCCTCTCCGCTGGCGCTGGGCGCCTCGATCTGGCTCGCCGCGCTCGACCCGCAGCAGTCGTCCGACCGCCCGCTGCCGATCGACTGGGCGCCCGCGTTCTACCAGGACGCTGAGCGCTGGGACCTGGACTACCGGCTGTTCTCTCACTACGACATCCGCGAGCGCATCCTCGACTGGATCTCGTTCGCGAGCGTCGCGCCGTCGAGGCACCCCGGTGTTTCGGTGTGGACGCTCGCCGAGCCGCTGATGCGCATCCCGGACGGCCGTTCGCAGACCGCGCTCGCTGTCTTCGCGGAGGCCTCGGACGAGACGGAGACGCCGATCCCCGCCGCCGCGATGCTGGACCGCGCGCGCGTCGCCGGGCTGCTCCGCGCCTACGTCGCCTCGCCCGGCCGGTAGCCCCGTCGTCGATCCGGAGACAACAACGAGGCCCGGCGATCCGCCGGGCCTCGTGCGTGTCGTGCGCGCGATCGAGGGCTACTCGATCGCGATGTTGCCGCCGGGGGCGGTGTCCTCCTCGCGCGGGTCACGCGCGAAGGCGTTGATCATGTCGAGCACGTCCAGCAGCTCGCGGTCGTCCGGGCCGGCCTCGTCCGAGATGTGGTAGCCGCCGAACGCGTCGACCACGGACTTGTGGTCGTCGATCACGAAGTCCGGCACCATCGGCACGCCGAGGGACTCGAGCTTCTCGTGGTGCTTCTCCAGCGGCTTGATGTAGTAGTCGGTCACGAACTCATCGAGGTCGTGGCGCTTCATGTCCCACTGGCGGATACCGACACCGGACCACACGTAGATGGTGTGACCGGCCTCCTTGAGGGCGGTGAACACGTCTCGCGTGTGGGGCCGGAGCTTGCCGTTCCACATGATCAGGGTGTTGTCGACGTCGAAGAAGACGTTCAACTTTCGCTGCGCGTCGCTCACGAATGTTCCTGCTTCCGACATCATGCCTCCGCGCGCGAACGTGCCGGGCGAGGAAGGCGCCGAGCAACCGGTGTTGGATGGCTCGTGGAGCCCGCTCAGCGGTGCCCCCGACTCCAGTGGCCTCATGGTACTCGTTTCGCGCATTCCGTTCGTGCGCGCCCCGCAGCGCCTCTCGCGCGCCGCTCCGGCCCCGCTCCCCGTCCGGCGGTGCGGGCGTTCCGCGCTGGCGCGTGCCGCGCCTACCCCCGGCGTCGAGGCGCAGGCGCGGGCAGGCGCGCTTCGAGCGCCGACATGCGGTCGGCGAGCTTCTGGTTCGTCTGCTGGAGCTTCTCCACCTCGTCCTTCAGGCCGCGCACCTCTGCGCTGCGGTCTTGCGCCTCGCCGATGCGGCGCGTGGCGACGCGGACGGAGCGCTTCACCCGACCCTCGAGGCTGCGGTCGCCCGCAGCGCGGAGCGCGGCGATCGACTTCGTGTCGCCGACCGCCTCCACGGCGGCGATCGCCGCGATCTGCACACGGAGCCACCGGTCGTCCAGCAGTTCCTCCAGCCGCTCGCGGAGCCGCGTGCGGGCCGTGTCGTCGAGGTACGGCGCCAGTGCGCCGAGCGCCGAGGTGGCCGCGCGCCGCGAGTTCTGGTGCACGCCCCACTTCGTGTGGTCGAGCAGCAGCGGCAGCGCGCGCGGGTCACGCAGTGACCCCAGGCCCGCCAGCGCGGCGGCGGTGATCGCGTCGTTGTGGGCGGGGCGGCCGAGCACCTTGCGCAGCACTTCGAACGCGGTGCCGTCCAACGTCTTGCCGAGGGCGGCGGCCGCGTTCGCCTGCACGTAGTAGGAGGCGTCGCCGGGATTGCGCCCGGAGCCCTCCAGGTAGCCGCGCAACGCGGCGGCAGCGGCGGCGTCGCGGAAGTTCCCGAGCGCGCTCGCCACGGCGCGGCGCACGCGCGCGGAGCTGTCCCCGGCCGCCTCGATCAGCGCGTCGCGCGCGGGGTCGCTCTTCGCGGTGCCGAGGGCGCTGGCGATCTCGGCGCGGACGATCTCCAGCTCGCGGCGGTTGCGGAGCGCGGCGCGCAGCGCCTCGATTGCGCCGGGGGAGCCGACCTTCGCAAGGCCCTTCGCGGCCTCGATGCGGCCGATCGCCTCGGGATCGCCGGTCAGGCGCGCCTTCAGCGGGCCCTCGCCGGGCGTGTAGTCCAGCGTCTTCAGCACGCGCCCCGCGACGTCGATCGATACGAACGAGGGCTCAGCCGCGAGCTTGAACAGGAACGCGTGCGCCGCATCGACCACCCGCACGATGTGCCGCTCGAACACCCCGTTCACCATGAAGCCGAGCTCCATGGGCACGCGGTAGATCGAGGTCAGGCCCTCCGCCTTCTGGGTCTGGTTCAGCGTGACGGTGAGGATCTTCGACGCGCCGTCCCAGGACGTGCTGGCCTTGAACTCCGGGTGCCCGCCCTTCCACACCCACTGCTGGAAGAACGCGTCCATGTTGCGGCCAGTCGCCTGCTCGATGGCGCGCTGCAGGTCGTGCGTCAGCACATCGCTCGCGCGGTGCTGCGTCACGTAGTGGTTGATCGCCTTCCACCACAGCTCATCGCCCAGCTCAGTGCGCAGCATGTCGAGGACGACCGAGCCGCGCTCGTACAGGTGGCGGTCGAAGATGTCGATCGGCTCGCGGTAGATGTTCTCCACGATCGATCGGCGGTAGTCCCGCGCGTCCTCCGCGAAGTAGTTCGCGGCCTTCTGCGAGACGTCGTAACGGAACGCGTCGTGCCCGCGGTGGTGCTCGACGAACAGGGCGTCGAAGTACGTGGCAAACGACTCGTTGAGCCAGCCGTGCGACCACTCCCGGCAGGTCAGCAGATCGCCGAACCACTGGTGGGCCAGCTCATGCGCCGTGATCGAGTCGCACTGTTCGAGGACGTCCTCGTGCGCGCGGGCGTCGTGCAGCAGCGTGTCGGTCATGGTGGTGGCGGAGGTGTTCTCCATGCCGCCGAAAATGAAGTCGGCGACGGCGACCGTGGCGTACTTCGCCCACGGGTAATCCACGCCGATCTTGTCCGAGAAGAAGCGGATCATCTCCGGCGTCCGCCCGAAGGCGCGCTCGAGGTCTGCCGCGGTGCCGGTCGCGCCGTAGTACTGCACCGGCACGTCGCCGCCGCCCGCGATCTGCGCGTGCGTGACCACCTCGTCGAACTCGCCCGCCGCGAGCGTCACCAGGTAGGCGGGATGCGCGATCTCCTGCGCCCAGTGGTACGTCTTCGTCTTGCGGCGCTTGTTCTCCGTGACCTCGACGAGCCGCCCGTTGGAGAGCGCGAACCACGAGGCGGGGACGGTGGCCAGCATCTCGGTGGTGAACTTCTCGCCCGGGAAGTCGAAGCACGGGAAGTAGCAGGCGCTGTCTTCTGCCTGGCCCTGGGTCCACACCTGCACCGGGCGCTTCGGGTAGCCCTTGTCCGGGGCGTTGAAGTACAGGCCTCGGCGCGGGGTCGCGCTGTAGGTGACGATGGTCGTGATCGAACGCGTCGAGGGGCGCGCGCGCCCGAGGTCGATGGTCAGCGAGCGGTCGCCGGTGCGGAACGCGAAGGGCTTGCCCGCCTCATCGGTGACGGATTCCACGCGCAGCTCGATCGCGTCGAAGACCGCCTCGCGCAGGCCGTCGTTGCGGGGGCGGAACGTCGTGGTCGCCACGCCGCGGACGCTGCGATGCGCGAGGTCGGGCTCCAGCTCGATGCGCAGGTGCTCCACGATGAACGGGCGGTCGCGGCCCCAGACCGCCTCGTCGCCGGGGAGGGCGAAGGCCCGGTCGCCCGGTGCGGCAGCCATCTGCGTCAGGCCGTGGCAGGCCTCGAAGGCCTCGTTCAACGCGTCAGTGGCGAAGTCGCTCATCGAAGACCCCCTGTGGCCGAGCGGGGCGGCCCATCCCCCTGCCCCCTTCCCGGCGCGGGAAGAGGGATGACGTGCGGGGGGCTTGGCCCCCGACTGCACCAGAGTCCGGCGGGCTCCGCTGTTCTGTTGTGTCGCAGATCGCGCGGACGCCAGAACGGCAGATTACCGCGTCCGTCACCGGGCCATCGCACCCATGACCGAACGCTACGCCGTCTGCGCAGTCGTCTCATCGAGGTAGTCGAGGATCAGCCGCAGCGCCGCCTCGCTCGCCTGCCGCTTGTTCTCCTCGCGCGTGCCGGCGAATTGGCAGCGCATGGTGCGCTCGAAGTCCGGCGCGACGATCGCGACGAAGTACATGCCGGCAGGGCGCAACGGGTTGCCGGTGTCGCTCGCCACGCCCGTCTCGGCAACGGCCACGTCCGCGTGCATCAGGTCTCGCGCACCCCGCGCCATGGCGAGGGCGGCGGCGGCGCTGACCGAGCCTTCGGTGTTGAGCATGCCGTCATCGACGCGGAGCAGGTCCGTCTTGGGCGCGCGCGCGTAGGGCGCGATCCCGCCGATGAAGCAGCGTGAGGCGCCCGGGACGTTGGTGACCAGATGCCCGATCATCCCGCCCACGCTCGCCTCGGCGGTCGCGAGGGTGAGCCCACGCCCCGAGAGCCCCTGGACGACCGAGGCGGCGAGGTCGGCCGCGACGTCGAAGGTGGGGTCGAACGGGGGCGGCGCGGTCACTGGCTGGAGCGGCCCGTAATGCGCTGGGTGGCCGCGGTGAACCTAACCTTGTTGTCCTCGGAGCCCCGCAGCAGGAGATCCGCCTGCCGCTCGAGGCCAACGGCGTCACCGCCGCCGACCGCGGCGTTGATGGTGGCCTTCGACCAGCGCAGCGCGTCCGGAGAGGCGGCGGCAATCGTCCGCGCCATCTCGTCGACCGTGGCCGCGAGGTCCTCGACGGACACGACGCGGTTCGCGAGGCCGATGCGCTGCGCCTCCTCGGCGTCGACGACACGCGCGGTGAAGATCAGCTCCTTCGCGAGCGCGGGGCCGACCAGCCTCGGCAGCCCGACGGCGCCCACGACGAGGCCGTACTCCGCGCCGGGGAAGCGGATGCGCGATCGGTCGGACAGGATGCGGATGTCGCACGCGCACGCGAGGAGCGCGCCCGCGCCGTAGGCAGGCCCGTCGATCGCGGCGATCAGCGGCTTCGGGGACGCCTCGACGCGGTCCGTGGCGCGGCCGGCGACGTTGGCGTTGATGACGCCCGCGCCCTCGGCGGCCAGCATCTCTGCCATGTCCGCCCCGGCGCAGAACGCCCCGTCTGTGCCCTCGATGACGATGACGACGACCTCCGGGTCGTTGTCGAGGCGGGTCATCCCGTCGATGACGGCGCGGGCAAGGTCGGAGTTCAGGGCGTTGCGCTTCTCCGGGCGGTTCAGGCGGAGGCGCCCGACACCACCTTCCACGGAGACGACGGCGATCGGGTCGGGCATGGCACCTCCTGCGCCCACCGGTTCGGGCGCGGGGTGAGTATCGCCCGGCGACGGGTGGCTTGTCCCGCGCCGCGGGGCGGGAGTGGCGCACCATCACCAACGCAATCGAATTGACCGGCCGCGCGAGGTGACCGGCTTGTCCTGCGCTGGCGGCACCCGTAGGCTTGCGAACCATGAGCGACACGGGGGACGGCTTTACCGAATCCGCGATCGAGGCGCTGCTCGCGCCGGCGATTCGACGCCTGCCGCCTCCCACCTCGTTGTCCCCGCTCCCCTTCGACCTGAACGCCGGCGTGCCGGATCGCGACACCCTGCCGTGGGAAGCGCTGGCTGACGCTGCGCGCGCCGCGCTGGCCGAGGATCCCGGCTCCGCCCTCACCTACGGCGGGTCGCTGGGCTACGAGCCCCTCCGGGCATGGATCGCCGCGCGGCAGGCCGCCGAGACCGGCTTGGACGTCACCTCGGCGCACGTCACGCTCACCGCGGGCAGCGCGCAGGGCATCGACAACATCGCGGCGGCGTTCATCGCCCCGGGCGACATCGTCGTCGCGGGCGCGCCGACGTACCCCGGTGCGATCCGCACCTTCCGCGCGCGGGGCGGTGTGGTCATCGACGTGCCGCAGGACGATGACGGCATGATCATGGCGGCGCTCGAGCGCGTGCTGGAGACGCGCCGGATGACTGGCCACCAGGCGAAGCTCATCTACATCACGGCGAACTACGACAACCCCACCGGCAGCACGCTCCCGCTGGCGCGCCGCGAGGCGCTGGTGCGCATCGCGCGCGAGCACGGCGTGCTGATCCTCGAGGATGACGCGTACACCGGCATCGACCTCGACGGGCCGCCGCCGGCCTCGCTGTTCTCGATCGCGGGCGGGCAGGGCATCATGCGCTGCGGCACGTTCTCGAAGACGATCGCGACCGGGCTGCGCGTCGGCTGGGTGGTGGCGGACCCGAGGATCATCAAGCGCCTCGCCTTCGCCCGCTTCGACAACGGCGGATCGCCGTTCCTGCACCGCACGATCCTCAAGTACCTCGAGTCCGGCGCGTACGACCCGCACGTCGCGATGCTGCAGGGCATGTACCGCGAGCGCCGCGACATCTCCGCGGCGACGCTGATGGATCTCGCGGAGCCGTACGTCACCTTCCGCAAGTCCGCCGGGGGGTTCTTCCACTGGCTGCACCTCGCGCCGGGGCTGACCGCGCAGGCCGTGACAGAGGCCGCCGCGCGACATGGCGTCGCGGTGACGCCGGGCACCGGCTACTACGCGAACGGCGGGGGCGAGGATCGCGTTCGATTGGTGTTCTCGGTGCTGCCGCCGGAAGAGTTGAAGGCCGCGATCACCGCCTTCGCGGAAGGACTGGCCGAAGTCGCCTCGGGAGTGGGTGCCGCGCGCGGCTGAGCGTGCATCCCGGCACGTCCGAGTGGTGTGCGCCCGGCAGTGTTGCCGCGCGATTTCACACGACATAGGATGAGCGGATTCCGGGCGGGGATCACCGGATCGCCGGAGTCAAAGGACGGGTCTCGTGACGGCTGAATCGACTCGTACGCTCGCCGACGAGATCGCGAAGCTCTGGGCTGGTCGCGACCTCGACGAGTTCACCAGTGCCGCCGCGAAGTACCTCACCACGGGTTCCGCGACCGACTGGGGCATGGCGACCTCGATCCAGTCCATCGTCCCGCCGATCACCCTCGGCGGCGGCATTCCCGACCCCACCACGCTGCCCCGTGCCTCGCTCGCCGAGGCGCTCGCCCGCGCCGTGGACACGGATGCGCTGGACGACAGCCCGCTCCGTTACGGTGGCCCCGAGGGCTATGAGCCGCTGCGCTCCCTGCTGGCCGAGCGGTATACCCGCGACCGCGGCTTCAAGGTCGGCCCGGAGTACTTCCTGCTCACCAATGGCTCCGCCGGCGCGATCGACCAGATCTGCTCCGCCTTCATCACCCCCGGCGACGTGATCATCACCGAGGCGCCCACCTTCTCCGGCACGCTCCGCACCTTCCGCGGCCACTCCGCCGAGATCGTCCCGATCGGCATGGACGAGAACGGCATGCTGGTCGATGACCTTGAGCCGCTCATCGAGACGCTCAAAGCGCAGGGCAAGCGCGTCAAGCTCATCTACACGATCAGCAACTTCCACAACCCGATGGGCGTCACGCTCTCCCTGGCTCGACGCGAGGAGATGATCCGCGTGGCCGCGCGGCACGGCGCGTTCGTCCTCGACGACGACGCCTACGGCGAGCTGTACTTCCCCGGCTGGGATCGCCCCCCGGCACTCTCCGCGCTGTCCGAGTGCCACGGCGTCATTACCGTGGGCACGTTCTCGAAGATCATCGCGACCGGTCTGCGCGTCGGCTGGATCCACGCCACGCCCGAGGTGCTCGACCGCGTCACGCGCGTGCGCTTCGAAATGGGCAACAGCCCGCTGCTGCAGAAGATGCTGTTCGAGTTCTGCAAGGACGGGAACCTCGACCGCCACATCCAGTCGATGCGGAAGGTCTACCTCGCCAAGCTGGACACACTCTGCGACGCGCTGCGTGACCACTGCGAGCCGTACGTGAAGTTCCGCCGGCCGCACGGCGGCTTCTTCCTCTGGGTGGAGCTGCAGGGCGGCCTCGACGGTCGCGAGGTGCAGCAGGCCGCCATCGCCGAGGGGTTGATCGCCGCTGCCGGTTACGGGTTCTTTCCGGATCGCGTGGACTCCGGCGACCACATGCGCCTCGCATTCTCGTGGGTCGGGCAGGACGACCTCGTCGAGGCGGCGAAGCGCCTCGCCAGCGCCTGCGCGAAGGTCGCGGAGCGCAGCGCCCGCCCGTAACGCGCGTCACAAGCCCGCTATCACATTCGTCGTACCATGTCGGCCATCGCGAGGTGCGATGACTGGAGGTACGCCGTGCCTGACCGTCGGATTCCGCGAGCGTTCACGCTGCCCTGGGGCAGCGGACAGGTGACCGAGGAAGCCGCGATCGAGGGCGGCCTCCACGCGCCCTCGATCCAACTGCTGCACTACGAGTTGGGCGCCCGCAAGGGGCAGAACGCCGTCCGCTTCGTCGCCTACGACGAGGACGGGCACCTGGAACAGCGCCCGCTGATCGTGAACGAGCGCGAGATCGCGGCGCTCCGCCGGGAGGTGCAACGGTCGCCTCGGCTGCGCGCGCTGCTCCGCCGGCTGGTCGAGGACTAGCGCGGGACGTTCGACTGCGAATCGAAGGGCGATCGGGAAGGCGCTCTGTCATGCCCCGGCGTATGCTCCGCCGGGGAGTGAACCATGAGCGCCATCGACAACATCAAGCACGAGCTGGACGAAGCGCGCACCGAGCTGCTGGAAGCGCTCGACGGCGTGACGCAGGCCGAGTTCGAGCACAAGCCGCCCCGGGACAATGACACCGACGAGGATCACTGGTCGATCCTCGAGGTGCTCTGGCACGTCGGCGTGACGGAGGATCGCTTCCGTCGCACCATCGACCAGGCGCTCGGCGGCCGCGAGGTCACCACCGACCCGCCGAGAGAGCGCCCTGCGCACCTCGAAACGCCCGCGCTGCTCATCGAGTGGATCAACCAGGCGCGCCGTCCCACGGAGGCGATGCTGCGCCACATGTCCGACGAGGACCTGCAGGTCGAGATCCCGCGCCCGGACGGCAGCACGCGCACGCCGCAGCGCTACCTGGAGATCCTCGTGAGCCACGACCGCGACCACGCGGGCCAGGTTCGCGCGCTGCGCGAGATGGAGGCCATGCCCTCCGGCGGCGAGGCCTAGCGTGGGAACGCGCCTCCGCCCGGATGGCATGGTGCCGTGGATGCCGGGCTCCCGGTACGGCGCGCTGCTGCCCTCGCTCTCGCTGAACCTCCTCGTGCGCGACACGGAGCGTTCCATCGCGTTCTATCGCGACGTGCTGGGCGCGGAGATCCACTACCGCGACATTGACTTCGCTGCGGTGCGCTTCGGGCCGGCCGAGGTCATGCTGCACGCCGACCACACCCACGACACGCACCCCTGGACACCGGAGCTTGCCTCGACGGCGACGCGCGGCCTCGGCGCACAGATCCGCGTGCTGGGCGTCGACCCGGACGCCGTCTACCAGCGCGCGCTGACCGCCCGCGCCGACGTCGCGAAGCCGCCCGAGGACAAGGCACACGGCTGGCGCGAAGTGCTGGTGCACGACCCGGATGGCTACGAGTGGGCGATCGGGATCCTCATCCCCCCGGCCACCGGCCCGTTCTCGCTTCAGCCCGCGCCGCCCGAGCCCGCCTCGTGACCCCGCCGCGCGCATCTGCCGAGCCCGCCTCGCTCGCCGAGCGCATCGAAGCCTACCGGCAGGACACGGACTTCACCGCCACGCTGCGCGGCCATGCGCTGCGCTTCCACGCCACGTGGGGACTGTTCTCGCCCCGCGAGGTGGACGAGGGCACCCTGATGCTCCTGGAGGCCGTAGAGGTCGCCCCGGATGCCGACTGCTTCGACCTGGGGTGCGGATACGGGCCGATCGGCCTGACGCTTGCGCGCCTCGCGCCGCAGGGCAAGACGTGGATGGTCGACCGCGACTTCGTGGCGGTGGAGTACGCCGCGGCGAATGCGGCAGCCAACCGCATCGACAACGCCCACGTCATGCTGTCGAACGCGTTTGCTGCCGTGCCTGCCGAGCAACGCTTCGACCTCGTGCTCTCGAACCTCCCCGCGAAAGTGGGGAACGAGGCGCTGACGCTGATGATCGCGGACGCCTACGAGCACCTGAACCCGGACGGTCGCCTCTACGTCGTCACCATCTCCGGCATGCGCCGCTTCATCGAACGGACCTTCGAGGAAGTCTTCGGCAACTACGAGAAGGTGAAGCAGGGTCGCCAGCACACCGTGGGCATGGCCGAGCGCCGCGCCTAGCGAGCCCGTGTTGGCCGTGCGAGCGCTCGCGTCCTAGACTGCGGGCCATGACCGTCTACGAATCACTCTCCGGGAAGCGCGCCGTGATCCTCGGCGGAAGCCGCGGCATCGGGCGCGCCATCGCGCTGCGCCTCGCCGCGGAGGGCGTGCACGTGATGGTGAACTACGCCCGATCCGCCGACGCCGCCGAGCGCACCGCCGAGGAGTGCCGGTCGTTCGGCGTGGACGCGCAGATCGTCGCCGGCGACGTAGGCGACCTGGACGCGCTGCACGAGGTCTTCGAGCGCGTGCGTGAGTGGGGCGGCCTCGACATCCTCGTGAACAACGCCGCGCGGGGGCTGGAGCGCCCGCGCCCCGCGATCGACCAGAAGCCGCTGCATCTGCACCGCACCATGGACGTCAACGTCTTCGGGCCGTGGCAGGCGATCCAGTTCGCCGCACCGATGATGCACGCGCGGGGTGGCGGGGCGATCGTGAACCTGCTCTCGCCCGGCGCGTTCCACTACATGCCGGACTACTCCGCTGTGGGCGTCACGAAGGCTGCGCTGTCCTCGCTCACGATGTACATGGCAGTGGAGCTCGCACCGCGGCGCATCCGAGTCAACGCCGTCTCCGCCGGCTGGGTCGAGGGCTCCGAGGGTGAGCACTCGTACCGTTCCGAGGTGAGCGACCGCGTGCGCCCCCACGTGCCGGTGGGCCGCAACGTCCAGCCGGACGACATCGCCGCTGCGGTCGCATGGATCGCCAGCGACGAAGCGCCGATGCTGATCGGACAGACTATCCACCTGGATGGTGGGTTCGGCGATGCCGCGTGGCGCGCCGTGCTCGGCTCCTAGCCCGCTCGCGGCCGCGCGCCGCTAGAAAGCCTGCCCGTGTCTCTCGCCGATGACCTGCTCGCCGCCAACGCGCGCTACCGCGCGGAGTTCGATGCCGCGGACCTGCAGCTGCGGCCGCTCCGGCAGCTCGCGATCCTCACGTGCATGGACAGTCGCTACACGGCGCAGGGCATCCTGGGCCTGTCGCTGGGCGACACGCACGTCATCCGCAACGCCGGCGGTCGTGTGACCGAGGACGCGATCCGCTCGCTGTCGCTCTCCGCCGCGCTGCTCGGCACCCGCGCCTGTGTCGTCATCCATCACAGTGACTGCGGCCTCTTCGGCCGCACCGACGAGGAGCTGCGGCAGCGTGTCGCGGAGGTCGCCGGCACCCGCGCCACGTTCGGCTTCCTTCCGTTCGAGGACCTCGAGCAGTCCGTGCGCGACGATGTCGCGGCGCTGCGGGCGAGCCCGTACTTCCCCGCGGAGTACGAGGTGATCGGCTTCACCTACGACGTGCGCACCGGCACGCTGGCGCTCGTCGAGGGCTAGCGGCGGGACACGGACAGGCCCGCCATGCGGCGGGCCTGCGTCGAACCTCGTGCGGCGCCGAGGCTACGGGCGCGTGGCGCGCAGCAGCGGCTCGATGGACGGCATGTCATCCACCGTGCGCACGAGATCCACGAGCGACGCCATGCCCGCGGGCCCGCCCAGCGGGTACTTCGCGCCGGAGTCCTTGAGGCGCTCCACGAGCTGGTCGTAGTTCCAGAGCATCCGCGCGTACGGGTAGTCGCCCGTGAACGCCTGCCCGTCGTTCATGTACACGGTGATTGAGGGCGAGAACATCGGCCAGTCGGCGGCGCCGATGATGCGCACCTTCGTGTTCATGAAGTCGATCACGGCCTGGTCGTGCTCCACGTCCTCGCCGGTGGGGCCGAAGGTGCTGCCGCCGACCTGCGGGAAGCCGCCGTTCACGACCGCGTGCGCCGCGTAGTAGTGGTTGCCGCCGATGACGGGCGGGTTGCCCGGGAGCCGCGGGAAACCGGGGCTCGGGTACATGGTCTCGAGGAAGTTGATCGTGACGACGACCTGCCTGATCGCGTCGGCCTCAAGCTTGTGGTCGCGCTTCATCTCGGCGAGCAGGTTGATGATCTGGTGGTTGTACCCGCCCGTGTTGTACATGCGGTACATCAGCTGAAGCAGCTGCCAGCGGCTGCCGAGTTCGCTCGTAATCGCCGCCATATCGGCCTGCAACGCGCCCTCGAAGCGGTACGTGAGCTTGCCGGTGTTCGAGCCGGTGAACGCGTTGTAGAAGCCCGCGGGGCCTTCGATGATGTTCTCTGCGCCCTTCACGTGGCCCTGCCGTGCCATCACCGCAGCGAACACGCCCTGCCTCGCGGCGTTCGGGTCGTGCACGGACTGATCGCCGCCGCCGGAACTGCCCGCCTGGAACAGCCCCGAGGCGCAGTTCGCGGCGATCGCGATCGTCGCCATCATGCCCGCCTCGTCGAGGCCCATGAGTTTCCCGGCGACCACGGCGGCGCCCATCGTGTGGTAGATCGGCGCGGGCCGGAACCCGCGCGCAGCGGTCGCCGGCACGAAGTCCTCGGCGAGGCGGCACGCGAACTCGTAGCCCGCGGCGAGCGCGGTGATCAGCTCCTTGCCGCTGCGCCCTTCGAGCTCTGCGTTCACGATGCCGGCCGGCAGCAGTGAGACGCCGGGGTGGGTGATCATCCGGTACTGGTCCATCAGGCCGGTGACGTGGATCAGCTCCGCGTTGGCGAAGGTCGCGCCGATGCGCGTCGCCTTGCCACCGTCATGGATGATGCTCGCCCCGTCGGCCTTGCCCTCCTCGCGTAGCGTCAGCGCCACCGAGTCCTGCCCGTTGTGCGTCTGCGCGCCGAACACCGCGCTCACGAGGTGCACGAGGATCTGGGCGCGCATCTTGTCCACCACCACCGGCGGCAGGTCCTCGTAGCGGAGCCCCGCCGTCCAGCGCGCGAACTCTCGGGCAATGGTGTCGGACATCGTCTCTCCTCGCACTGTCCCGGCGGCGCTCAGGTGCGCGGCCGGGGTGTCATGGTGCACGTTCGCGGCCGCCGGTCGCCTCGCGCGGGGCTGTCATAGTCGGAATCATCACATTTGTAAACCGATCCACCGGGCCGTACTATCGCGGCCTATCACGAATGGGATTGCCGTCCCGTTCGGGTAGCGCAATGGAAGGCACGGAGGGAACGATGAACACGGATGCTGGCTACTGGGGGCGGGGACTCTCCCGCCGGAGGTTCCTGTCATCTTCAGCAGTCGCAACGGCCGGACTGGGCGGGGCGGCGCTGATCGGCTGCCGCAGCGGCGGCGAAGGAGGCTCGGGCGGAGACGCGAAGCCGACCACAGCGCCGCAGACAGCGAAGGGGCCGACCGCCTCGAGCATCCTCGGCAAGCAGTGGACGCTCAGGGAGCCAGATGGCGTCCCGCGATACGGCGGGACGATCAACTTCGCTTCGCGCGTGCCGACGCTCCCGAACCTCGACCCGTTCCAGTCGACCGCGGCCATGGCGCATCAGGTGGCGTCCATGTCCTACAGCCATCTGGTGCACAACAGCCACCCGGCGAACAACTACAACGAGACGCTGTACTACCCGGACGTCGCGACGTCATGGGAGATCAGCGACCCGACGAAGTTCACGTTCAAGCTGCGCAACGACGTGAAGTTCCACAACGTCGCGCCGTTGAACGGACGCGCGTTGACCTCGGCGGATGTGAAGTACGCGGTGGAACGCGCGGCGACGGACAAGCTCAGCCCGTTTCGCGGGACGCTCGGGTCGATTAAGAGCATCGACACCCCCGATCCAACGACGGTCGTGCTGAACCTGAAGAACTTCGACGCGGGCCTGTTTCCCGCACTCGCCGATCGCTTTGCGTGGCTCATCCCGCGCGAGATGGTGGAGTCCGGGCAGCTGCGACAGAAGATGGTGGGCTCCGGCCCGTTCATCTTTCAGCAGTGGGAGCAGGACAGCCGGGTGCAGTTCAAGAAGAATCCGGACTTCTACGTGAAGGGCGCCCCGTTCGTCGACGAGGTGAACTTCCTGCAGATCACTGACGCCCAGACGCGCCTCGCCACGTTCCGGTCCGGCAAGGCGAACATCGCGGGCATCGAGGCGTCCGACTTCGACGAGATCTCGAAGGACAAGGCCTTCGAGGTGCAGACGTACATCGCCGTGGGTACCGCCTCGATCATGATGAACTACGCGGACCCGCGGTTTAAGGACGAGCGCGTCCGGCAGGCGATCTCGCTGGTGGCGAACCGCGACGAGGTGCTGAAGATCCAGAGTGATCCCAAGGGCCTCTGGCGTGGCGTGCTGTCCGCGCAGAACGCGGGCTGGGTCCTGAGTCAGGACGAGTTGAAGAGCAAGCGCTTCTATCTGCGGCAGGATCTGCAGGAGGCGAAGCAGAAGATGACCGCCGCCGGGTACCCGGACGGGTTCCCGACGAAGTTCACCTATCGCACCGGCATCCGGGCGGAGGAGGAGTTCCCGCAGTACATCGCGGAGACCGGCAAGAAGGCCGGCGTCTTGAACATCCAGCTGGTGCCGCAGGACAACGCGACGATGCGCAAGAACCAGGACGAGCAGAAGTACGAGGGGCTCATCAGCGGCATCGACGGTGAGCCGCTGCCGGAGGCGTTCCTCCTCGACTTCCGCACTGGCGGCCCGAAGAACGGGATGGGGCTCTCCGACAAGGAGCTGGACGCCAAGATCGACAAGGTGATCAGCATCCCGGACAACAACACGCGCAAGGAGGCAGTGCTCAACCTCACGCGAGAGCTGCTGGAGAAGGTGATGTGGAAGACCAACTTCACCGACAACACCACCAGTGACCAGTGGCGTAAGGAAGTCCACGGCTACGTGGGCCCGGTGCCGCAGCAGTACAACCACAACGGCCTGGCGTTCACCTGGGTCGACAAGTAACGCAGCGGACCCGCGTCGAGGTCACCTCGATCGGTCGAGATCAGAGCAGCCCCGGCGTGAGCCGGGGCTGCTTCGTGTCATCTGGAGGTACGCGCGTTAGACGGCGACGCCCGCCGCGATCGGCGGGACGTTGAGGTGGTGCGTGGTGAGGCGCTGGTACGCATCACCCACCGCGAGCACCGTCGCCTCCGCGAACGGCTTGCCGATGATCTGCATCGACATCGGCAGCGTATTGCTGCTGAGGCCGGTGGGGATCGCCAGCGCGGGCAGGCCGGTGAGGTTCCACTGTCCGGTGAAGCCCGGCGATTCCAGCATCTTGCCCGGGCTCATCTCAGCGCGGAGCGTGGCGGTGCCGATCGAGGTGGGCGTGATCAGCACGTCGAGCGGCTCCATGACCGCCGCGACCGCCTTCTTGAAGTACGAGCGGAAGCGCTGCGCCTGCACGTAGTCCGCGCCGCTGAAGAGGACGCTGCGAGTGATCGACTCGGACGTGAAGCGACCGTACTGGTCGAACTGCGACTGCAGATCCAAGCGGTGATACGCACCGGCTTCGCTCGCGATGATGATGGTGTTCGCGTCCTTCGCCTCGGCGGCGTGCGGGACGGTGACCTCGGTCACGATTGCGCCGGCGCCCTTCAGCACCTCGACCGCCGCGAGGACCGCCGCGCGGACCTCCGGGTCGAGCTGCGGGCTGTCGAAGAAGTACTCCATCGGCACGCCGATCTTCACGCCCTTCACGTCACCGGTCAGCGCGGCGACGTAGTCCGGGACGGGGACATCGACGGTGGTCGGATCCTTCGGGTCGTAGCCGGCGATCACCTGCAGGATCCGCGGGCTGCAGGTGGTCGGCCGCGTTCCGCTGGCCGCGATCCTGCTGGGGATGATGGTGGTCGTCGAAGTGTTCGGCTACTCGTTCTTCGCGCTGGTGCCCGCGATCGCGCAGCGCGTTGTGCACGTCGGCCCCACGGGCCTCG
>CANKAU010000009.1 GCA_947479915.1 Chloroflexota bacterium
ACATTGAAGACGAGGACGCGCGTGTTGGCGGCGGACGGTCCCATCAGCTCGGCGTGCCCGGTGAGCAGGCGCACGAAGAAGAACGCGAACGTCGTCTTGGTCGCGACGCCGGAGACGCCGGCGATCGACATGTGGCCGCCCTTGGTGCCGTCGAAGAAGTCGAGGTCCACGTACACCGGCTCGCCGTCGCGTCCTCGACCGACCGCGAGCGGGCGGCGCATCTCGTCCGCGTACAGCGCACGATCGCGCTCGACGCCGCGCGCGCGGAACACCTCCTCGCCGGGGTCGGGCGCGATCCAGACTTCCGGGTCGACGCGTGTGACGGCGATCTGCGCCGTGCGCACCTTCGCCGCAGGCTGCAGTCCGCCGTTCGAGACGCCCCCATCCACTGCGAAGTCGCCCGCGATGCGGTGCACATCGCTCTCGTACGCGGCGCCCTCGTAGGTCGCCTCGCTCTCCACGACGACGCCGTAGGTGTTCAGCGTGCCGAGCCCGGGGACGTCCGTCCGCACGACCACGAGGTCATCGACCGCGAGGTAGGCGCCGGCGTCGAGGACGGCGCGGAACTCCTGCGAGGTGGTGTGGCCGATGCCGACGACGCGCCCGACGCGCTCGCTGACCTCGTGGCTGCCGTCCAGCGCGCCGGTGCCTTCGTTCGTGGTCGTCATGACGCGACTCCTGCCGGCGCACCGTGCATGGCCGTCCGGAGCGCGCGACGCACCAGCGCCTCGTCGCCCAGCCAGCGGCGCAGTTCTTTCTCGAGCGCCGCGATCGGCACCAGGTTCTGCGGTGCGCGCGCGTCCATGTGCAGTGGCATGGCCGCCAGCGGGAGCAGCGCGGCGGTGCGGTCGGCGAGTACGCGCGCGCGCTCGAGGCCGATCGCCTCGGGCGCCTCGACGCGGGCGATGCCCGACCACGAGTGGCCGAATGGGACGTCCATCAGCCGCACGTACCATGAGTAGCGCTGGAACTGCCCTTCGGGGATGAGGAAGAGCGGCGTGCGCTCCCCCGCGCGCAGCGCGCCGATGATGCGCGTCTCCGGCGCGGGCAGGTACCGGTGGTGGTGGCTCTTGATGTAGCCGACCGCCTCGTGTGGGCCGAGGTCGGTGAGCCGCCCGTCCGCGACGACGAAGCACTCCTCGGCAACGAGGCGGCGCACGAGCGCCGTCTCCGCCTGCCCGCGGCGCGTGTCGAGACGCGCCCGCAGCGCGGGCATGTCGCTCGCCTCGGCGGACTCGACGACGTACTCCAGGTTGGGGATCGGCGGCAGGACGGGCGCCATGCCATCGCCGAACACTGCGACGCGCCCCGTGGTGATGTGGCCGAACGAGGATCGCCCCGCGTCCCGGTCCCAGAGCGTGGCGCCCACCGCGTAGGCGGCGCAGATGCCCGGCAGCGGGCCGGCGTCCTGGTCGTCGAGCGTGAGTCGGGCTTCCAGGCGCTGAACGCCGTCTACGAAGGCGACACGGCGAACGCCATCGTCGCGGCCGGGGAGTGGTTCCCACGCGCCACGCACCTCGACCGCAGTGTCGACGACCACTTCGCTGGGGAGCGTGTCCGGGTCGGACTCGAAGGGCGCGCCGTACTCGGGGGACCAGTCCTCCACGTACAGTCTCGCCATGTGCGGCGATTCTACCCGCTCACGGGCTAGAACGCTCGTTCGCAATCATCGAGATGCCGGGGTTGATCTGGCGGCGCACAATCGGTGGCCTGAACATCCGATCTGAGCCCGCGCGACGCAGGAGACCGCCCATGACCTCCGACCGGTCTGCCCCCCAGGCTCCTCCAACGCGGCGCGCGCGTCCCAGGGTGCCGCTCGCCACTGACCCGATCGCCGCCGCGCGCGCCCTCGCCCCCGTGATCCGCGAGGCAGCCCCCTCGATCGAGCGAGAGCGCCGCGTGCCCCTCGATCTGATCGACCGCCTGCGCGACGCCGGGCTGTTCCACATGCTCATCCCGACCACGCTCGGCGGGGCGCAGGTCGATCCGATCGTGGCGGCGCGGGCGGTCGAGGAGATCGCGTTCGCGGATGCCTCGGCGGGCTGGGTGCTGATGCTCGCGATGCAGTCGAACGTCTTCGCCGGGTTCATGGAGGAGCGCCACGCGCTGGAGGTCTGGGGCAACGGCGGCATCGTCTGTGGCACGGCCCGCCCGATCGGCCGCGCCGTCGCCACTCGACGCTCCGGTTCCTCGCGTACCGGCGAGTATGAGGATGGCTACCTCGTCTCGGGCCGCTGGCCGTTCGCCAGCGGCAGCAGCCACGCCGACTGGTTCCTCGCCGAGTGCGTCGTCTACGACGGCGAGGTAGCGAGGAAGGACGCGCAGGGGCAGGACGTCACGCGCATGCTCTTCGTCCCGCGCGAGGACGTCCGCCTGATCGACACCTGGAACACCACGGGCCTGCGCGGCACCGCCAGCAACGACTTCGAGGTGAAGGACGTCTACGTCCCGCACGGTCGAGGCCTGCAGATCATGGTGTCGCCACCGATGCAGGAGTGGCCGCTCTACGCGAACGCCCCGATCGCGTTCGTGAACCACGGATCGCACGCCCTGGGCGTCGCGCGCGCGGCGCTGGCGAGCGCGGTCGATCTGATCGCGGCGAAGCGCGGCTGGGGCGACGCCCCGCTGCGCGAGGTGCCGCGCATGCAGGCGATCGTCGCGGAGGCGACCGCGGAGATCGAGGCCGCCCGCGCGTACCTCTACGCCGCCGCGGGCGACCTCTGGACGGCCGCTACCACCGAGGGCGTCGAGGTCACAGCACGCGACCGCTCACGTGCCCGCCTCGCGACGAGTCATGCCATGACGGCGTCGCTGCGCGCGGTCGATCAGTTGCATCGGGCGCTGGGGACGACCTCGATCGTCGCGGGCAGCACCATGGACCGCTGCTTCCGCGACCTGCACACCGCCAGCGCGCACGTCATGATTGGCCCGCTGACGTACGAGGCTGCCGGTCGCGTCGAGCTGGGGATGGACGCAGACTTCCCGCTCTTCTAGCGCTTCGCGCTTCGCGGGCTACTTCGCGGCCGCGCTGCGCAGGCGTGGGATGACGCGCTCGCCGAACAGGCGCATCGAGTTCCGCACCAGCGGCGTCGGGATGCCGCCGGTGTTCATCCAGCACAGCGTGTTCGTCACGCCGCTGGCGGCCTGCCACTCTTCGAGGGCACTGGCGACCGTTTCCGGCGAGCCGAAGTAGCACGCGCCGTGCTCTTGCCACCACTCGAGCGGCTGGATCTCGTTCGGGCCGTCGAACATGCGACGGTTCGCGATGAGCCGGAAGAACCAGAGGAAGCGCTCGCCGGCCTCGCGCACGGCGGTCTCGTCGTCCTCGGCGACGTGGATGTGCTTTACCACCCACGACTCCGCGAGCGCGGCCTCGACCGCCTCGGCGGTGTGGCCCGCGGCGAGCGCGTGCTCGCGGTACGCGGCCCACTTGCGGCGGATGTTCTCCGCGCTGCCCGAGGACGAGAGCATCCGCACGAGGTGCTGCGCGGCCCACTCCACGCTCGCCGGACTGCCCGCTGCGACGTAGAGCGGGGGGTGCGGCTTCTGTACGACGGCGGGGATCGCCTGCACCGAGGGGATCGAGTAGTACCTGCCGTCGTGTGAGAACGTCTCGTTCGTCCACGCCTTCAGGATGACCTCGAGCGCCTCGTCGAATCGGTCGCGGTTCTCGGCGAGTGGGACGCCGAACGAGGCGTACTCCGCCTCGCTGTACCCGCGCCCGACGCCGTAGTCGAGGCGGCCGTTCGACAGCACGTCGATCATCGCGAAGTCGTTGGCGAGGCGGAGCGGGTGGTGCAGCGGGAGCACACTGACGCCCGTGCCGATGCGGATACGCGAGGTGCGCGCGGCGATCGCGGCGGCCATCACCTGCGGCGACGCGATCAGTCCGTACCGCGACCCGCTGTGCTCGGCGAGCCAGACCGAGTCGAACCCGGCCTCCTCGGCGTAGCAGTTGAGATCGAGCTCGCCGCGGACCAGGTCGGCCTCGTCTGCCGTGTCGGGGACGGAGAGCAGCGAGAACACGCCGAACTTGCTGTGTGGGGGCATCCGGCTGCTCCGTCCTCGTCGCTGCTGGCTGCGCGCTACGCCTTCGGCTCGGGGAAGATGCCGACGGTCGGTGCGGCGTCGCGCTTCCACACCATGACGGATCGCGTCATCTCGATGACGACGGTGCCGTCCTGCTTGATGCCGCGGTGCTTGACCTTCACCACGCCCTGTCCGGGCCGCGACTTCGACTCGCGCAGGTCGAGGACCTCGGTGTCGGCGTAGATCGTGTCACCCGCGAAGAGCGGGTTCGGCATGCGCACCTCGTCCCAGCCGAGGGCGAAGCCGTTCTCGCTGACGTCGGCGACGCACATGCCGGTCACGATCGCCAGCGTGAGCGTGCTGTTGATCAGGCACTGGCCGAAATCGGTCTTCGTGCCGTAGTCGTTGTTGAAGTGGATCTGGTTCGTGTTGCAGGTCAGCAGCGTGAACCAGATGTTGTCGTTCTCGGTCACCGTGCGCCCGTAGCGCACCCGGTACACGTCGCCGACCTTGAAGTCGTCGAAGAAGCGGCCTTCCCAGCCCGTCACCACAGCCATCGTCGTGTCCCTTCCTGCCTCGTGTCCTCGGTCGCTCGTGTTAGTAGGAGCGCGGCATGCCGAGGACGCGCTGGCCGATGAAGGCGAGCACGAGGTTGTTGTTCACCGGGGCGATCGACCACAGCCGCGTCTCGCGGAACTTCCGCTCCACGTCCGTCTCCGTGTCGAAGCCCGCGCCGCCGTAGGTGTTGAGACAGGCGTTGGCCGCCTCCCACGAGGCATCGGCCGCGAGGAGCTTGCTCATGTTCGCCTCCGCGCCGCACGGCTGCTCCGCGTCGAACAGGTCCGCCGCGCGGTCGCGCACCATGCGCGCGGCCTCGAGGTGCGAGTACGCGAGGGCGATCGGGAACTGCACGCCCTGGTTCGCGCCGATCGGGCGGCCGAAGACTTCGCGCGTGCTGGCGTAGGACGACGCCTTGTCGATGAACCAGTAGCCGTCGCCCAGTGCCTCGGAGGCCACGAGGATTCGCTCGGCGTTCCACGAGTCGATGATGTAGCGGAAGCCCATCCCCTCCTCGCCGATGAGGTTCGCGGCGGGGATGTCCACGTTGTCGAAGAACAGCGCCGTGGAGTGGTGGTTGAACATGAGCTTCAGCGGCCGCACGTCCAGCCCCTTCAGGTCACGCAGGTCAACGACGAAGCAGGAGAGGCCCTTCGTCTTGTCCTCAAGCTCGTCGTAGGGGGTGGTGCGTGCGAGCAGGATCATCAGGTCGGAGTGCTGCACGCGGGAGATGAACATCTTCTGGCCGTTGACGATGTAGTTGTCGCCGTTGCGCACGGCAGTGGTGCGGAGCTTCGTGGTCTCCGAGCCGGCATCCGGCTCGGTCACGCCGAAGGCCTGCAGGCGGAGGTCGCCGCTCGCGACCTGCGGCAGGTAGCGCCGCTTCAGCTCGTCCGAGCCGTGTCGCAGCAGCACGCCCATCGTGTACATCTGCGCGTGGCACGCGGCCGCGTTGCCGCCGCTCTTGCAGATCTCCTCGAGGATCGCGCCGCCCTCGACCAGCCCAAGGCCGGCGCCGCCGTACTCCTCCGGGATCAGGACGGACAGCATGCCGAGGCGGGTCAGCTCGTTGACGAACTCGGTGGGGTAGCCGCGCACCTCGTCCAGGTCGCGCCAGTACTTCCCGGGGAAGTTCTTGCAGATGTCCCGGACGTTCTGCCGGATCGACTCGACGTGTTCCTTCTCACCGGTGGTCATCGATCGCTCCTGGTCCGGCGCGGGCGCGGCCCGCGCGGTGCGTGCGTGCTGTCCCCGCATTGTCCCCGCCGCGCCGCCCCCGCGCCAACAGGAAGGGCGGCCACGCGGCCGCCCTTCGCTCGATGTCTCGCCCGTGCGGCTAGCGGGCGGCGCCCGCCGCCTTGAGCTTGGCGATGTCGCCGGCGCTGAACCCGGCCTGCGTCAGGACCTCGTCCGTGTGCTCGCCCAGGCCCGGCGCAGCGGAGCGGGGGCCCGCCGGAGTCTGCTTGAAGAGCCACGGCGCGCCCAGCGCGCGGTAGGAGCCCAGCGTGGCGTCCGGCAGCTCCTGGAGCATCTGGATCTCCTGCACCTGCGGGTCGGCGAAGAGGGTCTCGTAGTTGTTCACCGGGAAGGCGTTCGCGCCCGCCTCGTCGAACAGCGCGATGACCTCCTGCGTGGTGAACTTCCGCAGCGCCTCGTTCCAGGTCGGCTTCACCTCGTACCCGTAGCGGCTGGAGCCGCCGATGACCCCGGCGCCGTTCCCGGCCCATCGAGGATCCTCGTAGACCTTCGGGTCGATGCCGATCTTGTCGGTGAGGGCGCGCAGGCTCTCCGGGGAGAGCGTGCCCTGGCCGGCGGTCAGGAAGACGTAGCCGTCCTTCGTCTCGTAGCCGTGGTCGGCGGGCTTGATGTACGTGTCCTGGTGGAAGCCCCACCAGTCGTCCACGCCCTCGCTGTGCGAGGCCCACATCATGCCGCGGAGGTGCATCAGGGTGCCCAGCATGTTCACCGTGACGAGCTGGCCCTCGCCCGTGCGCTCGCGCATGAAGAGCGCCGCGACGATGCCCTGCACGGCCTGACCGCCGGTGTTGAGGTTGCCGACGTCCGTGCCCAGGCGCACGGGAGGCTCGCCCATGGTGCCCAGCGATTCGGTGTACTCGGCCATCGCCTGGATCACGATCTCCGCGCCCGGCTGGTTCGCCATCGGGCCGAACTCGCCGAACGGCGTGATGTTGCACTGCACGACGCGCGTGCTGATCGCCTCGACGCTCGGGTAGTCGAGGTGCAGATCCGCGGCGCGAGCAGGGGAGAGATCCGTCAGCAGCACGTCCGCGGTGGCGATCAGGCGGCGCAGCGCATCCATGCCCTCCGGCCGCTCGATGTCGAGCGCCACGCTGCGCTTGTTGCGGTTCAGCTCCACGAACGGCGCGGCATCGCCGCCACGGTACGCGGGGCCGTAGCCACGGGCCGTGTCGCCCGAGGGCGGCTCGACCTTGATCACCTCGGCGCCCGCGTCGCTCAGGAGCATGGAGCAGTACGGGCCGGCGAGGCCCTGCGTGATGTCGACGACCACGATGCCTGCGAGTGCGCCGGCCATTAGTTGGAACCCACCTTCGCGGCGGCCGGGGCGGCCTCCATCTTCGCGATCTCGGCGCGAACCTCGTCGGTGTGCGCGCCGACGGCCGGGGCCGGGCGATAGGTGATCGGGTCACACTTCGAGAACTGCCACGGCACGCCTTCGTGGTACAGGTGGCCCCACTCCGGGGTGTCCTCGTGCTGCATCAGCCCGTTCTCCAGCACCTGCGGATGGAAGCGCAGTTCGTTCCACGACAGGAAACGGCCCTGCGGCACGCCGGCCTCGGTCAGCTTCATCTCCCACCAGCGCACCGGCTTCGTGGCGAAATGCGCCTGGAGGATCGGGACGAGTGCCTCGCGGTGCTCGATGCGGAGGCGGTTCGTCGCGAAGCGCGCGTCCTGCGCGAGCTCGGCGCGACCGATCGCCTCGCAGAACGGCGCCCACTGGCTGTCGTCCGTCACGCCCACGGCGAGCCAGCGGCGGTCCTGGCACTCGAACGCCTGCTGCGGCACGGTGGAGGTGGTCGCGCTGCCCATGCGCTTCGGCTGCTCACCGGTCGCGAGGTACTCGGCGATGCGGCTGCTCTGCAGCGACATGGCCGCCGCGAGCATGGCCACCTCGATCTTCTGGCCGCCACCGCCGCGTGCGCGGTGGAAGAGCGCCATCAGCACCGCCTGCACGATGTACTGGCTGGTGTTGTAGTCGAGGTGCGCGAAGTGGCGGAAGAACTCCGGGCCGCCCTCCTCGGTGCCGGTGATCATGTCCCATCCGGAGAACGCCTGGAGCTGCGGGTCAGCGCCAGGGCGAGGCACCATGTGTCCGGTCTGCCCGTAGCCGGAAGCGGAGAGGTAGACGAGGTCGGGGTTCACCTTCGACAGGGACTCGTAGTCCAGTCCCAGGCGTTCCATGACGCCGGGGCGCATGTTCTCCACGAACACGTCGCAGGACTGGATGAGCGAGTACGCCGCCTGGCGGTCCTTCTGCTCCTTCAGGTCGAGGACGATGCAGCGCTTGTTGGCGTTCGCCGTGACGTAGAGGATCGAGGTGCCGTCGAACATCGGCGGGATGGCCATCGGTGAGCGGCCGGGTGCCTCCACGTGGATGACGTCCGCACCGAGCTCGCCGAGGAGCTTGGCCGACCACGGGCCGACGCCGGCCAGGGTGATGTCGAAGACGCGGATTCCGTCGAGTGGCTTCGCCATGTGCATGTCCTTCTCCGCGCGCGGGCGGGCTTCCGTCGCGATTATATGCGCGCGTCGAGGCGCGTCCCCACACCGTCGCCCTGACCTTGCGCGGCGGCGCGAGAGGTTGCGTGGGCGGGGCGAGGTTACTTCGACGTGCCGGGGTGGCGGGGGGGAGGGGCGAGCGCGAACGCGAGCGCCGCGACGAGGCACGCGATGCCGAACGTCGCGAACGGAACGACATAACTCTGTGAGAGGTCGAACGCCACCGCGGCGAACAGCGGGCCGCCGGCGCGCGCGAGAGTCATCGCTACGCCCGAGTAGCCCGAGAGCGTGCCGACCACCGACCGGCCGAAGTAGTCCGGGAACGCCTGTCCCTGCAGCTGCTGTCCGCCCGCGATCGCGATGCCGAGCAGCACCGCCGTCGCCTCGATCGCCAGCAGGCCGGTGGGGTAGAGGAACGCGAGGATGACTGCGCCGTAGGTGCCGGCGTAGACAACCAGCGTCCAGTGCACGCCGAGCTTCGCGATCAGGTAGCCGTACACCGGCCGCCCGCCGAGGACGCCGATGCCGTACCACGACACCACCGCAGCGCCCGCCGCGAGCGAATGACCTCGTGAGACCACGTAGGGCGCCATGTGCACGAAGATCGAGGACGACGGCGCGCCCACCAGCGTGAAACCGGCCGTGAGCAGCCAGAACGCGGGCGTGCGCAGCGCCTCGGCGGCCGTCCATTGCACCTCGACGGGCGGAGCGTCCTCGTCCGCGCGCGCGGCCACGGTCTCGGGCGTATCGCCGTCGGGCAGCAGCCCGACGTCCTCTGGCCGGCGCCGCACGGCCGCCCACGTGAGTGGCACCAGGCACCACACCGCGATGCCGATGACCACCCAGACGGTGCGCCAGCCGTAGGTGTCGGAAATCACCGCGGCGATGCGGGTCAGCACGATCCCGGCCGTGGCCGACCCGAAGGTGAAGAGCATGAACGCGAGCGCACGGCGCCGGACGAACCAGTTGGCCAGCGCCGCGATCGGCCCGAGGCCGCCGAAGCCCGGGACCGCGATGCCGAACGCCGCCCAGCAGGCGTAGTAGAGCCACAGTGAGTGCGCCTGCGATACGGCGATCAGCGCAGTCCCCGCCAGCGCGAGGCTCGCCGTCATGAGCGTGCGTGGCCCGTACCGGTCGACCAGCGGACCGAGCGGTGCCGCGAGGAAGCCGCCGATCAGCGAGGAGATCGTCAGCGCCGCGACGATCTCGCTGCGCGACCAGCCGAGTTCTGCGCCCATCGGCGCGATCAGGATGCCGAAGACCCACCCGCTGGCACCGGCGGCGATCATCTGCGCGAAGTAGCAGGACAGCACGATCCACCAGCCGCGGTAGATGCGCCGTCCTCGATCGATCACATGTCGCATGCCGACGCTCACTGGTGCGCACCTCGTCTGCTGGTTGCGCCCGACTCGGCGCATCGTAGGACGACTGGTTGGGGCTGGCGAGCAACGTGCTAATGCGAACGCGGCTCGCATCCCCTTCGCCTCGGACACAAAGAGGCGGCCCGGATTGCTCCGGGCCGCCTCGATGTTCGCGGTTGCGAGAACTACTTCCCGGCGGGCTTGAAGACCGGCAGGTTGTAGGTGCCGAAGCGATCCTCGGACTCGAGCCAGTCGAGCTCCATCGGCAGGGCGTCGGCCAGGTCAGAGCCCTGGAACTCGTCCGGCATGCAGCAGACGAAGATCGGGCCCTCGGCGAGTTCGACGGCGACTGCGGGGTGCGGCGCCGGGTACTCGGGGAAGTACTGGCGGTGGAAGACGATCCACGACAGCACCTGTCCCTTGCCGGAGACCTGCTCCCACGTGTAGTCCGGGGAGAGGCACTTGTCGCAGACGGCGGCAGCCGGCCAGCGCAGCTTCTGGCACTCGCTGCACTGCTGCAGACGCAGCTCCTTGTTCTGGGTGTACTCCCAGAACTCGCGCGCGAACGGGTCCATGACCCGGGGTGGTCGCGTGGTCGCCACGGTTAGTTCCCCCTCGTGTAGATGACGCTGAGGCACTTGCCGGCGACGTCATGCACGTACTGGCCGACCTCGGCGCCCTTAACCTCGCGCTCGGTGCCCGCGTACTGGTGGCGCAACTGGCGCACCAGTTCCGGCTGGTGGTTCCACGACTGCATGTACGACTCCGACAGCATGCCGCCCGAGGTATTGCAGGGGATCTCACCGCCGATCTCGATGCGTCCATCCTGGATGAACGCACCGCCTTCACCGGGTTCGCAGAAGCCGAACCCTTCAAGGCTGAACAACAGGTGCGTGCTGAAGGAGTCATACGTCGCGTAGACGTCGACATCCTTCGGGCCGTAGCCGGCCATCGGGTACACCTGCTCGCGCACCGCGTGGTGGGCGGGGAGGTAGAAGTCCTTCAAGCGCGGGCGGAGCTGCGTGGAGTCGATGTCCATCTCCGACCAGCCGATGCCCGAGATGTTGATCGGGATCTGCTTGCCGTTCGCCATGTCGCGGCGCTGGATGATGAACGCGACACCGCCGTCGTTGATGAGGCAGTAGTCGAAGAGGTGGAACGGCTCGCTGATGTAGCGGCTGTTCATGTAGTCCTCGATCGTGAAGCGTTCCTTCATGATCGCGTTCGGGTTCATCGAGGCGTGCTTGCGGAAGGCCACAGAGACCGCGCCCAGCTGCTCTTCGGTCGTCCCGTACACCAGCTGGTGGCGGCGGAACATCATGGAGTACAGGCCGCCCTGCGAGGTCATGCCCCACGGCGCGTAGTAGACGTACGACAGGATGCCGTCGCCGCCCATGGCCTGCGGGCCACCGTACTGGGTGTTCATGGAGCGCTGCGCGTTGCCGTAGACCAGCGCCACCGTGTGGCACAGGCCCGCGTTGATCGCCTGCACCGCGGCGATGATGCCGCGGGGCGCGTCACCGGAGACGCACCACGACGCGTTGATGCCCAGCACCTCGCAGGTGCGCTCGGTCGACATCGGACCACCGACCACGAGGCCGTCGATGTCGTCCTTCGTCAGGCCGGCGTCGTCCAGCGCGCGCTTCAGCGCGGTGGCGGCGAGCTGGTAGGAGTTGAGCGCGCCCGACCCCTTCTCGGCGGCGTTGCCCTTCGCCCCGGAGCGGTAGTCGCCCACGTAGTCGCTCTCGCCGACACCGACGACGGCGACCGTGTCCTTGAGTTTCTTGAGTCGGTCGTGTTCAACCACTCGGTTGGCCATGAAGCCCCCTCTCCGCTGCTGGATTCCGTCGGGAAGATAGCACCATCGGGGGGCTGCGTCCCCGCTCTCTCCCACGGTCCGCCGGTATGTGGGGCGCTGGCTGCCGAAATCCGCCGACGCGCGCAACGAACGAGGCCCGAACCGCGGCCGCTCCATGGAGCGACTGCCGTCCGGGCCTCGATGTGACCTCCGAGGAGGGCGAGGGTTTAGCGGGTGCCTCGCAGGCGCGGGTCCAGGATGTCGCGCAGGGCGTCGCCGAACATGTTCGCGCTGTACACGGTCAACGCCAGCACCAGGCCGGGGAAGATGACCATGGACGGGTTGCTGACCATGTACTGCGTGGCGCTGCCGGCGAGCATGCCGCCCCACGTCGGGGTGGGGGGCGGGACGCCGTAGCCGAGGAACGACAGGCCGGCCTCGGCGAGGATGTAGCCGCCGAGTGCGGTGGAGGCGAGCACGATCAGGATCGGCATGATGTTCGGCAGGATGTGCCGGAGCATCAGTCGGGCCTCGGTCGCGCCGAGCGAGCGCGCCGCCTCCACGTACGGGCGGTGCTTCACATCGAGCACTGCCGAGCGCACGACGCGACTCTGCTGTACGCCTCCGGTGAGGCCGATGACGACCATCAGCCAGAAGACGCTCTGGCCGAACAGGCCGACGAGGATGATCGCCGTGACCAGCCCCGGCAGGGCGAGCCACGCGTCCACGAAGCGCTGGAAGAAGGTGTCGTACGTGCCGCCGAAGTACCCCGTCGTCCCGCCGATCAGCAGAGACAGGATCGTCGCCATCACCACCGCGCCAAACGAGATGGTGATCGACACCTGCGCGCCGTAAATGATCCGGCTCAGCAGGTCACGGCCCAGCTCGTCCGTGCCAAGCAGGTGGTCGGCCTGCGGCCCGACGAGGCGAGCGCCCAGCGAGGTGATGTTGAAGCCGTAGGGCGCGACGACCGGCGCGAAGATCGCGGTCAGCGAGGCGATGATCAGGATCGTCGCGCCGAAGGCGCCCAGCGGCTTCCGGCGCATGAAGCGCAGGATCGGGTTGCCCTGAGGCCGCAGTTTGACCTCTCCAAAGCCGTCGTCGGTGGGCAGCGCGGTAGCGGGAGCGTTGGTCATTGCTCGATGCTCCTTAGAACCGGACTCGCGGGTCGAGGAAGCCGTACATCAGGTCGACGCCCAGATTCACGGTCGCCGTGATGACCGCCATCACCAGCACGATGCCCTGGATCAGCGGGTAGTCGCGCTTCGGCAGTGCCTGCGCCACCAGCAGCTGGCCCATCCCCGGGATCGCGAACAGCGTTTCGAGGACCACGATGCCGCCGATGCCGGCGACCACCTGCAGGCCCATCAGCGTGATGACCGGCATCAGCGCGTTCTTGAAGACGTGACGCCAGAGCACCACGCGTTCCGTCAGGCCCTTGGAGTACGCCGTGCGGATGTAGTCCTGGCGCAGCACCTCGAGCATCGTCGTGCGCATGAGGCGCATCACGGGCGCGCCGAGGAACATCGCGAGGATGACGCTCGGGAAGATCAGCAGCTGGAGGTTCTGGACGGGATCGTCCCAGATGTATTTGTAGTCTCTGAGTGGCGTCCACCCGAAGAACTTCGCTGGCAGGACGATCGCCATCATCCCGACCCAGAAGACGGGGAGCGACAGACCGAGGATCGCGATCGAACGCGCGACCTGGTCCATCCACCCCTCGGGCTTCCTCGCCGCGATCACGCCGACGAGCACGCCCCACGCCCAGCCCAGGGCCACCGACAGCACGAGCGTCTCGAGGGTGGTCGGGAGGCGGCGCTGGATCTCGTCGGTGACGGGCTTCTTCGTCCAGATGGACGTGCCCAGGTCGCCCTGCAGCGTCGCGCCCCAGAACTTCACGAACTGGACCGGCAGCGGGTCGGCGAGGCCGAGGCGCTCGCGGAGCTTCTGCAGGTTCTCCTCCGAGAACGGCTCCTGGTTCGCGCCGAGCATCAGCGCGGCGGCATCGCCGGGCAGGATGCGGGTCGCGCTGAAGATCAGCGTCCCGGCGAGGAACAGCGTCGGGATCACGAGCAAGAGGCGCTGGATCAGGTACTTGGACATCGCACTGCTCTCAAGGGAGGCAAATGGTTCGCGGGCCGCCGGACTGCTCCGACGACCCGCGTCAATTTACGGTAACGAGACGCGGATGGCTACGCGTCCTTCCAGACGTACTTCATGATGTTCCAGTTCCAGCCCGGAGGCGGACGGAAGTTGTGGACCTTCTTGTTGGAGACCACCGGGGAGTCCGGGGCCGGCCAGTAGAAGTTCCACATGTTCTTCGCCCAGCGCTTCTGCATGTCGGCCACAAGCTCCTTACGAGCGTTGCGGTCCTGCGTCAGGCGCTGCTTCTCGGCCAGGTCACGGAAGGCGACGTACTCGGGCTCGCTCTTGGCCAGCTCGCCGTAGACGTCCGCGCCGCCCACCAGGCCGCCGCCCATGCCCACCTGGGCGTAGGCGTAGGACTGGATGTCCGGCCGCACGATGAACGACTGGTAGATGCCGTTATCCGGGAACGTCTTCCCGCCGATGTGTGCGGCGTAGTCGACGATCTTCGTCTCCTGCGTGATGCCCACGTTCGCCAGCATGGAGGTCATCAGGTCCGCGAACGGGTACGTCACGGTGTACGCGCCGATGTTCGAGGTCTGGAGTGTGAACTTGAACTTCTCCTGCCCGGCGGCGGTCAGGAGCTTCTTGGCCTCGGTCGGGTCGTACGTGTTGAAGTACTTGCCGTCCTCGCCCATCTTCGCGGGGTCGGCCGCCCAGTAGGTCAGCCACGGCAGCACCATGGTGCCGTTGCGGCCGCGGCCCTGCAGCAGATTCTTGATCCACGACTGGCGGTCGATCGCCATGCCGAGGGCGCGGCGAACACGCACGTCGTTGAACGGCTTGTTCCGCATGTCGAAGATCCACGGGTTCCAGACCATGCAGGGCTGCCAGTCGACGTTCAGGGTGGCCGACTTCTGCAGCTCCAGGCCCTGGTTCACCGTGAACTGGGTCAGCGGTCCGAACGCGTCCAGCTGGCCCGCCTGCAGCGCCGCCGAGGCCGCCGCGGGGTCGAGGATGAACGGGTGGTCGATGCCGTCCAGGTACCCCAGGTTCGGGTCGTAGAAGTTCGGGTTCCGCTTCATCTTGAAGCCGGAGGCCGGGACGTACTCGCTCGGGTAGTAGGGGCCGCCACCGCGGATCTGGTCGACGGCGGTGATGTCGCCCCAGCCGGGAGCCGTCTTGCCCGGGTCAGCACCCTTCTTGGTGATGACTTCCTTGTGCTCCACGGTCCACCAGTGGCCGCCCATCATGGACAGGAAGTCGGCGTCCGGCTTGTTCAGCTTGAACTGGACCGTGTACTCGTCGATCGCCTTCGCGTTCACATCGGCCTTGCCGGTGCGGGCGGAGTAGATGTCGGGCATGTTGGACTGGACGAGGCCCTGCGGGGAGCGGATGCCACCGGCGCCACGGTTGAGGCTCCAGATGACGTCCTCGGCCTTGACCTCAAGCCCGTCGGACGTCTTCACGCCCTTCTTGAGCTTGAACGTCCACGTGGTGCCCTGGTCGGGGCTCTCCCACGAGGCGGCGAGGTCGGGGATGACGTTCTCGACAGGGCCGGGGCTGTCCGGCCGCTCGTCCCACTGCGTGAGCTTCACGCCGGTCAGGTTCGTGATCGAGCCGAGCGCGGAGCTGTTGCTCCGGTCGTAGTCGAGGCTGGGCACGTCGCCGGTCAGCTGGCCGGAGATGCGGAGCGTGCCGCCCTTCTTGGCGGTCTGGCTGCTGGAGGCGACCGCCGTGGGCGTGCCCGCAGCGGCGGTCCCGGCCGGCGCTGCCTCCTGCTTGCCCCCGCCGCAGCCGATGAGCGCCGCACCCGCGAGGCCGGCCGCGCCGACGGCGCTGCCGCGCAGCATCGAGCGCCGGGAAACGGCGCCCCCGAACCTCGACCAGTAACTCGAATCGTTCATGGCAGAACCCTTCCGGGCGGGACCCTCTCCCGCGCCCTTCTGTCGCTCCCCGCGTTACACGGGCGATACGTTACGTCCGAGAGGCCGGATCTTCATCCGGCCTCCGCCTAGTCCGCCAGTTCGAAGACGGGAAGCTTGAACGGCCCCGCGTCGTCCTCGCAGTCGAGGAACGTGACCTTCACGGGCGTCCCCCGCTCCTTGCCCTCCACGGAGAACCCCTTCGGGTTCGACATGAAGAGCGGGCCCTCCTCGAGTTCCACCAGGATCGCTTCCCACGGCGGGGGGCACTCCTTGTAGTAGGGGCGCTCAAAGGTGCAGTAGGTGTTGATCGTGGCGCGGCCGGACATGGGCGTCCACGTGAACTCGTCGCTCAGGCACTCGTTGCACATGGGGGTGGGCGGCCACTGGATCTTCGAGCAGGTGTTGCACTGCTGCAGGCGGAACTCGCCCTGGTTGCAGTACGCCCAGAACGTGTCGTGATCCGGGCCGAGCGTGCGGTTCGGTCGTCGTTCGGTCATCGCTAGTTCCCTCGCCGGTACATGATCGAGAAGGCGCCGCCGGAACCGTGGTGGCAGAACATCGAGGTCTGGACGTCCTCGACCTGCCGGCGGCCGGCCTCGTGGCGGAGCTGTCGGACGGCCTCCACCTGGTGGTTCCACGACTGCATATACGACTCGGACAGCATCCCGCCCGACGTATTGCAGGGCAGTTCCCCGCCGATCTCGATGCGGCCGTCCTGGATGTACTCCAGCCCCTCGCCCGGCTTGCAGAACCCGAAGCCCTCGAGGTTGATCGGCAGGTGGACGCTGAACGCGTCGTACGTCTGGAAGTGGCCCACGTCCTTGGTCGTCATCTGTGACATGGCGAAGGCCTGGTCCCCGGACTGCTTCAGCACCTCGTGGTACAGGTCGAACATGCGGTCGCGGAGCTGCGTCGCGCCGATCTCGGCGGTGGCGCGACCGAAGCCGCTGACCAGGACCGGCGTCTTCGGCAGGTCCTTCGCGCGCTCCTTCGTCGTGAGGATGATCGCTACGCCGCCGTCGTTCACGAGGCAGTAGTCGTAGATCTTCAACGGCCGCGCGATGTAGCGCGCGTTGTTGTACTCGTCCTCGGAGATCGGCGTCTTCATCACCGCGTTGTCGTTCAGCATCGCGTGCTTGCGGATCGTGCGGGAGACGGTGCCGAGCTGCTCCTCCGTGCTGCCGTACATGAGCTGGTGCGCCTTGAACATCATGGCGTAGTGCGCGCCCTGCGAAGACCAGCCCCAGGGGTGGTAGTAGTAGTACGAGGTCGGCTGGTCCGACCCGATGCCGCCGCCGCCGTACCTCGTGCCCATCGAGCGCTGTGCGTTGCCGTAGATCAGCGCCACCGTCGTGCAGGCACCGGAGGCGATCGCCTGCACCGCGAGTGGGAGCAGGATGTCGCTCTGGTGGCCCTCGATGCCCCACACGGGGTTGATGCCCAGGATCTCGCAGACGCGCTGGTGGACGACGGGGCCGCCGACGGCGATGCCGTCGATGTCCTCTTTCTTCAGTCCGCTGTCCGCGAGAGCGCGTCGGAACGCGAGGGCGGCGAGGCCGTAGGAGTCCAGCGCGCCGATCTCCTCGCGACCCTCCTGGCGCGCGACGCGTGCCGCTTCGTAGTCCTTGGCGTAGTCGGTATCGCCGACACCGACCACGGCGACCTGGTCGCTCACCTGTCGCAGCCGGCTGAGGTCGTAGCCCATGAAATCCACCGTTTCCGCGCCGTTCCGCGTGAACCGCGCACCGACGCGGTTATAGCACGCGTCCCGAGCACGGGCAGCGGTCCGAAGGCGGCCCGGAGTGCTCCTCCGGATGCAGATCATCGCGCCCGCCGCTGCCTCAATTGACAGTCCCACTCGGGCGGGCCTACGTTCCCGCGCGGCGTGGAACGGCCGTTCCCGCCCCCTGCTGCCGCCCCATGAGAGTCGAGGTTCCCATGTACATGAACGCCTTCGCGAACACGCTCGCGCCCCTCGACATGACCAAGACGGAGGAGTTCGCCAGCCTCATCCAGAGCGCGAACGACCTGAACATCCCGCACACCCTGCCGGTGCAGTGCTACTCCAAGCAGACGGTCGTGAACGGCATGCGCTTCCACTACCTGGAGTGGGGCGACCCGAAGAACCCGCCGCTGGTCGTCGCGCACGGCGGCAACCAGACCTCGCACTCGTGGGATCTCGTCAGCCTCGTCCTCGCGCAGAAGTTCCACGTCTTCGCGCCGGACCAGCGCGGCCACGGCGACAGCGAGTGGCCCCGCGACGGCGAGATGAGCTCCTCGCAGATGGCAGAGGACATGCGTGAGCTGTTCCGGGCGTGGGACATCCAGCGCCCCATCCTCTTCGGCCACTCGATGGGCGGCATCATGTCGATGTACCTCCTGACGAGGAACCCGAACCTGGTCGAGCGCGTCGTGTTCGTCGACATCGGGCCGGAGACGGGCACCGGCACCGCCGCGATCCGCGAGTTCGTGAACGCGAACAAAGAGTTCGACAGCATGGAGCAGTTCATCCAGAACGTCCGGAACTACGACCCGTTCCGCTCCGAGGAGCACATCCGCCGCACGGCCCGCTACAACCTGCTGCAGCGCGCGGACGGCAAATTCGCGACGAAGCACGCGGCGCGCGGCGGCGAGTCGCCTCGCACGGCGATCCGACCCTCGTTCGAGGAGGTCACGCGCATCGGCTGCCCGGCGCTCGTGGTGCGCGGCGGCGAGAGCAACGTCCTGACGGCGGACGGCGCCGTGAAGTTCGCGGATGCGCTGCCGCAGGGGCAGACCGTGACGGTGCCGAAGTGCGGCCACAACGTGCACTCCCAGAACACCCTCGGCTTCCTGGACGTCGTCCTGCCGTTCATCGGGTTCTAGTTCGCGTCGGGCCCTCACGCCGGGAATATCCGGCCCGGGCCACCTCGGACCTGCGGGCTCGAGGGCGCGTGGGCGAAGGTTTCAGCGGACGGGGCGAGTAAAGTAGCGACGGCTACATGTACAGAGCGGCGGCGCGGCCTCACCGAGGATCGCGACCGCCTCGGATGCCGGAGGTTGAATGGCACCGCTCGATTTGAGGAACCAGGCCTGTATCGTCGGCGTGGGCACGACGGAGTTCGGGCGGATCCTGGACAAGAGCCCGGTGCGGCTCGCCGCGCAGGCCCTCCGTGCCGCGCTGGACGACGCCGGGCTCGAGAAGGAGAAGATCGACGGCTTCGTCACCGCCTTCGGCTCGCCGGGTGGCGTCGACTTCGACGAGTTCACGGCGCACACGGGCGTCGACATCCGCTGGACCAACCAGTACTGGACGCACGGCCGCTGGGGCACCACCAGCATCATCGCCGCCGCCACGGCGGTGACCTCGGGCGTCGCGGACTACGTGCTCATCTCGAACACCAACACCGTGCCGCGTGGCTACGGCAAGCACTTCTCGCGCTTCGCGGGCGACCGCTGGTCCGAGGGCCTGCGCGACGCCGGCGGCGGGCAAGGGCAGCTCGACTACCACGGCCTCGACACGCCTGGCGCGGCCACCTCGCTCGTCGCGCGCAACTACATGACGCGCTACGGCGCGACGGACGAGGAGCTCGGCTCGATCGCGGTGGCGTTCCGCAAGCACGCGCAGCTGAACCCGAACGCGATCATGAACGGCAAGCCGATGACGATCGACGACTACATGGAGTCGCGCTTCATCTCGCCGCCGTTCCGCCTCTTCGACTACTGCCTCACCAACGAGGGCTCCGTGGCGATCATCGTCACCACGGCCGAGAAGGCGCTCGCGCTGAAGAAGAAGCCGGTCTACATCAGCGGCTTCCAGGGCATCCACAACGGTCGCAACGACTTCGTCTTCTTCGCTCGGCCCGGCATGGGCGTCGGCATGCAGCAGGAGTACGACTACGTCGCTCCGCCGCAGCGCGTGTACGAGATGGCGCAGGTCGAGCAGAAGGACATCGACGCGCTGTACGTGTACGACGCGTTCAGCACGAACACGTGGACGGCCCTCGAGCGGTTCGGGTTCTGCCCGGCCGGTGAGGCGCACAACTTCACGCAGAACGGCCGCATCGAGCTGGGCGGCGAACTGCCGATCAACTCGAACGGCGGGCTGATGTCGGAGGGGCACTTCTCCGGCTACAACCACTTCGTGGAGATGACGCGCCAGCTGCGCGGTGAGTGTGGCGAGCGCCAGGTGCCCAACGCCGAGGCGCTCCAGTGGATCACCCCGTTCGGGGACTCGATGATCCTGACGAAGGGACAGTAGTCATGGTTGCCTCGCGCACCGGCTCCTACAAGAAGCCGCTTCCGGTCATCCACCCCGACAACGAGCCTTACTGGGCCGCGCTGAAGAACCACGAGCTGCGCCTGCAGCGCTGCACGGACTGCAACACCCTCCGCTACCCGGTCTCGCCGGTGTGCTGGAAGTGCCTGTCCGAGGCCGCCGATTGGGAGAAGCTGTCCGGCAAGGGCACGCTGCGCTCGTGGATCGTGGTCGAGGCTGCGACCGGCAACCCGGCGTGGTCGGAGGACATCCCCTACGTCGTCGCGCTGGTCGACCTCGCCGAGGGGCCCCGGCTCACGACTAATGTCGTGGAGACGGATCCGTACAGCCTCACCTACGGGATGCCGCTGGAGATCGTCTTCGCCGACGTCACCGACGAGGTCACGCTCGCGAAGTTCAAGCCCGCCTCGTAGCCCTCGGGCGACGCAGACGCAGACATGCAGAGAGGGGAGCCGCAGGGCTCCCCTCTCTCGTTGTGCCGCGAAGATCCGCGGCTACCGCGAGCGCGCGGGCACCTCGACACGCCGATGAGCCCGCGCACCGACCGGGCCGGTCTCCGGCATCGCCAGCGCGCACAGCGCCATCAGCGGCGCGAGGCCGCACGCGAGCGCGAGGCCCAGCGTGAACGAGCCGGTCAGGTCGCGCAGGGTCCCCACCATCAACGGCACGAAGAACCCGGCGAGGTTCCCGGCGCCCAGCACCAGCGCGACTGCGATCCCCACACGCGCGCCGGTCATGCCCGGGATCTCCATCGGGATCGTGAAGACCACCGGCATGAAGATCCACCCGGCGATGCCCAGCAGCAGCAGCGCGACGTAGAGCACCGGCTGGTCGAAGAGAATCGCGCCGGCGGCGAACAGCGGGATCCCGACACCCCCCGCGATCAGGAACGGGCGACGCTGCGGGACACGCACCGGGAGCGTCGAGCCGACGAGCGCACCGACGATGCCGAAGAACGACAGCAGCCCGCCGATCGCCCCGGCCTCCTCCAGCGAGTAGCCGCGCTGTGCGTTGTAGAACGTGGGCAGCCACGACTGGATCGAGATGAACGCGCCGAGGGCACCCGCGAGGCCCGCCGAGAGCAGCAGCACGGTGCGATTGCCAACGACGGCGCGCAGGTCGCTCATCCGGAAGCTCGCGTCCGCGTGGCCGCCTTCGCCGCCGCGGCCGAGGATGACCCAGAGCACCGTCGAACCGGCCGCCATGACGCCGAACGTTGCGAGCGCACCGGACCAGCCCAGCGTTCCGACGAGCCTCGGGCCGATGATCATCGAGAGCGTCACGCCGAGGCTCTGCGCGATCACGTTCGCGCCGTTCACGACGGCCATCTCCTTCGGCGGGAACCAGCGCAGGATGACGGCGGGCGTCGCGCTCAGGTTGATCGCCGCGCCCAGCGCGAAGGCGGCGCGGGTGCCGAGCAGCAGCGGGAACGACCCGGCGAGGGGTGACAGCGCCGTGGCACTCATCAGCACGCCCCCCACGATCAGCGCCGACCGCGCGCCGAGCCTCGCCGCGAGGACGCTCGCCGGCACCAGCGCGAGCGCCACCGACAGCGACGTCACCCCGACCAGCAGGCTCACGGTCGCGTTGTCGATGTGGAACGCGTCCATGATCGGCGGGAACAGCGGGGCCACCGCCATGAACGACAGACCCATGGAGAACTGGAGCAGCAGGATCGCCGCCTCGATGACCAGTCGGTAGGAAGAGGCGGTTCCGGGCGCTGGGGGCTGACTCACGTGCTTCGCTTTCCTGCTCGACGGGCGTTGAACAGCCGCATCGGGGGTCGATTCATCGCGCATCATACGGCCCCGCAACCTCCGCGAGAGCGGAGCGACGCCGTACCGTGACACCTCGTGGAGCCCGCTGTTCGCCCAACCGATCGAGGGGCGGCGCGAGCCTACAGTCGCTCGCGGCTACACTCCTCGCTCAACACCGATCATGAAGGGACCGTGGGTGCCCCGACTATTCTCTAAGGAGCGCCTGGTGGACACGTTCATCCCGTTGTTCATCGCCGTGCTCGTTGGCCTCGGCTCGTCCGCCCAGATCGCGATGATCGGCGGCATGGCGCGTCTCCGCAGCGCGCCCGAGTCCACGTTCACCTCGATGATGGCGACGCTCGCGGGCATCGCGCTCGTGCTGGCGTTCCGCGCGTTCCGCGGCGACCCGCTCCAGTACTTCGCTCCGCTCGACCGAGGGATCACGTTCGTCGTCATCGCGCTGGTCGCGACGGCGCTCCTCGTGATGTCGATGAAGGGGCTCAACATCGGCTACGCGGCCACGGGCCTGTTCGCCACCGTGTTCCTGCTGGGCACCGCGGCGCTCGTGCCGACGCTCGGCGTGGCGCTGTTCTTCGGCGCGACCACGGCCGGCTCGATTATCGGCGCGGTGATCTTCGACCAGATCGGCGCCTTCGGCGCGCAGCCCACGCCGCTCAGCCTGATGCGCATCGTGGGCGTGCTGACGGTGTTCGCGGGCGTGATCATCGTGCGCCTCGCGAAGTAGCGGGGCTCCCGGCGTTCGCCCGACACGGAACGGCCCCGCAACGCGGGGCCGTTCGTGCATGCTGCGGCGGTTCGAGGCTAGACGAGCTCGAAGCGGGGCGCTTCCTTCCACTCCAGCGCGCTGGGGTTCTCCTGCGCGCGGAGCGCCGCGCTGGCGCGGGCCTTCTCGATCTTCGCCGCGTGCTTGATGACCTTGTCCTCGGCCTTCGCGTGCTCGATGTCCCGCTCGATCTTCTTCTTGTTCGGCTGGCGGGGGATGCCGGCGTAGCCCTTGATGCGGCCTTCCTCCTGCAGCTGCGTGAGGTGGCTGCGCACGTTGCCGTCCGCACCTCGATGCAGCTTCGGGTTCAGGTCGGGGTACACCTGCAGCATGATCTCCCAGGAGGTGAGCTGCTTGCCGCCCTCGAGCGCCTTCAGGATCTGCTGCTCGCGCTGGGCACGGTGGTTCACGTACATCTGGAGCCGCTCGCGCGGGTCGTTGACGATCGCGCCGTGGCCGGGGCAGATCACCTTCAGGTTTGGCAGCGCGAGCAGCCGGTCCAGGCTTCGGCGGTAGGGGCCGAGGTCGCGCACGGTCGTCGTCGAGGATCCAAGCAGCGTGTCGCCGGTGAACAGCACGCCCTCGTCCTCGAGGTAGTACGACATCGAGTCGACGCTGTGGCCCGGCGTGTGCAGCACCTGCACGCGCACCCCGCTGCCGAGGTCGATGACGTCGCCGTCCTTGAACTCCGGTGCGCCCTTCGGGATGCGGCCCTTCAGCAGCGGCGTCCCGCCCTGCGTCACCTTCACCTCGGCGCCCAGCAGCTCCTGCGCCCACTTCAGGTTGCCGGAGTGGTCCTGGTGGTGGTGCGTGATCGTCGCGATGCCGATCTCGGCCTTCTCGACGGCGGCGAGGTAGCCGCGAAGGAACCACTGGTAGCGTTCGAAGGCCTCGCCCGAGTCGATCGTGAGCGACTGGCCGTCTTTCGGCCCCACCAGGTAGACCGAGGTGTACCCGGGGTGCATCGGGTTCTCGTCCGGCACCATCGCGGCTCGGACGGACGGGCTGATCTGCATGGGGACCTCGCACTTCCAGCGCTGGCGTCCCGGCGGCGGGCGTCCCTCGATCGGTGCGCCTCGGCGGGATAAGCGGTTGGAGCATAACGGATGGTCGATCCCCGGTGGGTGGGGCGTTACTCTGCGTGCTCCGACAGCCCGAGGGGAGACCGCACCGATGCCCGAGTCCGCCGACGAGTCATTCCAGCCCACCCAGAAGTTCTTCGAGTCTCAGCGCCTCCGCCTCTCCTACTGGGACTGGGGCAACGAGGACGCTCCGCCGCTGGTGCTGGTTCACGGCGGCCGCGACCACTCTCGGCAGTGGGACAAGGTCGCCCGTGCCTTCCGTGACCGCTTCCACGTCGTTGCGCTCGACATGCGCGGCCACGGTGACTCGGAGTGGGCGCTCGGGTCGCAGTACGGGCTGCCGGACATGGCGCTCGATGTCGTGCGCATGATCGAGACCGTCGGCGCGCCGGCGACCGTAATCTGCCACTCGTACGGCGCGCAGGCGACCACCGTCGCTGCCGCGACCTACCCCGAGATGTTCGCGCGCCTCGTGGCGATCGAGGGCGTGGCCTCCGGTGTCATCCGACGCCTGGAGATGAACCCCGAGTGGATCCGCGAGTGGGGCGACAAGGCCCGCGAGTCCGAGAAGCCGCGGATGCGCGTCTACAAGACGATCGACGAGGCGGCCGAGCGCATGCTCGAGCAGAACGCCGGCCTGCCGCGCGACCTCCTGCCAACGATCGCCGGGTACGCCGTGAAGCCGGTCGAGGGCGGCTTCGTGTGGAAGTTCGACGGGTGGGTGCTGAACCGTACGTCCATGGAGGTGCGCCGCGACGAGCTGCCGCGCTTCTGGGCCGCGGTGAAGTGCCCGACGCTCCTCGTCTCCGGCGGCGTCTCCCACCTGCGCATCGAGCCGGGCAACCCCGTGCTCAACATCTTCCCGGACGCGCGCCTCGCGCTGATCGAGGGCGCCGCGCACTGGGTCCACCACGACAAGCTCGATGAGTTCGTGGAGCGGGTCTCGGGCTTCTTCGACGCGGTGCCGTTGAAGAGCTAGAACCCGCAGCGCGCACACAACGAAACGGGGCGGCGCTGATGCGCCGCCCCGTTCGTGTGTCTGACCGGCGTCGAACCTACGCGCGCGCGCCCTGCGGCACGGCGGTGGTGACCAGCGTGCCGTTCGAGGTGAGCGTTGCCACCTCGGCGTCGCCGAGGCCTGCCTCGCGCGCGATCTCCGCGGTGTGCTGACCAAGCAGCGGCGGCGGCGTGCGGAGCGCGGCGACCTCGGTGTCGAAGAGCCACGGGTAGTTCAGCACGCGGATGTCGCCCGCGATCGGGTGCGAGATCGTCTGCACAGCGCCCAGCGCCTCCGTCTGCGGGTGGTTGACCACCTGCGCGGCGTCCAGCATCCGGGCGAACATGCCGCCGACCTCGTCCTCCACGACATGCGCGACCTTCTCCCACGGCCAGTCGCGGATCGTGTTGTCGATCTCCACACGCAGGTCGTCGAGGTACGCGAGGATTGCCTCACGGCTGCCGTAGCGCGGGTCCTCGAGCAGGTCGGCGCGGCCGATGCCCTTGAGGAACGGCACCCAGCCGGTCTCGTACTCGCGGAAGTTGTTGATGAAGACGGGGCCGTCCGCGGTCTGGTAGCCGTGGTCCGGGGCTGCCATCAGGCCGGTGAACGCGTTCGAGACGCGGTCGTTCGGGTGACGCTCAGCGGTGAACGACCACTGGTACACGCCGACCTCGGAACCCAGGAGGGAGACCTCGACGTGCTGGCCGAGGCCGGTCTTCTCGCGCCACACGAGCGCCGCCAGGACACCCTGCACCGCCGACATGCCGCCGGAGATGCTGGCCTGGTCGTAGCCGAAGCGCAGAGGCGGCTCGCCGATGACGCCGAGGTGGCGGTTGGCGCCCACGGCGACCTGCACGTCCAGCTCCGTCGCTGGCTGGTTGGCCAGCGGGCCGGTGGTGCCGTTGCCGCTGATCGAGCAGTAGATGAGGCGCGGGTTGTCCTTCGACAGCGTCGCGTAATCCAGTCCGAGGCGCGTCATGACGCCGGGGCGGTAGCCCTCGACGACGATGTCCGCGTCAGCGACCAGCTTCTTCGCGAGGGCCACGCCCTCCGGCGTCTTGAGGTCGATCGCGGCCGCGCGCTTGTTGCGGTTCAGCTGGAGGAACAGCGCGCCCTCGCCACCCTGGAACGGCGGGATCTGGCGCAGCCAGTCGCCGGAGGGCGGCTCGATCTTGATCACGTCCGCACCAAGGTCACCGAACTGCATGGCGGCGAGCGGGCCGCTGACGCCCTGCGAGAAGTCCACGACCCTCAGACCCGACATCGCGAGGCCGTCGAGCGGCTTCACAGCGGTCGGGGCCGGCGGGACGAACGCCTTGATCTCCGCCATGACCTCGGCCTGGTGCTCGCCGAAGGCGGGTGCCGGGCGCTGCCAACCGGTCTCGGTCTTGTCGAAGTGCCAGTGCGGCAGGGAGCTGACGAACTCGCCGGCTTCCATCTTCAGCACGTCGACCATGTGCTCGGCCTGCACCTGCGGGTTCGCAAGGAGCGAGTCCGCGAGGGTCGGCAGCTTCTGGAACTCGCCCACCGGCACCTGCGCCGTGCGCAGGCGCTCGATCCACTCGGCAGCGGTGGCGGTCTTGAACGTCTCGGCGAGGCTCGCGAGCAGCGCCGCGCGGTGCTCCACGCGGCCGGCCATCGTCGCGTACTTCTCGTTCGCGCCCAGGTCGGCGCGGCCGATCGCGGCGCAGAGCTTGCGCCACATCGCGTCGTGCAGCGCGGTGACCGTGATCCAGCCGTCCGAGGTCTCGAAGGCCTGGTCGGGAACGATGTTCGCGCGGGCGCTGCCGAGGCGGGCCGGCACCTGCCCGGTGGCGAGGTACTCAGCGATGCGCGTGGTGCCGGCGATCAGCGTGGACTGGAACTGCGAGGTGAAGACACGCATGCCCTGCCCGGTGCGCGCGCGGATGTACAGGGCGATGAGCATCGCCTCCGTGTTCACCATCGCGCCGTTCCAGTCGAGGGAGGACGTGCCGCGCGAGAACTCGGGCGGTCCGCCCTCGGGGCCCATCAGGCTGGTGGTGCCGCCGTAGGCCTGGGTGACCCACTCCACGGACGGCTTGCCGTCCAGCGGACCGACCGGGCCGAAGGCGCTGGACTGGAGGTAGATGAGGCGGGGGTTCACCTCGTGCAGGCGGTCCCAGCCAAGGCCGAGGCGCGTGAGGATCGCGGGGGAGCGGAAGTTCTCCAGCAGGACGTCCGCGGTCTCCGCCAACTCCAGGGCGGTCGCGTTGTCCTCGGGGTTCTTGAGGTCAAGGATGATGCCGCGCTTGCCGATGTTGTTGCCGTTGAAGGTGTGGCCCATCCAGTCGGGGCCGCCCTTGCCTCGGCGAACCATGTCGCCGGAGGGCGACTCGACCTTGATGACGTCAGCGCCCAGCCACGCCAGGTACTCGGCGGAGATCGGCCCCACGGCCGCCATCCCGAAGTCCAGCACACGAATCCCCGACAGTGGCGCGTTCATGGGTCACTCCTCCTCCACCCCGTTATCGCGTCATTATGCGTCGCCATTGACCAGCATGGAACGTCCCGCGATCGACCATCTGCGTGGCGGTTTACGGGCTGGCCGCTTTCCGATGGCGCGCCTCACTCTTCCGTTCACGAGAGGAGTACAGTACGGGGCAGGAGCGACTCCCGAGGGGCCCCGGCCCCAAGCGCTCACTGTTCCCCGGCGTACCAGAGCGCCGGTAGCGGAGGATCCCAGTGACGACCGAGCAGCCGAAGTACGGGCCGGGCATCGAATTGCCCCCCGGTCTGCGCCTCATCTCCTTTGACATCGACGGGACCCTCGAGGTTGGCGATCCCCCGGGCGAGATCCCGCTGGCGGCCGTCCACCGTGCCCACGAGCTGGGCTTCGTGGTCGGCAGCTGCTCGGACCGCACCGTCTCCACGCAGAAGATGATGTGGGAACAGCACGGCGTGCCGATGCAGTTCACCGTCCTGAAGCAGCAGCTCCCGCTCGTCAAGGAGCGCTTCGACGCCGAGTACTACGTCCACATCGGCGACACGGACGTCGACGCGTGGATGGCCAAGGACGCCGGGTTCGACTTCCTCCACGTGCTGGAGGATCGCCTGTGGCAGTTCCTCAAGGGCCACGACATCCACCACCACCAGGCCTAGCGCCCGGGCGACAGACCAATAAGAAGGGGCCGCGCATCGCGCGGCCCCTTCTTCGTGTGCGTGCGGGGCGAGGCGGCTCGCTAGCCTCGGCTGTACTCGCCGATCAGGCGGTTCATGCCCAGGAGCGTCGGCTCCACCTTCGACAGCAGGCCGCTGAGCGAGAGCCCGGCCTCAAGGTTCGGCTCGCTGCTCAGCGCGAGCACCCAGAAGTAGTAGTGGTGGATGCCGTGGCCCGGAGGGGGCATGGGGCCCATGTAGCCGGGCTGGCCGGTGCCCTTGAGTCCCTGCGTGAAGCGCTGGTCGCCCTCGTCCAGTCTCGTGACGTCAGCGGGGATGTTGTAGAGCACCCAGTGGCTGAAGCCGTAGTCGCCGTCCGGCGTGACCAGCGGTGCGTCCGGGTCGTGGCAGACCACCGCGAACGAGCGCGTGCCTTCCGGGGCGTCGGTCCATGCGAGGGCGGGCGACACGTCCACGTCCTCACCCGTGTGCTTCTTCGGGATCCGTCCGCCCTCGGCGAACGCGGTACTGGTCAGCTTCATGCTCGACGGTGCGAATGCCATATGGCCTCACTTTCGCTAGGGTTGCGGTGCGCCCCGATGATTCCGGGCACCGGCCGGGCTGTCAACGCAGCCGGCGTACCGACGAGGAGTATCCGATGACCACCGCGCCGATCCTCGATGGACTGAAGGTCGTCGAACTGTCCGCCTTCGTCGCGGCACCGCTCGGCGGGGCGACGCTCGCCTCTCTCGGCGCCGAGGTGATCCGGATCGACCCGCCCGGCGGCGGCATCGATGCGAAGCGCTGGCCGCTGAAGGACGGGGAGAGCATCTACTGGTCGGGGCTAAACGCCGGCAAGAAGTCGCTCTGCATCGACACCCGCTCCGAGGCCGGGCAGGAGCTCGCCACCTCGCTGATCGCAGAGGCGGGGATCGTTCTCACGAACCTGCGCGTGCACGGGTGGAACGAGTACGACCGGCTGCGTCAGCGCCGCTCCGACCTGATCATGGCCGTGCTCACCGGAAACCCGGACGGCTCTACCGCTGTCGATTACACCGTGAACGCCGCCGTCGGGTTCCCCTTCGTCACCGGCCCCGCCGACCTCGAAGGCCCCGTGAACCATGTGCTTCCGGCGTGGGACGCGTTGGCGGGCTACATGCTTGCTGCCGGACTCATTGCTGCCGAGTTGCGGCGTGTCCGCAGCGGCGAGGGGCAGTTGATCAACCTGAGCCTCGCCGACATCGCGCTGTCGATCGCCGGGAACCTGGGCTACATCGGGGAAGCGGCGCTGCTCCCGGACCAGCCGAGGCGACGCGTGGGCAACGACCTCTTCGGCACCTACTCGCGCGACTTCCGCACGAGCGACGGGCACTACGTCATCGCCGTGGCCCTCACCGGCCGCCAGTGGGCGAGCCTCATCGAGGCGACCGGGATCGCCGACGGCGTTCGTGGCGTCGAGGCTGAGTTTGGCGTCGACTTGCGCGACGAGGGCGTGCGGTACGACCGGCGTCGGGAGATCGGTGCGCTGATCGAGCCGTGGGTCGCCGGGCATACGCTGGCCGAGGTGCGCGCCGCCTTCGATCAGCACGAGGTGCTGTGGGGCCCGTACCAGACCTTCGCCGAGTTGGTGGCCCATGACCCGCGTGCCTCGACCGCGAACCCGATGTTCGCCGAGGTCGACCAGCCGGGTCTCGGGCGGTACGTCCGTGCCGCCGCGCCGCTCACGTTCAGCGGTGCGGATCGTGTCCCGCCACGCCCGTCGTCGCGCATGGGCGCGGACACGCAGGACGTGCTGCGATCGTGGCTGCACCTTCCCGAGGATGAGATCGCGCGCCTCATCGCGGCGCGCGTGATCTAGCTCACCGCCGCAGTCAGCCGAGTACTCGCCGATCTGGCAAGAGATTGGCGAGATCGTGCGTGTTTTTCTCCTCGAACATCTCGCGCTGGGCGGTGCATTCGGTTAGGGTGTGTATACGGGTGGCGGGGAATCGACAGGGGCCTCTTCTGCGGCACGCCACCGCCTACCTTCCTGCCGTCGACGGCCTGCGCGCGATCGCGATCGCCGCAGTCTTCGTGTTCCATGCGAACACGGGATGTCTCCCCGGCGGCTTCCTCGGGGTCGACCTCTTCTTCGCCATCAGCGGCTTCCTGATCACCCGTGGACTCCTGCGCGAGGTGGACGCGCGCGGGGGAGTGGATCTGCGCCGCTTCTGGGTGCGGCGGGCCCGTCGGCTGCTGCCGGCCGCCGTCGCGTTCATCTTCGTGCTGATGGCCGCCGCGCTCGCGTTCTTCCCCGGCGACGTGCGTGCCCTGCGAGGCGTCGCCGCCTCCGCGCTGCTCTACGGGACCAACTGGTACCTCATCTTCAGCCAGCAGCCGTACTTCGAGACCGTGGGGCGGCCGCAGCTGCTTCAGCACCTCTGGTCGCTGGCGGTGGAGGAGCAGTTCTACCTGATCTGGCCGCCCGCGCTGCTGCTGGCGCTCCGCGTCGCGTCGCGACGCTCCGTGCTCGTCGGCACGGTGGTGCTCGGCCTCGCCTCGGCCGCGCTGATGGCGGTGCTGTACCGGCAGGGTGAGGGGGCCTCGCGGCTGTACTACGGCACGGACACGCACGCCGTGGGGCTGCTCTTTGGCGCCGCGCTCGCCTTCGTCGAGCCGGCGTGGCGTGCACGCGAGGGACGCGCGTTCGCCGCCTCGATGCAGGCGGTCGGTGCTGTGGCGCTGCTCGGGACGCTCGTGCTGTTCGCCTGGCTGGGCGAGGCGCGCCCGTTCCTGTACCAGGGTGGGTTCGTGCTGACCGCGCTGCTCAGCGTCACGCTGATCGCCGTCGCCACGGTGCCCGGTTCGTTCGCCCTCGTGCTGGGCACCGCGCCCTTCCGATGGCTCGGCGTCCGCTCCTACAGCATCTACCTGTGGCACCCGCCGATGCTCGCGCTGCTCACCGGCGCCGGCCTGGCGCTTCCCCCGCCGCTGGTCGCGCTCATCGCCGCGGCGGCGACCATCCTCGTGGCTGACGTGTCCTACCGATTCGTCGAGACGCCGATCCGCACCGGCTCCATCGGCCGCGCGGTCGAGGAGTTCCGTCTGATGAATCGAGACACGCGCTGGATCCTCGGCAGCGGCGCGCTGGTCGCCGTGGTCGCCGTGGCGGTGGGATCGATGATCGCACCGGCCCCCCGCGCCCCCGAGTACCTCGCGATCCCGCAGATCAGCGGCGTCCTGACCGCCACGAGCCACGTCGACCCGACGGCGAGCGCGCCGTCCTGGGTGGTTCCGCGCGACGCGGTCGGGGGCGGCAGTGCCGCCGAGCCGGTGTCCCGCTCCGTCGTCCCCGTGCGCACGCCCACGGCCGGCCTCACGGTTCGCAGCCTGAGCGCGGTCGTCACCGCCACGCCGACGCTCGCCGCGCCCGTTGCGGTCGCCGGCACCTCGACGCCGACCGGGACGCCCGCGCCGACGCCGGAGACCGCCGCCGTGTTTGCCATTGGGGACTCGGTGATGCTCGGCGCAGCGAACGGCCTGGCGAACGCGTTCGGCACGATCGAGGTGGACGCGGCGATCGGGCGGGATGTGGCGACCACGCTTCGCCTGCTGCGCGAGCGCCGCGCCAGCAACCGCCTGCCGGCAACGGTTATTGTCCAGGTCGGCAACAACGGCCCGATCACGCGGCCGCAGATGGACGAGCTGATGCAGCTCCTGAGCGACGTCAATCGCGTTGTGATCGTCGATCTCCACGTCCCCCAGCCGTGGGAGGCGCCGAACAACGCGATGCTCGCCGACGGCGTCGCGAAGCGACCGAACGCGCGCCTCGTGCCGTGGCACAACGCTGCCTCGTCCGGCACGAACCTGTTCTGGGACGACATGCACCTGCGTCCCGAAGGCGCCGCCTTGTACGTGAACCTGATCGCCGCCCAGGCGGACTAGCCTCGACACCCGGCTGCACGACAGCACGAAGGCGCCCGCGTGGGCGCCTTCGTGCTGTCGTGCTGGGAATCCGTGCCGCGCTAGTCGAAGATCGACACCGGCTTCACGGGCGGGCGCGGCTTGCCGGAGCGCTCCACCTCGGCGGCGACGGCCTCCGCCACGCGGCGCGTGACGTCAAGGTTGAAGACGGATGGCAGGATGTAGTCCTCGTGCAGCAGGTCGTCCGGGATCGTCTCGGCGATCGCGCGGGCGGCGGCGATCTTCATCTCCTCAGAGATGACGGTCGCACGCGCGTCGATGGTGCCGCGGAAGAGGCCGGGGAAGCAGAGGACGTTGTTCACCTGGTTGGGGAAGTCTGACCGGCCCGTCGCAATGATCCGCGCCTTGCCCGCGATCAGGTTCGGCATGATCTCCGGCTCGGGGTTCGCCAGCGCGAAGACGATCGCGTTCGGGGCCATCTGCTCCACCTGCTCCGGCGTGATGAGCCGCGGGCGCGAGAGGCCGAGGAAGACGTCCGCCCCGACCATCGCCTCCGCGATAGTGCCGTCGAAGCCCTCGGCGTTGGTGCGCTCAGCGAACCAGTCGAGCTCGGGGGACATGCCCTCCGTGCGCCCCGTGTAGATCGCGCCGAAGCGGTCGAAGCCGACGATGTTTTTCACGCCGAAGTTCATCAGGATTCGGGCGCAGGCCAGCCCGGCTGCGCCCACGCCGACGAGCACGACCTTCAGGTCTTCCGGGCGCTTCTCGACGATCTTCAGGCTGTTGATCAGCGCTGCGAGGACTACCACGGCGGTTCCGTGCTGGTCGTCATGGAACACCGGGATGTGGAGGAGCGCCTTCAGGCGATCCTCGATCTCGAAGCAGCGCGGCGCGGAGATGTCCTCCAGCAGGATCCCGCCGAAGCCGGGAGCGATGCCCTTCACGATGTCGACGATCTCATCGGGGTCGGTAGTGTTGAGGCAGATCGGCCACGCGTCGATGCCCGCGAACGCGCGGAAGAGCATCGACTTGCCCTCCATCACCGGCATCGCGGCGTAGGGGCCGACGTCGCCCAGTCCGAGAACGGCGGTGCCGTCGGTCACGATGGCGACGCTGTTCGCCTTCACCGTGAGCGCCCAGACGGAGTCCGGCTCCTTCTGGATGTGCCCGGCCACGCGCTCCGCACCCGGCCAGTTCACATAAGACAACTCGATGGCGTTCCGGATGTGGACGCGGTTCTCGACGGTGATCTTGCCGCCATGGTGCAGCTCGAACGTCCGGTCCGAGGCGTACATGACCTCGATGCCGTCGACCCCGGCGAGGACGTTGATGATGGCGCGCGCGTTCGCCTCGTCCAGGCAGAACAGGCGCAGGTCGCGGATCACGTACTCGGTGCGCGCCTCGACGATATCGACGGAGGACACGTCCGCGCCGAGGGCGCCGATGACGGTGGTAACACGACCAAGGTTGCCGGGGCGGTTCTGGATGCGCAGCCGGACGAGGATCTGGTAGCCCGAAACGGGGCTCTGATACTCGTCGAGTGGATCGTGGATCGGGCCGCTGGTCATCTGCGCCGTGCTCTCTGCGAACCTCGTGTACGCCGTCCCATCTTCGGCCGTGCGGCCCTCAATGGAAACCGGCGCGCGCACCACACTGGGCTCTGAGTGCGGGGGAGTGCTCATTCGCCCGTGATGAGGTGACGTGTTACGGTCGTTGCACGCCTCGAGGATCGTTGCGAGTCACTCGCGCGAGATGTCAGCCTCGATTCGCCAAACGCATACCGCCTGCGAGCCCGGAGCCCGGCGGCGCCAGCACCATCGACCAGTCGAAGCGACTGTCAGGGCTGGTGACGAACACGACGTGGACGGTACTGAGCAGCGCTTCTCCCGGTCATCGACTTCCAGTCATGACCGCATCGCGCGCCCGTTCCACATTCCTCCGCGGCAACCCGCACGGCTCACGTGGCGCTCAGCCATCACGGCCTCCATCCGAACACGGAGAACCTCCGCTTGTCTTTCTTTGCCCGAAAACGCGCCCCTGAAGCGACCATCGATGTCGCGCCCGAGACGCGAACCGACGCTCCCGCCGCCACCGCGGTGCTGGACGCCCCCAACGCCTTCGCCGACACCGGCGTCTCCTTCGCCGACCTCGGCGTCTCCCGCGACCTCGTCGAGGCGATGAACGCCCGCGGGATCACGGCCCCGTTCCCGGTGCAGGTGCTCACGATCCCGGATGCCCTCTCCGGGCGCGACGTCTCCGGCAAGGCCAAGACCGGCTCCGGCAAGACGCTCGCCTTCGGCCTGCCGCTGCTCATGCGCACGCGCACCGCGAAGAAGCGCCGTCCCGCCTCGATCGTCCTCGTGCCGACGCGCGAGCTCGCGAACCAGGTCGCCGAGGAGCTCGCTCCGCTGGCCGAGGCCCGTGGCCTCTGGATCGCCGCGATTTACGGCGGTGTGTCCATGTCGCGCCAGATCAATGCACTGCGCTCCGGTGTGGACGTGGTCATCGCGACGCCCGGCCGCATGAACGACCTGCTGGAGCGCGGCGAGATGTCCGTCGCCGATGTGCAGTTCGTCGTCCTCGATGAGGCGGACCAGATGGCCGACATGGGCTTCATGCCACAGGTCGAGCGCATCCTGAAGCAGATCGAGGGCAACCCCCAGACGCTGCTCTTCTCCGCCACCCTCGACGGGGCAGTGGGCCAGCTCGTGAAGAACTACCAGCACGACCCCGCCCGCCACGAGGTGGAGAGCGAGACGCAGTCGGTGGACAGCCTGGAGCAGCGCTTCATCGGCGTCTCCACTGACGACCGCCTCGCGGTTGCCGCGCGCATCTGCGCCGGCGCGCAGCGCGCGCTCGTCTTCGTACGCACCACGCACGGGGCGGACCGCATCGCGAAGCAGCTCGCCGGTGAGGGCCTCCGCACCGAGGCGATCCACGGCCGTCTGTCGCAGAACCGCCGGGAGCGCGCGCTTGCGTCGTTCTCGGAGGGGCGCACGCCCGTCCTCGTCGCCACGAACGTCGCCGCACGCGGCCTGCACGTGGACGGCATCGACGTGGTGATCCACTTCGACCCGCCCGAGGACCACAAGACGTATCTCCACCGCTCGGGTCGTACCGCGCGCGCCGGCGAGGAAGGCCTCGTTGTCACGCTGGTGCTCCCGGAGCAGATGCGCGACGTGGCGCAGATCCAGAAGGACGCCGGCCTCGACCTCGCGATCGTCGCGATGAAGCCGGACGACAACCGCCTGCTCGACCTGAAGTCGTGGGAGGCGCCCGCCGGCCTCGTGTGGCCGACCGCGCAGCGTGGCGGTTCGCCGTCGGCCGGCGCGAACCGTCGTCCCGCCCGCGCCGCGCAGGGCCGCCCCGCCGGTCGTGGCGCGGTTCGCGCCGTGAGCCACGGTGACCACGAGGGCTCCCGCCGCGAGGACCGCCAGCCGGCCGTCGCGTTCTCGCGACGCCGCCGCTAGCACCTCGCTCGCCGGTTGCGAGTGAACGACAACGCCGCCCTCTCGGGCGGCGTTGTTGCGTTGTCGAGGCCGTCGAGGCGAGCGCGTGCTAGCGGAGCGCGCCGAGGATCGAGACCGCGGCGGTGAACACCAGCACACCCATGGAGAGCGTGCGGAACCAGAAGTCGGAGAGCCTCGGACGGATCCAGCGGCCGCCATACAGCGCGATGAACACCGCGGGCAGTCCGGCGAGCGAGTGCAGCACGGTGTCCGGGGTGAACACGGCCTTGCCGGCGAGGTAGCCGCTGGCCGCGGCGATGGCGGTGCCGGTGACGCCGGTGAGTGCGAAGTAGGCGAGCAGCCGGCGACGGATCGCCATGGTCGCTGCGCCTCGCCAGTGCTCGTAGATCACCACGGGCGGGCCGCCCATGCCGGTCGCGCCGCGCATGATGCCCGAGATCACGCCCACCCCCAGCGTCGTCGGTAGCCGCTCCGCGCGCTCCTCGGCCGGATGGGGGCTGACATACGTACCAATGACCGAGGCGAGCACCGCCGCGCCGATGCAGATGCGCAGCACGCGCTCATCGGCGACTGCGAGGACGTACGTTCCGATCGGGGTGACGACCGTGGCCGCGAGGAACATCGGCAGCACGCTGCGGATCGGTGCGCGCGGCCGGTCTGCGAAGTAGAGGACGAGCGACAGCGACATGCTGAGGATCAACGACAGCGCGATCGCGTCACGCGCGCCGAGGGCCAGCGCCAGCAGCGGCGTGAACAGCACCGCGAAGCCGAAGCCCACCGCGGCTTGCATGATCGCCGCGAACGCGGACACGAGGAAGACGATCAGGTACTCCACGGGAGGCCTCTCCGTTGTCGGGTGGGCGGTCCTCGACGCTGCTCGGTTACTCGGCGGGCGGCGTCCAGTGGCGCTTGATGGCCGCAAGGTAGCCGGTGAGCGCGATGCCGAAGACGCAGCACGCCGCGATCGTCATGTAGGCGAGCGTGAACGAACCCGTCGTGTCCTTGATCCACCCCATCCCGAACGTCGAGGCGAACCCGCCGACGTTGGCGAAGAAGTTGGAGAAACCGCTGGAGATGCCCGCGCGGCGGGGCCCAAGCATCTCGATCGGCACGGCGAACAGCGGGCCGAAGTAGAACTGGATGAACGTGCTGTTGATGCAGATGATCGCGATCAGCAGCACCGTGTTCTGCACCAGCACCATGGCGACGCTCGTCACCGCGAGCATGGCGAGCGAGAACGCGATGACGGCGAGCGGGCTGCCGAGGCGGTCCGAGACGTAGCCGCCGAAGAAGTTCGACGGCACGGTGAACGCCGCACCGAGCGCGACCACCGATCCCGTAGCGGCGAGCGTGAAGCCGTGCTCCGCGACGAGGAACGAGGGCATCCAGAAGCCGATGCCCAGCGCGACGAAGAAGCGGACGAACTGGATGCCGCCGATCACCCACATCACCTGGTACCGGAACAGGCTCATCGCCTCGGTCAGGCTCGCCGGGCGCGTGGCGCCTCGCGGGCGGTCGGTGGAGAAGCGGTAGTAGGCGAGCGCGGCGAGGATGCCCAGCGCGGCGAAGATCATGAAGGCGGCGCGCCAGCCGAACGCCTGCTCGAGCGCCGGGCCGAAGATGTTCAGCAGGAAGCTTGAGGAGAACCCGCCCGCCACGAACAGGCCCATCGCCGTCGCTCGACGATTCGGCGGGAACCACGAGGTGATGAGCACCAGCCCCGGAGCGAACAGCAGCGAGCGGAAGAAGCCGGACGCGCCCTGGTTCACCAGCAGCAGCGTGTACGAGTGCGTGAGCGCGAAGGTGAACGCGAGGACATTCGTCCCGATCAGCCCGATGAAGAACAGCTTCCACGGCCCGAACCGGTCGACCAGGTAGCCGGACGGCACCTGCATGAAGGCGTAGACCATCGTCGCGACGTAGGAGAAGGCGCCGACCTGGGTGAACGTCAGTCCCAGTTCCGGCCGGATCTTCGGCGCGAAGAGTGACAGGCCGCCCTGGATCAGCCCCTGGAACGACTGGCCGAGCACCAGCAGGCTCACCGTGATGATCGCCGCACGCTTCAACTCGGGTGAGAGCGGGAAGCCGGACGAGGCCGACGCGGGAGCCGAGGCCATGGGGTGCCGTTTCTGCTGGGCGCGCCACCGGTCAGTGGCGGGACTGCGGAATCATAGGCGTCACCCCGCCGGGGTCAAACCGCGACGCCGAAGGCCTCGCGGCGGGCTCGAGGTCACCTGATCGGGCCTTCGGCGCTTGCAACTCGCTGACGAACGGCTCGCCTTCACCATTCCTTGACCTGACCGGCAGCCATTTCTACCGCCTCCTCGCACGCTCGTACCCTCGCGCGGCACACACTGAGTTGGCCGCGATTCGCACTCCCTGAGCAGGGAGGAAGGCGTCATGGAAGCAGAGCTCCCCGTCGACGAAGAGGCGCGCCTCCGGGACCTCCGGGCGTACTACCTCCTCGACTCCGAGTCGGAGTCGACCTACGACGAGATCGTCCAACTCGCCTCGCAGATCTGTGGGACGCCGGTCGCCGTGATGACGCTGATCGACGCCGATCGGCAGTGGTTCAAGGCGCAGGTTGGCCTCGACATCTCGGAGACCGGCCGCGAGATCGCGTTCTGCGCGCACGCCATCCTCGAGCCGACGCAGACGCTGGTCGTCCCGGATGCCACGCAGGATCCGCGGTTCGCGGACAACCCGCTGGTGACGGGCGAGGCGAACTTCCGCTTCTACGCGGGGGCGCCCCTGGTCACGCCGGCGGGCCACGCGCTCGGCACGCTGTGCGTGCTGGACACCGTGCCCCGCGTGCTCACCGAATTCCAGCGCAGCTCCCTGAACCTTCTGGCCCGCGAGGTGATGGCGCACCTGGCGCTGCGCCGCAGCCTCGAGGAATCCCGGCGCGCGAACCTCATGCTGGGTGCGCTGGCGACCGCGCAGTCCGGTTTCATCATCGACGGCGACCCGAGCGCGACGTTCACCGGCCTGCTGGACCTGCTGCTCACGCTGACGGACTCGGACTACGGCTTCATCGGCGAGGTGCTGACGGACGAGGACGGCGCGCCGTACGTGCGCGTTCTGGGCCACGCCATCACGGACATCTCCTGGGATGAGGCGACGCACGCCCTGTACCAGGAGCACGCCGCGCGCGGCATGGAGTTCCACAACCTGCAGACGCTCTTCGGAGCGGCGCTGACCACCCGCCAGGTCGTCATCGCGAATAACCCCGGCGACGACCCCCGCCGCGGCGGGCTGCCGAGCGGGCACCCGGCGATGCACGCGTTTCTCGGGCTTCCAATCTACGTCGAGGGCCAGATGGTCGGCCTCGCCGGGGTCGCCAACCGCGAAGGCGGCTACGACGACGCGCTGGTCGCGTTCCTCGAGCCGTTCGTGGCGACCTGCGGGACGCTCATCAGCGCGCTGCGGGCCAACGCGCGCCGCCGAGACGCTGAGGAGCGGCTGGCTGCGCAGAACGTGCGCCTCCGCGAACTCGACGCCCTGAAGGACGAACTGCTCGCCACCGTGTCGCACGAGCTGCGCACCCCGCTCACCTCGATCCTCTCGTTCCTGCAGCTGTTGCGGGAGGAGGCCGGGGTGACTGCCAGCCAGTCCGAGGCACTCGAGGTCATCGACCGCAACGCCCACCGGCTGCTCGACCTCGTGGCGGATCTCCTGCTCTTCGCGAGCATCGAGTCCAACGCGCTGACGCTGGAGCAGGCCGACTTCGACCTTGCGCAGACGGCCCGGCAGAGCGTCGATTCGATCATCCCGCGCGCGGCCGCGCGGGACATCAGCGTCGACCTCGACGCAGCGCCCACGCGAATGCACGGGGATGAGCGACGAATCGCACAGGTGATCGACAATCTGCTCTCAAACGCCGTGAAGTTCACGGAGCCGGGCGGCCGCGTGCGGGTGCGCGTGGCCCACGACATCGCGAACGCGACGATCGAGGTGGACGACAACGGCATCGGCATCCCCACAGCCGACCTACCGGGCCTGTTCGAGCGATTTACGCGCGCCGCCAATGCCACCCGAGGGGCAATCCCGGGTACCGGTGTGGGTTTGGCCATTGTGAAGAAGCTCACGGAGATGCACGGTGGTGCAGTGTCCGTGGAGAGCACCGAAGGGGCGGGGGCGCGGTTCTGCGTCACCATCCCGCTGCGAGAAGGGGAAGCCGAATGACCTCCGAGCTACAGCACACCGTCCTGGTGGCCGAGGACGAGCCGGACATCCGCCGTCTGCTGGAGATCATGCTCACCCGCGCCGGGTTCCGCGCGATCATCGCGGCGAACGGTCGGGAGGCGCTCGACCTGTTCGAGGCGGAACGCCCGGAGCTCGTCATCCTCGACGTGGCGATGCCGGAGCTCGGCGGCTGGGACGTCCTGATCCACATCCGGCAGACCAGCGAGGCGCGCGTCCTGATGCTCAGCGCACGCGGGCTGGAGACCGACCAGGTGCGCGGCCTGAACCTCGGGGCGGACGACTACATGACCAAGCCCTTCAACAACAACCAGCTCATCTCCCGCGTGCGCGCTCTGCTCGGCCTGCCGGAGGTCGCCGCGTAGCCGTCGCACTGCCGCATAACGTGCGCCATGCGACACTCCCCGCATGCGCATTGGCCTCATCTCCGACACGCACCTTGAAGACCCCGCGGTCGACCTCGATCCCTCGGTCGCGCGCGCGTTCGCGGGTGTCGACCTGATCCTCCACCTCGGCGACATCTACGGGACGTTCGTCCTCGATCGGCTCGAGGCGATCGCGCCGGTGATCGGCATCCGCGCGTACCAGGATCCCGAGGATCCCCGGCTCGACAAGCAGCGCGTCGAAACGCTGGACGGGCTTCGCGTGGCGATGATCCACAACCTCGGCTTCCCGGAGACCGAGATCGATGTCGACCGGGATCTGACGTTCCCCGCCGGGCGGGCGGTGCAGGACGTGCTGTCGAAGAAGTTCGGCGAGCCTGTGGCTGTGGTTGTCTTCGGCGACACGCACGAGGAGATCGTCGCGGAGCGAGACGGCGTGCTGCTCGTGAACCCCGGCAGCCCTACCTACCCCGGCATTCGTCACCCACTCGGCAGCCTGGGCACCGTCGCGATCCTCGAACTGTCCGAGGGACGCGCGACGGCCCGCATCGTGCGCCTTGCTGACGTCGAGGTCGCCTGATGGACTGGATCACGGACCGTGTGGCGATCGGCGCGATCGAGGACGCGATGGATGCCGAAGCCATGCGTGCTGAGGGTGTCACCGGCGTGCTGTGCCTGAACGGCTTCCCGCACTCACCGCGCTCGCAGGGCTTCGCCTGGGTGAACGTCACCCTGATCGACGGCCCGGGCAATTCGATCGAGGAGATCCGCAAGGCGGTGGAGAGCCTTGAGACGCTCGCCGCCGAGCATCGCGTGATGGTGCACTGCGCGGAGGGGCTGAGCCGCAGCGCGCTCGTCGTGGCGTGCTACCTCGCCGATCTGCACGCGATCCCGCTGGAGGAGGCCGTGGCGCACGTGAAGCGCTACCGCACACGGGCCGAGATCGACGCGGCGCTCCTCGCGCTGGTCGAGGGGCACTGGCCGTCCGGGGAGCGCGGGGGCTAGGCGACCGCTACTGCAGCACGCCCGCCGCGTCGAGGCGGTCGAGTTCGGCGTCGTCCATCCCCAGCACCTCGCGCAGCACTTCGCGCGTGTGCTCGCCGAGCGTGGGGGCGCGGCGCATGGGCACCGGCTGGTGACGCTCCATCCGCACGGGGATGCCGTACAGCGGCTCCGTGCCGAGTACCGGGTGCTCCACGTCCACATAGGTGCCCCAGTCGCGCAGCGAGGCGTCGAGGAAGCGATCGGCCTGGTCGCGGCAGGCCGTGCCGGCGACGCCGCGCGCCTGCAGGTGCGCCTCCAGCGCGAACTTCTCCCACCCGCGTGTCCACTCGTCGAGGTGGGCGTCCAGAGCGGCGCGGTGCTGGCGGCGTGCGTAGCGGTCGGCGTAGTCGGGCGCGTCGGCCCACGCGGGGCGGCCCATCGCCTCGCGTAGGGCGTCCCACTCGGCCTCGGTCTCCACCGCGATCGCGAGCCAGCCCTCGACGCCCTCGTCGGTGTCGAGGCAGCGGTAGACGCCGTACGGCGCGTACAGCGGATGATCGTTCGCGCGGACGAAGCCCGGCCGTCCGTTGAACTGCACGTCGAGGAGTCCGATCGGCTGGTGCGCCGCGAGCGCCTCCCACATCGACAGGTCGATGTATTCGCCACGCCCGGTGGTGCGTCGGCGGTGCAGCGCCGCGAGGATCGCGGTCGCCGCGACGACGGCGACGTTCGGGTCGGCGACGGTGTGGGTGAAGCCGACCATCTCGCCCGCGCCCGGCCCCTCCGCGTAGCCCGTGATGTACTCGAGGCCGACCAGCGCGTTCACTGTGCCGCCGTAGCCGCGCTTCTGCGTGAACGGCCCGGTCTGGCCCGCGATCGGCTGGCTGACCATGACGATGCGCGGGTTCACCTCGCTCAGCGCGTCGTAGTCGAGGCCCGCGCGGTGCAGCGCGCCGGGCGTCATGTTCTCGATCACGACATCCGCCGTCGCGACCAGCCGACGCACGACCTCGGCGCCCTCGGGCTTCGTGATGTCGAGGGTGATGGAGCGCTTGCCGCGGTTCACGTTGTGGAACATCGGGTTCTGCTCGGGGTCGGGGACGTCGCCGATGATCGGGCGGCCCTGTCGCGCGGGGTCGATGCGATGCGACGACTCGATCTTGATGACGTCCGCGCCCCAGTCGGCGAGGACGTGGCCCGTCACGCCGCCGGCCCAGACCCAGCCCATGTCCACGACGCGGATGTCGGACAACAGGTGCGGCACTAGATCACCCCCGCCTGCTGGAGCGCCACGCGGTCACGCGCGCTGATGCCGAGGTGGTCGCCGTAGACCTCGTCGTTGTGTTCGCCCAGCGTCGGTGCGGGGCGCCACGCACCCAGGGGCTCGTTGCGCAGGTGGTACGGCGGTCCGGGCACATCGAACGTGCCGATGCCGGGCTGGTCGGCGGGCACGAAGAAGCCGCGCGCGCGCAACTGCGGGTCGTTGAAGACGTCGGCGTAGTCCTTCACCGGCGTGAACGGCAGGCCGCCGGTGTAGAAGATGTCCTGCAGCTCGTTCTTCGTGCGCGAGGACAGCCACGGCTGGATCAGCGCGTCGAGCTCCTCGTGGTACTTCTGGTTCATCACCAGCCGGTTCTGGAAGCGCGCGTCTTTCGTCCACTCCGGGTTGCCGAGGATGTCGACGAAGCGCGTCCACTCGATCTTCTGCATCGCGATGAGGCGGATGTAGCCGTCAGCGCAGGGCAGGATCGCGTAGGGGTACGGGTTGCCCGCGCTGCGGCGGCCCTGCCGCACGGTGCGTCGCCCGCTGAAGATCCACTGCAGCACCGCCATGCCGGTCTGGAACGTCATCCACGCGTTCGCGCCCGACAGGTCGATCCACTCGCCCCGGCCCTCGAGGTCGCCCGCCGCCTCGGCGCGATCGGCGCCCGCGAGGGCGAGCATCACGCTGAGTCCGCCGACCACGCCGGTGAAGAAGTCCTCCTGGAAATCGGGCGGAGGCAGCGGCGCGCGGCCGGCCTCGCCCGTCGCCAGCACGAGGCCACTCATCGCGGCGACGTTGAGCCCGTAGCCCCGGTGCGAGGCGTACGGTCCGCTGTGCCCGAACGGTGTGATCGAGAGATGGATGATCGCCGGGTTTGCGCGGCGCACCTCGTCGTGCGCGAGGCCGAGGCGCGCGGCGTCCTGCGGCGCGACGTTCTCCACGAGCACGTCGGCGTCCGCGATCAGCCGCGCGAACATCGCGCGCCCTGTCGGCGACTTGAGGTCGAGCGTGACGCCACGCTTCTTCGCGTTGAGGTAGACGAAGAGGCCACTGTGCTCGGGGTGCGGCTCGTCCTGCGGGAACGGCCCGATGAGGCGGCTTCGATCGCCGGTGCGCGGCACCTCGATCTTCAGCACGCTGGCGCCGAGATCCGCGAGGATCTTCGCGGTGAAGGGGGCGGTCACGAGGTCGCCGACCTCGACGACGCGCAGGCCCGAGAGGGGGCCGGGGAACGTCTGGGCGGTGGTGCCGGGGGCGGGCGCGGTCATGGGGATCGGCCTCCGAGCGGGTGCACGGTCGGTGCGCCGGTTGTAGGAGGTGGGAGCCACGATCACCAGCAAAACCTTGTTTGACAGGCCATTGGCCCCACGGTAGACCGGGCAAACCGCACGCCTCGGGAGGCCCGTCCATGACCCAGCAGGAACCGACCGCACCCGTCGTGAAGGAGCAGGAGTACGGCGCGTACGCCTCCGGCGAGGCGGAGCGCGAGATCACGGACGAGATGATCGCGCTCGCGAAGAGCCGCGTCGGCGCTGAGCGCGCGATCCGTCGCAACAAGTGGAACACCGAGGCGACCCGCGACGCGATCCGCCACTACGCGGAGTCGCTGGGCATGGACAACCCGCTCTACTCCGACCCGGACTACGCGAAGACCACGCGCTGGCGCGGCATCATTGGCCCGCCCACGTTCTTCGAGACCGTCGGCGTTCCCGAGCAACGCGAGTGGACCGCCGAGGAGATCGAGCGGTCGCGCGACGCACTCTCCGGCATCCACACGTGGTACGCGGGAACGCACACGCAGTTCCTGCTGCCCGTGTACCCGGGCGACGTACTGACCCCGCGCTCGTTCCAGGGCGACATCGTCGAGAAGCGCAGCCAGTTCACCGGCCGTACGGTGCTCGCCTACAACTGCGAGGAGCTGTGGAACCAGCGCGGCGAGCTCGTGGTGCGACGCACCACCTCGAACATCCGGGGTGGGCGGCAGAAGGAGTGGGGCGAGCGCGAGAAGTACGCCGCGATCGAACCGCAGACCTACACCTCCGAGGACATCGAGCGGATCGATGCCGAGTACGAGCGGATGGAGATCCGCGGCGCGAACCCCCGCTACTACGAGGACGTGAACGTCGGGGATGAGCTGACGCCCACGGTCTACGGGCCGCTCACCGTCACGGACATGCTGGCGTTCGCCTCCGGCCTCGGCATCCAGATGCGCGGATCGCTCGCGCACAAGCTCGCCTACGACCAGCGCAAGAAAATCCCGCGCGCGTATCTGCTGAACAGCTCCGGCATCCCCGACCTGATCGAGGCCGTGCACTGGGACAACGGCATCGCTCAGCGCACCGGCAACCCAGTTGCGTACGACTACGGCTCCCAGCGCATCGCCTTCGCCACGCACGTCCTCACCAACTGGATGGGCGACGACGGTTGGCTGCGCATGATCGACAACCAGATCCGCCGATTCGTCTACCTCGGTGACACGGAGTGGGCGAAGGGGCGCGTCACCGGCAAGCGCCAGGAGAACGGCGAGTCGATCGTCGAGATCGAGGTCTGGCTGGAAGACCAGCGCGGCCGCGTGACCGCCCCCGGCCGCGCCGAGGTGATGCTGCCGTCGCGCGAGCTCGGCCCCGTGCAACTCCCGCCGAAGTTCACCAGCCCGCCGCCGGGCTGGTACTCCTAGCGCTCGCGGCACGCGGTAGACTCGCGACCCATGGGCATCTTCGACGGCATTCGCATCCTGGAATTCAGCCCGTTCATCAGCGGGGCGTACTGCGCCAAGCTCTTCGGCGACCTCGGGGCGGAGGTCATCAAGTTCGAGGAACCGCGAGGCGGTGACTGGACGCGCCGCGAGGGCCCGTTCCCCGGGGACGTCCCGAACCAGGAGGCCAGCGGCCTCTTCCTCAACCTGAACACGAACAAGCTCGGCGTCACGCTCGACCCCGCGACGCCCGAAGGTCGTGCCGTGTTCCTGCGGCTCGCGCAGAGCGCGGACGTGCTCATCGACGGGCAGGCGCCCGGCACGCTGGCCGCGCTCGGCCTCGACTACGCCACGCTCTCCGCCGCAAACCCGAGGCTGATCGTCGCAGCGGTGTCGCCGTTCGGGCAGACCGGGCCGTACCGCGATTACACCGCCTACCACCTCAACCTGTTCCACGCGGGCGGCGAGGGCTTCGTGATGCCGGGCGGCTACGCGAACGACCTGCACCCCGACCGCGAGCCCGTCGCCGGTCCCGCGCACCTCGCGGAGTGCGATGGCGGCGTGATCGCCGCGAGCCCGATCGCTGCCGCGCTGCTGTGGCGCGAGATGACCGGCGAGGGCCAGTTCATCGACGTGTCGGTCCACGAGGGGCTGCTGCTGCTCTCCGGCGTCGAGATCGAGCGATACGCCGACGACGGTGTCCTCGACACGCGCGCCACGAGGAACGTGCCAGGCGGCGTGATCCCCGCGAAGGACGGCTACGTCGTCCTCGACGGGCGCGCGGACGACATGTGGAACGCGATGGTCGGGGTGATGGGCAACCCGGAGTGGGCGCAGGCGCCCGAGTTCCAGGACCGCATGTGGCGCACCCGCAACTACCAGGTGCTCCGCGAGGGCCTGAGCGACTGGGCGAGCACCCGCAGCGCGGAGGAGATCTTCCACGAGACGCAGCGCGCGGGCATCGCCACCGCCGCCTGCTACACCGCCGAGGACTTCTTCCGCTCCGCCCAGACCGAGGCGCGCGGGTTCCTCGTCGAGATCGCGCACCCGGTCGCGGGGACGTTCCGGTACCCCTCGTGGCCGTACCAGTTCGCCGGCATCACGAAGCCCGACTACCGCCCCGCGCCGACGCTCGGCCAGCACACTGCGAGCGTGCTGGCGTCCATCGGGTACGGTGAGGGCGACCTCGCGGCGCTGCGCGCGGCGGGGGCGATCGCATGATGACCGATACGCCTCAACCATCCGGCGCGCCCGAGGTGGGCGACGTGCGCGCACCGCTGAGGGGTATCCGTGTCCTCGACTTCTGCGCGATCTACGCCGGCCCGTTCGCGTGCAGCACGCTGGGGATGCTCGGTGCGGACGTCATCCGCATCGAGAGTTCCGCGCGCCTCGAGCAGCTGCGGCACAGCCGATCGAACCCGCCGGCCGACTGGCCGTCCAAGAACGCTCCTGGCTTCCACGTCCTGAACCACAACAAGCGCAGCATCACCCTGAACCTGCGAGAGCCGCGCTCGATCGAGCTGATCAAGCGCCTCGCCGCAGTCAGCGACGTGGTCATCGAGAACTTCCGCCCCGGCGTCATGCAAAAGCTCGGTCTCGGCTACGACGCACTGCGCGAGGTGAACCCGCGCATCATCATGACCTCGATGGCCGCGATGGGTGACAGCGGCCCGGAGCGGGAGTACGGCGCGCTGGCGACCACCTTCTCCGCGCTGGCCGGCCTCAGTCACATGACGGGCTACGCCGATGGCGCACCCACCGAGTACCGAGGATCCTCGGACTTCCGCAGCGGCTTCATCGGCGTGTTCGCCACGCTGGCCGCGATCTACCACCGGCAGCGGACCGGCGAGGGCACGCGCATCGATCTCGCTGCACGCGACGCGCTGGCCTCGCTCATCGGCGACACGCTGATGGACTACTCGATGAACGGCCGTGTGCGGAAGCGCGACGGCAACCACAGCACCTCGATGGCTCCGCACGGCGTGTACCGCTGTGCTGGTGACGACCACTGGGTGTCGATCGCCGTGGGCACCGAGGACGAGTGGCGGCGCTTCGCTGTCGCGATCGATCAGCCGGCGCTCGCGACGGATCCGCGCTTTGCCGACGCGGCCGCGCGGGTCGCGCACCGCGATGACCTCGACGCGATCGTGACCGCGTGGACGTCCTCGCGCGCGGACTACGAGGTGATGCGCGTCCTGCAGAAGGCCGGTGTCGCCGCGATGCCCTCGATGCGTTCCGATCAGATCGTGGACGACCCGCACCTCGCGGAGCGCGCGTTCATCCAGCGGCTGAAGCATGACCTCGTTGGCCCCATCACGCTCATGAACGTGCCGTGGAAGATGTCGGGCAGCCCCGGGCATCCGCCGCAGCCCGGCCCGATGCTGGGCGAGCACAACCGCGAGGTCTTCGGCGGCCTCCTCGGCCTGTCCGACGAGGAGATCGCAGCGCTCGCCGCAGAGCGCGTGATCTTCTAGCGCCTCGATCCTCGCCCGCTACGGACAACCGTCGTAGGGTTCGAGGGTGAACGCCGTCGCCCCGCCGCCGACTCGCCCGCGCATCTTCCGCGGCTGGTGGATCGTCGCGACCTGCTTCCTCTCGCAGCACTTCGCCACGAGCGCAGGGGGCTGGGTCTTCGGCATCCTGATCGCGCCGATGGGCCTCGAGCTGGGATGGAGCCGCACGGAGATCGTCACCGCGATCACGCTGGCGACGCTCCTTGGCGGATTCCTCGCAGCGATGCTTGGCCCGGTGGTCGATCGCTACGGGCCGCGCGTGCTGATGACCGTGTCGCTGCTGGCGGGCGGCACCGCGCTCATCCTGCTCTCCGGCGTCCACACGAGGTGGCAGTACTACGCCATCTGGGCGCTGTATGGCGTCGCCTCGCTGGGCTTCAACCTCCTCGGGCCGGTCGTCGCTCTCGCCAACTGGTTCGTGCGACGGCGGTCGGTCGCGTTCATGTTCTTCACGGCCGGCTCCGCGACAGCGGGCATCGCGCTCGCTCCGTTGATGGGGCAGGTCGAGGCGGCCTACGGCTGGCGGTTCGTCTGGCTGCTGATGGGCATCATCGTCTGCTCCATCGCGCCGCTGGCGTGGATCACGATCCGTCGCCGCCCCGACGACCTGGGCCTGCTCCCCGACGGCGACCTTGAGCCGCCCGCCCGCGGAGCGTCCGAGGCGGTCGCGGGGTACGGTCGCGAATGGACGGTGCGCGAGGCGCTGCACACGCGCGCGTTCTGGCTGACGACGATCGGCTTCACGCTCATCGGCCTGCCGCAGTGGTCGATCTTCGTGCACATGGCGCCGTACATCGTGTCGAAGGGGTTCAGCCCGCAGGAGGGCGCGCTGGTGGTCAGCGTGTACGGCGTCGGGGTCCTGAGCGGCCGGCCGCTGTACTCGTACATCATCCAGCACTACGGCATTCACGCCGCGTTGCTGACCTTCGGATCGTTCTACGGCGCGACGATCCTCATCTTCACGCTGCCCCACACGCTCCTGATGTTCGAGGTGACCGGCGTCATCCTCGGCGTCGCGATCGCGGGCGGGCAGCAGCTGCAGGCACAGGCGTTCCCGGACTATTTCGGGCGGAACGTCGTGGGGACGCTGCAGGGCTACTCGGGCATCGCGCTCACGGTGACGCGGGCGGTGGGGCCGCTGGTCGCGGCGTTCGCGTACGACCGTAGCGGCTCCTATGTGGTCACGTTCGTTGCGTTTGGCGTCGCGTGCTTCCTCGGCGTGGGCGTCTTTCTCCTCGGTCCGCCGCCTGTGCACCCCGATGACCGCGCGGCGACCGAGCGAGCAACGGCCGTCTAGCGGCACCAGCGGCCCGAGGTCGCACGAGCGCCCCATGACTCCGCAGCGACGTCGCGTGTATCGTGCGGGTGGTGAACGACTCGTCACCCCCCGTCGCCGGGCAGCCTCCCGAGAGGGCGCATCTCCACCGCACCGTCGGCCTGTTCGGTGCGTCCGTATCCGGCATCGCGATCGTCCTGGGCGCCGGCATCTACGTGCTGGTCGGCCAGGCCGCTGGCCTCAGCGGCAACGCCGTGTGGGCCGCGTTCGTCGTGGCGGCACTCCTGGCCGCCGGTACCGGCCTCTCCTACGCCGAACTCAGCTCGATGTTCCCCGAGGCGGGCGCCGCGGCCGCCTACGCGAAGGAGGCGTTCGGATCGCGTGTGGCGTTTGTCACGGGGTGGATGGATGTCACCGTGAACGCGATCGCCGCGCCGGCGGTCGCCCTCGGCTTCGGCAGCTACCTCGGCACGTTCACCGGGCTATCGCCGACGCTGATTGCGGTCGTCGTGCTCCTGGTCTGTGCTGGCATCGTGCTGCTCGGCGTTGGCCAGACCGTGGGCATCGCCGCCGTCTTCGCTGTGATCGAAGTCGTCGGGCTGCTGTTCGTCATCGTCGTCGGTGCTCCGAGACTGGGAGACGTCGACCTGCTCGTGGTGCACAACGGGATGGCGGGACTCCTCGGCGGCGCCGCGTTGGTCTTCTTCGCCTACGAGGGGTTCGAGGAGATCGCGACGCTGTCGGAAGAGGTGAAGAACCCGACGCGCACGATCCCGATCGCGCTTCTCGTGTCGGTGGTCGTGACCACCGTCATCTACGCGCTGGTCTGCGCGGTCGTGGTTTCCGTGGTGCCGTGGCAGGAGTTGGCGACCTCGGATGCGCCGCTCGCGGACGTGGTCGCTCGTCTCCTGGGGGATCGCTTCGCGCGTGGGATCTCCTTCGTCGCGCTGTTTGCTACGGGGAACACGGTGCTCCTCGTGCTCGCGACCGGGCCGCGGGCGATTTACGGCATGGCGAACCGCGGGCTGCTGCCCGCCGTGTTCGGGCGCGTCTGGGCAGCACGAGGTACCCCGTGGGTCGCGATCCTCGCCGTTACGGGGGTCGCGCTGGTGTTCGCCGTCTCCGGCGACATCAGTTTCGTAGCACAGGTGACGAACTTCGCGGTCTTCTCGCTCTTCGTCGTGGTGAACGGAACCGTGATGCGCCTGCGGTTCACGCAGCCCGAGCGCATCCGCCCCTTCTGCGTGCGCCCCGCGTTCCTCGGCGTGCCGATGCCGTCGCTCGTCGGCCTCGTCGGTGCGCTCGTGCTGTCGATGTACATGGACGGGCACGCGCTGCTCGTCGGCGTGGGCGCCCTGGCGCTCGGCCTGGTGCTGTCCTTCGTGCTCGTACCGTCCGAGGACGCGCGCTAGGTCACCGCATCCCCGGCGTCGCGGGCTTCGGCGACCCGTCACGGATGTGATTGCGCGCTGGGGCGATCAACCCCTGTGCTAACGTACCGATCCTGTGCGATGGCACGTCGAGCGGGCTCGTCCCCGGCGTGCGCAAGACGGGAGCGGTGGATGCAGTTCGGTTCGTTCTTCCTCGCCGGGTCGGCCACGCGCGAGGACTCGAAGGTCGTCATGAAGCGACTCCTGCAGTTCGTGCAGGACAGCGAGGAACTCGGCTACGACTCCGTCTGGTTCGCCGAGCATCACTTCTCGAACTACGGCTACATCCCGAACCCGCTGATCATGTCCGCGCACATGGCGAGGGAGACCGAGCGCATCCGCCTGGGCACCGCGGTCCTCGTCCTGCCGTTCTGGAACCCGCTCCGCGTCGCGGAGGACATTGCCCTCACCGACCAGTTGACCGACGGGCGGCTCGAGGTTGGCGTGGCGCGCGGCTACCAGCCGTTCGAGTTCCGCCGCTTTGGCCTGAGCCACGACGACGCCCGGGAGCGCACCGACGAGGTGCTGACGATCCTGTTGAAGGCGCTCACCTCCGACTCCTTCTCGTTCTCCGGGCGCTACCACGAGATCCCGGAGGTCACGATCTTCCCCCGATCGGCGCAGACGCCGCACCCGCCGCTCTGGCTCGCCGCGCACACGCAGGAGTCGTTCGAGGTGGCCGCGCGGCACGGCCTCCGCGCGTTCACCACGAACTCCGGGCGCCCCGTCTCGAACCTCAAGGAGGGCTGGGACAACTACCTCGCCGCGCGCGCGAAGTACCCAACGGCGCCGGAGGACTTCGGGGTGCAGGTGCAGGTGATCGTCGCGGACACGGACGCCGAGGCGAAGAAGCACATGGGCGCGTTCCTGTACCAGACGCGCCAGGTGTCCACGCTCCGCGGCGGCCACGAGCACGTGGTGTCCGGCGTCTCGGAGCCGATGCCGTTCGAGGGCGAGCCGACCCTCGACGAGATGTTCGAGTACCGCACGCTCTCCGGATCGCCGGAGACCGTGATCCGCAAACTGAAGGAGTACCAGGCGGTCGCGCCGATGTCGCTCCTGAACTGCGTCTTCCACGGCGGAGACATGCCCGCCGATGTGGCCCGCCACTCCATGCGCCTCTTCGCGCAGGAGGTGATGCCGCACTTCCAGTAGGGTGACATAACACAGCGCGTCGTTCGATTACAACCCGCCGGGGTCGATCCGGGATACTGGAGAGACGGAAGGTAGAGCGATGCACGCAGTTGTGCTCGGTGCCAGCGGCTACATCGGATCGCATCTCGTGCCGCGGCTGGCGGCGCGTGGCGTGCAGGTGCGCGCTGTCGCCCGCAACCTCGCCACGCTTGAGGCGCGGGGGTGGGCGGGCGTGGAATGCGTCGCCGCCGATGCGCTCCGCCCGGAGACGCTCGACGCGGCACTCGCGGGCGCGGACACCCTCTACTACCTCGTCCACTCCATGGGCAGCGGTTCGGACTTTCCGCGCCTCGATCGGGCGGGAGCCAGGAACGTGCGCCGCGCCGCGGAGCGGGCGGGCGTGCGTCGCATCATCTACCTCGGTGGGCTGCAGCCGCCGGGCGACACCTCCGCGCACCTTGAGTCCCGTGCCGAGACCGGCGAGATCCTGCGCGACGGCCCGATCCCGGTGACCGAGCTCCGTGCCGGCATCATCGTCGGTGCGGGCAGCGCGGCGTTCGAGGTGATCCGCGACCTCGCGTTCCACCTGCCGGTGATGATCACTCCGCGCTGGGTGCGCTCCCGCACGCAGCCGATCGCGCTCGACGACCTCCTCGAGTACCTCGTGCGCGTCGCCGAGGAGCCCGCCACGGCGGGCCGCACCCTCGACGTCGGCGGGCCGGAGGTGCTCTCGTACGCGGAGATGATGCAGCAGTTCGCGCGGTTCGCCACGGGACGACGCATCCTGATCCTCCCGGTGCCGGTGCTGACCCCCCGGCTGTCCTCGTACTGGCTCGACCTCGTGACCGCCGTGCCCGCAAACGTTGTGCGCCCGTTGATCGAGGGGCTGCGCCACGACCTGCTGGCGGACGACGCCGCGATCCGCGCGCTCATTCCGCTGCATCTGCACACCTACGTCGAGGCCATCGGCAGCGCACTGGCGCTGGAGCGATCTGCCTCGGTGCCTGCGCGCTGGACCGAGGGTGCCATGGCGTATCGCGGCCAGCGCCCCGACATCGCCTACTTCTCGCGCAGCGCGGGAGCGTCCGTGGACGCCGACGTTTCGGTCGAGGCCGCGTGGGGCGCGATCGCGTCGATCGGTGGACGCGCCGGTTGGCCTTCGTACGACTGGCTGTGGCGCCTGCGCGGCGTCATGGATCGCCTGATCGGCGGGCCGGGGATGCGTCGCGGCCGTCGGCATCCGACCGAGGTGCGAGCGGGCGACACCATCGACTGGTGGCGCGTGGTCGCGCTGGAGCCGGGACGGCGGCTGACGCTGGTTGCGGAGATGCGTGTCCCCGGATCCGCGGTCCTCGAGCTGGAGGCGGTGCCGATCGAAGGTGGTCGCACGCGGATCACAGCGACGTCGTACTTCCATCCGGCCGGCATCTGGGGTCTCCTCTACTGGATCGCGCTGATCCCGGTCCACAAGCGCATCTTCCTCACGCTCGCCGAGGGGCTCGCCCGGCGCGCTGCGATGGCCGTGCCCGCAACGCCCGTGGCGCCGGCGGCGTAGGGCGTCGACGTGCCGACGTTCGCCACCCTCGTCGACCGCGCGCTGGAGTGGCCCGTCGTCACCTCGTTCACGCGTCTCGGGATCGCCGTGCGTCGGCGCGTCGGCGGCTGGCGGCCGCTCGCGTCGTACCGGCTGGACGGGCGTGTCGCGCTGGTGACGGGCGCGACGTCGGGCATCGGCCTCGCGGCCGCAGAGGCGCTCGCGAACATGGGGGCGCACGTCATCCTGCTGGGCCGCGACGCCGGCCGCACGGAGGCCGCTCACCGCGAACTGGTCGCGCGCACCGGCTCACAGCGCTTCTCCACCGTGATCGCCTCGATGGAGGACGCCGAGGACGTGCGCCGAGCGGCACAGGCGGTCATCGCCGCCCATCCGCGCCTCGATGTGCTGGTGCACAACGCGGGCGCGCTCGCCGCGGGGTACCGGCGGTCGCCGATGGGCATCGAGGTAACCGCGGCGGCGCAGGTGGTCGGACCGTTTCTGCTGACGGGGCTGCTGCTCGATCAGCTTGCCGCGGGGCGGCCGGGGCGCGTGATCACGGTCGCGTCCGGTGGCGCGTATGTGGTGCCCCTCACGGTCGACGGCCTCGATCCCGCGCCCGGAGGGTTCGACGGGAGCGCGCAGTACGCGCGGGCAAAGCGGGCGCAAATCACGCTGACCGAGCTGTGGGCCGCGCGGACGCCGGGCCGAGGCGTGGCGTTCCATTCGATGCATCCCGGCTGGGTCGACACGCCCGGCCTCGCGGAGTCGTTACCGCGCTTCCGCGCGTTGCTCCGCCCGCTCCTCCGCACTGCCGACGAGGGTGCCGACACCATCGCGTGGCTCGCCGCGGACGACGCGGGCGCGCGCAGCGACGGGGCGTTCTGGTTCGACCGCGTGCCGCGCGCCGCACACCGGCTGCGACGCACGCGCGAGGCGGACACGTCGGAGCGCCGCGAGCGCCTGTGGGCGTGGTGCGAGGCGCAGAGTGGCTGGTCGCTCGAAGCGGCCGAGCAGAGTCGAGGGGCGTAGGTGGACATCGCGATCATCGGGGGCGGCGTGAGCGGCCTCGTCGCCGCGTACCTGTTGCGCCGCGCCCACCACGTGGAGTTGTTCGAGGAGCGCGGGACCGCAGGCGGTCACGCGAACACGGTGCTCGTGCGCGATGAGCAGGGCGCCGAGCTCCCGCTGGATGTCGGCTTCATCGTCTACAACGAGCGCACGTACCACGTGTTCGCGCGCCTGCTCCGTGAGCTGGGTGTGGAGTCGCAGCGCTCCGACATGTCTTTCGGCGTGCGCTCCGAGGACGACGACTTCGAGTACAGCAGTCGCGGCTGGCGCGGGTACCTCGGCGCCCCGCGCAACCTGTTCAACCTCAAGCGTGCACTGATGGGGCTCGACGTGCTGCGGTTCCAGCGCAACGCGCGCGCGGTGCTGCGAAACGACACTTTGCACGATGTGCCGTTCGAGGAGTACCTGCGACGCGGTCGTTACACGCGCGACTTCCGCGAGCGGATCATCGTGCCGCTGATCGCGTCCACGTGGTCGAACGCCCCGGCAGACGTGCTCGCCTTCCCCACGAACTACCTGTTTCGCTTCCTGGAGCAGCACGGCGTGCTTGCGCTGCACAGCATCCCGGAGTGGCGCTGGGTCGCCGGCGGCGCGCGTCGGTACGTCGAGGCGATCCTGAAGCACCTCGATCCCGGCAGCGTGCACCTCGGCACGCCCGTCACCGGCGTGACCCGCGACGAGAGCGGCGCGTGCGTCGCGCTCGCGAGCGGTGAGGAGCGCCGCTTCGACGCGGTCGTCCTCGCGTGCCACGCGGACCAGGCGCTGCGGCTCCTCGCCGACGCGAACGACGAGGAGCGCGGCGCGCTGGGCGGCTTCACCTACGCCCCGAACCACGTGGTGCTCCACACGGACGAGCGTGTGTTGCCCCGACGTGACTCGATGCGCGCGGCGTGGAACTACCACCGCATCGAGCACGAGGGCTTCCCACAGACCCTCACCATGAGCTACGACCTGACGCGCCTGCAGCGGCTTCCCGGGAAGACGACGTACTGCGTGTCGGTGAACCCGGGCGACCGCGTCGACCCGGCCCGCGTGCTCGCCTCGTTCCAGTACGCGCACCCCGTCTACTCGCTGCGCACGCTCGAGGCGCAACGCGAGGTGGAGGCGCTGCAGGGCCGCCGGCAGACGTACTTCGCTGGCGCGCACCTCGGCTACGGCTTCCACGAGGACGGCGCACGCTCCGGCGTCGAAGTGGCGGAGCGACTGGGCGTGCGCTGGTGAGTGCACCCGCGCCGGCTCGATTGCGCTCGCACTTGCTCGCGGGCACCATCCGCCACCGGCGCGATCGCTTCACCACCTACGACTTCACGCACGATGTCTGGTACCTCGCGCTGGACCTCGATGAGCTGCCCGAGGTCGACCGGCGGCTCCGGCTGCTGTCGTTCAACCGGCGCAACCTGCTGGAGCTGCGCGACTCCGACCACCTCGATCGCAGCAACGACGGCCTCCGCGGGGCCATCGACCGGCGGATGCGCGTCCACGACCTGGACCCGGCGCGCTTGCGCGTCACGCTGATCGCGTACCCGCGCGTGGTGGGCTACGTGTTCAACCCGGTGTCGTTCTACCTCTGCCACGACGAGGCGCGCGTGCTGCGCCTCGTGCTGGCCGAGGTGCACAACACGCACGGGGATCGCGAGGTGTACGACTTCCTGCCGAGCGGGGAGGGCGGCCCGGTGTTCCACGGGACGCAGGACAAGCGGATGTACGTCTCGCCGTTCATCGCGCCGGAAGCTCGCTACGAGTTGCTGGTCTGGGAGGACGCAGACCGCCTGTCGATCACGATCCGCGAGGCCGAGGTCGCGGCCGATGCGGATGGCCTTGAGCCCGCGCTCTTCGCGCGGCTGCAGGCGCGACGGCTGCCGCTGACCAACCGGAACATACTCGGGTTGCTCGCGCGCGACCCGCTGATTCCACTGAAGACCAGCGCACTCATCTTCTGGCACGCCGTGCGCCTCTGGTGGCGAGGCGTGCCGTGGCGTCGCTACCGCCGCACGCCGTAGTCTCCGCGCGGCCTACTCGTGTGTCGCGCTCGGGTCGACCACGTTGTCCAGCGGCTCGCCCGCGAGGTAGTGCCGCAGGTTGGCACAGAAGATGTCCGTCGCCCGCTGGTAGTAGCGATCCGTGCCCGCCGCGATGTGCGGCGTCATGACGAGGTTGTCGAGGTCCCACAGCGGGGAGTCTGCCGGCAGCGGCTCGTGCATGAACACGTCCAGCGCGGCGCCCGCGATCGTGCGCGCTCGCAACGCCTCGATGAGTGCGGGCTCGTCGATGAGCGCGCCTCGACCCACGTTCAGCAGCACCGCGTCGCGGCGCATCGACTGCAACGCCGCCGCGTCGATCATGCCGCGCGTCTGCGCCGTCAGCGGCGCGGTGAGCACCACGTAGTCGCTCCGTTCGAGGAGGCTGCGCAGCTCGCGCGGCGGCAGCGCTTCGTCGACCAGCGGGTGCTGCGGGTTCGCCTCGAACGACCGGCGCACGCCGATGACGTGGCAGCCGAGAGCGCGCGCGCGCCGGGCCACCTCGCCGCCGATGCTGCCGAGGCCCACAATGCCGACGGTCGCGCCGTTCACCTCGCGCGGCATGAAGCGCCGCCACGCGTGCTCGCGCTGGGCGTGGAACGCGCCAGGCCAGCCCTTCGCGAACATGAGCATGCAGCCGATGACCCACTCGGCGATGGGCAGCCCCGACATCTCGCCGATGTTCGTGAAGCGCACCCCGCCGCTCAGCGCGGGGTCGACCCGATCGAAGCCGACCGTCGCCAGCTGCGCCCAGCGCAGCGCGGGCGCGGCGACCGGGAGGTTCATCTCAGGCAGCGGACCCGCCCATGCCGTGAACAGCACCTCGGCGTCGCGCATCGCCTCGATCACCTCGGCGGCCGGGACGGCGTTCGTCAGCTCGCTCGGGTAGGGCAGTCGACCGCCGAAGGCGGCACGGGTGCCCTCGCCCAGGACGCGCACGCGCACGTCGGCCGAGGTGGCCGCGATCTGCGCGATGCATTCCGCCGGGATGTCGTAGGCCACCACCACGTTCACCGTCATGCGCCGTCCCTCTGTCCTGCGTGCGTCACGCCCGTCCCGCCTCGCCACCTCGAAACACCACGCGCAGCGCGAGGTAGCCGAGCGCCCCGGATGCCAGCGAGGCGAAGATCACACCGAGCTTGGCGTCTGTCAGCAGCGCCGCGTCCGCGTAGGACAGCCCCGCGACGAACAGCGCCACCGTGAACCCGATGCCCGCCACCGCGCCCATCGCGAGGACCCCCGCCCAGCCGACGCCCTCCGGCAGCGTCGCACCCAGGCGCACCGCGAGCCAGCACATCGCGAGGATGCCCAGCGGCTTGCCGACCACGAGGCCGAGGAACACGCCGATCGACACCGGCGAGACAACCGCGCCCGCGAGCGTTGCGGGGTCCACGGGGATGCCGGCGTTCGCGAACGCGAACAGCGGTGCGATTACGAACGAGACGATCGGCTGCAGGTCGTGCATCAGCCGGTCGAGCGGCGAGACATGGTCGCGGGCCTGGTGCGAGAGCTCGAGGGCGATCGTGACCTGGTCCTCCTCGGTCTCGGGCGAGTCGTCCACGGCGTCGAAGCGCCCGGTGAGCTCGTGCATGCGCTCCACGAAGCCGCTGACGGGTTGCCACGGCCGCCACGGCGCGAGGAGTCCCAGCGCGACGCCGAGGATGGTGCCGTGGACGCCCGACGCGTGCATGAACAGCCAGCCCAGGATGCCCAGCACCACGTAGATCGGGAGGTACCAGAGCCCGCTCTGCCGCAGCAGGTAGCACACCGCGAGCACGATGCCGACGGCGGCCAGCGCCCATGCCTGCACGTGGGTGGCATAGAACGCCGCGATGATGATGATCCCGCCGATGTCATCGACGATTGCCAGCGCGAGTAGCGTGACACGCAGCCCGAACGGGACCCGGGACCCCGCGAGCGTGAGCACCCCGACCGCGAACGCGATGTCCGTGGCGACCGGGATGCCCCATCCGCGTGACGCCACGCCGCCGCTCCCGGCGAGCGCCAGGAAGATCAGCGCCGGTGCCGCCATGCCGCCCACAGCGCCCATGACAGGCAGCAGCACGCGGCGCGGCTCGGAGAGCTCGCCCAGCACCACCTCGCGCTTGATCTCGAGGCCGACGAGGAAGAAGAACAGCACCATGAGGACGTCGTTCACCCAGAAGTGAACGGGCTCATCCAGTCGCCACGCACCCAGCGAGACCGACAGGTGCTGATCAAGCAGCGCGTGGTAGCTTGAGGCCCACGGGGAGTTCGCCCAGGCGAGCGCGAGCACCGCGGCGGCCAACAGCACGATGCCGCTGGCGCTCTCCAGCGCCATGAACTGGCTGACGGGGCTCATGAGCTGGCCAACACGCTCGCGTCGCGTCCGGAGCGTTGCGTGGTCTGCCATCAACGCCGCCCCTCGCCCCCGGTCACTGCCTCGAACCATTGTGCCAAGGCGCGGCCCGCTACGCGATGCGGCCGCCCGCGGGCGCCCTTGAGGCACGCCGCTGCCACCACAGCGAGGCCACCGCCAGCCCCTGCAGCGCGAGCATCGAGGCCAGCGGCCACGAGTAGCCGCCGGTCGCGTCCACCAGCCAGCCGACCGCGAACGGGAGCGCCGATCCCGCGACGCTCGCGACGATCTGTTGCACGCCGCTGAGCGTGCCGAGGTGGTCCTCGCCGTACACGTCGATGACCCACAGGCCGTGGAGCGGCGAATGCAGCCCAATCGACACGCCGCATCCGACCGCGAAGACAACCGCAAGCGCGGGTGCGAAACCGATGGTGGTGGCAAGCAGGAGCGCCGCGATCCCGAGCGCCCCCATCCCGTACGAGACGAGCAGCGCCCCCGGCACCCCGAAGCGGCGTGTCAGGTGGGTGAGGGTGAGCCGCGCCGGCGCCTGCATGAGGCCTCGCGCGCCGCCGTAGCCCGAGGCGGCTGCCAGGGTGAGCCCCGCGGCCTGCATCGCGGGCACCTGGTGCAGCACGATCGAGTTCGACGCCGCGATCACCAGGGCGATCGTGAGCATCGAGCGCCACACGGCCGGTCGCCGGAGAGCAGCGCGTACGCTCCCCCTCGCTCGCCCGTGCTCCGCGCGCGGTGCGCGAGGGGCGTGGACAAGGAGCGCGGCGGGCAGTACCAGTGCGACCATGACCAGCACGAGGATGCGGATCGCGGTTCGCCAGCCGAACGAGTCAACCAGGAGCGCGCCGAGTGGGTAGAAGATCGGGCTCGCCAGCGCGCCGAGGAGCGTGAGCACCTGGAACGCCTGCGCGCGGCGTACGGGGAACGACCGAGCGGTGGCCGGCATAGTCGCCTGGTAGAACCAGCCGCCCCCGATGATCGCGCTTCCCGCGCCCCACGTGGCCGCGAACCACGCCGCCTCGGTCTGGCTCGCCGCCGCGAAGAGCAGCGCGGCCCCGGTAGCGAGCGTCAGCAGGAACGCCGGCCTCGACCCGACGCGGTCGAGGCTTCGGCCCACACCGACCGCGACGATACCCGCGCCGAGGACGCCGACGGAGTACGCCGCGGACAGAGACGCCGTGCTCCAGCCGGTCTCGCGGCCGATCGGTGCGATCAGTACGCCGATCGAGTACGACGCTGTGCCGTACGCGCCGATCGTCGCGAGGCCGAGGAGGATCGCGACGTGCCAGTCCCGGAACGCCGCGATCGCTCGCCTCATCGGATCAATCCGCTAACCGAGCGGGGAGTAGTCGGTCGGCTGCATGAAGCGGTTCTCCACGTGGTGAACCAGCGCACCATCGACCTCGGTCGCGGCGCGGGCGGAGAGCCACTCCGCGTCCGCCTGGAACGCGCCCCACGCCTGCTCGCGGTGGGCCATGTCCTTGTAAGCGAGGATGTACACGAACTCGTCGCTGCGGCCGCCCACGGCGTTGGTGAAGTAGCCGACGCTCTTGATGCCGTGCTTCTCGAAGAACTTCGTGGTGATGTTCCCGAAGCGGTCCTTCAGGGCCTGCATCTTCCCGGGATTCACGGTGTAGTAGCGGAACTCGTACAGCATCTGCGGCCCTCTCATCACACGCGGCAGCGCCGTTCGGCGCGCCCTCGACTGGTCGTGGCGTCACAGTACACGGCCCGTGACGGCTGGCAAACGGTCGGCGAGGGCCCAGCGCGGAGCGGGTCTGGTGGCGATCTCCGGCGGCGGATCGGGTAGCATCCACGCGGGATCCGCGCGCGCGTGGCCGCGGCCAGCAAGGGAGCATCCGTGCCCATCGTCGACTTCTCGCTCGCCGGCAAGACCGCCATCGTGACCGGTGGTAGCCGCGGCATCGGCCGCGCAATCGCCATCGGACTCGCCGAGGCCGGCGCGAACGTGGTCATCGGTGCGCGGAAGCCCGAGTCGCTGACCGAGGCCGTCGAGGCGGTCAACGCCACCGGCGCGAAGGGCCTCGGCGTGGTCACCAACGTCCGCGACATGGACAGCCTCGCGAACCTCGTCGCGGAGACCAAGCAGGCGTACGGGCGCGTCGACATCCTGGTGAACAACGCCGGCACGAACCCCGTCCACGGCCCGGCCGCGAACATCGACGAGCGTGCGTGGGACGCCGTGTTCAACACGAACCTCAAGTCCGTGTTCTTCCTGAGCCAGCTGGTGCGTGATGCCATCCTGGAGCACGGGCAGGGCGGCAGCATCATCAACATCAGCTCGACCGGTGGCTTGCGCGCCGGCAGCGGCCTGGGCGTTTACAGCATCTCGAAGGCCGGGCTGCTCATGCTCACGCGCGTCCTCGCGAGTGAGTGGGGCGTCGATGGCATCCGCGTGAACTCGATCGCGCCGGGCGTCATCCAGACCGAGTTCTCCCGTCCGCTCTGGGACAAGCCCGGCGGCGGCGCCGCGGACGGCAAGGGCCTCGGCCGCATCGGCACGCCGGAGGAGATGGCCGGCGCGGCTGTCTACCTCGCGAGCCCCGCGTCCTCGTACATCACCGGAGCCACGATCCTCGCCGACGGCGGCGCGCTCGCGTAGCGCGGGATCTGCTCCATTCGCGAGGCCCACTGACGACGAACTGCCGAGGGAGTGACCGATGAGCGTGATGGTGCAGACGATCCGCGGACCGATCGCGATCGAAGACCTCGGCCTGACGCTCTCGCATGAGCACCTCACGGCCGGCTCCGGGACGATGGATCGCGTGCCGTCCGTCTACAACGAGGACGATGCCTACGCCGTGAACATCGAGGCGCTCGCCCGCGCGAAGGCGGCCGGCGTGCGGTCGATGATAGACCTCACGACGATGGATCTCGGGCGGCAGGTGCGCCTGCTGCAGCGCGTCGCCGACGCGGACACCGGCGTGAACATCGTGTGTGCCACCGGCGTGTACCGCTGGGTGCCGGCGTACTTCATGGGCCGCGACCCGGACGACATCGCCGAGTTCATGCTCGGCGAGATCACGGAGGGCATCGAAGGCACCGGCATCCGCGCCGGGATCATCAAGCTCGCATGGGACCTCGAGTATCGGCTGGACGAGGGGCCGTGGTCGCCCCGCAGCGCGCTCGAACGATGCGCCCGTGGCGCCGCCCGCGCCGCGAAGGCAGCCGGCGTCCCGATCTCCTGCCACACGGTCGCCACGGATGAACTCGGCACGCCGCTCCTCGACATCTTCGAGGAGGAGGGGCTGGACCTCGCCGCGGTCACCATCGGGCACTCGAACGACACCACGGACCTCGACTACCTCGGACGGATCGCGGGGCGGGGCGCGAACCTCGGCTTCGACCGCTACGGCGGCGTGCGCGACGACGCGGAGAACGAGCGCCGCGCCGCGCTCGCGAAGTCGATGTTCGACGCTGGCTTCGGCGAACAGGTCAGCCTGGGCCACGACGGCTCGCCATACATGCGATTCGGCGGCATCCGCCCCACGAACCTCGACTGCTGGACGGGGGTGCCGACGCACGAGGTGCCGTGGCTCCGCGAGCACGGACTGACTGATGAGCAGATCGCGGGCATGACGGAGCGTTCGATCCGCCGCACGTTCGAGGCGGCGGCGGGGATGAGGCGGGGCTAGGAGAGCGGCCCGAGGACGTCCGACAGCTCGTCGGTGTAGGGGGCGATGAAGAGCACCAGGCTCATCACGGTGAGCATCCAGACGCCCGTGACGACGCCTGCGCGCATCACCCGCTGGTAGCGGCCGTCCGGGTCCAGCATGTCGCCCTTCACCCACGGCAGGAAGCGCCACAGCTGCGTTTCCGCCAGGACGATCCACCGCAATACCCCGGGCCGCGCGAGGTGCAGCGCCAGAAGTAACAATCCCATCACAGCGAAGATGCCTTCTATCACCATGACGTGACGATAAGGAGCATGACGGTCATCCGTCCACCTTCAGCGCGAGGCTCCATGCCACACTTCCTGGGCATCGCGTTACGACTGAGCAACGCGCGCGCACATGCGAGAGCAATCCGGCAGACGGTTGAAGGAGCCCACCGTGGTGCATCCGCACAACGGCGATGACCTCGTTCCGTCCGCGGCGCGCACCCGCGCGTTGCGGACGTCTCAGCGCGCAGCGGGGCCCAGGACGCCCCGCATCGCCCGATGAAGAGCGATCACCGTCGGGCCGCCCCGCCTTCGCGTCACCGGCATCCGTTCCGGGGCATCGCTGATCGGCTCTCGTCCGCTCACCCCGGATCGCAGCTCGCGGCCGTCACGGTGCCGATCATCCTGCTGCTGACGGTCGCCGCCCTGGCGTTCGCGTGGCGCGGCTACCAGCGCTCGATCGAGACCGCTGACCGTGAGTCGCAGCTCCTCGCCGCCTCGGCCGCGAACGACGCGGAGCGGTTCCTGGCGAACCGGGTGGAGACGTTGAGCGCGCTCACCGCCGCCGTGGTGCTCCAGAGCGGCAACCTTGACCAGATGTACGAGTACTTCACGCGCGTCGTACAGCTCACCGGTTTCTCCGAGGTGGGGCTCGTCGACCTCTCGGGATACGCGCAGACCGTCGGCGGCACCGAGCCACTGCGGACGCCGTTGTACATCGGCGATCGCGAGCACGTCATCCGCGCGCTCAGGACCGGCGAGCCAGCAATCGGTGGGGTGCAGATCAGCCGCGTCAGCGGCGAGCCGACCGTGTCGATCGTGGTCCCGGTCAAGGTCGGGAACCGCATGACCGCGCTGATCGCCGGAGCGGTCCGCCTCAACGGCCCCAAGAGCACCGACCTGCGCTTCGGTGACGTCGAGGGCCTGCGCGTGGTGGACGGGCGCGGCAACCTTGCGGTGGTAGGGAAAGAGGGGCTGCGCGAGCTTCGCAGCGTCACCTCCTGGCCCGGCTACAGCACTGCGCGCGGCACGGACTCGGGCGTGCTGCGAGCGCAGTCAGGCGTGCTTGGCGAGCCCGACCGCGTCGTCGGCTTCGCATCGGTGCGCGGCTCCGACTGGGTGGTCCTCGTCGACCGCCCGCAGGCCGAGGTGTACGGGGCGGCCCGCAGCATGTTGCAGACGGAGATCGGCCTCTCCGCGATCTTCGCCGCCGTGAGCCTGCTTTTCGTCGCGTGGGCGGCCATCCGCCTGGACGCCGGCGCCGAGCGGTTCGTGCTGTTCATCGACACGCTCACCCACGATGTGGGCACCCCGCTCACCGTGATCCGTGCATATGCCACGCGCCTCCAGCGCAGGCTCCGCGAGGACTCGGCAGCTGTGTCCAGCGTCACTGAGATCGAACGCGCGGGCCGACGCATCGAGCGGATGGTGCAGGGGCTGGCCGATCTGCTGGACCCGGACGGCCGGTCCGAACTGGACCGCACGGAGGTCGACCTCGTACGGCTCGTCCGCGAAATGGTCACGGAGTACGAGATGCGGACGGGGCGCGTGATTCGCTACGAACCGGCGCAGGGCTCCATGCTCGGCGAGTGGGACGGCCTGCGCATCGAGCGGCTCGTCGACAACCTCCTCTCGAACGCCATCAAGTACAGCGGTTCCGACACGGAGGTCGTCGTCGACCTCTCGATCCAGCACCACCTCGGGAGTCGCGATGCGATCCTCCAGGTGCGCGATCACGGCATCGGCGTCCCGGTCGGGGAGCAGCGGTCGATCTGGGGGCGGTTCCGTCGCGGCTCGAACACCAGCGGCGTGCCGGGCAAGGGCGTGGGCCTTGCGAGCGTGCGGCAGATCGCCCAGGAGCACGATGGCACCGTCGACCTCGTCAGCACGCCGGGGCAGGGCACCACGGTTACCGTGCGCCTCCCGTGGCCGGAGGACGAGGCCGGCACGGACGACGAGGCGACCGAGGATGAGGCGGCTGCGGAGTCCTCGGTCGCGCTCCCCCCCGGCTCGGGGTCCAGCGGCAGCCCCGCCTGACGCGTCCCTCGGCGGGTTACGCCATCTTCCGGCGCGCGAGCCAGGCGACGAATGCCAGCCCAATGGCCGCGAGGGCGACCAGCGTCGCGGTCTGGAAGTAGTCGGCGTAGTACAGGACCGTCTCCCAGCGCTGGCCCAGCAGGTAGCCCGCGGTGACGAAGACTGCGTTCCAGATCAGGCTACCGACGGTCGTGTAGATGGTGAACGATACGAAGTTCATCCTCGCGAACCCTGCGGGTACGGAGATCAGCGAACGGACGAGGGGGATGAAGCGGCACAGCAGGACGGCCGTCGTCGACCAGCGGGCGAACCAGCGCTCGGCCGTGTCCAGGTCGCGCTCGGTGATGCGCACCCAGCGGCCGTAGCGGCGAACCAGCGCGCGCACCGGGCCCGGCCCGAAGATGTATGCCGCCCCGTAGAGGATCCACGCACCCACGACCGAGCCGATCGTCGCGGCGATGATCATCCCGAGGAGTGTCGCCTCGCCGCGGTTGGCCACGAAGCCCGCGAGCGCGAGCACCAGTTCCGAGGGAATGGGTGGGAACACATTCTCCAGCGTGACCAGGAGCGCCACGCCCACGTATCCCAGCGACTCCACGATCCGGATCACCCATTCGGTCATCTGACCCAGCACGGCAACCTCGTCTCCGCAGGCGAGGATCGCCCCGCACTCGCGTCAGGGTATCGGCTGAGGCGGTCTGGCCGCCATTAGATGCTCGTGGCGATCAACGCGCGGCGGTGGGGGTGCGTTGATCGGCCTCCTCGGGCGCCGGGTGCGCACGGAACTGCCACAGCAGCAAGGCGTTGTAGAAGAGCTTCACGCTGCTGCCCACGATGAGCGGCCAGCCGAACGAGCTCACGGTCAGCAGTGCGCCCACGATCAGCGGGGCGAGGGCCGCCGCGAGGCCTCGAGGCACGTGTGTGACGCTGGCGGCGGCGGCGCGTTCCTCGGGCGGGACCACCGCCATCGTGTAGGACTGGCGGGCGGGCTGGTCCATCTGGTTCAGGAACATCCGCACCATCAGCAGCGCGACCGCGATCGGCGCCGTCGGGGCGATCGCCGCGAGGATCATCGTGACGTTCGCCGGCACCTGCGTGAAGACGATCGTGTTGATCAGCCCCACCCGTCGCGCCACGATCGGCGAGAGGAACTGCGACAGCGCGGACATCACGTTGAACCCGAAGAAGATGCTCCCGGTCGTCTCGATGTCGAGGCCGAAGCGGCGGAACAGCCAGAGCGCGATCAGCGCGTGCACCAGGAAGCCGCCTCCGAACGCATCGATGCTGAACAGGGCCGCGAGCTTGATCACCGCCCGCCGCGCCTTCTTCAGCGGGGCGGTGCGCGTGGGCCCGCCCTCGGCATCCTCGATGGTCAGGCGCGCGTACAGCGCGAAGAGCAGCAGCCCTGCGCCGGCGTAGACGAGGAACGAGAGCCGCTGCGCGTCCACCTGCGACCAGCCCGCGGAGCGCGCGAGGTACACCGGCACGCCGACGCCCAACGCTCCGAACGCGGCCGACAGCACGCCGGCGACGTTGTAGCGCGCGAAGAGGGCGGTGCGCTCCTTCGCGTCCACGGTGTCGCTCAGCAGCGACTGCTCAGTGGGAAGGAACACGCTCACGTCGTTGCTTGAGGGGTTCAGCGTCCCGATGACCGAGATGACCATCAGCACCCAGAAGTTCGTCACGAACGCGAAGCCGAGGCCGGTGAGGAGCATCAGCCCGGCCGAGAAGAACAGGAGGTGGCGACGGCTGAAGCGGTACCCCAGCAAGCCCATCAGCAGCGACAGCGCCGCTGACCCGAGCAGAGTTGCGGTCACCAGTGCGCTGATCTCGACGGGCGTGTAGCCCGCGCTGTTGAGGTACGACGCCAGCATGACCGAGACGAAGCCGTCCACGGTGCCGCGCAGGGCGCGCGCCAGCAACAAACGTTGTGCGTCGGGCCCGGCGGACGGCGGCAGCAGATGCAGTCGAGGCACGTGCGCGGCTTTCCCGGATCCCGCTCAGGGCGGGCGTGCCGGGACTCTATCCCACGCGAGGGCCGCGTGTCAGCCGAGCGGAACCAAGACGAAACCGGACATAACGTTGAAGACTACGCTTCGCCCTTGTCGGCGATCTTCACCGAAAGCACGGTCACCGCGAGGCGCGGGTGGGCCTCGGCGGCCTCCTCGATCAGCCGGCCGGTGCGGTTGTGCAGGATGTTCTGCCACCAGTGCGCGGGCCGGAACTCGGGGACGACCACGGTGACGTTGCCGGAGTTCGTCTCCGCCAGCCGGTCGCAGTAGGCGAGGAACGGTCCGAGGAACGTGCGGTAGGGCGAGTCGATCGTGATCAGCGGGACATCGGGGATGATCCGCGCCCAGCGGGTCGCGAACTCGTCTTGGTTCGCCTCGCCACGCAGCACGTGCGCCGCGACCACGTTCCTCGACATGCGACGGGCGTACTCGACGGCACGCCACGTCACGAGGTTCAGCTCGCGCACGGGGATGATCACGGGCTGCGATGACAGGTCCGTCGGTCGTGGCGTGAGGTGCGCCTCGTCATCGTCGATCGCGAGGTCGGCCTCCACGTTGAGATAGTGGCGGTGGATGGCGCGCATGAGCATGACAAGCGCGGGCATCAGCAGCATCACGACCCACGCGCCGTGCGTGAACTTCGTGAAGGACACGACCACCAGGACGACGCCCGTGGCGATCGCCCCTGTGCCGTTCATCAGCATCGCGAAGCCGCCGCTGTGCTCCTTGCGCCAGTGCATCACCATGCCGGCCTGCGAAAGCGTGAACGCGATGAACACGCCGATCGCGTACAGCGGAATCAGGCGGTGCGTGTCCGCCTGGAAGATGATCAGCACGAACGCGGCGATGCCCGTGAGGGCGAAGATGCCCAGCGAGAACGTCAGGCGGTCGCCGCGTAGCCCGAAGCGTCGAGGCATGTAGCGGTCGCGCGCGAGGATCGCCGCGAGTCGGGGGAAGTCGTTGAACGCCGTGTTTGCGGCGAGGATCAGGATGAGCGCGGTGGAGGCCTGGAACAGGTAGTACAGGGGCGACTCGCCCCAGAAGACCGCACTTGCCATCTGCGAGATGACGGAGTTGTTCTCCATCGGCATCACGCCGAGGCGCGTCGCCAGGATCGTGGCACCCATGAAGAACGTTGCGAGGATCGTCGCCATCCAGACCATCGTCGTGGAGGCGTTCCGCCACTCGGGCGGCCGGAACGCGGTCACGCCGTCCGAGATCGCTTCGACGCCGGTCAGCGCGGTCGCGCCGGAGGCGAAGGCGCGCAGGACGAGGAACAGCCCGAGTGCCTCGGTCGCGTGCGATGCGCCCTCGGTGTACTCGATCGGGCCGAGATTGCCGAGCAGCATCCGACCGAGGCCGATCGCGATCAGCAGACCGAACAGCACGATGAACAGGTAGGTCGGTACGGCGAACACGGTGCCGGACTCGCGCGCCCCTCGAAGGTTCATGATCGCCACGAGCGCCAGCGCGAGCACCGCGATCTCCACCGCAAAGGGCGTCAGGGCAGGGAGCGCGGACACGATTGCCAGCGTGCCGGCCGAGATGCTCACGGCGACGGTCAGCACGTAGTCCGAGAGGATCGCCGCGGCCGCGAGCAGGCCCATCGCCGGCCCAAGATTCTCGCTCGCCACGATGTAGGAGCTGCCACCGCCGGGGTACGCGCGCACCGTCTGTCGGTAGGACAGCACCACGATGATCAGCAGGGCCGTGATCGCGCCGGCGATGGGGATCGCGAGGTTGAGGTAGATCGTGCCGGCGGCCACCAGCACCAGCAGGATCTCCTCCGTCGCGTAGGCGGTCGAGGACAGCGCGTCGGAGGCGAAGACGGCGAGGGCGAGCTTCTTGCTCAACCGCTCGTGCATCTCGACCTCGGACGAGAGCGCCTGGCCGAAGAGCCAGCGCCGGAGCTTCCACGAGAAGCGCTGGCCGGAGGTCAGCGGGGCGTCGGCTTCGGCGGTGGCGCGGAAGCGCCCGCTCCCCGAAGCGCGCAGGAAGCGTCGTTCATGCACGATGCGGGGCGAGCCGATGAGGCTCCCCTGGCGGCGGCGGCCCAGTCCACCCAGTGTCGGCGGCGCGACTCGCTGGTCGGCCTGTACGCCATCCGACTCGGCGCCGTCAGCCGGCATGCCGCCGCTCGGCTTCGCGTCGTGCTGAGGGTCGGTCGGGTTCGTCATCGCCGGATCACTTCCCCGGCGCCCGTGCGGCTCCGGCGGTGCCTGCAGGCCGGGGAGTCGGTGACACCCCGAACCCTGATCGTAGGACGCCGGGCGCTCACGGACGAGGGGCTGCGAGCGATTACCGCGCCGTCTGCCAGACCCGGATCGCCTCCACGGGGTGGATCAGCATGATGATGTTGAGCAGCAGGCTGTCGCGGATTGTCAGCGCCAGCCCGATCTCGGTCACCACGATGAAGGCTGCCGCCACCTTCCAGCCCAGCCGTGCGGCGATCGAGAAGCCTAGCAGGCAGAACAGCACGTCGAACGAGGAGTTCAGGACGCTGTCCCCGAAGTAGTCGAGGGAGATCGTCGCCTCGCGGTACCGGTTGATGACCGCGTCCGTGTTCTCCGAGATCTCCCATGACACCTCGATGAGCGCGGCAAGCACGAGGCGCCATGAGGTGGCGAGCCACCGCGCGGTCGGAAGCAGGGCGAAGAAGAACAGCAACCCGTGCGTAATGTGCGTGAAAGAATACGGATCCGCGAACTGCTGTGAGTTCTGGTTGCTGTAGATGTCCCCCGACCACAGCGCGATCGTCCCGCACTTGCAGAACACCGGCTGGCCCATCAGCCACAGCGTCGCTGCCCCCGCCGCGACGATCGCGAGAGCGATGCCGACGCCCGTCGCCAAGGGCATCGTCCGCAGGCCGAGGTCGCCGGGGCGCATCAGAACGTGGCGATCGGGTTCACGGGCGAGCCCGTGCCGCCGACCACGACGAGCGGTGCGACCGTGAACATGAACTCCACGCGCTGCTCCTCCGCGCAGGCGGCCCCGAGCGCCTCGAGGTTCGCGTTGTCCAGCAGCGGCAGGCCCATGCGTGGGATGGCGATGCGGTGGATCGGGTGCGGGAAGACGGTCTGTGTCGCGTCCGCATCCTCCATCAGATCCCACACCAGCAGGGCGGCGTCCGTGTCGTGCAGGAACTCCAGCACGGAGGCGGCGAGGCCGGGCGTGTTGTGTGAGTCCTTCAGGTCCGCGTGCCGCTCCCAGAACGGCACCGCCCCGGAGCGGACGATCACCGCGTCGCCCGGGGATGGGGTGATGCCGTTCCGTCGCGCGCAATCTTCGAGGTCCCAGCCCTGGATGCCCTCGCCGTACTGCAGGTGCTCCTGTCCTCGCATGCGCGGGATGTCGTACAGCACGCCCCGCGTGAGGATGCCGTCCGCCCAGCGGTGCACGGACATGACGCCCGCGCCCTCCGGCGTGACCAGCGAGGACGACCGCCCGTTGTAGAGCAGTCCGTCGTCTGTGTACATGTGCGCGAACCCGTCGATGTGCGTGTTCACCATGCCGTGGTACGACACGCCGATGTAGTCCACGCTGCCGTCCGGGATCGGGCGCACCTCGAAGTCGGCCGGACGGTAGTTGCGGACCGTGTTCGGCTGCACCGCCAGCGTCTGGATCGGGTAGGCGCAGGACACGCTGCGGCCGCTGCGCACCAGTCCGGCGGCGCGCTGTCGTACCTCCGGCGTGATGTGGTTCAGCGTGCCGCGCTCGTCGTCCTCGCCCCAGCGCCCCCAGTTGCTGAGGCGCGTCTCGTACGCCTTCAGCTCCGCCGCGGAGGTGGGAGTGCGATCCGCCATGCCCATCGCCGCTACTCCGCCTTCACGCGCACGATGCCGCGCGAGGCGAGATCCGCGATCTCCGCCGCGCTGTAGCCGGCGTCCGCCAGCACGTCCTGCGTCTCCTGCCCCCACACCGGGGCGAAGTTGCGGAACGTGGCCGGGGTGCGCGAGAACTTCACGGGCGATCCCATCTGGCGGATGGCCCCCTCAGTCGGGTGCTGGACGTCCCACGCCATGCCGATCGCCTGGATCTGCGGATCCTTGAACGCCTCTTCCATGCTCATGTGGATCGGCGCGACGCAGGTGTCCACCGACAGCAGCAGCTGCATCCACTCATCGCGCGTCTTCGTCAGGAACAGCTCGCGCACGTCGTCACACATGGTCGTCCACTCATCGCCCTGGACGTCGCGCTTGTCGGCGTACTGCTCACGGCCGATCACGTTCATGAAGTTCGCCCAGAAGATCTGGTCCGCGTTCCCCGTGCTGATGTACAGCCCGTCGCTGCACTTGAGAACGCTGATGCCCGGCCCCGTGCGCTGCAGCGCGTACCTCGGCGTGCGGAGTTGCGTCGAGGCGGTCAGCCCGTAGGTCATCACCGCGCCGGCCATCGGCACGTCGATGTACTGGCCCTCGCCGCTGACCTCGCGCTCCAGCAGCGCCGCGAGGATGGAGTTCGCCGCCCAGAGCGCGCTGCTGACGTCCGCCAGCGCCACCCCGGCCGACCGCGGCTCACCCTCGCCGTTGCGGCCGCCCATGAGGCCGGTGATCGCCACGAACTGGCCGTCGTGGCCGGGGCGCTTCACGTACGGGCCTTCCTGCCCGTAGCCGGAGATGGAGCAGCAGATGATGCGCGGGTTGATCGCCTTCAGCGTCTCGTAGTCCACGCCCATCCACTTCGCGACGCCGGGGCGGTAGCCCTCCAGCACCACGTCGGCGTCCTTCACCAGCCGGTAGAAGACCTCCTGCGACTCCGGCCGCAGCTTCGGGTCGAGGAGGTTGAGGGAGATGCTGCGCTTGTTCCGCGCCAGCGAGTTGTGCGCGGCGTAGCGCGCGTCCTCCTCGGGCGTCGGGTCCGGCGGGGTGATGGAGTCGCGACCCATGCCGTAGCGCGGCAGCGTCTCCTCCACCTTCAGCACGTCCATCCCCCAGTCCGCCAGGATGTGCGAGGTGAACGGCCCCGGGAGGAACCTCGACAGGTCGAGCATGCGGTAGCGTTCGAGCATCTTCGGGTGTCCCTCTCCCGGCCCCGGCGGGGCCACGTGCCGATCGGCGCGCGCAGCGTACCCCACGCGGCGAGGGCAGGGGAGGGCAGGGTCGGAGGCGAGGGCGGGGTCAGGCTCGGCTAGAGGTTGCCGCGGACGTGCGCCGTCTCCACGTGGAGCATCAGCGCGCGGGCGTTTGGGAACATCGCGCCGCACTCGTCGCAGCGGACGGCGGTGGAGTCGGGCGGCGGCGTGTCGCGGGTCGGTCGTTCTCCGGTCATGGCGCGATGGTACGCCTCGCGCCCGCCGGCCGCGCTACCACGCGCGGCGCTGCGAGATGAACTCACGCAGCAGGGTGTTGAACTGCTCCGGAGCCTCGAGGTTGGAGAGGTGGCCCGCACCTTCGATGATGCGGAACTCGCTGCCGTCGATGCCGTGCGCCATCTCCTCGGTCGCGGCGGGCGGGATGAGCGTGTCGCCGGTCGAGGTGATGACCGTCACCGGGACGTCGAGGCGCGGGAGCAGATCGCTGCTGTCCGGTCGCTCCGCCATGCCGAGCGACGCGGCTGCGATGCCCTCGGCCGGCTGCGCGGCGATGATCGACTTCACCCGCGCGAGGAGTTCCGCGTCTGCGCCTGCGGACAGCAGCGGCGGCGGACTCTCGACGAGGAAGCCGGTGCCCTCGGCGCGCAGTCGCTCGGCGAGGGCGATGCGGCGGCCCTTGCCTGCCTCGTCGTCCGCGCCGGCGCGCGTGTTCGCCAGCACCATGCCGACGACGAACTGGCGGTGCTTCCGCCAGAGCGCGAGGGCGGCGTACCCGCCCATCGACAGCCCGCAGACGATGACGCGATCGAGGCCCGCGGCGCGCGCCGCCTCGACGCCCGCGTCGGCGATCGCTTCCATCGAAGTCACCGTGCCCGCGGGCGCTGTCCCCCCGAACCCCGGCAGGTTCGGTGCCACGATCGGCATCGACACGCCGAGGTTGTCGACCTGCGGCTGCCACATCGACGCGTCGAGCGGGAAGGCGTGGAGGAGGAGGAGGCCGGAGGGCATGAGGTGTCCTTCGCTGCGTGCCTCGAAGCCCGCGGTTGGCGGGGGCGGCTCGTGCCAGCATAGCGAGTGCGGCGCGCGGCGATGCTCGTGCAATAATCGCGCCCGACGCGGCCCGGCCCGCGCGAGGAGGACTCACGATGGTTGACCCGTTGTTCCGCGTGGGCTTCCGCGGACGCCCGATGCACCAGGCATTTCTCGACGTGGTCGGGCGTGCGCCCACGCTGGACGTTCGGACGCTCAACGTGCCGGACGAGGAGCTGGCGTCGGTGCTGGCGGAGACGCATGGGTACTACGTCTCCTCGGCGCGAAACGAGTTGCCGCTGCCGTTCCATATCACCGGGGATCTCATCGCGAAGATGCCATCGTTGATCCTCGCCGTCGCGTACGGCGCGGGCTACGACACCGTCGATGTGGACGCGTGCACCCGGGCGGGCATCGCGGTGGTGAACCAGGCCGGCGGCAACGCGGAGGGCGTCGCCGAGCACGCGCTCGGGATGATGCTGTCGCTCCTCAAGCGCATGCCGGAGACGCACATTGCGATGCGCGCGGGCGGCATCACGGAGCGCGAGGCGTTCATGGGCCGCGAGCTTGCGGGCCGTACCGTCGGAATCATCGGCCTCGGCCACGTCGGGTCGAGGACGGCAACGTACCTCAAGGCGTTCGGCTGCCGCGTGCTCGCCTACGACCCGTACCTGGACGAGGACACGTGCGCCGCTCGAGGCGCGAAGAAGACCGAGTTGAACGCGCTGCTGGAGCAGAGCGATGTGGTCACCGTGCACTGCCCGCTGAACAGCGAGACCGAGGGCATGCTGGGCGCGCGCGAGTACGCACTGATGCCGGAGGGCGCGATCCTGGTGAACACCGCGCGCGGCGGCATCCCGCAGGAGGATGCGCTCTTCGAAGCGCTCGAGTCCGGCCACCTCGCGGGCGCGGGCCTCGATGCATGGGCCGTGGAGCCGCCGCCCGAGGATCACCCGTTGCTGGGGCACCCCCGCGTCATCGGCACCGTGCACACGGGGGGCGTCACGCACGAGAGCCGCGCCCGCGTTGCCGAGATGGCGGGCGAGGCGTTCGTCGCCGCCGCCGCCGGCGAGTTGCCGCCGCGCATCGTGAACCCCGAGGTCATCCCCGCGTACATCGAGCGCTGGACAAAGACGTTCGGTCGCGCGTTCCCCGGGGCCGTCCGCTAGCCGCGTCAGCGTGAGGTCGTCGCAGCGTGCGCCGTTCGCGGTGCAATCCGCGGGGCGGTCCATCTCTCTGCCCCTTGCCCGTGCAGGAAGAGGGGCATGAGGGGCGTGGGGGCTTTGCCCCACACCGCTCAGGGCCAAACCTGGCGCGTGGCGCCGGCGCGACACTGTGTCCGAACAAGGGAATCCTCGAAGGGGCGAAGCCCCTTCGAATCTCAACCCCTCCCGCGCTGGGAGGGGCAGTGGTGGGCCGCCCCCGCGCCGCACCTCGAGGTTCCTTGCCCGCGACCCCGGCGTGATCCCCAGGCACCTCGATGCCGCTGGACGCAGCGAGGGCCCGGGCGGCAACGCCCGGGCCCTCGTCGATCACACGCGCCTCGGCGCTACTTGCTCGCGGTCGCCATCTCGCGCGGCCGTGCCAGCACGCGGCCGGCCACGCGGCCCATCGCGAAGCACTCGCTCAGGTTGCCGCCCGCCGAGGGGTACAGCAGCCCGAACAGGGAGCCGAACTCGCCGGAGCCGTACAGGCCGGGGATCGGGTTGTTGTTCATGTCCAGGATGCGGCACTGCGTGTCGTGACGAGCGCCGCCCTGCGTGTTCGGGCCACCCGGCCACACCTGGATCGCGTAGAAGGGGCCTTCGCCAATCGGCAGCAGGTCCTTCGGGTCGCGGTCGAACTCCGGGTCCACGCCCTGCTCGCAGTAGCCGTTGTACGTGGCCACCGTCTGCGCGAGCACGGAGGGCTCCATGCCGAGCTGCTCCGCGAGCGCCTCGATCGTCGGCGCCTCGATGATCCAGCCGCGCTCCAGCTCGTCCTTGTTGCCGCTGCTCCACTGGTAGCGCCCCATGGCGCCCTGGATGCCCGCGCCGGCCCCGGCCAGCTTCGCGGAGTTCATGCGCTTCTTGTCGAAGACCCAGTAGGACGGGATGCGCGGGTAGTCCAGCTTCTGAGAGTCGAAGAGCGTGGTCTCCAGGTAGACCGTGTGGCCCTTGATCTTCTCGTTCGTCCAGCGCTTCCCGTACTTGTCGACCAGGATGTACGGCGTCGGCCGCAGGCCGCCCATCCACAGGCTGATCGCGTTCGGGTACTCCGGGAACTTCGCCACCAGACGGGCGGAGGCGCAGTTCATGTGCCAGAGCTGCGCGCCGACCTCGGCGACCATCTTGAAGCCGTCGCCGGTCGTCGCTTCGCTGCCCGTGAAGTAGGTGGGGTAGACCTTCAGATAGTTGAGCTTCATCTCCTCATTGAACTCGAAGCCGCCCATCGCCATCAGCACGCCGTTGCGCGCGTGCAGGCTGATCGGCTTCGGGTTCGTCTCGCCCTGCTCCGCGCGCACACCGACGACCTCGCCCTGGAGGTTCGTGATCAGGTGCGTGGCGGGCGTGGTGTAGAGGACGGTGATGTTCGGCTGCTCCGAGATGAGCTTCTCGAAGTGCCGCATCATGCCGAGGCCCGCGTTCTCAAAGCGGTACGACACGAACGTTTCCACGCCGGGCAGGTTGTGCTCGGCGCCCTCACCGATCTTCTCGAGGGTGAAGCCACGTTCGTCCAGCCACTCCTTGTTGTGGAGTGCCTCGACCGTGTAGGCCTCGATCAGGTCGTCTCCAGACCAGCCGTCCGGCGTGGTCATGACGCCGTGGCCGCTCTCCACGCGCGACATCGCGCGGAAGTAGGTGATCGTGCCG
>CANKAU010000010.1 GCA_947479915.1 Chloroflexota bacterium
CAGCGTCTCGAGGTCCATGCGCTCGAGGATCGAGAGCACGGACTCGGCGCCCATGCCGGCCTTGAAGACCAGCCCGAAGCGCTCCTCGTACTCGCGGTACTCGGCGTCAGTCAGGACGTTGAGCGAGTCCGCCTCGATCGGGTCCTTCAGGCGCTCGAGCCACTTCTTCTGGGCGGCGTACTCGTCGTTGACGGCGGCGCGGATGGCGGCCTGCTGCTTGCGCAGAGGCTCCAGCTCCTTGAACGTCGCGTCACGCTTCTGCTGGGAGGCGGCCTCCGCCATCAGCTGCACGTCCGCCTTCTTGCCGGCGATCGAGTCCTCCACGGACTGGATCGTGGCGCGGGTGGCGTCCTGCAGGCTCTTGATCGTCTCGCGCGTGATCACGTCGCCGCGAGCGGCCACGGTCTCGTCGCGGAAGGCGAGCTTGCCGCGGAGCTTCTCCTCCATGCGGCTCTGGAGATCCTTCTCCAGCTCGCGCGCCTCGGTCATGACGGCGTCGATCTCGGAGGCGAGCTCCTTGTCGGCCTCTTCGAGCTGCTGAACCTTGCGAGACTCGATCTCGTTCAGCTCGTGCTGCAGCATCTGCTCGCGCAGCGTGATGCGGTGACCCACGTCACCCTCGCGGCGCGAGACCTCCAGGTCGATCTCCTCCATGAGGAGCTCAAGGGCGTGCTGTCGCGCGTCCGGGTTGACCTCGGTCACCACGTACTGCGCGAAGTAGATCACGCGCTCCAGGGTGCGCGGGGCGATGTCCAGCAGCAGGCCGAGCCGGCTGGGGACGCCCTTCGCGAACCAGATGTGCGTCACAGGCGCGGCGAGGCTGATGTGCCCCATGCGCTCGCGGCGGACCTTGGAGCGCGCCACTTCCACGCCGCACTTGTCGCAGACGATGCCCTTGTAGCGGACGCGCTTGTACTTGCCGCAGTGGCACTCGAAGTCCTTCTGCGGGCCGAAGATCTTCTCGCAGAACAAGCCATCCTTCTCAGGCTTGAGCGTGCGGTAGTTGATCGTCTCCGGCTTGGTGACCTCGCCGTAAGACCACGAGCGGATCTGCGCCGCCGAAGCAAGCGACAGACGGATAGCGTTGAAGTCGTTGACCTCGAGCATTAGTCGTCATCTCCCATCTCACGTCCGGAGAGGTTGATACCAAGGCGCGGCACGTTGTCGTTGTAGTCGTCGCCGAACCCAACATCCTGGTCGTCGTCGTTCAGGATCTCCACGCTCAGGCCGAGCGACTGGAGCTCCTTGACGAGGACCTTGAAGGATTCCGGGACACCCGGCTCCATCGTGTTCTCGCCCTTGACGATCGCCTCGTAGGTCTTCACGCGACCCACCACGTCGTCGGACTTCACGGTGAGCATCTCCTGCAGGATGTGGGCGGCGCCGTACGCCTCCAGTGCCCACACCTCCATCTCACCGAAGCGCTGACCACCGAACTGCGCCTTACCACCCAGCGGCTGCTGCGTGATGAGGGAGTACGGGCCCGTGGAGCGGGCGTGGATCTTGTCGTCCACCAGGTGGATCAGCTTGAGCATGTACATGTAGCCAACCGTCACCGGCTGGTCGAACGGCTCGCCGGTGCGGCCGTCGTACAGGGTCTGCTTGCCCCAGATCGGCGGCGCCACGTTGGTGCGGTCCGCCGTCTCCTGGATGCGCTCCTCGAACGTCTCCTCGGGGAGGTTGCGGGCGTTCGTCTCGCCCAGGCCCTCCATCCAGAGCGCCAGCGCGGCCTTGCGGGCCGTGCCGGGGACACCGGTGCGCAGGACTTCCTGCGCGTCGAAGCCGCCCTCCGTGAGGTAGCGCTCCATCGCGGCGACGTCCACGCGCTGACCGATCTCGCGGTCGCGCGCGTCCAGGGCGCGCTGCGTCTCCACGGCGCCCGCCTGGATCGCGATCCACGCGCGGCCCAGCGCGTCCTCGATGTCGAAGTCGGTCGCACCGTCGAACACCGGCGTCACCGCGCGCCACCCGAGGGTGGAGGCGGCCCAGCCGAGGTGCACTTCCAGCACCTGGCCGACGTTCATGCGGGACGGGACACCGATCGGGTTGAGGACGACCTCCATCGGTCGGCCGTCAGCCAGGTACGGCATGTCCTCGATCGGCATGATGCGCGACACGACACCCTTGTTGCCGTGGCGGCCGGCCATCTTGTCGCCCTCGGTGATCTTGCGCTTCTGCGCGATCGACACGCGAACCATCATGTTCACGTCCGCGGGGAGCTCGTCGTCGTTCTCACGACGGAACACCTTCACGTCGATCACCTTGCCGCGCTCGCCGTGCGGGACGCGGAGCGAAGTGTCCTTCACCTCGCGCGCCTTCTCGCCGAAGATCGCGCGCAGCAGCTTCTCTTCCGGGGTCAGCTCGGTCTCGCCCTTCGGCGTGATCTTCCCGACCAGGATGTCGCCTTCGCGGACCTCCGCGCCGATGCGGATGATGCCCTCGTCGTCCAGGTCGCGGAGCGCCTCGTCACCCACGTTCGGGATGTCGCGCGTGATCTCCTCGGGGCCTAGCTTCGTGTCGCGGGCCTCGACCTCGTACTTCTCGATGTGAATCGAGGTGAACTTGTCGTCCTTCGCAACGGACTCGCTCAGGATGATCGCGTCCTCGAAGTTCAATCCTTCCCAGGACATGAACCCGACGAGGACGGACTGGCCCAGCGCCAGTTCGCCGTCCTGCGTGCAGGACGAGTCGACCAGCGGCTGACCCTTCTTGAAGCGGTCGCCGCGCGCCACGATCGGGCGCTGGTTGATGCACGTGCCCTGGTTGGAGCGCACGAACTTCAGCAGCGGGTGTCGCTCCTCGCGACCCGAGGCGTACCGAACGATGATGAAGTCGGCGGTGGCCGAGATGACCTCGCCGTCCTCCTCTGCGTTGATGACCTGGCCCGAGTCCTGCGCCGCCGCACCCTCGATGCCCGTGCCGACCAGCGGCGCCTCCGGGCGGATCAGCGGCACGGCCTGTCGCTGCATGTTCGCGCCCATGAGCGCGCGGTTCGCGTCGTCGTGCTCAAGGAACGGGATCATCGCGGCGGCCACCGAGACGATCTGTCGCGGAGACACATCGATGTAGTCGATGTCGACTGCGTTCGACAGCAGCAGCTTGTCGCCCCAGCGCACCTCGATGCGCGGCGCGGTCAGGTTACCGAAGTCGTCCGTGGGCGTGCTCGCCTGGGCGATGCGGAAGTTCTCCTCCTCGTGCGCGTCGAGGTACTGCACCTCGGGCGAGGGGAAGGGAACCATCGCGATCATGTCGGTCGCGGCGTTCGCCAGCGTGCGGGCGCCCGCCTCGTCGATCATCGTGCGCTCGGCCATGATGACCTTGCCCGAGGCGTCCAGGACGTCCTGCGACACGATGCGGTTGAGCAGCGCGGCGGGGTTGTTCTTCGGCAGTTCGTGCACGATCGGGCGGTACGGCGTCTCGATGAAGCCGAAGTCGTTGACCACGCCGTACGTCGCCAGCGAACCGATCAGACCGATGTTCGGACCCTCGGGGGTCTCGATCGGGCAGATGCGGCCGTAGTGGCTGTGGTGCACGTCGCGGACGTCGAACCCGGCGCGGTCACGAGACAGACCACCCGGTCCAAGGGCGGACAGCTTGCGCTTGTGCGCGATCTCGGCCAGCGGGTTGATCTGGTCCATGAACTGCGAGAGCTGGCTGCCGCCGAAGAATTCCTTCATCGCGGCGACGACCGGGCGGATGTTGACCAGCGCGGACGGCGTGGCCTCTTCCGGGTCCGTGATCGTCATGCGCTCGCGCACCACGCGCTCCATGCGGAGCAGACCGATGCGGAACTGGTTCTGCATCAGCTCGCCCACGGAACGGACGCGGCGGTTGCCCAGGTGGTCAATGTCGTCCGGGGTGCCCCGGCCGTTGTTGATCCTGATGATCCGCTTCACGATCGCCACGAGGTCCTCGCGGCGCAGGGTGCGGATCTCCGGCGCGTCGACCATGCCGAGGCGCTTGTTCAGCTTGTAGCGGCCGACACGGCCCAGGTCGTAGCGGCGGTCCGTGAAGAACAGCGTCTCCAGCAGCTCGCGGGCGTTGTCCGCCGTGGGCGGGTCGCCGGGGCGGAGGCGGCGGTAGAACTCTTCGAGGGCTTCGGAGCGGTTCTTCGTCGGGTCCTTCGCGAGGGTCGACTCGACGTAGTTGTGATCCTCGTCCGTGTCCACGTCGGCCAGCATCGCGCGGACGCGGTCGTCCGAGCCGATCTCGGACTCGTCCAGGTTGTCGTCCAGGTCGATGGCGCGCAGGAGGACGGACACCGGGATGCGGCGCTTGCGGTCGACCTTGACCGACAGCACGTCCTTCGCGTTCGTCTCGAACTCCAGCCAGGCGCCGCGGTTCGGGATGAGCTTGGCGGCGGTGAGGCGGCGGCCGGTGGCCGGGTCGTTCTCAGCGGTGAAGTACGCGCCCGGGGAGCGGACGAGCTGCGACACCACGACGCGCTCGGCGCCGTTGATCAGGAACGTGCCGTGCTTGGTCATCATGGGCACGTCGCCCATGAAGAGCGTCTGCTCCTTGACCTCGCCGGTCTCCTTCACAAGCAGTTCCACGGACACGCGCAGCGGCGCGGCGTAGGTGCGCTCGCGGTCGCGGCACTCCGTCTCCGTGTACTTGGGCTCCTCGAAGTGGTAGTCGCCGAAGCGCAGCTCCATGCGGCCACCAGTGAAGTCCTGGATGGGCGAGACCTCGTCCAGCAGCTCACGCAGACCCTCGCGCAGGAAGCGGTCGTACGACCGGCGCGGCATGTCGATGAGGTTGGGCATCTCCATCACGTGGCGGTTGGTACCGAAGCCCTTTTTCATGCTCGGTACTCGCCGGTTGGAGATCACAATTCGACGGTCAGTGGTCACAGACGCTCCCCTCAACAGTCCCGGTCGCGGGATTCCACGCGCCGGCGGGCTCGCTGCTCAGTACGGCTTCCGGCGTCGGTCCCCGGTGTTCGGGGCCGGCCGGTGCGGGCACGCATCTCGGTTGGATTTTGGGGATTGTCTGAGAGTGTCTCCACGATCGACGGCGCAGGCCCGCGATCTACTGAGCACGACTCCCCAGGACACATCTCCGGGACATGGCAACACCCCGAACGGCCGCCAGCCGTCGAGGGTCATCTGAAGTTAACCGCGATTTCGTTTGCGCCCCACGCATCAATCAGTGTACTGCGCCCGAGCAGAATCTCAACCGTACGCCGGGGGCACCCCTTGGTCAACCTGCCGGGTCGCTGATTGCTACCGGGCGGGGGTCCCCGTTGCCCCCGCGCCCGTCGAGGCGGCCGCGGTCCCGCTCGGTTGTGCGGCGGGCTGGCTCGGCGGCGCGGTCGCCGCGGGCTGCGAGGCAGCCTCCTTCGCCTTCTTCTGGCGAAGCTCCTCGGCGGCGATTGGGTCGTAGCGGCGGTTCACGGTGGTCTCCCACACCGGCCACGACTCCTTCGGCTTGTCGCCGATGTCTCGCAGGCCGAGGCTGGCGAGCAGGTCGTATGGCGGCGCGGTGGCGAACGACAGGTCGCGCTCGGCAAACCACACCACGAGGGGCGAGCCGAGGAAGTCGGCGTCCTCGAACAGGCGCAGCAGGAAGCGGCGCTGCTCCGCCGGGGTCGACGAGTTCAGGTTGTCGCGTCCCGGACCGGAGGCGTACCCGGCGCCGACGAAGGCGATCGGCAGCGGCGTCTGCTCCCGAATTGCCGAGTAGTAGGTCGGCGGCACCTTCCGCGCGACGTTGAAGGCGAACGACGGGTAGGTGGTGATGCCGACCGCGTCCATCTTCCCCTGGAAGTCCTTCAGCAACTGCCAGCGGGGCGGATGCGGTGGCAGGTCCGGGATCACGCCCAGCAGTTCCTCGTACTGGAACGAGGGGAGCACCTGCGTCTCGGGGGCGGCCGCCTTCACGGCGTCGTAGGCCTCCTTGTACGCGGTCACGTAGGAGAGGTACGTCCCCGGGTTCCGCTCGAACGTTGCGTTCACCTCGTTCCCGAGCACGAGGTACGCGGGGCGCAGGTTCCTCGCGATGAACACCGCCTCCTGCACGAAGGCTGTGCGGAGCTCCGCGTTGGAGAGGTCCTTACCCGCGAGCGTCGGCGGCAGCCGCTGGAGTTTGTCGCGCGCGGTCGGGTCGAACGGGTCGAGGACGATCGCGACTTGCAGCCCGCGGCTCTTCGCGGCATCGCGCACCGTGGTCAGCTCGTGCCGCACGTCGTCCGAGGCGGTAGCGCCGGGCACGAAGTCGGCCCAGTTCGGCGAGCGCTGCACGAGGATCAGCTCCCCGTAGTTCGCGGCGAGGTCGTAGGTCTGCCGCGTGCCGAGGTCGGTGAGCGCCCAGGGCGTGTCCGAGAATCCGAGGAGGTACGAGCGCGGCTCGCCCGCCTCCTGCCTCGGTCGTTTCGTGAACGAAGAGCCGCCCGTGGACTCGGTGCGGCAGGCGCTCGCCAGCACCGCCACTAGGGTCAGCGCCAGCAGTGCGAGGGAGATCCGGGATCGCGGGGGCATTGTCTCGATGATACCCGGCCCGTTCGGTTCAGACCTGCGTCCTGCCGCCCCGATCGCGGGGTTTCCCGCGTAAGCCCCCCATCAGCGCCTTCCGAGGATCCCGGTACCCACCACAGAGGGTGACGACGGGAGCCTGAGATGGCGTTCATGACCACCGACGACCTGCTGCTCGAGTTGCACTGGGTGACCTCGCGCTCTGATGCGCGCGCGATGATCAGCCGCGCCGCGCGCATCGCCGGCGTGGCGACCGGGCGACCGCTCGAGGTGCGTGAGCTGCTGATGGTGTGCGAGGCGCTGGCGGCCGAAGGTGGCGCGATCCAGGTGCTCGCTGAGTCAGTGGCGACGCGGGCGCTCCGCGACTAGCGGCTGACTAGCGGTTGTCGTCGGCGAAGATCGTGTCGCGGGCGACGTCGCCCCACGAGAAGAGTGCCGCCGCGAAGCGGATTCCGCCGCTGCGATCGTTCAGCGCTTCGAGTGGCAGCGCGGACAGGTAGGTCCGCACGCGCTCCTCGACGCCTGACTCCTCGTAGAACTCGATGGGGCGGAACACCCCGAAGGTCGTCGAGGCGATCGGCTGGCCGCCCGGCTCCGCGCAGGCGATTGCGAGTGCCATCTGGTCGATGCCATACGGCCGGCGACTCGCGGCGATGCGGGCGCGTGCCCACGTGATCACCTGGTCGGCGAGCTGCTCGATGTCCTCGCGCCCCAGCGGCGCAGTGCCCAGCAGCCACTCCTGCTTGGAGAGGCCCGTGCCCCGGCGAATGGAGTCCTCCACGCGAGTTCGCAGCGGATCGGGGCGGAACCTACGGAGCAGTGCGCTCAACATGGTCCCTCCTCTCTCCGCGCTCCCGCGCGACTCATTCGGCGTGTGGCGCCGTTCCCCATGTCGGGGAAACCCTCACGCCGATCATCGACGTCTTCCGGCCACTCATCAGGCACCTGACAGGTCTTTTCACACCATCTGTTTGCGCAATCCTGCTGACGCTTCGGTCCGTTCGAGGCGCTTCGGTGGATGTGTAGACTTTTCGGTAATGGACAGTGCATACGAAGTCGATCTGGACGGGCTCCTCCGCGCCGTGGAGCGCTCCGACCACGTCATCGTGCGGTTCTCGGCACTCGCCGAGCGTCTGTTCCTCGACTTCCGCACCCGCGAGGGCGAAGGCCCCGGCGTGTTCGTGCTCCCCATGGCGAGCACGATCCAGGAGCGCCTCGCCACGATCGCCGCGGCGAGGCCGCATTTTCCGCGGCCGGACAAGCTGCACGTGATGGCGTGGCCGCTTCGCGTCGCCGGGCTGGAGCGCCTTGGCTTCCTGGAGGCGGCGCGGCAGCGACTGGCCGGTCTCGATGCGTTCGAGCAGGTGCGCGACCTCGACCGCGCGTTTCGCGACCTGCAGCGCGCCGAGGACCTGGAGCTCCGTAGTGCGATCACCGGCGAGGGCTACCGCACGATCTGGCCCGGCCGTCCCAGCGCCGACCTCGACGCGTAGCGTGGGCAGCTAGCAGTGCAGCGCGACCGCTTCCGCCGTCTGGTGTTCCGGGCGATCGAGGATCTGCCGGCGGAGTTCCGGCGTTTTGTGCAGGACGTCGCGATCGTCGTGGAGCGCGAACCCTCCGCGGAGGATCTGCGTGAGGCCGGCCTTGAACCGGACGAGGATCTCTTCGGGCTCTACGTGGGGATCCCGCTCACCGAGCGGCACGACCACCACATGGTGCTGCCGGATCGCATCCTGATCTTCCAGGGGCCGCACGAGCGCGCCTTCAGCGCCGACCGCCTCACCACCGAGATTCAGCGCACCGTTGCGCACGAGGTGGCCCACTTCTTCGGCATCGACGACGACCGCCTCGAGGCGCTCGGGCTCGGCTAGCGTCGCGGAACAGTCCGGACAAAACAGGAGCGCCGCCCGGGCGGGCGGCGCTCCAAGGAATAGCTTCCGACACTCGACACTCCGAGGAGCGCCGAGGCGGCGGGTCGGAGCTATTTCGCCTTCGCGAGCTTGGGAGCCGGAGCCTCGCCGTTCACGATGGCCTTCAGGCCAGCGGCGGCGGAGAACTTCGGGGCCTTAGAGGCCTTCACCTTGATCTCGGCGCCCGTCTGCGGGTTGCGGCCGATGCGCGCCTTGCGGGCGGTGCGGCTGAACTTGCCGAGACCGGGGTACGCCACGTCCTCGCCGTTCTTGACCTTCGCCTGGATCACGTCACGGAAGCCGTCGAGCACGCGCTCGGCGTCCGCGTTCGTCGTGCCGGCCTGAGTCGCGACCAGCGTGACCAGCTCTGCCTTCGTCATCTTCAACACCTCCGTAGGAGGCGCCCCCGCGATATATCGAAGCGCCTACGCACATCATCCTTTGTCATCACGACCTTGGTGTCAAGGCCTGTTGTCCAGAATGGCAGATATTTACTGGAGATCGTCATCCGCAGTGCGTCCAAGACGCGCGAATGCTGGTGTTGGGGTGCAGAAGGTACGCGAAACCCGCGCTCAGACAGGTGATCCCGGAGCGCCGAGGACGAAGGGCCGCTAGTTGCGGCTGTTGAGTCTGTGGATAAGTCGCGCGGCGGCGGCCGTCGCGTGCTCTGCGGCGCGTGCCATTGCGGTCGGCCGGTCGGCCTCGGTCGGCGCGAGGGGCTCCGCGTCGAGGATGCGGGGGGACAGCCCTTCCACGATCCCGGCGACGGCGACGCACGGCACACCGGCCTCGGCGGCGAGCTGCGCGACATGCGCGACGGCCTTGCCGTAGCCCGTCTGCCCATCCATCGCACCTTCGCCGGTGATGACCAGGTCGGCTGCCTCGATCGCTGCGCGCAGGCCGATCGCGTCCGCGACGAGCGCCGCGCCGGACTCGATGCGCCCGCGGGGACACGCGGCGAGGAGGCCCGTAGGGATGCCGCCCCCCGCACCCGCGCCCGGCCGCCCGGCGACGTCCGAACTGACGTCCTCGCGCAGCCGGGTCGCCCAGCGGGCCAGCGCGGCATTCATCGCCGGGGCCTGCCAGTCGCGCACGCCCTTCTGCGCTCCGTACACGGCCGTCGCCCCGGCCTCGCCGAGGAGCGGGTTCTGTACGTCCACCGCGATCCGCAGGTCCAGCTCGCGCACCCCGGAGGCGCGGTCCGCTTGGACACGGGCGAGGCCGATGAGTGCGAGGCCGCCCAGGGCGAGCGGTGCACCGTTCGCGTCGAGGAGCCGCAGTCCGAGCGCGCGCGCGGCGCCGGCGCCGCCGTCGTTCGTGCCGGTGCCGCCCACGCCGACGATCACTTCGTGCGCGCCGCGGTTCAGCGCGTGCAGGATCTGCTCGCCCAGGCCGGTACTGGTGGCCCGGGCGGCATCGCGTCGATCAACGGGGACGAGGACGAGACCGGCGGCGGCCGCTGCCTCGATCACCGCGAGAATCGGCTCCCCGGGCCGTTCGAGGAGTGCGTAGGTCGCCTCAACGGGATCGCCCTGCGGGCCGGTGACGGTGTGGCGGATGAGCGTGGCGCCGGTCGCGTTCGCGACGATCGAGACGGTGCCGGGGCCACCGTCGGCCATGGGCAGTTCGATGACCTCGGCGTCGGGGAGCGCCTCCCGCACGCCGGCGGCGATCGCGGCTGCGGCGTCGAGTGGCGAGAGCGAGCCTTTGAACTCCTGCGGCGCGACGAGCACGCGCCGGGGCACCGTCAATCGAGGCCCCAGCCGTAGTAGCGGAGCGCGGCGCTGATCACGAGCACCGCGATGTAGATCAGCGCCACGAGCCGCGCACGGCGCGCAACAAAGCGGATGCGCTCGAGCAGCCCGCGGAGCCCGGGGTGTGACTGCGCCGCCGGAGAGGTCAGCGCCATGTAGGCGAAGACCAGCAGCGCTCCGAGCGTCAGCCAACGGATGAGCGTGCCCATATCTCCTGCTCCCTCGTGGCAGTCATCCTAGCGGCGCTTGACTAGAACAAGCGTTCTTTTGTAGCCTTCCACATACAGAACGATTGTTCTCATGCTGCTTCTGGAGCGCACCATGAACGTCACCGACACCGCCAGCCACCTCGATGCCACGGAGGCGCCCGCCGCCCCGCGCCGCCGCCGCCAGTGGACCTACGCCGGGCCGCGCTGCCCGCAGTGTGCCGGCCCGCTGGTCTTCGGCGAAGGCTGCAGCCTCTGCCCCGTCTGCGGTCATTCGTCCTGCGCGGTCTAGCGCCGACCTCGGATTCCGGGCCGATTTGCGGCCGCGGGCCGACGAATCCAGCGGGTCATCCGCGATCGTTTTTGTGCGCGCGTTCGACCCCCCTTGGATCGCTTCGTATACTCACGCCCTATCGCCAAGTGTGCGGGGGGCGACATGGTGGCTGGAGCCGGTACTGATCTGCGCGCGCTGACGAAGCGTGTGCGACGGCATGTAGTTGAGATGGTCTACGGGGCGCAGTCGGGCCACATCGGTGGCTCCATGTCGTCGACCGAGATCCTCGCCGTGCTGTACGGGCGCATCATGCGCCACGACCCGCAGCGCCCGGATTGGCCGGAGCGTGACCGCTTCGTCATGAGCAAGGGTCACTGCACGCCTGTCCAGTACGCCACCCTCGCTGAGAACGGCTACTTCCCCGTCGAAGAGCTCTCCACCTTCCGCAAGAAGGGGAGCCGCCTTCAGGGCCACTCCGTGCTGGGCAAGCCGCAGGGCGTCGAGAACTCCGCCGGTGCGCTGGGCATGGGCCTCTCGTTCGGCCTCGGCATCCGCCTCGGCATGCGCCTCAACAACATCGACGCGCACGTCTACGTGCTCATGGGCGACGGCGAGCAGGACGAGGGGCAGGTGTGGGAGGCCGCGATGGCCGCCGCGCACCACAACGTGGACCGGCTGGTCGCGATCATCGATCGCAACGGCATCCAGAACGACGACTTCACCCGCGAGACCATGCGCACCGAGCCGCTGGACGAGAAGTACCGCGCCTTCGGCTGGGAAGTCCGCGCTGGCATCGACGGTCACGACCTCGACGCCGTCGAGGCGGCACTGGCGTGGGCGCGCGATGTGCGCGGCAAGCCGGCGCTGGTGATCTTCGACACGGTGAAGGGCAAGGGCGTCTCCTTCATGGAGAACAACCCCGGCTTCCACGGCGCCGCCCCGAATGCCGAGCAGTTCGCGCGCGCAATGGAGGAGTTGGCCTGATGACGACGACGCCGGCTCCCGCCGCCACCCGCGAGGCACTTGGCCCCGCCCTCGTCCGCCTGCAGCAGAACGGCGCCGACATCGTTGTCGTCGATGCTGACCTCGGGAAGTCGACCTCGGCGCGTACCTTCCGCGACGCGTACCCGGAGCGCTTCTTCACCTTCGGCGTTGCCGAGCAGAACATGATCTCGGCCGCGGGCGGTCTCTCGACGATGGGCCACGTGGTGGTCGCGTCGACCTTCGCCGTCTTCGCCGAGCACGCGTTCGACCAGCTCCGCATGTCCGTCGCGCAGCCGAAGCTCAACGTGAAGATCGTCGCCAGCCACGGCGGCGTCTCCACCGGTGAGGATGGCGCGTCCGCGCAGTCGGTTGAGGACTACGCACTCTTCTCGTCCCTCGTGAACTTCACCGTGTGCGTCCCCGCCGATGTCGTTGAGGCCGAGGCGATGGTCGCTGCGGCTGTCGCGACTCCCGGCCCGTGGTACATCCGCACCGGTCGTCCGAAGATCCCGGTCATCTACACGGACGGTCCGCGCTTCCAGGTCGGCAAGGCCGACATGCTGCGCGACGGCACCGACGTGACGATCGTCGCGTGCGGGCTGCTCGTGGAGCGCTCGCTGCGCGCCGCCGAGGCGCTGGAGCGCAGCGGCATCTCCGCCCGCGTACTGAACATGGGCACGATTCGGCCCCTCGACGTCGAAGCGCTCACGGCCGCCGCGCGCGACACCGGCGCGATCGTCGTTGCCGAGGAGCACCTGACGCACTCCGGCCTCGGCGCGATGTGCGCGCAGGCGATCGCCGCCAGCACGCAGCCCGTGCCGATGGAGTTCGTCGGCGTGCAGAACCGCTACGGCGAGTCGGCGACGTGGGACGAGGTCCTGGAGATCATGGGCCTCACCGCAGAGGGCGTCGAAGCCGCCGTCCGCAAGGTCGTCGCCCGCAAGCGCTAGCGCCCACCTCGCACCGATCGAGGACAACGCAACGCCCCGGCCACTCGCCGGGGCGTTGTTGTGTGCAGAAGGTGAGGCAGAGGCCGCTATCGCAGCCCCAGCAGCCGCACGAGGTCATCGAGGGACGCGACCTCGACGTCGGGGTGGTGGTCATCGTCGGCGGGAGCGCCGGTGCGGTTCACCCACGCGCTCTGCCAGCCCGCCGCGCGCGCGCCCGCGATGTCCTGCGATCGCATGTCGCCGACGTGCAGCGCGCTCTTCGCCTCGAAGATGTCGAGGGGCGCCGAAAGCGCGTGCGCGAAGATCGCCGGGTCGGGCTTCACGAGGCCGACCTCCTCCGACACCACGACGCGGTGGAACCACTTCTCGAGGTCGTGCGTGTCGATCTTCATCCGCTGGTGCGTCGTGTTGCCGTTGGTGAGCAGGATCATCGGGTAGCGCCGCTGCACCGCTTCCAGCGTCGCGAGCGAGTCCTCGAACAGCCGCATCATCGCGGGCCACGTCGCCTCGTACTCCTCGTACGCGGCGTCGGCAGCCTCGAGGTCGGGCGCGGCGTGGCGTTCGAGGAGCATGCGCCACCCCTCGCGCACGTACTCCGGGCTCCACTCGCCGCGGACGCGCTCCCAGATCTCGATGAGGAACGGCTGGAACACGAAGTCGTGCACGTGCGCGGAGTCGCCCAGCGTCAGCAGCGTGGGGTAGCGCTCCGCGAGGCGCGCGAACGGGGCGGCGAAGCCATCGCGCCACGCCGTCCGTGAGTCGATCAGCGTGCCGTCGAGGTCGAAGGAGACGACCTCGATGCGATCGACGTCGAGCGCGCCGCGGCCGGTGCGCTCGTTGGCGTTAGCGCTCGTCGTCAGCGTCGTCCTCGTCGTCTTCGAACTCGGCGGCGTCATCCTCGGAGTACGTGCCGAACTCCGTGCCGCGCCAGACGGTGACCACGAAGTCCTCGCGGTACTCGTCGGCGGTGGAGACGAGGCGCGCGTCCACGTCCGCGATCAGTTCCTCGATGTCATCTTCGGGCACGGAGGTGTGGACGATGAGGATGCCGTACGCCTTTGCGCCGGTGAAGTGCAGGTCAACGCGGCCGATCACGGCGTCATCGGTCTCGATGCGCCAGGCCTCGGACTGCGGGGTGCGGGCGATGCGTTCGAAGTGGGTCGTGGGCATGAGTGCTCTTCTCGCTCGGCGTGGGGTGGGTCAGTCGGTGGAGGCTGCTAGCGCACCTGCCCGTTGCCGAGCACGATCCACTTGTAGGACGTGAGCTCCTTGAGCCCCATGGGGCCGCGCGCGTGCATCTTCTGCGTGGAGATGCCGACCTCGACGCCCAGTCCGAACTGCGCGCCGTCGTTGAAGTACGTGGAGGCGTTCACGAACACCGCCGCCGCGTCCACGTCGCGCTGGAAGCGCTGCGCCGAGGACCATGACTCCGTGACGATGGCCTCCGAGTGTCCGCTGCCGTGCTCCTCGATGTGTCCGATCGCACCGTCGAGGTCGTCGACCACGCGGATCGAGCAGTCGAGCGACAGCCACTCCCGGTCGTAGTCCTCGGGCTGCACCGGCATCGACTCTGCACCGCGCACCAGCGGCAGCGCGCGCTCGTCGGCGTGCACGGTGACACCCTTCGCGCCAAGCGCCTCGGTCATCATCGGCACGAAGCGATCGGCGACGGATGCGTGCACCAGCAGCGTGTCCATCGCGTTGCAGACCGAGGGGCGCACGGTCTTCGCGTTGATGACGATGTTGCGCGCCATATCGAGGTCGGCGTCCGCATCGACGAACGTGTGGCACACGCCGATGCCGCCAGCGACCACCGGCATGGTGGCCTCCTGCTGCACGCGGCGGATCAGGTCGGCACCGCCGCGAGGCACCATCAGGTCGACGAGCGGCCCTGCCTTCAGCAGCGCGCCGACCTCCTCTCGGTCGGTCGACTCGATGAACTGCACGAGGCCCTCGGGCAGCCCCGCGGCCGTGCACTCGCGCGCGATGATCTCTGCGAAGACCGCGGAGGTCTCGTGCGCGTCCGTGCCGGAGCGCATGACGACGGCATTACTCGACTTGATGCACACGGCCGCGATGTCGACGGTGACGTTCGGGCGCGATTCGTAGATCGTCGCGATGACGCCCAGCGGCACGCGGATGCGGCCGATCTGCAGGCCGTTCGGGCGCGTCACCATCTCCTCGGTCACGCCGATCGGGTCGGGCAGCGCGGCCACGGCGCGCGTGTCGTTCGCGATCGCCTTCAGGCGCGCCTCGCTCAGCTCCATGCGATCGATGAACGAGCCGGTGAGGCCGTTCGCGCGACCACGCTCGATCTCCGGGCCGTTCACCGCGAGGATGCGCGGCGTCTCCGCCTCGATCGCGTCGGCGATGCGCCGGAGCGCGTCGTTCTTCTGCGTCGTGCTGACCTGCGACATCCGGCGACTCGCCGCGCGGGCGAGCTTCGCCTTGCGGGTCGACTCGGAGTCGGCGGTCTCGGTGGGACGGTCGATGGTGCTGGTCATGGAACATCCCTCTGGACTGATCACAGTCCGCCAGTGGCTGACGCGCCGCGCGACCTCGCGAGGGCCGGGTGCGGCAATACCCGCATCCGGCCCGCAGGAGATATGTCGAGGTTACACGAGCACGAGATTGTTGCGGTGGATGACCTCCGCGCCGAACTCGTAACCCAGCAGATCCGCGATCTGGTCGGAGTGGTGGCCGAGGATCTGGGCGACCTCTGCGCTGGAGTAGTTCGCCATGCCGCTCGCCAGGTGGCGGCCCGCCTGCGTCTTCACGTGCACCACGTCGCCTCGGACGAACGTCCCGTCGCAGGCGGTCACGCCGGCCGGGAGGAGCGAGGAGCCCCCGCGCAGCAGCGCCCCGGCCGCGCCGTCGTCCACCACCACGGTGCCGCGCGCCTGCAGGCCCGACAGCAGGTAGCGGCGACGGCTCTCGATGTGGTCGCCGACCGGCAGGAAGTGAGTGCCCACCGGCTCGCCGGCCACCGCGCGCAGCACCACGTCGCGCTGTGCGCCGGCCGCGATCACCACGTGCGTCCCACCCTGCGTCGCGATGCGCGCCGCCTGAACCTTCGTTGCCATGCCGCCGGTGCCGCGCACGCCCGAGGCGCCCGAGGCGGCCCGCTCGATCGTCTCGTCGATGCGTGCGACTTCCTCGATCAGCTTCGCGCTCGGGTCGCGGTTGGGGTCGGCGGTGTAGAGGCCCGCGATGTCCGTGAGGATGAGCAGCAGGTCGGCATCCACGAGGTTCGCGACCTGCGCGGAGAGGTTGTCGTTGTCGCCGATCTTCGTGAGCTCCTGCAGCTCCTCGATCGACACGACGTCGTTCTCGTTGACGATCGGGACGACGCCCAGCTCGACCAGCTCGATGAGCGTGTTGCGGGTGTTGAGGTAGCCGAGACGATCGGCGAGGTCGCGGCGCGTGAGCAGCGCCTGCGCGATCGGCACGTCCTGCTGCTCGAACATCTGATCCCACAGCGCCATTAGCCGTGACTGGCCGATCGCGGCGAGTGCCTGCCTCGACTGCGCCTCGCGGAGCGCGAGCGCGCGCGCTTCGTGGTGCGACTTCACACGATGACGCCCCGCGGCGACCGCACCGGACGTGACGACGATCGGCTGCACGCCCCGTGCGATGAGCGAGGCGATCTGCTCGGCGATCGCTGCCATCGCCACGGTATCGATCTGCTCGGTGCCCGCGGTGAGCACGTTGGAGCCGATCTTCACCACCACGCGGCGGTACGCGATCTGCTGGGGCTCGAGGCGCTGTCCGGTCATACGCGCGCTCCCCCCTCGGGAGCGTTGGCGGGCAAAGGGCTACGATGAGTATGCGGGGACGGTCGAGGAGGCCGACGCTTGGCGCAACCCGGTGCGATCGTGCGCCTCTCGGCGGCCCAGTGGCGAATCCCCCTGGTCGTCCTCGGCCGCGCCGTGACCAATTTCATCGAGGACTCCGGCAACCAGATGGCCGCCGCCGTCTCGTACTACGCCCTGTTCTCGCTGTTCCCGCTGACGCTGCTCGCCGTCTCGATCTTCGGTGTGATCATCCGCGACCCCGGCGTGCAGGACGTGGTGCTCGCCGGAATCATCGGCTTCCTGCCGATCCGTGACCAAAGTATCGCGAATTCCCTGCGTCACGTCGCGGACCTTGGCCCCACGCTGACCGCCGTGTCGGCGGTCGGCTCCGTGTGGTCGGCCGGGGCACTCTCGGCGGCGCTCCGCTCCTCGCTCAACGTGGTGTTCGAGGTGCAGACCGGCCGCCCGTGGTTCCACGCGAAGCTCATCGACTACGTCTTCCTGCCGATCATCGCGCTCCCCCTCGTCGGCGGCATCGTGCTGACCACGGTCTGGCGCATCGCGCAGGCGGAGTTCGGCCAGGCGCTGGGCGTGGTGGCCAGCCCGATCTCGTTCTCGTTCTTCTGGAACGCGGGCGCGATCGCCATCCCCTTCGGGCTGACCTTCGTCGCGTTCATGCTGACGTACTGGCTGCTGCCCAACCGCCACCCGCGCTTCCGCTACATCTGGCCCGGGGCGCTCCTCGCCGCGATCGGCTTCGAGTTGCTGAAGGTCGGCTTCGCCGCGTACTTGGAGCACTTCGCGTCGTTCGATGTGATCTACGGGTCGCTGGGGTCGGTGATCGTGCTGCTGTTCTGGGTCTACCTCACCGCGAACATCGTCATCTTCGGTGGCGAGGTGGCGGCGGAGGTGCCGCACGTGCTCCACGGCGAGCCGCGCCACGGCGGCGATTTCGAGGGCAACTGGAAGCTCTCCGTGCTCTCGTTCTTGCGCGGCCTCGTCATGGCCGGCGAGGAGGAGACCGCAGACCGCCCCCGTCGCAAGCTCCCGCCGCACATCGGGGGCGGCAAGTAGCGTCGAAGTGGTCGAAACAGACCCTCACCCCACCCTCTCCCACCTTTGGGCGAGGGGGCAGAGCGATCGCGACGGTCAGGGCTGGCCGTTCCGCGGATCTTCGATCCGAGCTCCGGGATGCTCGAAGGGGAGGAGCCCCTTCGGACTGCAACCCCTCCCGCGCTACGCCTTCCGCAGCGTGAACACCGCCTCCACGCCGTCGATGTCCGCGTCGGCGCGCGCGTCGCCGTCGGGCGCGTCGGACGCCTCGAGGCTCAGCGCGAGCACCTCTTCGCTGATCATCGCGCCGTGCGAGGCCATGACGGTCGCGACCGGCGCGCCCGCCCGGTACGCCACGTGGATGCGATCCGACACGTCGAGCCCCGCGTCGCGACGCAGGTCCTGCAGCCGACGCACGACTTCTCTCGCAATGCCCTCGGCCAGCAGTTCAGGCGTGAGCGTGGTGTCGATGAGCGCGGCGTAGCCGGACTCCTCCTGCGCCGCCCAGCCCTCGCTCGCCTCGACCGCTACGAGGACGTCGGTCGGCGCGAGCGTGAAGCCGCCCACCTCGATCGGGTCGCCGGCGCGCATTGCCGCGACGATCGCCGTGGCGTCCGCCTGCTGCAGCGCGCCGCGCACGGCACCCACCTGCTGCCCGAACTTCGGCCCGAGGACCGGGAGGTTCGGCCGCAGCGTGTACGAGAGACGGTCACCGGGGTCGGTCACCGCCTCCACGCGCTTCACGTTCAGCTCCTCCGCGATCTGCGGCGCGAGGCGCTCCAGCGCGGAACGCTCGGCCTCGTTACGTGGCACGAGGATCGCGGCGGCCAGCGGCTGTCGCACCTTCGTCTGCGCCTTCGCGCGCGCACCGCGACCCAGCGACACCATGCGCTGCACGAGCGCGATGTCGTCCGACAGGCGCTCGTCGATCGCGTCGGTGTCCACCTCGGGCCAGTCGGCCAGGTGCACGGAGTCCCGCGCGTCGCCCACACGGCCGACGACGAGGTTCTGGTACATCGTCTCGGCGATGAACGGGGTGAACGGCGCGAGCAGCTTCGCCACCGTGGACAGGCATTCGTACAGCGTCGCGAACGCGGCCTGCGAGTCGGCGCCCTCGCCGGATCGCCAGAAGCGGCGCCGCGATCGGCGCACGTACCAGTTCGACAGCTGATCGACGAACGCCTCGATCGGGCGCGCCGCGTCCGCGGGCTCGTAGCCCTCGAGGGCCTCGGTCACGCGCTGCACGGTCCGGTGCAACTCGCTGCGGATCCAGCGATCGAGCTCGGTGCGCGCGGCATCCGCGACGCCCGCGCGAGGATCGAAGTCCGCGGTGTTCGCGTACGTCACGAAGAACGAGTACGTGTTCCACAGCGTCGACAGGAACCGCCTCGACGTCTCGGCGACGAGGTCGGGCGAGAAGCGTCGCGCGTTGCCCGGGGGCGACGCGGTGTACATGTACCAGCGGATCGCGTCCGCGCCGTGCTGGTTCAGCACGCTCCACGGATCGACCACGTTCCCGCGCGACTTGGACATCTTCTGTCCCTCGCCGTCCAGGATGTGCCCTAGGCAGATCACGTTCTGGTAGGCGACGCCCGACTCCACGTCTTCCGTGCTGTTCAGCAGCGTGGCGAGGGCGTGCAGCGTGTAGAACCAGCCGCGCGTCTGGTCCACGGCCTCGCAGATGAAGTCCGCGGGGAAGCGCGATTCGAACGTGTCCTCGTTCTCGAACGGGTAGTGCCACTGCGCGTACGGCATCGCGCCGCTGTCGAACCAAGCGTCGGCGACCTCGGGCGTGCGTCGCATCGTGCCGTTGCAGTTCGGGCAGCCGATCTCCACGCGATCGATGTACGGGCGGTGCGGGTCGATGCTGCCGTCGGCCGCGCGTACTGCGCTCCCCGTGTCGCCGAGGGCGCGCGCGAGCAGATCGTCGTACGAGCCGATGCATTCGATGTGGTCGCACAGCTCGCACACCCACAGCGGCAGCGGCGTGCCCCAGTAGCGCTCGCGCGACACGGCCCAGTCGATGTTGCCCTCGAGCCATTCGCCGAAGCGGCCCTCCTGGATGTGGTCGGGCACCCAGTGGATCTGGCGGTTGTTCTGCACCATCTTCCGCGCGACGGCGGTCGTGCGGATGTACCAGCTCGGCTTCGCGTAGTAGAGGACGGGCGTGTCGCAGCGCCAGCAGAACGGGTAGGTGTGCCGGATCGTCTCGCTGCGGAACAGCAGTCCGCGCTCGCGCAGGTCCTGCGTGATCTTCGGGTCGGCGACCTTCGCGAAGAGCCCGTCGCCGGGCCCGCCGATCAGCGTGCCGTCCAGGCGCACCGGCTGGAGGAACATCAGTCCCTCCGCGCGCCCCATGCCGTAGTCGTCCTCACCGAACGCCGGGGCGACGTGCAGGATGCCCGTGCCCTCGTCGGTAGTGACGTGGTCCGAGGGGATGACGTGGCGCGACGGCAGATCCTCGATCTGCTTCGGGCGCTGCGTGCGGCCGTCTACGAACATCAGCGGGTCGACGCCGGGCCAGCCCACCGACTCGTACAGCGGCTCGTAGCGCAGCCCGATGAGCGACGTGCCGGGCAGCAGCTGCACGACGGTCGCCTCGGTGCCTGCGACTTTCTCGACGAGCGCGCGCGCGACGATGATCCGCTCCGTGCCGAGGTGGTCGTCCTCGCGCTCGACCAGCGCGTACTCCGCGCTCGGCAGCACTGCGAGGGCGACGTTGCCGGACAGCGTCCACGGCGTCGTGGTCCACGCGAGGAGGCTCGTCGGCACACCATCAGCGAGGTGCAGTTCGGGGCCGGCCGACGCGTCCGCGGGCAGGCGGAAGCGCAGCGTCACGCCGGGGTCGGGGGTGTCCTCCTTGTAGCCCTGCGCGATCTCGTGCGAGGACAGCGAGGTCTGGCAGCGCGGGCAGTGCGGCGTCACGCGGAAGTCGCGGAACACCAGCTTGTTCTCCCAGAGCCGCTTGAAGATCCACCAGCACGACTCCACGTAGTCCGGGGAGTACGTGACGTACGCGTCCTCCATGTCCACCCAGAAGCCGATGCGCGCCGTCATGCGCTCCCACTCGGAGACGTACTTGAAGACGGACTCCCGGCACTGCCGGTTGAACTCCTCGACCCCGTACTCCTCGATCTGCTGCTTGGAGGACAGGCCGAGCGCGCGCTCCACCTCGAGCTCGACGGGGAGCCCGTGCGTGTCCCACCCGCCCTTGCGAGGCACGCGGTAGCCACGCATGGTGCGGTAGCGCGGGATCAGGTCCTTGAAGACTCGCGCGAGCACGTGGTGGATGCCCGGGTTGCCGTTCGCGGTGGGCGGCCCCTCGAAGAAGGAGAACACGTTGTCCTCGGGGCGCTCCTCCACGGTGCGCTTGAAGATCTCGTGCTGCTTCCAGAAGTCGAGGATGCGCTCCTCCTGCTCCGGGAAGGAGACGCGGGAGTTGACCGCTTCGAACTTCGCTGCACTGGCCATCGCGCACCCTCGATCTTCATCACTTCACGAGCAACAAAAAGAGCGCTCGCCCACACACCGATTGTCTCGGTGCGGGACGAGCGCTCGATGAATCGAACACCCGCGGTACCACCCGCGTTGCGCACGCTCCTCGACTGATCGAGGCACCTGCGCCGCTCACCGCGCGACGGAGGTGCTTCCCTCGATCGCGCTGCCCCTGGTAACGGTGGGCGCTCCGGCCGCGTCTACTCCCTCGACGACGATCACACGCGTCGAGGATTCGGGCGGCAGCTCGGGAGTGATCTTCGTCCTGCGCGATCCGTACCCGACTTCCACCGTCTCGGGCTCGCTCGTTCGGTCGGCTGCGGGACTACTCGTCTCCGTCGTCGCTGTTGTCTGTGTCTGCCTGTTGATTCGAGTCTAGGCGGCGCGTGCGCCGCCGATCAACGTCGCGCTACTCGTCGTCGTCCGCGTCCTCGGGGTCGGCGAGCGCTGCGACGGCGCTGCTGACCGAGATGCGGTCGGCGTCCTCGTCACGCACCACCACGCGAGCGGGCCCCGCGCCCTCGAGGGCGGCAGCGGCATGGCCGGCGGCAGCGGAGATGCGGGCCGCGGCGGCCTCGGCCTCTACGGCCTCCTGTTGCTCCTGCTTGGAGCGCACGTCGTTGTAGCAGTTCGAGCAGTACACCGGGCGGTCGCCACGAGGCACGAAGGGCACCTCGGTCGTCTGGCCGCACTGGTGGCACGCGGCCACATGCAGCTGGCGCGGCGTGCGCCCACCCCACGAGACGTACACGCCGAACGTCGGCGCTTCCTCGCGATCCTCGGGGCGGAGCAGCTTGCGGGTCTGACGGCAGGACGGGCAGCGCACCGGGTCGTGCTGCAGGCCCTTCGTCGCGTAGAACTCCTGCTCGCCGGAGGTGAAGACGAACGATGAGCCGCAGTCGCGGCAGGTCAGTTCGCGGTCGTTGAAAGCCATCGGGAACTCCAGTCTCAGCCCCGTCTGCACCCCTCACGCAGCCCGCTTCATCGAGGCCGCCGTCGCACCGCTTCGAGGCACACGCCAAGAAGCGGACGCCAGCGCGTCCGCTCGAATCGCTCCCTTGTGAAGGTTGGGGGCGCGTTCAGTATAGCAGGATGCGAGGCGCAGCCGTCACGTCGGCATGCCCGAAGGCCCGGGAGCGCGAGGGGTGCCGCCGAAGGTGGCTAGCCCCGCGCGAGCAGCGCCTCAAAGTCCTGGCGGTTCAGGCGGTAGGACACCAGCGCGAACGCGACCGTCCCCAGCCCGCCCGCGAGCAGCAGAACCGCGAGCGCGGTCAACGTCCCGGTCGCGCTCAGGCCGAGGAAGCCGAGCGCGAACCTCGTCGCGACGATCACCAGCGCCATCGCGGCGGTCGCGGCCAGCGTGCTGCGCAGCGTGCGCTCCAGCGCGGGGCGGTTCAGCCCGCCGATGCGCCCGCGTAGCGCGAACACCAGCAGCGCGAACTCGAGGATTGCGGTCAGCGTCGCCGCCCCGGCGAGCCCGCGCAGTCCGAACGGCGTGACGAAGAGCGCGGCCAGCGCGACGTTCAGGATCATCGCGACGACCGCCGCCGCGACCGGCGTGCGCGTGTCGCTCAGGGCGTAGAAGCCACGGCTCAGGATCTCCACACCGCTGTGCGCGAAGATGCCGATCCCGTACACCACCAGCGCGCTCACCACGAGGCTCGCCGAGCGCTCATCGAACGCTCCGCGCTGCAGCAGCACGCGCACCGCGGGGCCGGCGAGCAGGATCAGCGCCACGGACGCCGGGATCGCGAGCAGCAGGATCGTGCGCAGCGCGTGCGTCAGCGCATCGCGCAGGAGTTGCGTCTCGCGCGCGGCGGCGTGCTGCGCCAGCGTGGGGAACACCGCCGTGGAGATCGCCATGCCGATGACGCCGACCGGCAGCATCATCATCAGGAACGCGTAGTTCATCGCGCTGATCGCCTCGTCCGACACGAACGAGGCGAAGAAGATCACGGCGAGGAAGTTCACCTGCGACGCCGCGAGGCCCACGACGCGCGGCCCCATCAGCGCCATCACGTCACGCACGCCCTCGCCGAAGAGGTCGAACGAGAATGTCCAGCGGAAGCCGACCTCGCGCAGTGCCGGGATCTGCACCAGCAGATGGCCGGCCGATCCGATGACCACGCCCCATGCCAGCCCCTGCACGCCGAACGGCTTCGCGAGGAACAGCGCCGCGAGGATGATGCTCAGGTTGTAGATCAGCGGCGCGATCGCCGGTGCCAGGAAGTGCTGCCGCGCGTTGAGGATGCCGGTCAGCATCCCCGAGATGCCGAAGAAGAGCGGCGACAGCAGCATCAGTCGCGTCAGTTGCACCGCGAGCGCCACCAGTTCCGCCTCGCGGCCCGTTTCGTGGCCCAGGCCCGGCGCGAGCCACGGCACGATGCGCGGCGCCGCGAGGTACGCGATCCCCGCCGCGAGGAATGTCGCGATGCTCACCAGGTGCAGCACGCTCGACGCCAGCTGCCACGCGGCGCGGGATCCTCGCGTGGTGCGGATGCGGCTGTACGTGGGGATGAACGCCGAGGACAGCGTGGCGCCCGCCAGCAGCTGGAACACGAGGTCGGGCAGGCGGAACGCGACCCAGTAGGCAGACAGCTCCGGGTCGGTGCCGAACGCGTTCGCGATCGCCACCGACCGCGCGACGCCGAGGACACGCGACAGCAGGAACCCGACCGCGACGATGCCCGCCGCGCTCACCAGCATGCCCAGCCGCCCCCGCTTGGGTGCGGCCGGCTCGCCGATGAGGTAGCGGCGCAGGCGCCCCCGGTCGCGCAGGTGTTCCTCGTAGGGGTGAGGGGCGTTCGGGTCGCCCTCGGGCACCTCTGCCGGTCGCGGCAGCTCCGGGGGGAGCCGCTCGGCCGGCGCCGGGGCGGCGGGGCGAGGGACGGACGCTCCCTGCTTGGGGCCCGGCGGTGGCGTGATCCAGCGTGACGGCTGCGGGTCGGGCATACCGGCTATGTTCGACCCCGCCCGCCGAGGTGGCAAACAACCCTCCCACCCGCCGGCAGGCCCCGGGGGAACCCGGATCGGCCGAGGATGGACGCAGGCCGCCGTTCTCCTCTACGATGTTCGTCCGTCCGTACTCAGGGGGATTTCGATGGCTCACTCGCTCCAGGCGCGCAAGCGCGTCCGACAGACCGAAACGCACACGGAACGCAACAAGCCGTTCCGCACCCGCGCCGCTCACGCCGTCCGTGACGCGCGCTCCGCGATCCAGCGCAACGACGACGGTGCCACCGATCTGGTGCGCGCCGCGCAGTCCGCGCTGGACCGTGCCGCCCGCCGCAACGTCATTCACCCGAACGCCGCCGCGCGCCGCAAGTCGCGTCTCGCGCAGCAGCTGAAGGCGAAGCAGACGGCCGTCGCCGCGTAGCCTTTCGGCTCCGGCGCGTTTCTCGATGTGCCCCCGCCTCGTGCGGGGGTTCTTCGTGTCCGGCTGCGTTCCGCACACCCGGATCAATGCGCCCCCGCGCGCGGGCTGAGATACTGCGACCTCAACCGCTTCCCGCCTGCGAGGTACCGCCATGCGCGCCACGATCTTCAACGCCCCCGGCAACGTCACCGTCGAGGATCGACCGGAGCCGCATGCCGGGCCGGGTGCGATCCGCCTGCGCATCGCCGCCGCCTCGCTCTGCGCCTCGGACGTGCGCGTCTACCGCGGCGAGAAGCACGCCGCCCCCGGCGTCATCCCGGGCCACGAGCTGGCCGGCGTGGTGGACGAGGTCGGCGAGGGCGTGGAGGGCATCCGCGAGGGCCAGCGCGTCATCATCTGCCCGATCGTCGCGTGCAACCGCTGCCTGTACTGCCTGCTCGGTCGCCGCAACCGCTGCGAGAAGCGCCTCACCCTCGGGTACGACCTCGACGGCGGGTTCGCCGACTACCTCGTCGTGCCGCCCTCGATCGTCAGCACGGGCCAGGTGTTCGAGGTCGCGGACGACCTGCCGCTGGACATCGCCGCGCTGACGGAGCCGTCCGCGTGCACCCTCGCGTCGCTGGAGCTGTGCCAGGTGCGCGCCGGGACGTCGATGGCGATCGTCGGCGCCGGGCCGATGGGCCTGCTGCACCTGATCATGGGCCGCGCGCTGGGCGCCGGGCCGATCATCGTCGTCGAGCCGATCGCCGAGCGCCGCGAGATCGCGAAGCGCTGGGGCGCCGATCTCGTACTCGACCCGAATGTCGACGACGTGAAGGGCGCCGTGCGCGCCAGCACGGACGGCCGCCTGGGCGCGGACGCCGTGATCGTCTCGGTCGGTGTCGCGGAGCTCGTCGGCCCCGCGCTCGACCTCGCGCGCCCGCAGGCGGTGGTCAACCTGTTCGCGGGTTTCCCGCGCGGCGGCGCGCCGGTGCCGTTCGACCCGAACCTCGTCCACTACTCCGAGGTGCTCCTGACCGGCAGCCAGAACGCGACCGCGGATCAGTACCGCCGCACGCTGCGCCTGCTCCGCAGCACGCCGCACATCGACGAGGTGGTGACCAACCGCTACACCGTGGAGACCTCGCCCGAGGCTTACACCGCGCGCCTCGCGATGAACGGGCTGAAGTCGCTCGTGCAGTTCGCCGGCGTCGATCCGAACAACTAGCGCATGACCCGCCGCAACGAGTCGTCCCGATGAACTGGCCGGGCCGTCGCGCCGAGCGCGCGGAGGCCGAGTCCGCTGCCGCCGTGGTGGCGGACGAGACGCGCGAACGCGCGCGTCGCACCGGCGATGTCCTGCGACAGACGCGCACGGAGCGCAAGATCACGCTCGCCGACGTCGAGCAGGACATCCGCATCAACCGCACGTACATCGAGGCGCTCGAGAACGCGCGCTTCGATCTGCTGCCCGCCCCGGTCTATGCGCGCGGCTTCATGCGCTCCTACGCCCGCTACCTGGGCCTCGACCCGGACGAAGCGGTGCGCGCCGTCCCGCGCGACCTCCCGCGCCCCACGGACCTCGACCCGATGCCCGGCCTGCGCCGCGCGATGCCGGCCTCGCTGCCCACGTTGCCGAACGTCAGTCCGCTGATGGCGGGCGGCATCGGCGTGGCGGCGGTCGTGCTGGCGCTCGCGTTCTACTTCGGGCCACGACTGAGCGGCGGCACCGGCATCAACGCCACGGCGACGCCCTCCGCGACCGCCACGTCGAGCGCGAGCTTCGACGCGCCGAACCTCGTCGGCGGCACGCGCGAGGTGGCAACGCAGACGCTCGAACGTGCGGGCCTCGCCCCGCTGATCTTCGAGTCGCAGAACACCGCACCCGCGGGCACGGTCTTCCGCCAGTCGCCCGGCGCCGGCGCCCCCGTGAAGCGCGGCGACGTCATCACGCTCTTCGTCTCGCAGGGCGCCACCGGCACCCCGACCCCCACTCCGACCGCCACGCCGGGCCGCTAGCACCGTTCGCCCTGACGCGAGTCGAACAGGCACCGAGGGGCGGGCCGCCCCGCGAAATCGTCTCGACACGCCACTTACGCCCGAGCCGCACGCCGCGCCGCGCGCTCGCCGGGTGCGGCCCGTAGACTGAACGGGTGAAGTACCACCTCGTCACCCTCGGCTGCGCGAAGAACACCGTCGACTCCATGCGCCTCGAGCAGGCGCTGCGCACGGGACGGCACATCGCCGTCACCGCGCCCGAGGACGCCGATCTGCTGGTGGTGAACACCTGTGGGTTCATCGACGCGGCGAAGGACGAGTCCGTCGGCGTGGTGCGCGAACTCGATGCGGCGCGTCGACCCGACCAGAAGCTCTACGTCGTCGGCTGCATGACGCAGATCGCCGAGGACGAGGTGCGCGCGGCCGTCCCGAACATCGACGCCACGTTCGGCGTGGAGCAGTGGGACGAGATCTCCGCCTCCATCGGCGCGGCGAGCGAGACGTTCGACATCCCGGATCGCGCGCTGCCCACGCTTGGCGCGCCCAGCGCGTACCTCAAGATCTCGGACGGCTGCGACCGACCGTGCACTTTCTGCATCATCCCGACGATCAAGGGCGGCATGCACTCCGCGCCCGCGCGCCAGCTGATCGCGGAGGCGCGCCTGTACGCCGCCGCCGGTGCGAAGGAACTGGTGCTCGTCGCGCAGGACTCCACCGCCTACGGCGAGGATGCCGACGGACGCGATGGCCTCGCCGCGCTGCTCGAGGAATTGAGCGCCGGCGTGCCCGAGGTGCCGTGGATCCGCCTCATGTACGCGTACCCCGGCCGCGTCACCCCTCGGCTGGCCGAGGCGATGGCGACGCTGCCGAACGTGGTCCCCTACCTCGACATGCCGCTGCAGCACGGCAGTGACGCAGTGCTGCGGCGGATGAAGCGTCCCACGCTCTCGCGATCGCGACAGAGCATCGAGACGATCCGCCGCACGATCCCGGACGTCACGTTGCGCTCCACGTTCATCGTCGGCTTCCCCGGCGAGACGGAGTCGGAGTTCCGCGAGCTGCTGCGCTTCGTGGAGGAGTACGCGATCGACCACGTCGGCGCGTTCACCTACTCGCCCCAGATCGGGACGCCCGCCGCCGCCTACGGCGACCAGGTGCCCGAGGAGGTGAAGCAGGAGCGCTACGGTCGGCTCATGGAGCTGGCGCAGGGCATCTCGCACGCCTCGAACAAGGCGCAGGTCGGCCGCGAGCTCGACGTCCTCGTGGAGTCGCGCGAGCCGGGTACCTCGGCCTCGGGTGAGCCGATGGTCATCGGCCGGACGGTGCGCGACGCGCCGGAAGTGGACGGCCTCGCGTTGGTGAAGGGAACCTACCCCATGGGTTCCATGGTGCGTGTGCGGGTGGACGGCGCGCTGCCGTATGACCTGCTCTGCACCCCGGTTGAGGTCCTCGCCCGCCCCTAAATCACTTCGATCAGGGTTGTTTGCGCGCCGCCCCAGGGGTTTCCCTGAACCTGAGCGGCCGAGTTTGCGCGCAGGCGGCTCGATTTAACGTGGAATTTACGTGATTGTGCGCACATTCACTTGCGATCCTCGCCGTGCGGCGGGAAACTACTCACATCGAGACAACGCAACACCGCAGAGGTCTCGAAGGAAGTCTGGACGGTTGGGGTGTAGGCCCTCGCCGGACCGGAAAGAGTAGGAACGACCGATGACTGAGATCAGCCAGGTAACCCGCATGTACAACGCGATCGTCTCCCGCGGCACCCGCTCGGTGCCGACGTACGCCGAGGTTGCGCGTGACGCGCGCCGCGACGCGTACGAGAAGATCGCTCTCCAGACGCGGTTCTAGCACGGTAGACCGCCCGTGGAGGGACCCCCTCCCCCGAAGCGGGAACCCCGGTCGAACCCTTCGAGAAGCGCCCCGTCCCCGCGGGGCGCTTCTCGCGTCTCCGGGCATCTCGCCCGCGCCCTGAGCGCAGACCCCCGCCCCATCGCTCCCCTGCACCGGTAGCTTCGAGGATCCTCGAGGTGAGCGCCTTGCGGCGATCGGTAGCGACTACGCGTCGAGGTCGTACTCCTCCCGCGCGACGTTCGTGATCTCTGCGCGGCCGATGAGGTCGTCTTCCACGAAGCGGAGAGCCTCGTCGGCCTGGTGTCGGGCGGTGGCGCGGTCGCCGGACACGACGGCGAAGCCGATCTGCCCCGACTGCACGAGGTCTTGCATCCCCACCTCGGCCGCCGCGATGTGCAGGCGCTGCCGGAGGCGCTCAACCAGTGAGCGCGCGACGGATCGCTTGTCCTTCAGCGACAGGGCGGATGGGATGCTGAGGGTGACAAGGACGCTGATCGTGATCACAGGCGTCCCCGTCGTGCGCGTCGAGCGGCGCGACTAGTCCTCGAGGTCTTCGTTCTCGTCGTGCGGCTCGTCGTCGGACTCCGCAGCCGCCAACTCCGCGAGCTCGGCGGCGTGGGTGAGCGCGGCCTCGGCGGCCTCGGTCAGCGCGTGCACGTCGGCGGGGATCTCGATGCGCTCGTCGTCCTGGATCAGCGCGTCGGCGACGTCGCCTTCGACACCCTCGCTCGCGCCTTCGAGGTCGATCGCGCCAGCCTCGATCGCCGCGTCCGCTTCCTGCTCCACGGCAGCGAGGGCCGCGACCACGTCCTGCTCCGCGAGGCCGAGCTGTTCGCCGATCTCGGACGGCGGCAGGTCGATCTCCTCCGGCAGCGGCGGGAGCTGGCCCGCGCGCTCCAGCCCGAAGTGTTCGAGGAAGCGCTGCGTGGTCTGGAAGAGCATCGGGCGGCCCGGACCGGTGGCGTAGCCGGCGGGCGCGATGAGCGAGCGAGCGCGCAGCGTGGCCACTGCGCCGTCGCTGCTGACGCCACGGATCGTGTCGATCTGGCCGCGCGTGATGGGCTGGCGGTACGCGATGATCGCGAGCGTCTCCAGCGCGGCCGTGCTCAGCTTGCGACTGGCCTCGAGGCCGAGGAAGTGCTCGATGCGCGGGCCGGCCTCGGGTGCCGTGACCAGTGCCACGCCCTCCGGGCCACGCTGCAGTCGGATGCCCCGGTTGCCCTCGCGCAGGGTGTCGGCCAGTTCGTCGAGCGCCTTCTCGATGCGCGTCGAAGTCACGTCGAGGGCGCGCGCGAGGTAGGACTCCTCCACCGCGTGGTCGGCGACGAAGAGCAGCGCCTCCAGCAGCAGCGGCAGACCCTCGAAGCTCTCGAAGAGCTCGGCCTGCTCGGGCTCGGCGTGGTCGTCGATGACGACGGGGTCGGGCAGCACATCCTCGGCGGGCGCGTCCCCGGCGGGCTCCTCGATCGCCTCGGGCTCAGGCTCCGGCTCGGCGTCGAACGGGCGGGGCGGGCGCGGGGGTGCGGAGGGCATGGTCGGGGCGGCGGCCTCGGGCGCTTCGGACGCGGACGACGCCTCGGGCTCGGCGGCTTCGGAGGTCGGAGCTTCGGGCGCGGACGCTTCGGGCGCGGAGGTCTCGGGGGTCTCGGCCTCTGCCGGCTCCGCCTGCTCGTTGTCCTCTTCGCGCTCGCCGTCAGTCATCCACGCGTCCTCGGTCTGCTTGATGCACGTCAATGCAACTGTGCCGCATCTGGGCTGCATCGTCCCACGCCCGCCCGCGAGCCGCGAGGGATCGTAGGATTCAACCATGATCGTCGACATCCACACGCACGTCTTCCCGCCGAACTTCATCGAGGACCGCGCGCGCCTAGCCTCGGCGGACGCGATGTTCGGCGAGATGTACGCCTCGCCGCGCGCGCAGATGGCGACCGCGGAGGATCTGATCGCGTCCATGGACCGGGCGGGCGTGGATGTGTCGGTGATCGCCGGCTTCTGGTGGAAGGACCGCGCACGCCGGGGCGAGCATGCCGCCTACCTGCTGGCGTCCGCGCTGCGCTACCCCGGGCGTCTTGTCCCGTTCGTGCCGCAGCCGGAGGGCGATGCGCTGCCCGGCGCCGCCGGCATCGGCGAGCTGCGCGTCGCCGACCCCGAGCGCATCGAGGCGGGCGGGCTGCCGATCCTCGCGCATTGCTCGGAGGAGGTCGGTCACCGTTACCCCGGCAAGACCGGCGGGCTGACGCCTGGCGCGCTGTGGGCGCTGCTGGAGGGCCAGCCGGAGGCGCGGGTGATCGCGGCGCACTGGGGCGGGGGCTTCCCCTTCTACGCCCTGATGCCCGAGGTACGCGCGGTGATCGAGGCGGGGCGATTGGTCTTCGATACGGCGGCCTCGACGCTGCTCTATGGGACGGACGCCGTGCGCCGAGGTATCGAACTCGCGGGTGTCGAGGCGGTGTGCTGGGGATCGGACTTCCCGTTGCGCGACCAGGCGACTGACCGCGCGGCGATCGAGGCGGCGCTCCCCGCGGGCGAAGCGCGCGCCGCGGTGCTCGGCGGCAACGCCGCGCGCTTCCTCGACCTCGCCGGGAGCGACTAGGCCGTGCGCCTGTTCATCGCGCTGGAGGTACCGGACGCGTGGCGCGCTGCGGCGACCGCACAGCAGCAGGCGCTCGCCGCCATGCTCTCGCCGGAGACGCGCCGCGCGCTGCGTCCCGTCGGCGCGGACCTGATGCACCTCACGCTCCGCTTCCTCGGCGAGGTCGACGAGGGCGGCGTCGACCCGCTGCAGGCCGCGCTCGACGCGCTCCCGCCGTTCGCGATCACGCTGTCGCTCGATCGCGCCGGCACGTTTGGGGCCGCTGCACGCACCGGCGTGGTGTGGCTCGGCGTCGCGGGCGAGGTGCGCGCGCTGCGCGGGCTCGCCGGCGACATCGAACGCGCCGTGCGGCTCATCGGCGTGCGCGGCGAGGATCGTCCGTTCACCGCGCACCTGACGCTCGCGCGCCTCGGGCGTCACGCCACGGTCGAGGACCGCATCTCGGTCGCGCAGGCCGTGCAGCAGTTGGATGCGCCGCCGCCCGCGCCGTTCCACACCAGCGAACTCGCGCTCGTTCGCTCGTACCTCGAGGGCCCCGCACCCCGGTACGAGGTGCTTTCGCACCATCCGTAGCCGTGCCGGCGCGATGCACCGCATCGCCAGCAACGACGCGTGATTCTGGGCAGACGTCCGCGTGTCGTCAGGGCCTCGATCGTGTGCGATCGCACGATGTTGACGCGCTGCCTCGACAGGTCTAGGTTGCCCGCAAGAGGTGGTCTGATGGACACACTTCACACGAGATGGGCTCCCTGAGATCGACGTTGTGTCGCCGCGGCTTGCCGCGGCGATTGTCGTTTCTGGGCCCGCTCGCGCCACCAGAACCGGATGCCGCGAGGGGATCGCGGCGAAGGAGGCTCCCTTGCAGTCAGGCATGATCGGCAAGATCGAGAAGGCGCACCGCTACGCTGAAGAGCGCAGCCGCTTTGACTTCCACTCCATGGTCGTCACGGTCCACGGCAACAACAGCGACCACACGGTCCACTACGACGGCGAACGCTGGTCCTGCGACTGCGACTACTTCCAGCAGCAGCGCACCTGTGCCCACACCATGTCGCTCGAAGTCATGCTGGGCGGCACCGCCCCGCAACACTCGAGGATGGCCGTCGCGTAGTTCCGATCCAACCCACGGCAAACATCGCAAGAGGCCGGGCACATGCCCGGCCTCTCGTGTGTGCGGCGTGCTGCGGGCGCTGGGCGAGCGGCGTTGGTGAGATTGCGGGTGGCCTACCGCGGCCCCTCCCGGCGCGCAGTCTCCTCGGCGGAACTCGGTTCGCCGCGCTACGCCTCGTAGCGGCGGAGGACGAGGACGGCGTTCTGGCCGCCGAAGCCGAACGAGTTCTTGAGCGCCGTGCGCACCTCGGCCTTGCGGGCGACGAGCGGCACGTAGTCGAGGTCGCAGCCCTCGCCGGGGTGCTCAAGGTTCAGCGTCGGCAGGATCATGCCGGTGCGGATCGTCTGGATCGCGGCGATCGTTTCCACGCCACCTGAGCCGCCGAGCAGGTGACCGATCTGCGACTTCAACGCGGACACCGGCACCCGGTACGCGCGCTCGCCGAACACCGTCTTCAGGGCCCCCGTCTCTGCGAGGTCACCGACGTCGGTCGCGGTTGCGTGCGCGGACACGTAGTCCACCTCGTCCGGTCCGATGCCTGCGTCGCGAAGCGCGGCGTTCATCGCGCGCGCTGCCCCCGCGCCGTTCTCGGACGGTGCAACGAGGTAGGACGCGTCCGCGCTCACGCCGTAGCCGATCAGCTCGGCCAGCGGCGTGGCACCGCGTGCGAGCGCGTGCTCCAGCGACTCCAGCACCAGGATGCCCGCGCCCTCGGCTGGCGCGAAGCCGTCACGGTCGCGGTCCCACGGGCGGCTGGCGTGCTCGGGGTCGTCGTTGTGCGCCGAGGCGAGCGCGCGCATGGAGGCGAACCCCGCGAGGCCCAGTTCACACACCCCGGCTTCCGAGCCGCCCGCGATCATCACGTCGGCCGCGCCGCGCCGGATCACCTCGACGGCGTCGCCGATCGCCTGCGTGCCAGCGGCGCACGCGGTGGAGACGGTGTTGTTGTAGCCCAGCAGGCCGAACTGGATCGAGATGTTGCCGCCGGCCATGTTGTTGAGGCGCTTCGAGATGTAGAACGGGTCGACCTTCATGCCGCCACGCTCGATCAGCGTGCGCATCTGCTCGTCGTCGTTCGGGATGCCGCCGCCGCCGTTGCCAATCAGCACGCCCACGCGCTCGCGGTCCGTGTGGTCGAGGTCGAGCGCGGCGTGCTCGATCGCCATCCTCGTCGCCGCGACGGCGTACTGCGAGAAGCGCGCCATGCGGCGGCCGTCCTTGCGGTCCATGAACTGCGTGTAGTCGAAGTCGGGCACCTCGCCGGCCACCTGACAGGGGTAGGCCGAGGGGTCGGCAAGTGTCATGCGGCGGATGCCGGATCGTCCCGCGACGGCGTTCTCCCAGAACAGGTCGACGCCCACGCCCAGCGGCGTCACCGCCCCCATCCCGGTCACCACGACACGTCGACGCCCGGAGGGGTTGGTCACGCAGCACCTCGCTCTGGAACTCGGCCGGAAGGCGGTACACCGATCGTACCGCACGAGGCACGCTCGCACGCGCGCACGTCACGGCAGCCCCGGCGCCGCGCATCGAAAAATTGATGTTGCCCCGCGGGCGAGGTGAGTACGCTCGCGCCCCAAACACCCCGAAGTGAGCCTCAAGGAGGCCGGTCATGCCCGACGGTTACGGAAACCTCTGCCTGATGGAGCGCGATGGTCGCATCGCTCACATCACCTTCAACCGGCAGGACAAGCGAAACGCGATGAGCTCCGACCTGACGGCGGAGATCCGCGCTGCCCTGCGCGCGTGCTGGGACGCCAGCGTGGTGACGATCAGCGGTGGCGATGGCCCCGCCTTCTGCGCCGGCGCCGACCTGAGCGCCCAGGAGCGCGAGAAGAACGCGAAGACCGAGTGGACCCGCACCTACCACGACTTCACGGAGACGTGGGAGCAGACCAACTACCTGATCTGGCAGCACCCGGGCGTCGTCGTGGCCTCCGTGAACGGTTACTGCCTTGCGGGCGGCAACTCGATCCTCGCCTCCTGCGATCTCGCGATCGCATCGGACCAGGCGACGTTCGGTCTGACGGAGATGGGCTTCGGCATCTTCCCCGCGCTGGTCGTGCCGCTGCTCTCGAAGGTGATCCAGAAGAAGCACCTCGCGGAGTTGATGTTCACCGCAGAGCGCATCAGCGCCGAGGATGCCCACCGCATGGGCATGGTGAACTGGGTCGTGCCGCACGCTGAGCTGGCAGAGAAGACCGAGATCCTCGCGCAGCGCCTCGCGACCATCGACCCGGTGCGCATCGAGAGCGCGAAGAAGACGCTCAACATCCTGGAGCACCTGGACTGGACCACGGCGGCGCGCTTCGGCCCGACGCTGGGCAGCGCCGGCGCGAACATCACGGACGCTACCGCGAACCGCACCGCCTTCCTCGGACGGCAGGGCGCAGGCCTCGGCCAGGGCGCGAACGCGCAGCTCGGCGTCTTCTAGCCGACACCGGTCGCTCGCATCGACGCACGCAGCCCCGGCGCAAGCCGGGGCTGTCCTGTGTCCGAGGGTGTCGAGGGCGCCGCGGCTGACCTCGACACCACGTCTGAGAGGTCGAGGCGCGGCTAGCGCAGCCCCAGCGCGTGGTCGCCGACGATGCCCAGCAGGTGCTCGCGCGCAGCGGCGACGGTGTACAGGCTGCCCGCGACGATCACCGCACCGCGCGAGCCCGCCTGCTCCGTGGCGATATCGATCGCGGCGGCGACGCTGCTCGCGCGCTGCGGGATCGCGCCGAGGTCGCGCGCGGCGCGCACGAGGTCGCCGGTGTCCGCGGCACGCTGCGTCGGCGGCGCCGCGATGATCACGTCGTCGCCCTCGCCGATCAGCGGTTCGAGGATCGCCGGGGCGTCCTTGCCCGCGAGCATGCCGATCACCCAGACGCGGCGCTTCGGCACGGCCACGGCGTCGATCGCCTGCCGGAACCGGCGAGCCGCGAGCGGGGTGTGCAGCCCGTCGAGGATCGTGAGCGGGCGCTGTCGCACCACCTCGGCGCGTCCGGGCATCTTGGCGGCGGCGACGCCGCGCATCACGGCGGCCTCTGGCAGCGCGGCGTTGGCGTCACCAGCACCCAGGCGGTACGCCCACGCCTCCTCGGCGGCGCGCACGGCGGTGGCGATGTTCTCGGACTGGTGACCGCCGATCAGCGGCGACTTCAGCGCGCGATACGTGCGCACCGGCGTCCGCAGGTCGAGCGTCTGCCCCTCGAGGTTGTGCGCGGTCACGGTCATCGCGCATTCATTGGCCACGGAGTGCAGCGGCGCACCGAACTGCGCCGCTCGCGCCCGCACGACCTCGAGCGCGCTCGCGCGCATCGGCGCCGCGATCACGGGGGCATCGCTGACGATGATCCCCGCTTTCTCGGCGGCGATGAGCGGGATCGTGTCGCCGAGGATCTCGGTGTGCTCCAGGTCGATCGGCGTGATCACCGTCGCGGTCTTGCTGGACGCGGCCATCGCATTCGTCGTGTCGAGGCGGCCGCCCAGGCCCACCTCGACGACCTGCCAGTCGCACCCGGCCTCCGCGCCCGCGATCCAGCCCATCACGGTCAGCAACTCGAAGTAGGACCAGCCCTTCGCGGCGGGGTCGTCGAGGAGCGCCTCGGCGATGCGCGCGAAGGTGGCGTGGTCGATCGGATGCCCGTCGATGCCGATGCGCTCACGTGCGGAGTGCAGGTCGGGCGAGGTGATCAGCAGCGTGTGGCCGCCGGCGTCCCGGATCGCCTCGCGCAGGATCGCCTCGGTGATCGTGGAGACCGAGCCCTTCCCCTTCGACCCGGCGACGTGCACGGCGTTGCGCCGATCCGGCCGGCCGTGCCCCTCGAGGTACGCCACGATGTGGTCGATGTCCCAGCGCTTCGCCTCGGCCGCGCGGCCGGTGCGCTCGTACCCGCCGTGGGCGAGCAGGCGGCGCATCGCGGCGACGTACGCGGCGAGGTCGGCGTCGGAGGGGGCGGTGGTCACGGGAACGCCCTTCAGGTGGGACCGGGTGCGCGCCACGAGGTTCGGCGGTCGCGCGCACCAACTCTGCCCGAGTGTAATCTGGCAGGACGATGACGACCGAATCCTCCACTGCCCGCCCCGGCCTCTGGCACCCCCTGGGCACCGCGCCCGGCCACCCGCTGCACGAAATCGACGGTGCCGAGGTCGGCAACGGCGTCACGTTGTCGCTGGAGATCGGCCCGAAGAGCAAGGTGGGCAGCGACTACTTCCGCGCCTTCCTGGTGGCGCAGGGGCTGGGCCGCAGCTCCGAGCCGTTCCTCTGGGGCCTGATGAACCGCGGCCCCTTCCCGGGCTTCAACTGGGTGGAGGTCACGGACTCCACGAACCGCGTGGTCATGGAGAGCGGCGACGAGGTGGAGATCCCGGAGGGCATTGACCTGGAGGTCATGCGCGCCCTCGCCCGGCTCGTCCCCACCGGCGGCCACCTGATGGTGGAGTACGACTCCCGTCAGCGATCCTCGACGGCGCGGGCGCTGCGGGCGCAGGTGCCCCCCGTGGCCACCCCCGTCGGCGCGATGATGTTCGCCGCCGGCTGCGGCGTGGCCTTCACCGACTGGTACATCTCCGAAGGCGGCCGCGAGGGCTCCCGGAAGCTGCAGGGCTTCCGCGCCATCGACGCCGCGCACGAGGAGCGCCGGGGCCGCGAGATGCTCGCCGCCCTCGACGCGTTCATGCCGCGCCTGCGCGACCTCGACTGGGACATCCAGGCGGCGGTTCGTCCGCTGGCGGACGCGGCGATCACCGCGCTTCGCGAGCGTTTTGCAATCCCGGACGGGCCCATGGGGCCTCACGGGGGCTAGCGACGCACTACGGTGCGGTCGGAACCCGGGCGACCGGGCCGGGGCACGTTTGCATCGGACGGCGACCGCCGAATAGCATGCAACGAAACCCCGGCCGAACCTGTGCCAACAACCTCGCACGACCTTGCGCCGTCTCGACGAGGCGTCAACCGCAGGCGTGTACATGAATGTGAACGAGTAGATCAGCTGCGTGCCGCGCAGCGTCGTAGCAGCGTCGTAGAGGAGCAATCCATGCCGCAGACCCTCAGCGTGATCAAGGCCGACATCGGTGGGTGGGTGGGTCACTCCTCGATGCACCCCGACATCCTGGCCGTCGGCAAGGAACGCATGGCGCAGGCCGTGCAGAGCGGGCTGCTGATCGACGGGCAGGCGCACGCCTGCGGCGACGACATGTTCCTCGTCATGTCGCACGACCTGGGCGAGGACAACCCGAAGCTCCACGAGTACGCGTGGGACACCTTCACCCAGGGCACCGAGGTCGCGAAGAAGCTGAAGCTCTACGGCGCCGGGCAGGACCTGCTGGTGGACGCGTTCTCCGGCAACATCCGCGGCATGGGCCCGGGTTCCGCGGAGATGGAGCTCAACGAGCGCCAGTCGGAGCCGGTCATCATCTTCATGGGTGACAAGACCTCGTCCGGCTCGTTCAACATGCCCTTCTACAAGATGTTCGCGGACCCGTTCAACACGGCCGGCCTCGTCATCGCGGAGGCGCTGCACCAGGGCTTCGCGTTCGAGGTCCACGACCTGAAGAACCACAAGAAGATCGTGTTCAGCGCCCCCGAGGAGCTGTACGACCTGCTGGTCTTCATCGGCTCGCCGGCGCACTACGCGATCAAGCGCGTCATCGCCCGCTCCACCGGCGAGGTCGCCGCGGTCTCCTCCACCGACAAGCTCTCGCTCATCGCGGGCCGCTACGTCGGCAAGGACGACCCGACGGCGATCGTGCGCTGCCAGAACGCCTTCCCGGCCGTCGGCGAGGTGATCGAGCCGTTCACCACCCCGTACATCGTCGAGGGCTTCATGCGCGGCTCGCACTACGGCCCGTGGATGCCGGTGGCCGTGCGTGACGCGAACCCGTCCCGCTTCGATGGCCCGCCGCGTGTGGTCGCGCTGGGCTTCCAGCTGGCGGACGGCAAGCTCGGCATGCCGCGCGACATGTTCGACGACCCGTCCTACAACAACGCCCGCCAGAAGGCGAACGACATCTCGGACTTCCTCCGGCTGCACGGCCCGTTCGAGCCGCACCGCCTCCCGCTCGACGAGATGGAGTACACGACGATGCCCGCGGTCGCCGCGAAGCTCGCCTCCCGCTGGAGCGAGATCTAGCCCCTCGACCCGTCGAGGTTGAACCGCGAGGGGGCCGTGCAAGCGGCCCCCTCCGCGATCCCGGCTCAGAACCCTCGCATGCGCAGAAGGAGCCACCGATGCCGAACTCGCGACTGCTGCTCTCCACCGGGAACGCCGGGAAGGTGCGCGAGATCCGCGCGATCCTCGGCGCGGCGGGGTGGGAGATCATGACCCCACGCGAGGCGGGCGTGGCGCTCGCGCCGGTCGCGGAGGGCGGGCGGTCGTACACCGAGAACGCGATCTCGAAGGCGGTCTCCGCGGCGCGCGCCACCGGCCTGCCGGCGCTCGCGGACGACTCCGGCATCGAGGTGGACGCGCTCGACGGTGCACCCGGCGTGACCAGCGCGCGCTACGGCGGCCCGTCCATGCGTGACGACCACGCTCGCAACGCGCTCATCCTGCGCCAGCTCGAGGGCGTCCCGATGTCTCGACGTACCGCGCGCTTCCGCGCCGTCGTCGCGATCGCGCTGCCCGGTGACCGCGTGTTCACGCGCGAGGGTGTCGTGGAAGGGCGTGTCGCGCTGGCGCCGCAGGGTGCGAACGGCTTCGGCTACGACCCGATCTTCCTGCTCCCCGACGGCCGCTCCATGGCCGAGGTGAGCGCTGACGAGAAGGATCGCATCTCCCACCGCGCCATAGCCCTCGCGGCCTTGCGCCCGCTGCTGGAGGAGTTGCGCGCGTAGGCCGGCCGCGACCGCGGTCGGGCGGGGACGCATCCGCGTCGCTACAGCCGCGGCGGGGCGATCAGGTACACGTCGTAGCGCGCGGCGCGACCGGGGACCTCGAGGTCGGGGGCGCGCACGCCGGGAACGTGCGGTGCATGCACGGGGCGCTTGAGGATCACGCGCCGCCGTGCGGTCGCCAGCGCGAGTTCGATCAGTTCCACGGTGTCGGCGGGGTCATCTGGGCCGAGGAGGCGCTGCAGCAGCTGCATCTCCTTCTTCGCGCGGGCCGCCTTGGTGCGCTCGGGGAACATCGGGTCGACAAGGATCGCGTCGGGGCGCGAGGCGTCATCCAGCGATCGCAGCACGTCGCGCGCGTCGGCGATGCGCAGGTCGATGCGCGCGATCACCTCAGCGAGACCCGGCTCGTGGGCGGCACGCGCGAAGGCGTCCGCGAGCAACGTCCCGACGATCGGCGATCGCTCGCAGGCGATGACGCCGCAGCCGAGCGCCGCGGCGATCGCGCTCTCGCGACCCAGGCCCGCGGTGGCGTCCAGCACGCGGGACGCCGGGTGGCGCTTCAGTCCCAGCGCGGAGGCCAGTCGTGCCTCGCCGCGCCCGCCCTGCCGGAGCCGCTCGGCCATCCCGCCGCCCAGCAGGTCGGCGCGCACGGCGCCGGGGGCGCCAGGCGCGGGGTCGAAGAGCGCCCAGCCGTCCTCGTCCAGTCGCAGGGTGAGCCCGCCAGGTTCCGCCTCGAGGGCGAACGGCAGGTCGAGCGCTGTCGCACGCGCGCGTGCCACCTCGGCGCATGCAGGCGACGAGGCGGTCACGACGACAGGAGCGATGGCGTGGGCGGTCACGCGGCGATCGTAGTCGTCGCCGGGGCGAGCCGCTGAGACGTGGGCGGGGGCGGCTCGAACAGGCGACGGGAGGGGCCGACGTGCCCGCGCGGGCAAGACGCTACCCCATGGGGGTAGACTGGGTGCATGCCCCACCCCGACCTCGAATTCGAACGACCCGCAGAGGGCCCGGCGCTCGTCGACCGCCTCGGCCGGCCGCTGCACGACCTCCGCATCTCGGTCACGGACCGCTGCAACTTCCGTTGCCGCTACTGCATGCCCAAGGAAGTGTTCGGCCCCGACTTCGCGTTCCTGCCCCGCTCCGAGATCCTCACGTTCGAGGAGATCGCCCGCATCGCGCGCCTCTTTGCCGACCGTGGCGTGAAGAAGCTTCGCCTCACCGGCGGCGAGCCCACCCTGCGCGCGCAGCTGCCCGAGCTGATCCGCATGCTGCGCGAGATCCCCGGCGTGGACATTGCGATGACCACCAACGGCACGATGCTGAAGACGCTCGCCGAGCCGCTTGCGCGCGCGGGCCTCGACCGTGTCACCGTCAGCCTCGACTCGCTCGACGACGCCACGTTCCGCTCGATGAACGACATGGACTTCCCCGTGGCGATGGTCCTTGAGGGGATCGACGCGGCCGCGGCGGCGGGCCTCGGGCCGGTCAAGCTGAACGCGGTCGTGCGCAAGGGCGTGAACGACCACACGCTGATCGACCTCGCGCGGCACTTCCGCGGCACCGAGCACATCGTCCGGTTCATCGAGTTCATGGACGTCGGCAGCACCAACGGCTGGAAGATGGACGAGGTGATGCCTGCGTCCGACCTCCTGCAGCAATTGAACGCCGTCTTCCCGCTCGCGCCGGTTGATGCGAACTACGCCGGCGAAGTCGCGCAGCGCTACCGCTACCTGGACGGCCAGGGCGAGGTGGGCTTCATCACCTCCGTCACCCAGCCGTTCTGCGGCACCTGCACGCGCGCCCGCCTCAGCGCGGAGGGCTCCGTCTACACCTGTCTCTTCGCCGCCGAGGCTGGCGCCGACCTGCGCGCGGCGATCCGCTCCGGCGCGAGCGACGAGGACCTCGGCGCGCTCATCGATGCAACCTGGACGCAGCGCACCGACCGCTACTCCGAGCTGCGATCGGCCTCGACGTCCGGGCTGCGCCCTCGCGTCGAGATGTCGTACATCGGCGGCTAGTCCGTCCCTGAGTGAAGGCCCGCCCATGACCAGCGACGCGCTGTCCCACATCGACGAGCACGGCAACGCGCGGATGGTGGACGTCTCCGACAAGGACGTCACTCAGCGTGAGGCGACGGCGCGCGGCCGCGTGCTGATGAAGCCCGACACGCTTGCGCTGATCGTGCAGGGACAGATGCCGAAGGGCGACGTCCTCGCCACGGCACGCATCGCCGGAATCATGGCGGCGAAGCGCACTCACGAGCTGATCCCGCTCTGTCACCCGCTGCCGATCTCCGGCGTCGAGGTGCACCTGCGTCCCGTCGAGATGGGCTACGCCCGCGCCGCGATCGAGATCGAAGCGACGGTGCGTGTGACCTCGCGGACCGGTGTGGAGATGGAGGCGCTGACGGCGGTCTCCGTCGCGGCGCTCACCGTGTACGACATGTGCAAGGCCGTCGAGCGGGGCATGTCGATCGAGGACGTGCGCCTCACCGCCAAGTCCGGCGGTCGCTCCGGCGACTACGTCGCCCCGTAGTCCGACCCAGACATCGCGCTATCCGGGACTCGCCCGTCCGGTGAACCGTCGCGGGACGATCTCTCGGGACTTCCTGCGCGAAATGCCGACTGCCGACTCCCGAAACGGGCCTTCCCACGTTCTATGATACGGAAACGTTAAGGCGCGGGAGCAGCACCATGCAGGCGACTCGACAGCAGATCCTCGACTTCCTCCGGCAGCACGGCGAGGGCAGCGTGCGAGACCTGGGGGCGCATCTGAGCCTCACCCCCACCGGCGTCCGCCAGCACCTCGCGATCCTCGAGCGTGAGGGCTATGTGGTCAGCCGCGAGCTCCGCGGGCACGTCGGCCGGCCGGCGCTCACCTACCGCCTCACCCCCACTGCCGAGGCGCTCTACCCGAAGTCCTACGGCGAGCTTGCCAGCGCACTCCTGGAGTCCGCGCGCGCGACGCTGCCCGAGGATGCCTACGTGGCGCTGGTGAACGGGGCAGCGGAGACGCTGGCGTCGCCGCACCTCCCGGTGCTGAACGCGCTTCCCATGGCGGCGCGCGTCGAGGCCGCCTGTGGCGTGCTGCGCGCGCAGGACGTGGTCGTCACGTGCGAGCCTGACGGCAGCGGTGGCTACGTCCTGGTGGAGCGCACGTGCCCCTTCCGTGACGCCGCCTCCCGCCACTCCAGCGTTTGCGGCATGCACGAGGCACTTATCGGGCGCCTCGCGGGCATGAAGGCGACGCTCGTCTCCACGCTCGCCGGGGGCGCGGATCGCTGCGTCTACCACCTGGTTCCCACGACCGCGGCAGCGGCCGGGCGATCGGCCTGACCCCTCGCCTGAGCGTCTTGTCCACGGTGGTTCGACGCCCGGCGCGACCGCTCGCTATCATGGCCGCGTCTCCCCGGGCGGGGATTCCGGAACCATTCGTGGCCCATTCTCACCGCCTATCGCGCGCTCCCCGCACGTCCTGCCGCGAGCGCCGCGCGGGGGGTTGCTGACCCATGGGCACATGGGTGGGTCGTTACGCGATGGTGGACGGGCAGGTCCGTGAGCACGGACCGTGGCTCGTCGACCGCCAGCGCGAGCGCGAAGACGAGACGATCCGTCTCCTGGTGCTCGCCGAACCCGTCGATCGTCGCTCTGCCGAGTTCTGCTCCGAGGTCGCCGAGGCCGTCGCCGCGCTCTTCGCCCGCGAGTCGCTCTCGATCACCGGTGGCCTGCTCCGCGCGCTGCAGCAGGCGCACACGAACCTCGCCGAGTGGAACCGCCGGTCGCTACGCGAGCATCGAGTCGCCGTCGGCGTGACGTGCGTGGTGATCCGCGACGGCGAGGCGACCATCGCGCAGGTCGGTCCCAGCGTCGCGTACGTCACCGGCACGCAGGGCGTCACCCGTCTCTCCACGGAGGATCTGCCGGCTGTCGCACCCCTCGGCGGCAACGGCGAGATCGAGCCGCGTTTCACGTCCACGGACGTCACCGGCCGCGAGGTGCTCCTGCTCACCTCGACCGTCGAGAAGATCATCGGCGTGAAGCAGATCGAGGACTCGCTCGCGGCCGGCCCGGAGGCCGCTCTCGCCGAGCTGTTCCGCCGCACGCGCGAGGTCACCGACATGACCGCCGTGCTGGTCGCCGACCTCGACATCGAGGAGGGCGCGGAGATGCCGCCCCCGCTCGACCTCGACGTCGACCAGGACGTTGCCGGGCGCGAGGTCGTGATGCCGGGCATCGACTCCGGGAACCGCACACCCGCACCGCGCGTGACCTCCGCGCCCGAGCCGGAGCCGCGTCGCCGCCGCTGGTCCGGCCCGCAGACGCAGCCGATCCCGTTCCCCTCGATCCGCCGCCCCGCGCGCACCGTCGGCCGCACGCCGCTGGAAGCGCAGCTGCCGTGGCGCTGGATCGGCATTGCCGCCGCGGGCGTGCTCGCGCTGGCGCTCCTCGCATGGGCGATCGGCCCGGGGCTGCTGAGCGAGGACCGCCAGGCGGAGCTGACCAAGGTGCTCACGACCGCGCAGGAGCAGCTCACTGCCGCACAGGGCGCGCAGCGGGCAGACGATCGCCGCAAGGCGCTCCAGGCCGTCCTCGCCTCCACGGAGAAGGCGCGCGCGCTCGCTCCGGACGACGCACGCGTGAAGCAGATCGAGTCGCAGGTGCAGTCGCAGCTCGCCGTCATGGACGCGGTGAGCGACGTGAGTGCGCTGGCGCCGCTGCTGAAGTTCGACGGTGCCGTCACCGCGCCGGTCACCCCGCAGTCCGTGGTCGCCGGCGGCCGCTCGCTCTGGTTCATCGAGACTGGTCGAGGCCGCCTGTTCCGCATGGACGCCGGGACGACGCCCTCGACGCCGGAGGAGGTCTACCGTGCGGGCGCGACCTACGGCGGCACGCCCGCGCGTGACCCGGTGAGCATTGCGTGGGACGCGCAGGGTAACCGCCTGCTGCTGCTGGACGCCGGTCGCGGGCTGTTCGCGATCTCTGAGTCCTCGAAGACGCCGGTGCCCGTGCCGCTGCGCGGCTCGGGGGAGCTCCGCTCCGCCGTCGCGATCTCGGTGTACCTGAAGAATCTGTACGTCCTCGACCCAGCGGGCGGCGAGGTCTGGCGTTACCTGACGGCCTCCGACGGCTACGACTCGGAGCGCACGGGCATGCTCGGCGGTGCGGACATCGGCACCGCGACGGGGATGGTCGTGGACGCCGACGTGTTCGTGGTCGACCAGGGCCGGCTGCGTCGCTTCCGCGGCGGCAAGGAGACGACGGCGATGCTCGACGGCATCGACCAGCCGCCGAAGGCGCCGGTCGCGCTCGTCGAGGACACGCAGCGCGGGCTGCTCTTCCTGGCCGATCGCGGCAACAAACGCATCGTGGTCGGCGATCGCGAGGGCAAGTTCGTGAAGCAGTACCGCCACCCGAGCCTCGCGGATCTCCGCGGACTCGCGATCTCGGCGGACGGCTCGCGGCTCTTCGTGATGAGCGGCGACGGCATCACCTACTTCGACGTTGCGCCGCCGGGCCCGCCCCCTGCGCAGCCGTCGCCGACGCCAACCGCGACGCCGGCCTCCACCGGCGCGTCGGGCGCGAGTGGCGCCAGCGGCGCGACCGGCACCGCGCGTCCCGCGACGGCCACGCCAGCCCGCTAGCGCTTGCCTCGGAGGGTTCGAGTGCGCGCGCAGCGTAGTGCGCTCTCACCCACTTCGCGGGCGGCGGGGCGCGTGGAGCCTTCGCTCACGGTCGTCGAGTCGGACAGTCGGACAGTCCGACATCGCGGCCGTCCAGCGCGTCCGCTGCCCCGGATACGTGAAGGGCGAAGCCCTTCACTTTTCAACCCCTCCCGCGCCGGGAGGGGCAGGGGTGGGCCGCCCCGCTCAGCTCCGCGACGGCCCGACGCGAACCATCCTCGTCCCCTCCCGCGCACCGCACCGCGCGCGATAGACTCGAAGGCATGCGCATCCTCGGCATCGAAAGCTCGTGCGACGAGACGGCGGCCTCCGTGGTCGCCGACGGCACGCGCATGCTCTCCAACGTCGTCGCCTCGCAGACCGCGCTGCACGAGGAGACCGGGGGCGTCGTTCCGGAGGTCGCCGCCCGCGCCCACCTGCGCGCCCTCGTGCCGGTCGTGCGCAAGGCGCTCGCCGACGCCGAATGCTCCTGGGACGACATCGACGCGATTGCCGCGACCGCGGGCCCGGGCCTGCCGGGCGCGCTCGTCATCGGGCTCAACGGCGCGCGCGGACTCGCCTACGCGCGCGGCATCCCGCTGATCCCGGTCGACCACATCGAGGGCCACGTCTGCGCGAACTGGCTGGACGCTGCCACCGGCCCGGACGGCGCGCCGCCCGAGCTGCCCGCGCTCGCCCTCGTCGTCTCGGGCGGACACACGGAGCTGCTGCTGATGCGCGAGCACGGCCAGTTCGAGCGCCTCGGCGGGACGCGCGACGATGCCGCGGGCGAGGCGTTCGACAAGGTCGCGCGGCTGCTGGACCTGCCGTACCCCGGCGGCCCGCCGATCTCGCGCCTTGCTGCCACCGCCGAGGTGCGCAAGCTGCGACTGCCCCGCGCGTGGCTGGGTGAGAGCGACGACTTCTCGTTCTCCGGCCTGAAGACCGCCGTCCTGAACCTCGTGCAGTCCGAAGGCGCACCCCCTGCCGCGGAGATCGCCTGGGCGTTCGAGGAGTCGGTCGTCGATGTGCTGTCGAAGAAGGCCGTCCGCGCGGCGGAGCGCGTCGGCGTTCGGTCGATCCTCGTGGCGGGTGGCGTTGCGGCAAACCGCCGCCTCCGCGAGCGCGTGATCGAGCGCTCGCCGATCCCGGTGCACATCCCGCCGATCGTGCTCTGCACCGACAATGCCGCGATGATTGCCGCCGCCGCCTTCCGCCACCTCGACGATGCGGTCGCGCCCGAGTCGGCCCTCGACATCATCCCCACCGCTGTTCGCCGCGGTCGCCGCTGGGCGTAGCGGCCGGTCTGCGGCACCCTCCAGTCCTGAGACTCAGGGCCGTGGAGGATGGGCCGCCGGTCGATTCCACCTCGACCGCGCAGCCGTGTACCACTTCGTCACGCTTCGGGCGCAGGGGAAAGCGGGCACGCTCCGCAGCCGCCGCGGGTGCACCACAGGTCTTGCAAGTGCAGTAGCCCCTGCGCGTAGAGCACACCCGGCCGGCGCGGCGCAGGTCCGGCGAGGCGGGCGAGCGCTGTCGTCTTGCCGTACGGCGCAGGCGTCGGCCACTCCCCCGCCAGGCGCGCCGTCGCGCGCGCGAGGTCGAGGTCGCCGTACTGCGTCGCCGCCGCGATCAGCAGCGGGAGCGCGGCGTTCCATGCGACCTCGGCCGCGCGGCCCGTGCCGAAGCCCGGCGCGCGCACGCCCTCGATCAGTGCCGTCGGGCGCGCGTCCCGCGCCAGGGTGATCAGTGTGCCCAGCGGATCGTCACCGAGCATCCTCGCGATCGCCGCGAGGTGCGCGTCGTGCTGTGCCGCCGACTCGTGGCGTCGGCCGGCAGTCGCGCGCACCGCGCGATCGAGGAGCTGTGCCCACGCGCCCGGCCAGTCGTAGCGCGCGACCAGCGCGCCCGCCCGCCACGCGCGCTCGGCGAGCCGCCGCTGCCCCTCGATACGGACGCGCGCCGCCGCCTCATCGCTGCCGAGCCGAGCGACGAGATCGGCGCACGGCTCCGTGCCGCTGCCGGACGGCCCGCGCGCGACGAGCGCCTCGAGGCGCCGCGGGTCGCCGTGCAACGACGGCGCGATCTCGACGACGGGGGCGTCGCCGCCGAGGTGAGGCGTCGGGGTTCCGCGATCGCCGCCGCGCCATCCCGCGGGTCGGTCGTCCTCCCACACCACGTGCAGGATGACGCTCGCGTAGGCGGGATCGTCGGCGTGGCCGTGATGGACGAAGTCGGTGGCGCGCAGGTGCATCTCTACATCGCCCGTGCGCGTCACGCCGCTGGGCAGCAGCACGGTCGCCTCGCGCACGTCGGGGCCGGGACCACGTCCCGCGCGCCCCGGGCGGAGCAGCGGGAGCGGCAGCGCGCTCGACGGCACGCGACCGAGCAGCCATAGCGCAACGAGCGCCTGCTCCTCCAACGACGCGGTGACGGAGCGAGCGGGCACGGGGTGCCTCGACGCGTCGTAGGACGGCGACGCCTCGCGGAGCGCGGGTGCGGCGCCGTTCACGCGTCTGGCTCGCGCACGTCGTAGATGCCGGAGGCCTCGGCGACCATGCGCAGTAGCCGGCGCGACATGCGGCGAGGTGTGCGCGTGCCGGTCTCCCACTCGGAGATCGTCTGTTGGCGGGTGCCGACGCGCTCTGCCAGTTCCGCCTGCGACAGCCCCAGGCGCGCGCGCAGTCGCTGCACGGACGCGGGCGACCAGTCGCCCTCGGCGCTGCCGCCGGAGAGATCGGGGGCAGCGGGCTCCTCGCTCATGCCGGCATGATACACGAAATCGTGTAACCGCCGGGGCTTCGCGAAGGTTGCGGGATTCCTGCACGGAGGGGGTTGGCACTCTCCCATGGCGAGTGCTAACATCCCGCCACATCGAAGAGATGGCAGACGTGTACGCACGGGCCGCGGCGGTCACAGTGCGATGCGCAGAACAACCCCAACCTCAGCAAGGAGACTGGTGCTTTGGCGACGAACGTTGTCCCGATGACGGACCACATTGTGCTGAAGGCGGTTGAGCAGGAAGAGATCACGGCCTCCGGCCTGGTCATCCCCGACTCCGCCAAGGAGGCTCCGCAGCACGGCAACGTGGTCGCGGTGGGCCCGGGCAAGGTCAACGAGCAGGGCCAGATGGAAACCATCGAGCTCAAGGCCGGCGACCACATCCTGTACCAGAAGTACACGGGCCAGGAAGTCACGGTGGACTCGCAGGACTACATCGTGATCCGCTTCCAGGACGTGCTCGCGCGCCTGGAGGACGTCAAGGCGCCCGCGGCGGCCGCGAAGAAGAAGTAGCGCGAGCCGCGTGCTCGCCTGATCCCGCCCCGCCTCGCGCACGCTCCTTGGAGTGAGCGCGGGGCGACGGCCCGGATCCTCCCCCCAACCGCCCCGCCTCCGGCAGGGCTGCGAACGAGGTAATCGAATGCCCGCGAAGACGCTCAAGTTCGACGAGGACGCGCGACGCGAACTCCGCCACGGCGTGGACATCCTGGCGAACGCCGTGAAGGTGACGCTGGGCCCCCGCGGCCGCAACGTGGTGCTGGACAAGTCCTACGGCCCCGCCGTGATCACCAAGGACGGCGTCACCGTCGCCCGTGAGATCGACCTGGACGACCGCTTCCACAACATGGGCGCCCAGCTCGTGAAGCAGGTCGCCATCCGCACCAACGACGTGGCCGGTGACGGCACCACCACCGCCACCGTGCTGGCGCAGGCGATGTTCCACGAGGGCATCCGCAACATTGCGGCCGGCGCCAACGCCATGTTCCTCAAGCGCGGCATGGAGCAGGCGATGCACATCGTCCTCGCCGAGCTCCGCAAGATGGCCGTCCCGGTCGAGGACAAGGAGACGATCCAGGCGGTCGCCTCCATCTCCGCGAACGAGGCCCAGGTCGGCGCGCTCATCGCTGACGTGATGGAGCAGGTCGGCAAGGACGGCGTCATCACCATCGAGGACGGACGTGGCCTGGACTACGAGGTCGAGGTCGTCGACGGTCTGCAGATCGACAACGGCTTCCTGACCCCGTACTTCGTCACCAACCCGGACCGCATGGAAGCCGCGCTGGATGACCCGTACATCCTGATCACGGACGCCAAGATCGACAACCTGCAGGAGATCCTGCCGCTGCTCGAGAAGGTCGTGCAGGTCACGAAGAACTTCATGGTCATTTGCGATGACCTCGAAGGCGAAGCGCTGTCCACGATGATCGTGAACAAGATGCGCGGCAACCTGAACCCGCTCTTCGTGCGTGCCCCTTCGTTCGGTGACCGCCGCAAGGCCATGCTGGAGGACCTCGCGATCCTCGTCGGCGCGACCTTTATCACCGCCGACATGGGCCGCAAGCTCTCCGAGGCGCAGCTCGCCGACCTGGGCCACGCCCACCGCGTGGTCGCCGACGCCAACATGACGACCATCGTCGAGGGCGCCGGTTCGGACGAGGCCATCCAGGCCCGCATCCGCCAGATCCGCGCGCAGATCCAGGACACCGGTTCCGACTTCGACCGCGAGAAGCTCCAGGAGCGCCTCGCGCAGCTGGCCGGCGGCGTTGCCGTCATCAAGGCCGGCGGCTCGAACGAGATCGAGGTTCGCGAGAAGAAGTTCCGCCTGGAGGACGCGCTGTCCGCCACGCGCGCCGCGGTCGAGGAGGGCGTGGTGCCCGGTGGTGGCGTCGCCTACCTCCGCACACTGCCCGCGCTCGAGCCGCTGCTCGCCAAGCTCGACGGTGACGAGCGCACCGGTGCCCGTCTCGTCATGAAGGCGCTCGAGTCGCCGCTGCGCCAGATCGTCGAGAACGCCGGCCGCGAGGCCTCCGTGATCGTCAACGAGGTGCGCGACGCCAAGGCCAACTACGGCTACGACGCCGAGCACAACAAGATGGGTGACATGTTCGAGCTGGGCATCATCGACCCGGTGAAGGTCACCCGCGTCGCGCTCGAGAACGCGGTCTCCGTGGCCTCGCTCATGCTGACGACCGAAGCGGCCGTCGGTGAACTGCCGGCCCCGCCGGCCCCGCCGATGCCCCCGGGTGGCGGGATGGACTTCTAGCCCTCGACCCGTCGAGGTGCATGAACCGCAGGGGCCGCCGCAAGGCGGCCCCTGTCGTTGTCCGCGCGATCGCGGGCCCGTGCCTCGCTCGGGCAAGGATGTCGGGTTCAAAAGCACCGCGGCCCACCCTGCCATTCCCGGTGCAGGAGGGGGCTCTGCAGAATACGTGAGGAGCTGCGTCCCCCCCACCCCGCAGAGACGGAACGGCCGCCGAGTGTTGGGAGCGCGAGGGCAAAGCCCTCGCCATTCATCCCCCTTGCCGCCGGGAAGGGGGGCAAGGGCGAGGGCAGCCCGCGCCCGCACCTCGACGACGCGCACGTCGATGGCCGTCCCGCGCGCCGTCCTCGGCGCCAGCCGCCAGCGAAGACCCTACGGAGGCATCTGCTATAACTAACGCGACCCATGCAGCGGCGACGCCAGCTCCCTCTATGAGCGCGCGCCGACTCGAAAGGCCTGTCCTGTGGTGACTGAGATCGTTCCCGGGCTCTTCCGCCTGAGCATCCCGATGACCGCTGGCGGCCTCGGCTGGACCACCCCGTACGTCTTCCGCGGCAACGACGGCCTGACGCTCTTCGACTGCGGCTACGGCACGCGTGGGGCGATCGAGGCACTCACCGAGCAAATCGGCGAGTTGGACGGGAAGATCGCCGACATCAAGCGGCTGTTCGTCTCGCACGCGCACCCCGACCACCTCGGCATGGCCAAGTGGATCAAGGACCAGGCGCCGGGCTGCGAGCTGGTGATGATGGGTTCGGAGCGCTTCACCTACGGCCAGATCCACCACCGTGACCCGCAGCAGGCCGAGCGCGACAGCAACGCGTGGGCGCTCAAGCACGGCCTCGACATGACGATCGACCTCAAGATCGAGGACGACGGGCCGCGCCGCTGGATCAACGAAGAGCGCGAGCTCGACAAGGAGATCGAGGCGCGGCGTCGGGGGAACAGCGACACCGCGACGACCGTCGAGATGGCCACGCGCACCCTCGGCCGCATCGAGCCGGACGTCCGGCTGCACGACGGCGACGAGTACTCGTTCGACGGGTGGTCCCTGAAGGCGGTGTGGACGCCGGGGCACACCCCGGGCCACCTCTGCATCTACGACCCGAAGCGCAAGTTCACCTTCACCGGCGACCACGTGCTCTCGCGTATCACCCCCAACGTCTCGCTGGCCTCCGAGGACGAGGAGATCGGTCGCTCGCCGCTGCGCGAGTTCCGCGCGTCGCTGCAGAAGGTCGCCGACCTCGACAGCGAACTCGGGCTGCCGGCGCATCAGGACACGATCGCCGACCTGCCGAAGCGCTGCCTCGAGATCCTCGAGCACCACGACGAGCGACTGGACGAGGTGTACAACGCGCTGGGTGGCCGCATCAGCGCCGCCGAGGTCGCCGAGAACGTGGAGTGGAGCAAGCCCTACGAGACGTTCAGCATCTTCAAGCGCCGCGCAGCGCTCGGCGAGACGCTGTCGCACCTGCAGGTGCTCGTCGAGGACGGCCGCGTTCGTCGCGTAGAGCTGGCCGACAACCGCGTCGTCTGGGAGCACGTCTAGCCAGTACCGCTGTCATGCCGAGTGGGGCGTCGGCCTTCCGCCGCCCCTACCTCGACAGCTCGCGGCCGAGGAACTCCCGCGTCAGCGCCGTCGACTCGTCCGGCGCGGCGTCGTGCAGGCCGGTGAACGCGACGAGCCGCTTGTTGCTGGTGCCGACGAGGTCGAACAGCGCCAGCGATCCAGCGCGGTCGAACTGCTCGTCGTCCCACTGCATCACCCACATCACCGGGCACGCGATGCGCGGAGCGGCAGCCTCGAGGTTCGCGGCGACGCTCGTTCCGTCGACGCCCGCACCGGTGAGCCCGACCAGTCCGAGGACGGCCGCGCGGATCAGCGGTTCCTCTGCGATGAACGGCAGGCCGAGCATGCTGCCCATCGACAGCCCCCAGTAGCCGATGCGCCTGGCGTCGACCTGCGGCAGCGCGGCGAGTGTGCGCGTGACGGCGCGCCACTGCGTCACGGACTGCTCGATGACTCCGGGGCGCTGCCACAGCGCACGGAAGGCGGGGTCGTCAGCACCCTCGACGCGAGAGGACAGCGGGCCGCGCTCGCCGTGCTCGATCTGATCGATGGACGCTGCGAGCACGCCCTGCCGCCGCGCGAGCCGACGGCCGATCGCGGCCATGCGGTCCGATCGCTTGTGGGACTGCCCGCCGTGCCCCATCAGGACGAGCGGCAGCGGGCGCGTGTCGTCCTCGGCGCGGACGGGCGCCCACAGCACGCCCGGGATGCGCTCGCTGCCGTAGGCATCCTCGACGTCGATCGTGAAGCCGCGCTCCACGACGCCGGGGTCGGCGATCGGCGCGTCGCGCCACGCGAAGCCCTCGGGCAGATCGTGGTCGGGGGCGGTCGAGGTCATGCGATGCGTCTCATGCGATGAGTCTAGCGACGCGCGATGAGAGCGGGCCGAGGCAGCGCGGTTACGCCTGGTAGCGGAAGGCCCCGAACGCCTCGGCGCCCGCGCGGAACGCGGCGCGCTCGACGTCGGTCGCGAGCGTCTCGAGCGCTTCGTCGAGTCTGAGCGCGGCAACGGCCTCGATCAGCGCGTCGGGCGCGGGCTCACCGGAGACCTCGACGGCGACGGGCTGAAGCCAGCCGAGCATGGGGCCGCCCCCACGCGGGTGCGCCATGCGCACCGCGACCCGCTCGGTCGCGAGCTGCGGCGTGCCGACCACGCGCACGTGCATCCGCCCGCGCAGCAGTGACTCGATGCCCTCGACGAAGCCTTCATGCTCGGACGGGGGAAGCGTGGAGATCATCGTCGGGTGCGGCCAGTCGCCCCACTGCGCGAACAGGAAGCGCCCATCTTCGACGCGACGCGCGACGAGGATGAAGCGCTCCGGATCGGCGGCGGCGACGAACGGCTGCATCGCTAGTTCCCCAGCGAGAACGCGGTGCCCAGCGGCTCGGCGTCGACGGTGCCGACGATCGACAGGTGCAGGGCGTCCTCGCGGATCACGCGCGCGGCCACGCGGCGGATGTCCTCGACGGTGACGGCCTGCGAGCGGGCGAGCGCCTCCTCGGGCGTGCGCATCGGCAGGCCGAGGACGGCGAGCGAGCCGTACATCGCGGACACAGAGCGCGTGTCCTCGAGGCGCAACTGCGTGCGCGATCGCGACACGGCCTTCGCGCGCGCGAGCTCGTCCTCGGCGACCGGCGCGAGCGAGCGCATCAGTTCGCGCGAGATCTCGCGGACGGTCTCCGTGGTGTTGTCGGGGTCGACGCCGGCGTAGATGCCGAACATGCCCGTGTCCAGCAGCGTCGACATGTACGAGTGAATGTCGTAGCAGAGCCCGAGCTCCTCGCGCAGTCGCGAGAACAGTCGCGAGGACATGCCCTCGCCGAGGATGATCGAGAACAGGTCGAGCGCGTAGCGGTCCTCGTCCGTGGAGCACAGGCCGCGCATGCCGATCGCGACGTGCGCCTGCTCCGTGTCCTTCTCGAGGAGCGCGATACGCGGGCCGCGCGGCTCGTCCGTGTTGCGCACCCAGTCGTGCGGTGTGCCCGGCGCCCAGTCGCCGAAGTGCCGCTCGATGAGCTCGCGACCGGCCTCGACCGAGATCGCGCCGGCGAGCGAGACGACGGTCGCGTTCGGGACGTACTGGCGGTGGTAGTAGTCGACGATGCGCGGGTTCGGCATCTCGCTCACGGACTGATCCGTGCCCGCGACGTCGCGGCCGTGCGGCTGGCCCGGCCACAGCTGCTGATCCAGCAGCACGCTGACCTGCTCGGTCGGGGAGTCCTCGACGGCGGCGAGCTCCTCGAGGATCACGCCGCGCTCGCGCTCGATCTCGGAGTCGATGAGCGTCGAGTTGCGCAGCATGTCGGCGAGGACGTCGGTCGCCTGCTCCAGGTGCTCGGGGGTGACCTTCGCGTAGTAGACGGTGAGCTCGCGGTTCGTCGCGGCGTTGATGTTGCCGCCGATCGCGTCCAGCTCCATGGAGATGTCCAGCGGCTTCGGCCGGCGCACCGTCCCCTTGAAGCACAGGTGCTCCAGGAAGTGCGACAGGCCCGCGTCCGCCTCGGCGGGTTCGTAGCGCGAGCCGGCGGCGAAGTAGACGGAGATCGACACCGAGCGCGCGTACGGCATCGGCGTGACCAGGAGCCGGAGGCCGTTGCTCAGCGTGTGGGTGACCGGCGCAAGCGTGAAGGCGTCAGTCGCCACGGGACTCCAGGTGGATCGTCACGGTACGGGGTTCGAGGGATCGTAGCCGCCTCGTCCCGGCGGTTCAACGGACGACGACCGGCGACCAGCCGCCCCATCACGTCTGTGCGAGTCCGCGCGCTACGACTCCAGCCAGAGCACGTCGCCGGCGAGGTCGCTCGGGTGGGGCTTCGCGGCGAACGCGGCGTATTCCTCGGCGGCCTGCGCGATGGTCGTCGTGCCGCCGTGACCGGGGAGCACCAGCGTGTCGGGCTGCATGGTGAACAGGTGCTGGCGGATGGAGGCGATCTCCTGCTGGAGCGCCTCGTTGCTGCGGGTGCGGCCGGGGCCGCCGGGGAAGAGCGTGTCACCGGTCAGCACCGCCCCGCCGAAGTGCAGGCAGATCGACCCGGGCGTGTGCCCCGGCGTGTGCAGCACGCGCACCGTGGCCCCGCCGACGTCGAATGTGTCGCCGTGCGCGGCCGGCAGGATCTGCTTCGACGCGTCGAGGTCCACCTCCTCCGCGCCGGCGAAGACGGGCGCGTCTGTGGCGGCGCGCAGCACATCGAAGCCGAGCCAGTGGTCGAAGTGGCCGTGCGTCACCACGATGCGCTCGATCTTGCGGCGCCCGACGGCCTCGAGGATCGCCTCGGCGCCCTCGGGCGCGTCCACGATCGTGACCGCGCCGCGGTTCGGGCCGCTGAGGATGTACGCGTTGTTCCCGTAGGAACCGATGTTCGCGACGACCTCCACGAGGTATCGCCCGTCGCCGTATGCGCGCTCCGCCATGTGTCGTCTCCCCTCGCTCGTCGCCGTCACGCTCGGCAGGGCGAGCCTACTCCTTCGCGCGGTGCTCGCGCGTTTAGGCCGACGGCGCGGTGCCGAGGCCCACGCGCGCGCCGCCTCGACGCGACTCGCGCCACGCGAGGCCGTCCGCGACGAGCGCCGCGAGCAGCCGCCGCGCGCGCTCCGGGTCGTCGAGGCCCGCCGTCGCGAGGCGCGTGAGCAGCGCGCGCTCGGTCACGCTCGCGCCGCCCTCGGCGTGCGCGTCGCGCAGCGCCTGCATCAGCGCGCCGCGCCACTGGCGATCCGATCCGTCGAAGCGGCCCTGCGCGCGCACCGGCTCGGCGGTCTCGCCCGCGGCGAAGCGCGGCCGAGCCGCGCAGATCGAGGCGATGACGCACGCCTCGCAGCGCGGGCGAGGGAGGCAGACGTGCCCGCCGTAGTCCATGAGCGCCGGGTTCCAGCGCGCGCCCTGCCCCGCGGGGAACAGCCGCGCCGCCGCCGCTTCGATGCGTGCCGTCGAGGTCTCTCGCGCCGGCTGCAGGTCGCCGTACACGACGCGCCCGATGACGCGGACGATGTTCGTGTCGATCGCGGGGGCGTCGTCGCCCCAGCCGAATGTGAGCACGATCGCCGCGGTGAACGGCCCCACCCCGGGCAGCGCGAGCAGCGCCGCGAGGTCGCGAGGCAGCCCGCCGCCGTGCCCGCCCTCTGCGACCGGGGCCATGCAGCGGATCGCCGTCTCGTGCAGCGCGACGGCGCGACGCGGGTAGCCCGCCCGCCCCCACACGCGCAGCACCTCCGCGCGGTCGGCCCGTGCGAGGGCGGCGATCGTGGGGAACGCCGCCATCCAGCGCTCGTGGACCTCGATCACCCGCGCCATCTGCGTCTGCTGCGCGGCCACCGCCGCGACGAGCGCGGAGTACGGGTCGCCGCCCGTGCGCCACGCGAACGGCTGCTCGTGCTCGGCGTACCAGTCGAGCAGGCTTCGCCTGATTCGGCGCACGCGAGCGGGCGTCAGCGCATCGAGCGGTGTCGGCTCCGCGGGCACGGGCGTGGCGCGCGCGCGTGGCGACGCGGAGCGAGAGGTCGAGGGCTTCGGGGTCACGAGGACGAGGCTACTCGCCCGGCTCCACCACGCACCACCGCTCCAGGAACCCGGCGCGCCCGTACGACCTCGTGTCGGTCGGCACCGTCTCGTCGAGCTGCCGGAGCATCAGCGCGAGCTGCTGCCGTACGTACTCCACGTCCCCGCGCGTCCACTCCGCCGGCAGCCGCACTTCGACGCTCCGCCCCTCCTCGAGGGGGAAGCGCAGGAGGATGGTGGGTTCGGGGGTGGGAGAGGGTAGATCACTCATCGGACGTTTCGGGTTCCACGTTATCCTCAGGAACCGACGTGTCGGGGTCGGAAATGGAGGCGGTTCGCATTGCTCTGATCTGAGTCATGCGATGGTCACCATATGGAGTGAGCTTCCAGTAGGTGGACGTGTCCTTAACACTGCGAGATCTGACGCTCTCGGTGATGAGCCCCAATGCGCGGAACTGGACCACACACGTGTCGATGCTCTTCTGCTCCACCTGGAAGCTCGTGGGCCTCCGACGCAGCAGCGCCGGCAGATCCTGAACCTTCTCGCGACAGATCGGTTCACAGAAGGCGAGCAGGGCGCCGCGGAGTTGGACGTCGCTTGCTTCGTTGATCAAAGTCGGCGACACAGCCACGAAGATTTCGTCCCACGTCACCGAAATGCTTGTTCGGAATCCTGTACGGACATAAGTGACCGGATCTACCGTCTGGAAGGTCATTCTGAGACTGAAGCTGTCGTCCCCACTGGCTAGGCCGTGGGCTTCAGGTGGAGCCGTCACACGAACATCGTTCAGCGACTTCTCGAGTTCCGCGATTCGGTTTCTCAAGGTCAGCACCTCGCCGATTGTCGCGTCGGTAGGAACTTGATCGGCACGGATCCACCCAGACGCCGGGGAGGCATTCACAGCGGCGATCAAGCCGAGAATCACCTTGGCTTCAAGCTCCTCTGCGGTAGCCCACAACGCGCAGTGGTGTCTTGATTCGACCTTCTTTCGGAAGACCTCAAGCTTCTGCCACGAGTCTTCGGTAGTCTCAGTCTTCTCTCTCGCCAGTTTCTCCGGGGAGCGATGTAAGAGCGCTATTACTGGCTTCTTCTGGGAAACGGCGTAGTCGTACTCCCGTTCCGTGTAGCCGACACCATCGCCGCCGAGCGATCCGTAGCGTCCGCCCATGATGAGGACGTAGTAGTCCGACTCGTCAATCACTCGCTGAATTAAAGACCACGCCGACTCGTCGGACGCAGGGAAAAGCTCCATCCCGGCGGGCATGTGGTTGGTGCCCAAGATGCCGCGGACGGCGGCTTGCCGTTCCTCGCGAAGATCGAGGAAGGTCGAACTCACGAAGACCTGAAAGCGCTTGTCCATGAGGCCTCCGGAAGGCCAGAGTAGCACATAAGTGCGATTCTGGTCCTCTCCGCCCCACCCGCCCCCGTGCGATAATGGCGGCCGATCGCGCCTCGCGCCGCTTGGGTGCGTCGCGGCGAGGCTGGGCGATCCTCGAGGACTGACGCACCCGCACTGACGCGGGGTTCTGACACGTGACGACTGCTTCCACGGGTGCGGCACTGCCGCTGGCCCATGTCCTGCCGATCTCTGCCGAGGTGAACTCGGCGGGCCACCTTGCCATCGGCGGGTGCGATCTCCGCGAGCTGGCGGATCGCTTCGGCACGCCGCTCTATGTCTATGACACGGCCACGCTGCGCGCCCAGCTCCAGGGCTACCGGCAGGCCTTCACCGCCGCCTACCCGGACAGCGAGCTGGTCTACGCCTCCAAGGCGTTCCTGAACCGCCCGTTCGCCCGCTTCGTCGCCTCGCAGGGGTTCGGGTTCGACGCCGTCTCCGCGGGGGAGATCGCCACGCTCGCCTCGGCGGGGGTGGACCTGGGGCGCGTCTACCTGCACGGCAACAACAAGACCCCGGACGAGCTGCGCTTCGCCGTGGAGCACGGCGTCGGCCGCATCGTCATCGACGGTGAGTGGGAGATCGAGCTCCTCGAACGCATCGCGCAGGACCTCGGGCGGCGCCAGCGCGTGCTGATCCGCGTCTCGCCGGGCATCGACGGGCACACGCACGAGAAGACCACGACGGGCATCCTGGACTCCAAGTTCGGCCTGCCGATCGTCACCGGCGCGGCGGAGCGCGCGATCCGCGCCATCGTCGCGTCGCCGCACCTCGAGTTCCGGGGCATCCACATGCACCTCGGCTCCCCGATCTTCGAGATGGAGCCCTACGCGCAGGCGATCGAGGTCATGGCGGAGTTCATCGACGAGGTCGTGCGCAAGCAGATCGGCGTCGAGGTGCCGGAGTTCTCGCCCGGTGGCGGCTTCGCCGTCGCCTACCGCGACGACCAGCAGGCCCCCGCCTACGAGGCTTACGCCAGCGTCATCGCCAGCACGCTGAAGCGCGAGGCGGACGCGCGCGGCTTCGCGCTGCCGCACATCACGCTGGAGCCGGGCCGCAGCATCGTCGCGCGCGCGGGCATGGCCGTGTACACGGTCGGCGCGCGCAAGGAGGTGCCGGGCATCCGCACCTACGTCAGCGTGGACGGCGGCATGGCGGACAACCCCCGCGTCGCGCTCTACGGATCGCAGTACGAGGCCGTCCTGCCGGAGCGCCCGCTCGCCCCGAACGAGGAACTGGTCACGATCGCGGGCCGCTACTGCGAGTCTGGCGACATCCTGATCAAGGACATCGAGCTGCCTCGACTGCGCGCGGGCGAGCTGCTGGCGATGCCGGCTGCGGGCGCGTACCAGGTGGCGATGGAGTCGAACTACAACATGGCGCTCCGCCCCGCGGTGGTCATGGTGGAGAACGGCCACGCGCGCCTCATCCGCCGCCGCCAGACGTTCGAGGACCTCGGCGCGCTGGACGTGGACGAGTAGCGATGACCACCGAGGCGCAGCGCGCGCTGGACGATCCCCCCGTGCCCGGATCCCGGAACGCGTGGGGACTGCGCGGCCATGACGCCGCCGTGGAGGCGCTGCGCCGCGCGATCACCTCGGGCCACCTCGCGCACGCGTTCCTCATCGGCGGGCCGCCGGGCGTCGGCAAGACCACGCTCGCGCGCCGCCTCGCCGCCACGCTGATCGCGCCGAGCGCGGACGACCCGACGGTGCCCGACCTCGAGTCGCGTGCCGCGAAGCAGGTCGAGGCGGGCACGAACCCGGACATCGAGCGCATCACCATCGGCGGCATGTGCGACGAGACCTCGCATGACCACGCCACCGACCGATCGACGCGCATCCGCATCTGCCAGGTGCGCCGGCTGGAGCGCGTCGCCGCGCTCGCGCCGTTCGCCGCGCCTCGACGCGTGTTCATCGTGGACACCGCGGACGACCTGCAGACGGAGGCGGCGCACGCGCTGCTCAAGACGCTGGAGGAGCCGCCCGGCGGCGCGATGCTGATCCTCGTCGCCGCGGACGTGGACGCGCTGCTGCCGACGATCCGGTCGCGCTGCCAGGAGTTCACCCTGCGCCCCATGCCCCACCACCTCCTCGCGAACGCGCTGATCGAGGACGCGGGCCTCGACGCTCCGGAGGCCGCCTCGCTCGCCTACCTCGCGCACGGCCGGTACGGCCTCGCGATGCGGATGCACGCCGACCCGACGATGGGCGTGCTGCGCGCGTCTGCCGAGGCCGAGGTCGCGCGCATCGCGATCGGATCGCGCAACGAGCGCTTCGACGTCTCGGATCGCCTCAGCGGCGGCTGGTACCGCGAGCGCGAGAGCGTGCTGGCGACGCTGGACCTGTGGCGCGAGTGGTGGCGCAGCGCGCTCCTCGTCGGCGCAGGCGTCGAAGGCGCGCACGCAAACGTGGACTGCAACGCCGAGGAAGCACTGCGAGCACTGCGTGCGGTGCAGACGGCGCGCGAGCACCTGCTCGCCAACACCAGCGCGCAGGTCGCGCTGGACGTGATGATGCTCAACCTGCCCACGCTCCCCCCGGGGGCCGTGACGCTGGTTCACGAAACGGAGGATCGCGTCTCGGCGACCGCCGGCGAGTAGCCACGGGCACTCGACCGGATCCGCCCGCGGGCGGCAGGGCGCGGTGACGCGGAACGACATGGCAACCACATCAGTCGCAGAGGGACTGGTCGGCGTCCGCTTCGTGGAAGCCGGCCCGATCTCGTACTGCTCGCCCGACGGGCTCAGCCTGGGCACGGGCGACTACGTCGTCGTCCGCACTGACCGAGGCGAGCGCCTCGGCTGGGTCGTGCTCGCCGCGGACCAGACGCAGGGCGCGCGCTTCGACGGCCCCGTGCGCGTCATCGATCGCCTCGCCGGCGAACGCGACGTGCAGGCGTACCGCGAACAGCAGGCCCGCGCGACCGAGGACATCGTGCGGGTGCAGGCGATCGCCACGCGCCGCGATCAGCGCGTGCGCGTTGCCAGCCTGATGTACGACCTCGACGGTCGGCACGCGGACATCACCTTCGTCGCGCGCGAGCAGGAGGAGGGCGACTGGCTGCGCCGCGAGGCCGCGCGCCAGCTGGACGCGAACGTGCAGGTGGAGCAGGTTGGCGACCGCGACCGCGCCAAGTCCGCGGGCGGCATCGGCCAGTGCGGCCGCGCGCTCTGCTGCGCCACGTGGCAGGTGGAGTTCCCGGCGATCTCGATCAAGATGGCGAAGGACCAGGGCCTCGCCCCGAACCCCTCGAAGATCTCGGGCGTCTGCGGACGCCTGCTCTGCTGCCTCTCGTTCGAGCTCGAGGCGTATCGCGAGATCATGGGCACGCTGCCGAAGGTCGGGAAGCGCATCAGCACTCCCGTCGGTCGCGCGAAGGTGCTCTCCATCAACGCGCTGTCCGAGACCGTGCGCATGCGCATGGACGAGACGGGCGAGGTGGTCGAGATGCCGGCCGCCGCGCTGCGTGAGCAGTACGGTACAGCCGTCCGGCCCGTGGACCTCGAGGAGTCGCTCGAGGCGCCGCTGCACGAGCAGGATCGCGACCGCCGCGATCACTTCCTCGGCGTCCTCGAGCCGGTCGCGATGCCGACTGCGCCGCGCCGTCCCGAAGGCCGCCCCGACCCGCGCCCGCGTCCCGCGCGCGACGAGGATCGCCCGCGCCGTGACCGCAACGACCGCGCCGAGCGCGCTGCGCGGCCTGGCAGCTCCGACCGTCCCCCTCGCCCGCCTCGCGACGGCGCACCGCGCGATGGGGCACCTCGCGACGGCGGAACGACCGAAGATCGCGCCCGCCGTCCGCGTCGCGAGCGCCCGGTCGGTGAGGCTGCACCCGGCACGCAGAACGCGCGCCCCGGTCGCCCCGGCATCGCCGGTCGTCGTTCCGGCCGTCCCACCTCGAACGCCACGCCCGATGCGACCGGCGCGATCGACACCCCGCGCGACACGCCGCCGCGTGCCGAGCGCGCCGAACGTCCCGCTCGCCCGCCTCGACCGGAGGGGAGCGCCGCGCCCGGTGCGCCTGGAGGCGACGCCGAGGAGCAGAAGCGACGCCGGCGTCGCGGCCGTCGAGGCGGCCGTGGCCGCGGCGGCGAGGGCGCAGCCCCCGAGGGCGGATCACCCGCAGCCGAGTAGCCGAGGTCATGTTTAAAACCGCTCCCGCGATGCGCGGGGGCACGGGTGGGGGAGGCACTCTCCCGCCACCGTCATCGCAGGAGGACACGCCCATGCCCGCAGCGAACCCGAACGCCACGGTCGACCTCGACTGGGTGCGCGCGCACCTCGACGATCCGAGCGTCGTCTTCCTCCACGTCGGCGGCGAGCGCAAGGAGTACGAGGGCGGCCACCTGCCGGGCGCGGTGTGGGCGGACGGCTACGGCGACTTCACTGTCACCCGCAACGGCGTCCGCGCGCTGGTCCCGTACCGCGAAGAGCAGGAGGCGAACCTCGGCCGCCTCGGCATCGACGAGACGAAGACGATCGTCTGCCTCGCCTCCGGCAAGTCGATGTGGCCGTACCGCGCCTACTGGGTGCTGCGGTACTACCGCTTCCCGCACGTCGTCGTCGCGGATCGCTCGGTCGCGGCGCTTGCAGCCGCGGGCATTCCGACGACCACCGATGAAACCGTCGTCACGCCCACCACGTGCCGCCTGTCTGAGGGCGACCCCACCGTGATCTCGATGGTGGACGAGGTGCTCGCGATCGCGAACGGCGATGACGCCGCGCGCATCCTCGACTGCCGCACGGACGGCGAGTACGTCGGTGAGCCGGGCGCACACGCCGCCGCGCGACTCGGCCGCATCCCGCGTGCGTCGCACCTCAACTGGGAACTGCTGATGGACGCGGACGGTCGCTTCCTGCCGCTCGATCAAATCCGGTCGCTGTACGCGGCCGCGGGCATCGACGGCACGAAGCCGGTGTTCCCGTACTGCGGCGGCGGCATCCGCTCGGCCGCCTCGTGGTTCGCGATGTACGAGTTGCTGGGCTGGACGAACGCCCGCAACTACGACGGATCGTGGGCGGAATGGTCCGTCCGCGAAGACCTCCCGATCGAAGTCGGCGGGACGCCGTAGCGCCTCGACGCGGTGACTGAACAAGCAGAAGGCCCGCGACAGCGGGCCTTCTGCTTCGTCCTTGGGCTCAGCCTGAGGCGAGACAACTACCTCTTCGCGGCAGCCTTGGGGCCGACGAGCTTCGCGATCTCGACGAGGTGCTCGTCGAAATGCTCGGCGTGGTAGACGGCCATCTGGCGGATCGAGCGGCGCATGCCGCGCGCTTCGCCGGGGCGGCCCCACGCGGCGTCGGGCGTGTGGCCCAGCAATCCGACGAGGTGGCTGAACGCGTCCTCGATGCGCTGGAGCAGCACCGGCACGGGCAGCGCCTCGAGGTCCTCCGCGATGTATCCGGAGGGGAACTGCTTGCGTGACGGGTTCGTCATCTTCGCCATCTGCGTGATGAAGACGTCGTTCGCCTCCGCGAGGAACACGAGGTGGGCGAGGTTCCGCAGGGCGGACCAGCCGCCCGCCGGCTCCTGCCGCATCGCCGCGTCGGAGGCGCCCGCGACGGCGGCGCGCACCTTGCCGGGGATCACGGAGAGCGCGTCGACCAGGTCGGCGTACTTCTCCGGCGCGCCGGTCACGAAGTCGATGCGGTTCCCCTGCCCGGGCATCTAGTCGACCTCCAACAGCAGCTCGACCTCGACCGGCGAGTTCAGCGGCAGCGAGGCGATGCCGTACGCGAGGCGCACGCCAATGCCGTGCTCCTCGCCGAAGACGTCGCGCAGCAGCTCGCTGGCGCCGTTCACGACGGCGGGATGGTCGACGAACTCGGGGGCGCACGCCACCATGCCGACGGTGCGGATCACGCGGCACCCCTCGAGGCTGCCGAGGAGCGTGTTCGCGGCAGCGAGCGCGTTGATCGCGGCGACGCGCGCGGCGGCCTTCGCCTGCTCCACGGTCACGTCCACGCCCAGGCGACCAGGGGTCAGGATCTTGCCGTCCACGGTCGGCAGCTGGCCGGAGACGTAAACCAGGTCACGGGTGCGCACCGCGGGGCGGTAGATCGCCAGTGGCTGCGGCACCGGGGGCAGGTCGATCCCAAGTTCCTTCAGGCGATCCGCAACGCTGGTCACAGTGCATCCTCCCCAAGAATCCGTTCGAGGACGCCGGTCAGCTCCTCGTCGCTATAGAAGTGGATGGTCAGCGTGCCGCGGCCCTTCTGGGTCCGCTTCAACGCGACCTTCGTGCCCAGGCTCCGCTGCAGGGCAGCCTCGAAGCCGGAGGTGATTGCGGCAGGGCCGCGTTCGGGCGTGGCCTCCACGGCCTTCCGCTTCGGCTTCACGCCTTCGCGTACCATGCGCTCCGTCTCGCGCACGCTCAAGCCGTGCTTCACGACGAGCTGCCACGCCGCGAGGCGTTCGCCCTCCGTCGGCAGGCCGAGGAGCGCGCGGCCGTGGCCCTCGCTGATCTCGCCATTGGTGATGCTGGCGCGGACGTCCGCCGGCAGCTCGGTCAGGCGCAGGGTGTTCGCGACGGCGGTGCGCGACTTGCCCACGCGCTCCGCGACCTCGCGCTGCGTGAGGCCGAACTCCTCCATCAGGCGCTGGTAGGCGATCGCCTCTTCGATGGGGTTGAGGTCGGCGCGCTGGACGTTCTCGACGATCGCGATCTCGAGCAACTCCTGCGGCGTTGTCTGCCGGATCGTGACCGGGACGCGTTCGAGGCCGGCCGCCTTTGCGGCGCGCAGACGGCGCTCACCGGCGATCAGCTGATAGACGGTGCGGCCGTCGTGGCCGACCTCCTGCGTGACCAGCAGCGGCTGGATGATGCCGTACATCTTGATCGACTCGGACAGCTCGGCCAGCAGCTCCGGGTTCATCACCGTGCGCGGCTGCTGCGGGTTCGGGACGATGTCGCCGATCGGTACCTCGGACGAAGGCACGCGCTCGTCGCGCGGCGCCTGCTCGGCCTCCGGGATCAGCGCCGACAGTCCGCGGCCCAGTCCGCCCTTACGCGCCATGCGTTTGCTCCGTGTGTCCGATGCGCTCCGGGGTGAGGTCCAGCGGCGCGAGGTCGCGCGGCGTGGTCTCGTACGCCGCGACCTCGTGCGAGGTGGCCGGGATGGTGGCGAGGTCGTGCGGCGTGACGGGGATCGTTGCGACGTCATGCGGGGTGACCGGGATCGTGGCAACGTCGTGCGGTGTTGCGGGGATCGTTGCGACCTCGTGCGGCGTGCTGACGATCGGCGCGACGGCGGTGGGCGTCGAGGGCACGACGACCGGCGGCTGCGGCAGCAGATCGCGCGCACGCAGCGCTGCGATCAATTCGTCGGCCAGGTCGTTGTAAGCGCGCGCGCCGCTGCTCGTCGGGTCGAACACGTTGATCGGCTCGCCGTGACTCGGCGCCTCGGCGAGACGGATCGATCGCGGGATGACGGCGGCGAAGGTGTTCGGGAAGTGCGACCGCACCTCGGCCTCCACTTCGCGCGACAGGTTCGTGCGGCCGTCGAACATCGTCAGCACGACACCCCGGATCACCAGTCGAGGATTGAGGTTCCGCTGCACGAGCTCGATCGTGTGAGACAGGTGGCTCAGTCCCTCGAGCGCGAAGTACTCGCACTGCACTGGGATGATCACCTCGTCGCAGGCGGCGAGCGCGTTCACCGTGAGCAGGCCGAGCGAGGGCGGACAGTCCACGAGGATCACGTCGAACATCGGGCGGAGCGCATCCAGTGCGCGCTTCATGCGGAACTCGCGCGCCATGACGGAGACGAGCTCCACCTCCGCGCCGGCGAGCGCGGGCGTGGTGGGCAGCACGGACAGGCCGGGGATCTCGGTCGCGCGCACGGCGTCGGCGAGCGGACGCTCATCGACGAGCGCTTCGTACAGCCCGCCCTCGTCGTCCTTCGTCGCGCCGACGGCGGAGGTGGCGTTGGCCTGCGGATCGGCGTCCACGATCAGCACGCGCAGCGATCGCATGGCGAGCGCGGCGGCGAGCGACACCGTGGTGGTCGTCTTGCCGACGCCACCCTTCTGGTTCGCCAGCGCGATCACGACGCTCATCGGTCTCCCTGCGCACGCTCGAGGTCGGCGGGCACGAGGCCCGCGCGGGTCAGCAGTTCCGCGCGCGCAGGAAGGGGCGCCGAGCCTCGGCGCTCCACACAGGCCGCGGCACAGGCAGCAGCGAGCCGCCCGGCCGTACCTTCCCCCGCACGCATCGCGAGTATAAGGGCCGTCGCGAAGACATCGCCCGCGCCGGTCGCGTCCACCACGTCCGCAGGGAGCGCGGGGACGTGGTGCGTGCGTTCCGCGCCGCCGTCCCTCGTGCGGATCTCCGCGCCGTCCGCGCCCAGCGTGCGCACGAGGCGTCGCGATCGCGCGACGAGCTCGCCCAACGCGCCGGGGCTGCGCGACTCCCAGCGGCCGGTCTCCTCGGCGGAGAGGCAGAGCGTCACGTGCGAGCGCGCGGCGTCACGGAGCGCCGGCGACGGCATGTCCAGGTGCTCGATCGTGCCGTCGGGAGCCACCGTGCGCTGGAGTCCCTGCGCGATCAATGCGGTTTCCTCGACGCCGAGGTCGAGGAACGCCGGGATGTCGATGTCGTCGGGGAGCAGCGTGCCGAGCACGAGCGTGCGCGGGGTCGGCCAGTCGGCGGGAAGGTCGGACGGACGAATCGGACGATGGGGCCGGGCGAGCACGCGCTGATGGCGCGCGCCGGCCTCGTAGCGGTGCTCCAGCGTCATGGTCGGCTCCACGCGGACACAGGCGAGGTCGTGGTCGGCGAATGCGGCGAGGTCAGCGTCGCGGCCTGCGATCAACAGGACGTGGGCGCGGATGCCCAGGGCGCTCGCGGCCCGCGCGGCGAAGGTGACCGCACCGCCGGGGACGCGCGCGCCGCCCACCACGTCCCAGGTCACCGCGCCGACGATGAGCACTGGATCGGGGTGAGCGTCGTTCTCGGTCATTCTCGGGCGTCCTCGGCGGCGGGCATCAGCCCACACCGCCGAGGATGGCCTGATCTCTCGCGTGAGCTACTCGTCTGCTGGCAGAACCTCGACCTGGCGGTGGTCGCCGGAGCCCACGCTCTCGGTGCGCACGCCCGGCTCCTGCTCCAGCGCGAGGTGGACGATGCGCCGCTCGGAGGCGGGCATCGGCTCCAGGGTGATCACGTCGCCGGTCTCACGGACCTCCTGCGCGATCTCGTGCGCCAGGTCGACCAGCGTCTGCTCGCGGCGGCGGCGGTAGCCCTCGATGTCGATGCCGTAGACCGGCGCGTCGTCGCCGGTGCGGCCGACGATCGTGTTCACCAGGTACTGCAGCGACGACAGCGTCTCGCCGCGGCGGCCGATGAGCAGGCCCAGCTCGTCCGAGGTCTCGTCGTCCTCACCGTAGAGGTCGAGCACCTGCGCCACGAGGCCCAGCCCGTCGCCCGGGGTCTCCGGGTCGCGCGCGCTGATCTCGGTGTGGGTCAGGCCCAGCAGGTTCAGCAGGTCGCGCAGGGTGCTCCCGGCGAGGTCCAGCTCATCCGCGTAGTCGGCCGAGGGGCGATCCGGCACGTCATCGGGTGCGTCGGGAATGCGGATCTCCTCGTCAACGGGGACGCTATAGCCGCGCTGGCGTTCGGGGCGCGGCCCGCGGTCTTCGCTGCGACCACCACGGCCGCCTCGACCGCCTCGACCGCCGCCGCGACCACCACGGCCGCCGCGGTCGTCACGATCGCCTCGGTCATCCCGGTCGCGCGATTCGGCGCGGCCGCCACGAGCGGGCGCAGCCGCGGCAGCAGCCACCGGCTCCGCCGTGCGCTCCCCGGACTCGCCGCCTTCGCCCGCCGCACCACCGCCACCGCGGCGGCCACGGCCACCACGGCGACCGCGCCGGCGTCGCTCGCCACCCTCACCCGCGGCCTCGGTGGCGTCTCCGCCGGCACGAGGTGCATCGTTCGGGCCGCGAGAGGGCGGCGCGTCGTCATCGTCATCACGAGCGTCATCGTCGTCATCGTCACGGGGACGGGCGGCCTCGGGCTGGCGGTTGCGATCCGCCGCGCCGTCGCGACGTCCACCACCACCGGCGGCGCCACCGCGACCACCACGACCACCACGGCCGCGGTTGTTGCCGCCGCCCGTGGTCATGACGGAGTCCTTAGCCGTGACGCGGACAATCGCGTCCTCTGAGCCGAAGCCCAGGAAGCCGGCCTTACCCTCAGTGATTACGTCGACGTCGACCTGTTCGCGGCGAAGGCCCAGTTGATTCAGAGCCCGCCCGATTGCCTCGTCCACCGTCTTTCCGCTGGTCTCCGCTACCCGCATCCGTCGTCCTCGATTCGGTCCGGTCCCCGCCGGGGACCTCAGCGTGCTGGGTGTTGGCCGTGCGCGGAGCCGCGCGACGGTGGTCTGATGCGTGCGAAGCGCGGCCCATGCCGAGCCGCTCCCGCACCGGGTCCGGGATGAGTGAGCCGAAGGTGAAGTCTCCGGGGCCCACGAATACCCACTGCAGGACGATGCCGATGATCGTGCTCGACGCCCAGTACAGGCCCACGCCTGCGGGGGTGGCGATGACGAACCACGCGAACATCGCGGGCATCATCCACTGCATCATCGTGTTCATCTGCGCTTGCTGCTCGCTGGTCGCCGTGGCCGCGTTTCGGCTCGTGGAGATGCGCTGCTGCAGCCACATGGAAGCGAACACGATGCCGACCAGGAGGTAGTTCCCGTTCGCCGCGAGGTCCATGCCGAAGAACCTCGAGGAGAGCGGGATCGCGTCCTGGACGATCGGGTACTCGTACAGCCGGTGGGAGAGGTCCATCACACCCTCGGGCGTGCTGCCCAGAGTGATGCGGATGACCTGATAGAGGGCGATGAAGACCGGGAATTGGATCAGCTGAGGCCCCAGACAGCCCAGGGGATTCACCCCGGCCTCCCGGTAGAGCTTCATGACCTCTTCCTGGCGTCGCTTGGGATCCGTGTACTTCTTCTGGATCTCCTGCATCTGCGGCTGGATCTCCTGCAACCCCTTCATGGAGTGCAGCATCCGCAGCGTGAGCGGGAACATCAGGACACGCGATAGGACGGTGAAAGCGAGGATGGCGAGGCCGTACGACCCGCCGAGGAAGGCGGTGAGGACGACCATGATATTGATCAGGGGCGTCTCGAGCGCGGTCTGCCAGATGGCTCCGATCGGCATGGTTCCCCGCTACTCCGCGCTTACTTGCCGTTGCCCTTGGGGGGCTGGACGTTGAAGGTCTGGATGTCGCCCTTGGCCGGGTCGAGCCGCAGGAGGCGGTGGTCGTCTGTGCTGTAGTAGACCGCGCCGTCCACGAGGACCCCGTTCGCCTCGATCACGGCGCTGTCGGCGCTGCGCGTCCACTTCTCGGCGCCCGTCTTGGCGTCGAGGCCGACGATCGTGCCATCACGACCGGCGGCGATGACCGTGTCACCGGCGAGGATCGGCGCGGCGCGGAACTCCAGCGGCGCGCGCTGGAAGCGCCAGAGCATCTTCCCGGCGCGATCGAGGGCGTACACGGAGCCTCGCATGCTGCCAGCGTAGATCACGTCCTTCGTCACCAGCGGGCGCCCCACGAACCAGCCGTCGCCTGCGAAGCGCCAGCGCTCGACGCCGTCGGACGTCGCGAGAGCGTGGATCGTCCGGTCGAAAGACGGCACGACAAGCAGATCGCCCTCGAGGACGAGGTCGCCGGCTGCTGCGCCGACGCCCTTCTGCTTCCATTCGACGTTGCCGGTGTCAGCGTTGACGGCGAGGAGTTCGCTGCTGTCGAGGGTGCCGATGAAGATTCGCGTCTCCTGGAGTGCCGGAGCGCCCCAGACGCGGCCCTCGGTCGGGCGGTTGGAGGTGATACGCGTGCCGTTGGCGGTGTTCAACACCTCCAGACGGCCGTGCTCGGTGGAGATGTAGAGGCGATCGCCGCGCAGGACGGGGGTTGCGACCACCTGTTCACCGAGGTCGGTGACCCACTGCTGGCTCAGGTTGTTGCCGTCCAGGTTCAGCCGAACGACACGCCCGTCGTACGCAACGAGGTAGACGGCGTTCCCGGCGACCAGTGGCGCAGCGTACAGCGGTGACGGTGCAGCCTGCGTCTGGCGGAGCCCGAAGAACGTGCTGGTGGTGATGCCCTCGATCTGGTAGTCCGCGAGGCGGCTGCCGTCGGGCTTGGTGGTGGTCAGGCGGCCGGGGCCGGACTGGACCAGAAGGACGCCGTTCGGGCCGGGAACCGGGGGCGCCCAGCCCTTCGCGGGCGTGACGCTACCGGTGCAGGCGGCGGCAAAGAGCGCGCTCGCGGCGATCAGGCCCGTAAGAGCGGTCTTTCGCGCGGACACCCTGTGGGTGAAGTGTGGATGTTTCACGTGAAACATCATGCAGTGTGTCCGTGGTGCGAGTGTGCGTGCTTCACGTGCGGCACCGGGTCGTAGCCCTCGCCGCCACCGGGGCGGCAGCTCGCGAGGCGCTTTGTGGCGAGCCACGTGCCGCGGGCAGAGCCGTGCACCTCGATCGCCTCGTAGGCGTAGCGCGAGCAGGTGGGCTCGTATCGACAGGCGACGCCGAGACCAGGCGAGATGAATCGCTGGTAGAACCGGATCATCGTGAGCAGAGTCGTCTTCACGACGCTCGATTCTCCATGAGGATGCCCAGTTTCTCGCACGTACTCGCGATTGCGCTCGCCAACTCGTCGAATCGAGCCTCGGCGCAGGATGGTTGCGCGACGATCACCACGTCGTACCCGCTGACCCACAGGTGGGCGCGGGCGATGCTGCGGATCTGTCGCTTCACGCGATTGCGCACCACGGCACCGCCGACACGTCGGCTGACCGCGAAGCCCAATCGGGTGTCTGGCCCGTGCGTGCGGCGCGCTACAGCCGTAAGTAGCGCATGCCGTACACGGCGTCCGGTCCGCATGGTCAGCGCAAAGTCCTGGCTCCGCCGCAGCCGCTCCGTTCCACGCCGCGCGGAGGCGGGTGGGTTGGAGGGCGGGGGCGGTTGCGAACCCTGCGTCACATCACCCTCCTCGTGGCCGCTGAAGGCCTCGAGAGTTGGGAGGAGTGGTGAGGGTCAGGATGATGCGTGCTCGATGCGGAACCGGGCGCGTTGGGCGTTTAGACCGTCAATCGCGCGCGACCGCGCGCGCGGCGGCGCGAAATGATCTCGCGGCCGTCTTTCGTGGCCATGCGCGCGCGGAACCCCAGCTTACGCTGGCGCGGCTTGCGCTTGGGCTGCCAGGTCCGTTTCACCGTCGCTCCGATCGCTGTTCTTAGCCGACTGAGTATAGGGAACCACAAGATGTGGGGCAACGCACCCCCGGTAACCCCGAGAGGTTGGGGTGGATTCTTGGCGCGTTCGAGGTTCCAACGGGTCCGCGCCTGATGGTCGCCGTTTACAGACTACCGCCTACGGATACCTCACGCATACGTGAGGGTGTACTCTCCGCGCGCGTGAGCGAGCACGGATGAATGCTCGCGCTCCACGTCTGTCAGGCCACAAGGAGCCCCGTATGCCTGCTACCACCAACACCGCGGTCGGTCACCCGATCCGGCGCCGTTTCGCGGGGGCGCTCGCGTCCCTGCTATTGGTTGCACTCGCGATCGGGTTCGTCGGAACCACGCTCGCTCACGCCGAGGACGGCAAGGATCGCGACGACAAGGGCAAGGCGGGGCAGGGGCCGTCTGGTCCGACCGGCCCCGTGGGGCCCCGAGGCGCGACCGGGCCGCAGGGTCCGATCGGTCCGGTGGGGCCGGCTGGCCCGGTGGGGCCGACGGGCGCGACCGGGGCGACGGGGCCGACCGGCGCGACCGGCGCCGCGGGGGCTACTGGCGCGACGGGGCCGGCTGGCGCTCCGGGTGCACCCGGCTCCAGGGGTGGTGCCGCGTACGCGTCGTACGAGGCCTACCTCCAGACGCTGACGGGCCTTTCGTGCCAGGGCGGCTCGGCGGTGACGGTGCTGGTGCAGTCGGGTAGCGGCTCGTTCAACACATTCAGTTGGCCGCACATCGAATGTGCGCTGGCGAAGCCCATCACTCTCACTGTGGTC
>CANKAU010000011.1 GCA_947479915.1 Chloroflexota bacterium
CGGCACGAAGATGTGCAGCCCCGTCGCGCCCGAGGTCTTGATGAACGATGACATCCCCGCGGAGTCGAGGAGTTCCTTCAGCCAGCGCGCGACCTGTGTCGTCTGTTCGAAGGCGTGGCGGTTCAGCTCGGGCTCGCCGCCCTTCGCCTCGTCGCCGCGGTAGATGTACGGGTCGAGGTCGAACAGCACGAAGTCCGGGTAGTTCAGGAGCGACGACTCGATCGCCTCCTTCGAGCCGCTGTAGGTCTGCGGCAGGTCGAGGGCGTCCGGTGCCGGGTTCGCGCGCGCGAGGCTGGTGTGCAGCGCGAGGTCGGCGACCTGTGCCAGCCAGACCAGCGTCGGCAGGTTGTTCGCCAGGATCGCCTGCTGGTCACGGCTGTCCATGAACACCGTGACCGTATCTACGAAGCCGCCCGGCGGCAGCGCCTCGACGTGCTTCTGGTAGAAGAACGAACCGTCGATGCCGTTGGGGTAGCGCGTCATGGTGAGCGGGCGGTCGCGGAGCTGTGGCAGCAGGTATGGCGCCATGCGCGCGTAGTAGACGATGAGGTCGCGCTTGGTCAGCGCGCGCGTGTCGCCGTGCGCCGGCCACATTTCCTTATCGAGGTTCGTCACCGCGATCTGCGCGCCCGCGACCTCGATCGTCGTCTGCTTCTTCGCGGCTTCGGCCTGCTCGATGACCGAGGCGATCTGCGCGTCGAGGTCGCTCGGCAAGTCGCGCGCGATCGCCGTGGTGTTCGCGGGCGAGGACGCCGGCTTTGCGGCTCGGGCAGCCTCCAGGCGCGCGGTGCGTATCGCGCTGTAGCGCTTCGCCCCGCCCGCGGCGCGCTCCTTCGGCGGAGTGACCGTGGAGATGCGGACGACATCCTCGGGCGCCTTGTCCTCGCGCAGGCGCAGGAAGACGGGCGCGCGCAGGCTCCCGTCCGCGGTGATCTGCGCGTACTCCACCTCGACCACCACCTCCGGGCGCACCCACGTCACGCCGGCTGCCTGGTCGCGCGTGACCTCCAGCGGTGGTGCGTCGATGCGCAGCGGCGCGAGGCGTTCGAGGAACGCGCGCAACGTGCGCTCGTCGAAGCCGCTGCCGACGCGGCCCACGGAGCGAAGCGTCCCGGCCTCGTCGCGTGTCGCGATCGCCAGCGCACCGAAGGTCGAGGAGCGCGAGTTCAGTCCGTCGCTGTACCCGACGACCACGAAGTCGTCCGAGGTGCGGTGCTTCACCTTCAGCCAGGACGGCGAGCGCTTGCCGCTCTCGTACGCGGAGTCGCGCCGCTTCGCCAGCAAGCCCTCGATGCCCAGCGCGGTCGCCGCCTCGTAGGCGGTCAGTCCGTCGACCTCGAACGGCTCGACGAGCCGCAGGTGGGGCGTGGGCATGATCGTGCGTCGCAGCAGCGCACAGCGCGCCTCCAGCGGTACGCGACGCACATCGACGCCGTCGAGGTACAGCAGATCGAAGACGTAGTAGACGACAGGGAGATCGCGGTCGGCCTGTCGGACCTCGGTCGCGTTCGTGAGGTTGATGCGCGACTGCAGCCGCTCGAACGACGGTACGCCGTGTTCGTCGAATGCCACGATCTCGCCGTCGAGGATCATCGAGTTGGCGGGCTGCTTCGCGACGGCGGACGCAACGGCGGGGTACGTCGCGGTCATGTCGTTGCCCCGGCGCGAGGAAAGCGAAACGCGCGCGCCGTCTGAGCCACCCTCGAACCGCGCGAGGGCGCGCACGCCGTCCAGCTTCGGCTCGAACGACCAGTCGTCGTGCGCGAACGGGCCGCTGCTCAGCGTCGCCTGCATCGGCTCCACGTTCGCGGGTATCGCGATGCGGCGCGCCTTCGGCAGTTCGGACGCGCGCAGAGGCGCGGGCGTGGAGTCGGTGGGGGGCAGCCGCCCCGCCTGCAGGTCGGCGATCGTGAACCCCGAGATGACCGAGGCGTCGAACAGCGCCGGGAGGTCGCGCCCGTCGGCCGCATCGTCGCGGTGCTTCAGGAGCAGCCAGGAGTCCTCGGCCTGCTTCGTCTTCACGAAGGACCACGAGCCCTTCATGCGCTCGCCGCGCATCGTGACGGAGACCTTGCCCTCAGCGATCTGCGTCGCCATGCGGCGGCTGGCCTCGGCGTAGTCCTCGAAGACCAGCGGGCCGTGTTCGTGGTCGTGCTCGTCGGGGGAGTAGGTGCCGCGGTCCCAGACGATCACCTCGCCCGCGCCGTAGGAGCCCTTCGGGATGAGCCCCTCGAAGAGCGCGTAGGGCAGCGGGTGATCCTCCGTCTGCACTGCCAGCCGGCGCTCCGCGACATCCGTCGAGGGCCCGCGCGGGACGGGGAACGAGGGCATCGCGCCGTTCACCTCGAAGCGGATGTCGTAGTGCAGGCGCGTCGCGCGGTGCTTCTGCACGACGAAGGTGAGCGGCTCGGCGTTGTCGGGGGGGACGTGCCCCTCGGGTGGGGCGGGCGCGGGCTCCGGCGTGCGCTCGAAGTCGCGCATCTCCTCGTACTTCGCCAGCGGCGCGTCCGCTGCGGAGGCGGGATCGGACTTCGGCTTGCGGGGCGCGCGAGGCATGGCGGGTGGCGCGAGGACGGCGAGCCGCTAGCTCGCCGCCGCCTTCTTCTTGCGCGGCGCGCGCTTCGGCGCGGCGGCAGCCGGCTCCGCGGCCTCCTCGGTCGCGTCGTCGTCGTCCGCGTCGATCGCGGCGGCCGGGGCGCTGCCCTGCGCCTTGCGGGCCTGCGTCGCGTCGATGCTCGCGCGGAGGGCGGCCATGAGGTCCACGGTCTGCGCGGCGGGCTGCTGATCCTCGCCTGCGACCACCTCGCCGCCCTCGAGCTTCGTGCTGATCATGTTCATCAGGGCGGTGCGGTACTCGTCCGTGTACTGCTCGGGGTCGAACGGCTGGTGCAGCATGTCGACGAGCGCGCCCGCCATCTGGAGCTCTTGCTCCGATACGGCGACGTCCGACACGTCGATGCCCTCGAACGGGCGCACCTCGTCCGGGTAGAACAGCGTCTCCAGCATGACTCGGTTGTCGACCGTGCGGAGCACGACGAGGTGCTCCTTCTGCCGCAGCGCCAGCTTGCCGATCGCGACGAGGCCTTTTGCCTCCATGGTGCGCATCAGGAGCGCGAAGGGGCGGGTGCCTGCCTCGTCCGGGTCGAGTTGGTAGGCCTTCTCGTAGTAGACGGGGTCGATCTCGCTGGCCGCGACGAAGGCGGTGATGGTGATCGTGTGCTTGCTGGGCACCGGGAGCTTCTCGAAGTCCTCGTCATCCACGATGACGTACTGGTCCTTCGCGTACTCGTAGCCCTTGATCAGTTCGTCGTACTGCACCTCGCGGTCGAGGGTGGGGGACCAGCGGAGCTGCTTGAGCGGCTTCATGTCCTCCGCGACCAGCTGGCGGAAGGCGACGTCCTTGCTCTCGGTGGCCGTGTAGAGCTTCACGGGGATGTTGACCATCCCGAAGGAGATCGCGCCGCGCCAGATCGCTCGGGGCATGGTTCGCTCGCTCTCACGACGCGCCTCGGGCCTGCCGGGCTCGCCACACTGCCCACCGAGTATAGACAGGCCATTCGCCAGCCTGCGACGAGGAAACGGCGCAGAACGCGCTCTACGGGGCGCTGGGAGGGACAGCGAGGGGACTGCGACTGGCGGCCGGCCCCGCGGGCGCCTGGTCCTACCCGCCGAGGAGCGCCGTCACGGCGTCCAGCGCCGCCTGCGCGTCCTCCTGCGCCTGTGCGCGGCCGAGGAGCATCGGGGCGATCGCCTCGATTGCGTCCGCGAGCTCGGGGTCGTCGCGGCGAAGCAGCGCGTGGGCGTCCGCAGGAGCACGGCCATCGCCCCAGTAGGGGCGCAGCGCCTCCAGCACCAGCGCGCCGCCGAGCACCTGCACCCGTTCCTCGGACGACATGGCGGAGCGGTCAAGGAGCGACTGGATCGCCTCGGACAGCTGCTCGGGGTCGCGGCGGAAGTCGAGGCGCAACAACTCGCGGCGCGAGGTGGCGCGGGGGTGTCGACCAGAAACGTTGGAGGCGTCAGACTGCGGCATAGACGAACTCCGCTCACCGGCACATGCCGATGAACAGTTCAAATGTTCTCCCCGCGTTTCGAGGATACCGCGCACGCGCGTCGCCTCGCAACAGCGCGGGAACCAACTGCCGCCACGGGGCGTCATAATGATCGAGGCTCGGAGCAGCGTCCCGCCGCTCCGGCCGACAACGGAAGGTCGCTCCCCGTGATCGCCACCCACCGCCGCATGCTCGCGACCGCGACCGTCGCGCTGCTCCTCGGCCTGACCGCCTGCACCTCCACGCCCGAGCCGGCCCGCACCCCGACCGCCGGGTCGAGCGCGACCGCGGTGCCCGGCACCGCGTCGCCGTCCGCCGCAACGCCTGCACCCACCTCGACGCCCTCATCGAGCGCGACGAGCGCCGCGGGCGCGACCGGTGGCACCGCTGCCGGCGGCACCGGCGCGGCGAGCGTGATCATTCCGCCGTCCCCTACCGGCACGCGCTACTCGTACGCCTGTGCCGAGGGCAAGACGTTCGCGATCCTCGCGTACCCCGCAGCGCAGGAGCGCGTGACGCTGTTCATCGAGGGCAAGACGCTGGAACTGAAGCAGCAGGTCCAGGGCAGCGGGACGCGCCACTCTGACGGCACCTACACACTCATCTCCAAGGGCCTGGACGCCTTCATCGAGCAGGGCGGCGTCCAGACGTACCGCGACTGCAAGGCCAGCCGTCCGTAGAACTCGAGCACTACGAACGCGCGAAGCGAAGCGGGCCCTCGTGAGAGGGCCCGCTTGGTGTTCGGACGAACCGTGGGACTGGGAGCTGGGGCTAGGCGCCCCCGCCGATTGCCGGGATCAGGAAGATCTCGGCGTTCTCGGGAACCGGTTCCAGCAGGCTGCCCTCGGTCACCTCGGAGTTGATCGCCACCGCGAGCTCGCCGCGGATGTCGCCGTTCTCCTCGGTGATGAGGGCCTTCATCCCCGGGCACGCCTGGTCGAGGCTGTTGAAGACCTCGCGCAGGTTGCGCCCTTCCACCTCGACCGTGACGCGACCGCCGGAGCGGTCGCGCCAGTGGGCCGGGATGTGCACCGTCACCGCCACGTTGGACCTAGTCCTTCGGCAGCAGCTCGTCGAGGATCACTCGCGGGCTGACCGGCGTGCGGTAGAAGTTGATGCCGATGGCGTCGTGGAGCGCGTTCCGGATCGCCGCCTGCGGCGGAACGATCGGCACTTCGCCGACGCCACGCACACCGAACGGGTGACCGGGGTTCGGCACCTCCACCATCTGGACGTCGATCATCGGCAGGTCGTTCGCCACTGGCATGCGGTAGTCGAGGAACGACGCGTTTCGCAGGTGACCCTGGTCGTCGTAGACGTATTCCTCGTTCAGCGCCATGCCGATCCCCTGGACCGCGCCGCCCTGGATCTGACCCTCGACGTACGAGGGGTGGATCGCGGTGCCGACGTCCTGGATCGCGGTGTAGCGCAGGATCTGCACCTTGCCCGTCTCACGGTCGACCTTCAGGTCGACGATGTGACCGGCGAAGGCCGGGCCCTGCGTGTTGCGCTTCGAGGTCGCCGAGACGGTGATGAGACCGCCGGTGCCCGGCAGCTTGCCCGCCATCTCCTTGAAGGAGAAGCGCTCCTTCGGGCCGACGAAGGCGCCGTCCTCGTACTTCACCTGGTCAGCCGGCACGTCCCAGATCGCGGCCGCGCGGGCCGACATCTGTGCCTTGATCTGGTCGGCAAGGTCGCGCGTGACCCAGCCGCCCTGGAACGTGACGCGCGATCCGCCCGTGGTCGCGTTGTAGCCGACGTTGTCGGTGTCCACGACGTGCGGGTTGATGTCGTCCATCGTCAGGCCGAGGTCCTCGGCCAGCATCATCGCCATCGAGGCTCGCGAGCCGCCGATGTCCATGGTGCCCAGGATGAGCGAAACGCGGCCGTCCGCCTGCACCGAAGCGGTGCCGGAGGACTCCATGCCGCCGTTGAACCAGAAGCCCAGCGCGACACCGCGACCGGTGTCCTCGCCCTGGAGCTCGGAGTTGTAGTGCGGATGGTTCTTCACCGCCTGCATCACAGCCTCCGCGCCGATTGTCGGCCACGGGGCGCCGACCGAGTTCAGCGTGCCCTCGCGGGACGCGTTCTTCAGGCGGAGATCCATCGGCTCGATCTGGAGCATCTCAGCGAGCTCGTTGATCGTCGCTTCAACGGCGTACTCGGACGCGGGGGCGCCCGGCGCGCGGTAGGCGGCCGTCTTCGGGCCGTTCACCACGACGTCGAAGCCGTCCACCGTCTGGTTCGCGATGTTGTACGGGGCGAAGGCACACTGCGCGCCCGCACCGACCGGCGACCCGGGGTACGCGCCCGCCTCGTAGGCGAGGTAGGCGTGGCCGGCCACGAAGGTACCGTCACGCTTCGCGCCGATCTTGATGCGGCAGTACGTCGCCGAAGTCGGGCCCGTGGCGAGGAACACCGCGTCACGCGGCATCCACATCTTCACGGGGCGCTTCGACTTCCGGGAGAGGATCGCGGCGACCGGCTCCAGGTAGATCGGGTTCTTGCCGCCGAAGCCGCCGCCGATCTCCATCGGCATGACCTTGATGCGGGACGGGTCGACCTTCAGCACGGCCGCGACCTGGTCGCGGGTGTTGAAGGTGCCCTGCACGCTGGTCCAGATCGTGATGTTGCCATCGCGATCCCACCACGCCGTGCCGTTCTGCGGCTCGATGTAGCCCTGGTGGAACATCGCGGTCTCGAACTCGCGCTCGATGACCACGTCCGCCTCGGCGAAGCCCTTCTCCAGGTCGCCCTTCTCGAGGCGCAGATGGAGAGCGATGTTCGTCGGCCGGTTCGCAGACGGCTCCACGCCACGGGCGCGGACGGTGGTGCGAAGGTCGTCGTGCAGGATCGGGGCGGTGTCCAGCATCGCCTCGCGCACGTCCACGACCGCGGGGAGCACTTCGTACTCCACCTCGATCAGGGCGCAGGCGTCCTCGGCGGTGTGCTGGTCGATCGCGGCGACGGCGGCGATCGCGTGCCCGTGGTAGAGCACCTTCTCGCCGGCGAGCAGGTTGTCGACGAGCCACACCGGGTTGGCGGTGCCCTCGCCGATGCTCATCGTGCCGGACTCGACGCGCGGGAAGTCCGCGTTCGTTGCGACGGCGAAGACGCCCGGGAGCGCCTCTGCCTTCGAGGTGTCGAGGCGCTTGATGCGCGCGTGCGCGTGCGGGCTGCGGAGGATCGCTCCGTAGAGCATCCCCTCGAGCCGAGTGTCCACACCGTATTCGGCGCGGCCAGTGACCTTGTCGGTCCCATCGGGGCGGATGGGACGGGTGCCTACGACCTTATAGGTCGGCTTGTCCGTCGCGACCATGAGTTAGGAGCCCTTCTGATCAGCGGCCTTCAGCACGGCGCGAATGATCTTGTCGTAACCCGTGCAGCGGCAGAGGTTTCCGGCGAGCCAGAAGCGCGCCTCTTCCTCGGTCGGGGTCGGGTTTTCCTCCAGCAGCGCCTTGGTGGCGACGATGAAGCCCGGCGTGCAGATGCCGCACTGGAGCGCGGCCTCCTCGAGGAAGCACTGCTGGATCGGGTCGAGGCCCTCCGGGGAGGCGATGCCCTCGATCGTGGTGATCTCCGCGCCCTGGACCTCGGCGGCCATCACGAGGCAGGAGTTCACCAGGCGGCCGTCCAGCAGGACGGAGCACGCGCCGCAGTTGCCGTTGTTGCAGCCCTCTTTCGGACCGCGGATGCCGGCGCGCTCGCGGAGCGCCTCGAGGAGCGAGTCACGCTCGTCCGCGAGGAAGTCGCGCTGCTCGCCGTTGATCACGGCGCTGAGGACGAAGTGGTTGGCGGTCGTCATCGGTTCGTTCTCCCTTAGCCGCGCGCGCGCTCGGCGGCGGCGCGGATGGTGCGCTGGGTGAGCACGTCGGACAGGTGCTTGCGCTGCTTCACGGAGCCACGCATGTCGTCGATCGGCGTGGCGGTCGCCTTCGCGGCCTCACCGGCGGCGGCGATCGTCTCGTCCGTCAGCGGCTTCCCGACCAGCGCGTCCGTCGGCACCATGAACACCTTCGGACCGACCGCGCCGAGCGCGATGCGAGCCTCGGTCACCACGTCACCGTTCAGCACGAGGTAGGTCGCGGAGTTGCACACCGCGATGTCCATCTCGTTGCGGGGGATGAAGCGCTCCCACGCCGACCCGCTGTGCGCGGCCGGGTGCGGGAAGTGCAGCGAAACAATGAACTCGTCCGCTCCGAGCACGTTCTGGCCGGGGCCCGTGCAGAAGTCGACGATCGGAACCTCGCGACGGCCGTTGGGGCCAGCGATGAGCGCCGTGCCGTTGAGGGCCATCTGCGCGGGGATCGAGTCACCGGCGGGGCCGGAGTTGGCCAGGTTGCCGCCCAGGCTCGCGCGGCCCTGGATGGCCGTGCCGCCGATGACGTGCGAGGCCTGCGCCAGCGCCGAGTAGTGCCGGACGACGTCGGAGTTGCCGTAGATCTGGTACAGCGGAGTCGCTGCGCCGATGGTCAGGCCGTTGCTGGAGTCGTACGAGATCCCGGTGGTCTCCGGGATGTGCTTGATGTCCACGAACAGCTCGACCTTACGTCGGCGTTCGCGCGCCAGGACGATGATGTCAGTGCCACCCGCGAGGACCTTGGCCGTCGGGCCACCGTCGCGCAGCATCTGGACTGCCTCGTCCACCGACGCGGCGCGTGCGTACTTGAGTGCCTGCATTCGGCGTCCTCTCCGTTCAATCTTGGGTACGAAAATCGTGGGCGGCCCCGGGAACCGGGTGTGATCCAACGGGATCAATATAGGCCTGTCGCCGCACCGGCAAGCGGGGCCGATTATGCCACGCCAAGACCCCCACGTCTTGCATGGGTCTGCAAGACCGGGTCGCTTCCGGAAATGCATCGAAGCACGCACCGCCCACGTGGTCGCGCGGTCGCATCGAGGGCGCACGAAGCGTCGACCGTCATCACCACGTATGCAATGCGGAGTGCCTCGCGCCGCGCTCGCGCTAAGTCGCAGCGCGCCCGCGATCGCCAGCGGGCGACGCGGGTCGTCGACCCAGCGAGCGCCAGATGCTGAGGCCCAGCGTGACGACAGTGAGCGTGAAGCCCGCACCGAGGACGGCGAAGAACGGCGTGAGCGCCGCTGCACCAGCGAACCCCACCATCATGACCAGCCCACCGAGGATCCGTCGCATGGGCTCGCTCCGGAAGATGGGAGGAGAGGGGGGAGAAGTGAAAGATGGTCGGGGCGGCGGGATTTGAACCCACGACCCCCAGTCCCCCAGACTGGTGCGCTGCCAGACTGCGCCACACCCCGACCGTGCCGCCGATGCTACCAGACCGCGCCGCTAGGCGAGACCCGCCACCCTCGCAGCCCCCACCAGCACCATCCCGATCGTGGTGACCAGGGCGTACTGGGCGGCCGTGATGCGGTTCAACTGGCGCAGCACGTAGGAGTGCAGCACCCCCGTCACGAAGTAGAACACCAGCACCAGCGCGAGCCCCGCGAGGTACCCGTCCAGCGGCAGGTAGAACAGTAGCCACCGCACCTGAGACAGCACCAGGCCCACCAGCGCGGCGAAGACCGTGGTCTCCACCGGATCCACCTCGCCCTCCCGGACGACCTCGATCGCGAGCATCGTGCCGATGAACCATGTGGCGATGAACGCCGGGACCACGCCCAGGTTCAGCACGTAGGTCATGGCCAACAGCGAGAACGCCGCGAAATAGGCCGCCCCGGTGGTCACCATGCGCGCGTAGCGGTAGAGCGGCGAGCCCGTGCGCACCGAGAGCACCTCGGCGACGGCGATCGCGCCGAACCCGAGCCCGGCGAGCAGCGCCCACACCAGGACCGTGTGCCCGGTGATGTTGTGCTCGATGAGCAGCGGCGCGGCGAAGACGTACAGCGCGGGCAGGAACAGGTACGGCGTCGTGTCCTCGCCCCGTGCGAACGCGGCACGCCACGTCGCCCGCAACACGCCGTCCATCCCGGCCGCCACGCCCAGCGCCACGACCACGAGGATCCACCGCGGTGACGGCTCCACCAGCACGAACATGAGGAACGACAGCGTCGTCAGCACCGTGATGACCGCGAGGAAGCCGTTCCAGTAGTGCGGGTGGGAGGGCCACGCGAAGCGCGAGAACGGCCCGCCCTTCGCGATGAGCTCGGCTTCGCGCTCCTCCTCAGCCTCCTCCTCGGCGGACTCGGCGTCGGGATCGATCAGCGGGAGATCCTCGGCGATCACGGTCAGCGGCGGCACCGGCGGGAACTCCGCCTCCTCGGGCGTCTTCGCCGGCGGCTGCTCGAGGACCGACTCCGCTTCCTGCAGCGCATCCTCGATCGCCTGCGCGACCACCTCGAGTGACGGCAGCGGCTCAAGGTCGTCGATCACCGGCTGCGGTTCCGCGGGCGGGGTGTGGAACAGCGACGGCTGCGCGTCCTCGGGCTGGCCGGAGTCGGCATCCGTCTCGACCGCGCCGTCGATGATGAGTTCGCCCACTGGCTCGGCCGCCGCCGTGACTTCCGACGCGGCCTCGGGCTCGGCGATCGCTTCAGGCTGTGCTTCCGCCGGAGGCGAGGTGTCCACGGGGGGCGGTGTCGAGCCGCCGAACTGGCCGAACCGCCAGGAGGCGCCGGGCGCGCTCGATGGGGGCGAGGGGGCGGGCGCATCGAGGTCCGACGGGAGGGCGGCCGGAACAGATGCGTCCTCGTCAACGTGCGGGACGTCGATGACCGGGGTGGCCTCGCTGAGCGGCGGGCGGGCGGGCGTCTCGAACGCGGCCGGGGCCGGGGTCGAGGCGGTCGAGGGTGTGGCGCGCTCCTCGGCGGCGCTCGCCGAGCGCCACGGGGCCGCAGCTGCAGGCGGTTCGTTCCGGGCGTCACCGCGCTGCACGAGCGAGCGCAGTCGGCCGAACCAGCCTCCCGTTGCGGGCGGCTCGCTGGGCAACTCGGCGGCGGGGGGCGGCTCCGGACGCAGCGAGGTAGGACGGAACACCTGCGGCTCAGGTGGGAACCGGCGCGGAGCGGGAGCTGGCTCGGCGGCCAGCGGGTCGACTGGTGTCGTGAGATTCGCCGCGGGCGAGGCCCACCCGGCCGGCGCGGCGCTCGCGGCGTCGTGCGGCGGCTCGGGCGTGGGGGCGCCGTCCTCGGGCGTGCGCGGCGTCTCCTCGTCGGGCACGCGCTACTCGGCGGCGCGCGCGGGCGTCTCGAAGCCGAAGACCTCGGCGGCGTTCGCCCAGCGGATGCGGTGCTTCTGGTCCTCGGTCAGCGCGACCTGGTCGAACAGCCGCTCGAGATTCGAGACGTGCGGGCCGATCTCGTCGTTGCCGCAGTCGGAGCCCCACGTGATCTTCTCGACGCCGATCTCGTGCCCCACCAGTCGACGCTCCACGGCGTGGCGCTCGATCGTGTCGCCGCCGGAGAGGTCGAGGTACACGTTGTGGCGCCAGCGCGTGACGGACGCGGCCTCGTCGTAGTTGCCGGTGCCGCCCATGTGCGCACCGATGAGCTTTAGCGACGGGAAGTTGTTCGCGATCGTGTCCATGTGGAACGGGCGCATGCGGATCGCGGAGACATCGCGCGGCTGGTTGCGCCCCATCCGCACCATGCGCTCCAGCGACTCGACCGCCTTCGGGTCGCGCCGTGGGTGGGTGATGGAGTAGTCCACGCCCCCGCCGATGACGCCCATGTGCATCAGGATCGGCATGTCCAGCTCCTCGGCGACCTGGTACACGCCGAAGTACTTGTAGTCGTCGTAGGGGCGGCGGACGCCGATCATCTTCAGCCCGCGGTAGCCGATGCTATGCAGGCGACGCACCTCGCGCGGGGTGATCTCGTCCGGGTCGATCATCGCGGACGGGACGAAGAGGTCCTCGTGGCGACGGGCGTAAACGAGGGACTCGTCATAGCCGAGGCCCATGCGGCCACCCGACAGCAGTGAGGCCTTGACCACCCCGGCGGCCCGCAGCGCATCTGCGCGCAGGTCGATCTCCTTGGCGGGGTCGGAGTCTTCCGGGTTCTCCCAGTTGCGCGGGAAGTGGCAGTGAACGTCCCAGATCTTGGCGGTCATGGCTTCCGGCACGAGGCACTCCCCTGAAGCAGCGGTGCCTCCTCGCCATGGTGGTCGAGGGGCGGCGACTGCGCGGCACATCGTACCGCAGCGTGCCCGCACGAACCCGCCGTGTTTCAGCGGGCTGCAGGCGCGGGATACCCGCGCCGCCCGCGCAGACCTGCGGGCACCGACCTTCGGGCTACGGGCGGCGTGCCGTCTGGTAGAAGCGCAGCTCGAAGCCCATGCGCGCCCAGAACGCCCGCGCGAGGAAGTTGTCGCGCAGGATGCCCGCCTCCACCTCGTACGTCCCGCGCTCGCGGTGGTCGGCGAGGATTGCCTCGACGGCGGCGCCGCCGACGCCCTGGCGCCGGAAAGCTGGGAGGACGTAGAACTCCGAGATCGTCGCGACCATGCGCTGGTCATCGGGGAAGTCGGGGAGGTAGCGGACGATCGCCATGCCGGCGCGCTTGCCGTCCTGCATCAGCCAGATGAACTCTCGCCCGTCCATGTCCTCCAGCATCGCCTCGATGTACAGGTTGACATCGAACGGGCTGTGCTCGGTCGCGGGGTCGTAGCGATCCATCTCCGCCATGTACTCGCGCAGCATGTCGAAGAACGGGTCGTAGTCGAGGAACAGCACCGGTTCCATCGTCACGGTCACGGCGCGCTCCATTCCAGCGGAACCTCGAGGAGCGAGCGGATCACACGCACGTCCTGCGGCACGCTCCTCGTCCCCTCCCGGTCGATGAACACCGCGTGCATCCCTGCCGCCTCCGCCCCACGCACGTCCGCGCTCACGCTGTCGCCCACCATCACGATCGCCTCCGGCGGCGTCGACGTGTAGCGCAGCGCTGCGGAGAAGATTGCGGGGTGCGGCTTGCGTACGCCCTCGCGGGCGCTCGTGACGGTCGCGCGGACGAGGGCGCCGAGGCCCCGATCCTGCACGATCTCCGGGAGCGTCCAGATGTGGTTCGACACGATGATCGATTCGATACCGGCGTCCGCGAGGCGCTGCAGCGCGGGCACCGTGTCATCGAACGGCACGTAGCGCGCGGCTTCCTCCTCGAGCAGGGCAGCGACCCGTCCCGCCTCGGTCAGCCGGGACTCATCCTGCGCACCGGCGGCGCGCAGGCGGTCGGCGGCGAGGGCGGCGCGCAGCGCGCGGAACGTGTCCTGCGACCTCGACGCGTCGAGGTGCACCGGTCCGAGTGGGGTCATCCACGGCGCCCACGCGTCGTCGGTGGCCTGCGCCGCGAGCGCGTCCTCGGACGCCACGATGCCCGCGGCGCGGGCGGCCTCGGCGTACAGCGCCCAGTGCGAAGGCCGCATGAACGCCAGCGTGCCATCGAAGTCGAAGCAGACCGTGCGGATGCGCGTGCTCGCCATTCCCACACGATAGGAGCCGCCGCGCTGGAATGCGAAGGCGACGGCACCCTCGGCTGATCCCCCGGTCTGGTGTGTTTGCCCCTCCCCAGGGGCGGGAGAATTCGGGATAATCACGCCGGGGGCTTGAGAAAGGGATCCCGGTGACCGCACCGGAGGTCAGTGCCGTGATCGAGCACTTTGAGGCCGCCCACCGCGTGCTGCGCGATCGCGTCCCTTCTGACGACCTCGTCTCCATCGAGGACTCACCGAACGTCATCTACGCGATCTGGCCCGACGGCCGTCTCGCGTACACCAACCGCGCCTTTCGTGAGTTCGCGGAGGTCAACGGCGCGGCCTCGCTGCTGTCCACGTGGGGCGTCGGTCGGAACGTGTTCGACGCGATGAGCGGGCAGGTGGCGGAGTTCTACCGCGAACACTGGGCCGCCGTGCTCGCGAGCGGCGAGCCGGGCCAGCACACCTACGAGTGCTCGTCGAGGGAGGAGTTCAGGCTCTTCCACATGACCTCGCACCCGCTGCCCGGGGGCCTTGGTCTCGTGCTGGTCGTGAACTCACTCGCCCACGTCCGCGCGCATGACCGCGTGGCGCGACAGGCAATTGAAGTGCGGTACCGCGACGCGGACGGCCTGATCCTGCAATGCGCCAACTGCCGGCGGGTGCGCGATACCGAGTCGCAGGGGGCGTGGCACTGGATCCCCGACTGGGTGAGCAAGCCGCCTGACCTGACGAGCCACGGCATCTGCTCGATCTGCATCGGGGTGTACTACTCGCCCCGCTTCATCGGGCATGACACCGCGCGCAAGGCGACACGCAAGCGCTAGGCCGGGACGGTCGCGCGCTGCCCGGCGACGAGCGCCAGCAGCGTCTCGATGATCGACAGCCACTTCGGGCCGAGCGCGTTGCGGTTGACGCGCACCTGGTTGCGTCCAAGGCGGACGCCGCTCGGTAGCCTCGGCAGGACACGCTCGCCGAACGGACGACCCTCCGAGGTGATCAGCACTTCGTCGCCGTCGATGCGGATGGCGCCGATGCCGGACGCCGCGCCGACGATGCGCAGCCGCACGATCGCGAGAAGGTTGGCGAGCGCCTCCGGCAGCGGCCCGAAGCGATCCTCGGTCTCCAGGGCCAGCGCTTCGACCTCCTCGACGCTGCGCAGGCCCGCGACCCGCTGGTACAGCGCGAGGCGGCCCTCGATGTCGGGGACGTAGGACTCCGGCACGTACGACGCGAGCGGCAGGTCGATGACCACCGCGCGGAGCGCGTCGCGCGTTTCGTGCGGCTGCGGCTCGGGTGCGCGCCGCTCATGGGACGCACGCAGCTCCTCGACGGCCTCGGCCAGCATCTCGGTGTACAGATCGAAGCCGACCGACGCGATGTTGCCGCTCTGCTCCGCGCCCAGCAGGTTCCCCGCGCCGCGGATCTCCAGGTCACGCAGCGCCACCTGGAACCCGGCGCCCAGCTCGCTCGCCTCGAAGATCGTCGCGAGGCGGGCCTGCGCCTCCTCGGTCAGCACGCGGTTCTTCGGGTGCAGCAGATAGGCGTAGGCCTGGTTCGCGCCACGGCCCACGCGCCCGCGCAGCTGGTACATCTGCGCGAGGCCGAACATGTCCGCGCGGTCCACGATCAGCGTGTTCACGTTCGGGATGTCGATGCCCGACTCGATGATCGTCGTGCAGATCAACACGTCGAAGTCGCCGTCGGCGAACTTCTCCATCACACCCTTCAGCACGGACTCCGGCATCTGTCCGTGGCCGATGACGACACGCGCCTCAGGCACGAGCGCGCGCACATGATCCGCGAGCTGGTCGATGCTCCGCACGCGGTTGTGAACCATGAACACCTGCCCGCCGCGATCGATCTCGTGGAGGATCGCCTCGCGCACGATCGCGTCGTCCGTCTCCATGACGAACGTCTGCACCGGCTGCCGTCCCGCGGGCGCGGTCTCGATCATCGACATGTCGCGGATGCCCGTGAGCGCCATGTGCAGGGTGCGCGGGATCGGCGTGGCGCTGAGCGTCAGCACGTCCACCTCGAGGCGCATGCGCTTCAGGCGCTCCTTGTGCGTCACGCCGAAGCGCTGCTCCTCGTCGATGATCACGAGCCCCAGGTTCTGGAACTCCATCGACGGGTCGAGCAGGCGATGTGTGCCGATGAGGATGTCCATCTCACCGGTGCGCGCGCGGTGGATGATGTCGCGGACCTCGCCGTCCGAGCGGAAGCGCGAGATCACGTCGATGGACACCGGGAAGCCGGCGAGGCGCTCGCGGAATGTGCGCAGGTGCTGCTGCGCGAGCACGGTGGTCGGCACGAGGACGGCGACCTGGAATCCCTCCTGCACCGCCTTGAACGCGGCGCGCACGGCGATCTCCGTCTTGCCGAAGCCCACGTCGCCGCAGATCACGCGGTCCATCGGTCGAGGCGACTCCATGTCCGCCTTCACCGCCGCGATCGCCGCCGCCTGGTCCTCGGTCTCCTCGTACGGGAAGGACTCCTCGAGTTCCGTCTGCCACGCGGTGTCCCCGCCGTAGGCGTGGCCCGGCAGCATCTGCCGCGCCGCGTACAGTCGCACGAGGTCGGCGGCGACGAGTTGCACCGCGCCCTTCACGCGCTGTCGGGCGCGCGTCCATTCCTGCGTGCCCAGCCGCGTCAGCCGCGGCGCGTGCCCAGCAGGGCCGCTGTAACGACTGACGCGGTCGACCTGGTCCACCGGCACGTACAGCTTGTCGTCGCCTGCGTAGCGCAGTTCGAGATAGTCGCGCTGCTCGCCCTCGACCTCGCGGCGCACGATGCCGCCGAAGCGGGCGATGCCGTGATCGGCGTGGACGACGAAGTCGCCCGGCGACACCTCGGCGAGGAACCTCGATCGGTGGCTCGCGCGCTGGCGCAGCGTGCGTCGTCGCTTCACGAAGCCGAACAGCTCGCGGTCGGTCATCAGCGCGACGAGGCCGGACTCCGCCTGGACGATCCAGCCTTCGGGCAGCGCGCCCTGAACCAGGTGCACCGAGTTGCGCGCCACCGGCGGCACGAGGTGCTCCACAACGCCCGCCTTCACGCCATGCTCCGCGAGCACCTCGCGATAGCGCTGCGCCTGCTGCGTGACCACGACCACGCGGTCGCCGCGCTGCTGCTGGCGGTAGGTGTCCTTCGCGGCGTCCTCCAGCCGGCCCGCGTAGGCGTCGGCCGTGCGGAATGGGAGCTTGAACGCGTTCGCCTCGGCGCCTGTCACCCACCGCCCGAGCTCGGCACGGCGTCCGTGCCCGTCCACCGCGCCGCGCCACGCGTCCAGCGGCTCGTGAGGGAACGGCGTGGTGCCGGTCAGCTCCGCGCGCTCCACGAGGTCGGCGCGGCGCTCCGAGACCAGCTCGTCGAGGTCGGTGAGGGCGGCGTCCAGCGCCTCGGTCTCGTCGAGCACGAGGATCGAGTCGTCACGCAGGTGGTCGAGGATCGTGGCGGTCGCGGCCAGCGGGCCGTACATCGGGGGCGCGGGCAGCCGCCCCGCGCGCAGGCTGCTCAGGTCGTCCAGCACCGTCCGGTCGCGCGCGCCCTCGATGAGCTGGGCGAGCCGCGCCATCTCCTCGCGCGTCGGGAACCACTCGGTCGCGGGACCGATGCGCACCTCGTCGAGCTGCGCGATGGTGCGCTGCGTCTCGATTGAGAACGTGCGGATCGATTCCACTTCCGGTCCGAAGAACTCGATGCGCACCGGGGTGTCGAGGCCCGGCGGGAACACGTCGATCAGCCCGCCACGGCGGGCGGCCTGGCCCGGCGCCTCCACCAGCGAGACGATCTCGTAGCCTGCCTCGACGAGCTTCAGCGCGAGTCCGTCGAAGGAGATGCGCTCGCCGCGCTCGATGCGCCCCGCACCACGTCCGAGGTCGGCGGGACGCAACGTGTGCTGCGCGGCGGCGGCGACCGAAGCGATCACGAGTGGTGGCGCCCCACCCGAGGAGGCGAGCGCGATCCGCGCGAGGGCGTCGATGCGCCGCCATGACACCTCGTCATCGGGTGCCTGTCGCGTGTAGGCGATCTCGTGGTGCGCGGGGTAGTGCATCGCGGCATCGCCGACCCACGCGCGCATCTGCTCGGCGAGCGCCTGCGCGTCGTTCTCGCGCGGCACCAGCACCAGCAACGGGCGTCGCGAGTTGCGCCACAGCAGCGCGGTGGTGACGGGCTTTGCGGCATCGAACACGCCAAGGCGCACCGTGGCGCCGGTCTTCAGGCGCGCGAAGACGTCCGTCATCGGATCGACGGTCTGCAGCACGGGGAGCAGCGGTTGCAGGTCCATGCGGCTCTCAGCCCCTCGAAACGTGCGAGCAATCGCGAACGGGGCCGCCCGCGTGGGGTGGCCCTGTGACGATGTGCCTCGATGGTCCCAGTGTACGGAGCGCGGTTCGTGCGGGCCACGCCGGCAGCGGGGGGATCCTCGCGTCTAGCCCGCCGCGGTGGGCGGTTCCCAGCGGTTCAGCTCGTTCATCGCGACCTCGAAGCCCAGCGCGGCGGCCTGCTGGACGGCGTCGGCGACGCGGTCCACTGCGGCGTCGAGGATTGCGCGCTGGGGTGCGGAGGGGCGCGCGAGCACCCACTTGGCGATGCGCTCCGGGTCGCGCACGGGGATCGTGCCGTCGTACGGCCGGTCGATGCCGATGCGAATGCGTGGGAACTCCGTGTTCCCCCCGAGCGCGGCGATGATCGACTTCAGCCCGTTGTTGCCGCCGCTGCTTCCCTGCAGGCGCATCCTCGGGCGGCCCACGGGCAGGTCGAGGTCGTCGTAGATGACAAGCAACTCGCGCGGCGTGGCGTGCAGCCGCTTCATCTCCGTGACGATGCCCGCGCCGGCGTCGTTGTAGAACGTGCGCGAGATCGCGAGCCCCACCGCGCGCCCCTCGAGGTCCACCCGGGCCGCATCGACGTTTCCCGAGCGCGTCAGTTCGACGCGGTGCCGTCGCGCGAGGACGCCGATGCACCACATACCGACGTTGTGGCGGGTCTGTCCGTAGTCGTTGGTGGGGTTGCCGAGGCCGACGACCAGCAGCGGCCGCGCCGGGCCGTCCTTCGGCGGGACGGGGGCGGCGTCTTCCACCTCGGGACGAGGTGAGCGCGGGCGGAACTGGCCGAATCCTCCGAGTGGCATGAGGCATCGTGTGTCGCACGCGCGCCTCGGCGCAACCGCTGGCTACTCGGCGAGGCGCAGGCTCCCCGCGCGGCCGAGGGGCGTGCGGCCGTCCGGCGAGGCGTCGATCGCGTGCAGCGCGGCGCGCCGGAACTCATCGACGGCGGCCTCGAGGTTCGCGAGCGTGACCTCGGGGAACTGCTGCGCGACGACGGTAAGTGGTGAGCGCGCGGCCGCCGTCAGCAGCGCGTCGATGCGCTCGGCCAGCCGCTCGTCGAGCACGCGGTCGAGGTGGTCAACCTTGCTCAGGGCGATCGCGTCCAAGATCGCGCGCAGGTCGTCGTCGTGCCGCAGGGCGCACGCGGCCAGTGCGGCCGAGAGGCGGCGAAGCTGCCGTGCGAGCGCGTGGTCGACAGCCTCGGTGGCCTGCAGATAGGCCGCCGCCCGCCCGTTCGCCTCGCCGAGGAGCACGCCCGCGGTCGTCGCTGCCTCGGCATCGGCGTCGCGCGGCATCGCCACGAGCGCGTCGAGGGCGTCACGCGCTGCGGCCAGCGCTGCGGCACCCTCGGGCGGACCGAGCGCTGTGATCGTGTTCAGTCGGTCCAGCGTGGCGCAGCGCGCTTCGGCGGCCTCGGCGGCGCGCAGCAGTGCGTCCCGCTCGACGACCGCGTGCCGGTAGTGCTCCGCGTAGGCGCGCCGGTAGCGGCGCTGCCACGACTGCACCGCGGCGAAGGCGGCGGTCATGGACGCGCCCTCGAGGGCGCGCCACGGCGATGCCTGCTCCAGCAGCACCATCCGGTCGACCGCAAGGTCGGCCGCGCCGCCCAGCCCGTGCGGGACGACCGCCGCGCGCAGGAAGCGCATCAGTGCGGCGTCGCCGGGCGCGGTTGCCTCGATCCGTGCGAGGAGGATCGCCTCGGCGAACGCCTCCGGCTCGCCGAACGCGACGTGCAGCCAGCGCTCCAGAGCGACCGCGCGATGCGCGATGAGCGGTTCCAGCACCGGCACGCCCCGTGCGAAGGCTCGTAGCGCCTCGGCCTGCCGGTCGGCGTCGAGGGGCGGCGGGTCGGGGTAGCGGAGGGCGGTGGCGCCGGCGAGCAGGAACTCTTCGAGTGCGGCGGAAGGGCCACGGTGGTGGGGTGACCAGGCCCAGAGCCGGCGCGGGGCGGCGCCGCTCGTCGCTCCGTCTCTCAGTGTGACATAACGTGTCGCACCGTCGGCCAGGCCGATCGGCTCGATGTCGACGGCCAGCCAGCGGGGGGCCTCGCACGGCAGCGGCCCGGCAGCGAGGTACACCACCCGCACGTCCGCCTCGAGCGGGTCGGGGGGAAGCGCGAAGCGGGACTCCCAGCGTGCCGCGCGGATCTCCTGGACGGCGAACGGAACGCCGTCGTCGTCGTGCTCGTACAGGATGATCGAGGTGGGAAGTGCGGTCGGCATGGGCGACTCCAGCGGAACGTCAGTTCCGAACATATATACCGTCGCACGATTGCGCGTCCAGCCCTTTCTTCGCCAACGATCGTGATTGCGGCCCTCGAACCGCCCGCCTACGATGCCGCCGTCCCGCACCGCCGAGGAGTCCGCCATGCCCGATCCCATCGCGTCCGCCCGCGCCGACAGCCGCCTGCTGCTGAACGAGGTCGAGGCGAAGGCGTTGCTGGCCGAGGCCGGCGTTGCAGTGACCGAGACCCGGCTGGCTCGCACCGTCGACGAGGCGGTCGCGCTCGCTGAGGCGCTGGGCTACCCCGCGGCGCTGAAGATCGTGTCGGCCGATATCGCCCACAAGTCGGATGTCGGGGGCGTGGTCCTCGGGCTTGCGGATGCCGAGGCGGTGCGGCAGGCGCACGGCACGATGCTCGCCCGCGTCGCCGACGCGGCCCCAGGGGCACGCATCGATGGCGTCTCGGTGCAGAGGATGGCCGCGCCGGGCATTGAAATCATCGTCGGCGGCACGACGGACCCCCAGTTCGGTCCGGTGCTCATGTTCGGACTCGGCGGGGTGTTCGTGGAGGTGCTGAAAGACGTCGCCTTCCGCATCGTGCCGCTGGAGCCGCGGGATGCGGCCCAGATGGTGCGCGAGATCCGCGGGCTCCCCGTGCTCCAGGGCGCCCGGGGCGCACAGCCCGCCGACCTCGGCGCGATCGAGGCGATGCTGCTCCAGGTGTCGCGGTTCATGGCCGACCACGCGGAGGTCGCCGAGCTCGACCTGAACCCGGTGTTCGTCTACCCCGAGGGTGCAGTTGCCGTCGACGCCCGGATCGTGCTCGCGCAGCCGGACGAGGTCCGCGCGGGGCTGTAGGTCGCAGATGGGGGGACGGGCGCAGTAACGTTTACTGCGCTCGTCGCCGGGTCTACGCTCTGATCATGCCCAACGCGCCCGACAGCTCTCCCATCTACCTCGACAACGCCGCCTCTACGGCCGTGCGTCCCGAGGTGCTGGAGGCGATGCTGCCGTTCTTCGCGGGCGACTTCGCGAACCCCTCCGCCCATCACACCCGCGGCCGCGCCGCGCATGACGCGCTGGACGACGCTCGCTCGGACATCGCCGAGGTGTTCGGCGCGGTGCCGGAGGAGATCGTCTTCACCTCCGGCGGCACGGAGAGCATCAACGCGGCGATCAAGGGCGTCGCCTTCGCGCAGATGGAAGCGGGTGTCGGCCGACACGTCATCACGACGGAGATCGAGCACCACGCCGTGCTGCACTCCGCGCAGTACCTCGAGCGCTTCGGGTTCGAGGTCGAGCTGCTGCCCGTGGACGAGTACGGCCGCGTGACGCCCGAGCAGGTCGCCGCCGCCGTGCGCCCCGACACTGCGCTCGTCTCGATCGGCTATGCGAACAACGAGGTGGGGACGGTGCAGCCGCTGCAGGCGATCAGCGAGGCGCTGAAGGCACGCGCCAGCAGCCTCGGTCGGCGCATCCCGCTGCACACGGATGCGGTGCAGGTCGCGAACTCACACGACCTGAACGTCGACCGGCTGGGCGTGGATCTGCTCTCACTCTCCGGCCACAAGTTCGGCGGGCCGAAGGGCACCGGGTTGCTCTACCTGCGGCGTGACGTGCCGTTCCTGGAGCAGCTCTCCGGCGGCGGGCAGGAGCGCCAGCGCCGCTCCGGCACTGAGAACGTGCCGGGGATCGTCGGCATTGCCCGCGCGCTGCACCTCGCACAGGCCGAGCGCGAGGCATTCGTGACGCGCACCAGCGCGCTGCGCGACCGCCTGCTGCACGGCATCATGACCGCGTGCCCGGACGCGCGCCTCAACGGGCACCCCACCGAGCGGCTGCCTCACAACCTGCACATCTGCTTCCCCGGCGTCGAGGGCGAGTCGCTGGTCGAGGCCCTCGATCATGCCGGCATCGAGTGCTCGGCGGGGGCGGCGTGCACCTCCGCGACGTGGGAGCCCTCGCATGTGCTGCTGTCGATGGGCGTCCCGCTCGACCTCGCCATCGGCTCGCTGCGCATGACGCTCTGGCCGAGCCTCACGGTCGCGCAGATCGACTATGTCGCGCAGCAGATCCCCGTCGCGCTCGAGCAGCTTCGCGGCGCGCCCGTCTCCTAGCCCGTCCGGGTCGAGGCCGACGCCTACATCTTGCCGGCCTGCTCCTCGCGCTCGTGGTCGAGTCGCATCGAGGTCATCCCGAGCCAGACCGCGAACACCGTCCCGACCGTCAGCAGCGTCCCTGCACCCAGCAGCACCTCGATCGCCATGCGAACCTCCGCGAACGGGCGCCCCAACTCGACGCCCCGATGAACTTCGAGACGCATGCTGCCCGAGCGTGCGCGGTCGACCGAGGGGCAAACGTCCCCCGCTGCTGGTGACCATATCGGGACGTGAGTGGTGCGTGCCGAGGGCGGCGACGCGGGGCTACTCGCCAGCGCGGAGCAGCGCCTCCAGCGCCCCGTCGAGGTCGGAGAGGTCGTTGAGCGTCACGTGTGCGCCGGCCTCGATGAGCGTGGCCGCGCTGCGGTTGCCTGTCACGACGCCGACTGCGATCGCGCCGACGGCGAGCGCCGAGCGGACGTCGTGCTCGGTGTCGCCGATGACCACCACGCGGTCACCCTCGACGTACGCCGTCTCCCGCATCGCCTGCTGGAGCATTGCCTCGCGCGTCTCGTGCTCGTCGCCGAAGCCGCCGCCGTCGAAGTAGCCGTCCAGGCCGATCGCGCGGAGCTTCATGAACGCCGCCTCGCGCAGGTTGCCCGTGGCGAGTGCCAGCACGACGCCGCGTTCGGCTGCCAGCGCCTGGAGCAGTGCGGGGACGCCAGGGCAGGGCCGCGGGTTCCGTTCGACGAGCGTTTCGGTGAGCAGTCGGGGATAGGTGCTGAGGTACGCCTCGATGAAGGCGGTTTCGGGGAGACCGGATCGGCGGCCGGCCTCGCGGAGGATCCAGCGATCGGTGCGACCGTTGAACTCGATCGCGGCGAACGCCTCGGCGGCGCCGGGGATCGCAGCGATCGCACGGCGCAGCGCGAGCCCGCCCGCGCCGTCCGCGTCCATGAGCGTGCCGTCGAGGTCGAAGAGCAGGTGGATGCGCCGCATCTTCGACCTCGACGGCTGCCCGGTTGTGTTCGCGAGACTAGTCGCCGGTCTCCATCGGGAAGCCGGCGGCCTCCCAGGCGAGGTGTCCGCCCTCCACGTTGTAGAGGTCGTTCAGGCCCAGCGAGGCGGCGAACTCCGCCGCGACCGCGGAGCGCTGGCCACTCTTGCAGATGAAGAGGATCGGTCGGTCGGTGGCCAGCTTGTCCGCCTGCATCAGCACGGCCATGTGCTGGATGCGCAGTGAACCGGGGACGTGGCCCTCGGCGTGCTCCCACGGCTCACGGGCGTCGATGACCTGCACGTTGCCCGCGTCGATCATCTGCTTCGCCTCTTGGACGTCGATCCGGGTGAACGGCTCGCCCTCGCGCTTCTCGGCCATCGTGTCCCCTGTCTGGTGCGGTGCGCGGTCGTCCTGCGCGGGGCGGGGTGCGCGATGAGGGCGGTGCCCGGTCCTCGCGCGCCACCTCGCGGTCGAGGATGGCCGAACCACTGTGCGGTGCTGGCTGTCGCTTCAGTGTATCGCGCCCTCGCGCGCGGGCTACAATCGGCACAGTCGCAGCCGCAGGAGCAGCACATGAGCACCGACCCGACGCGAACGCACGGCCCGAACGCCCGTGGCTGATCGTCCCCGCGTCTTCGTCTCGCGCGTCCTGCCGGGTGGCGACTCCCCCGACAGCCCGATCGGGCGGCTCCGCGCCGCCACCGACCTCGACCTGTGGGACGGCGGCGACCCCCCGCCCGCCGAGGTGCTCCGCGAGCGCCTCGCGCAGGCCGACGGCGTGCTCACCATGCTCACCGAGCGCATCGACGTCGCGCTGCTCGACGCGGCGCCCCATCTGCGCGTCGTCTCCAACCTCGCCGTTGGCTTCGACAACATCGATGTCCCCGCGTGCACCGAGCGCGGCGTGCTGGTCACCAACACGCCCGGCGTTCTCGACGAGACGACGGCGGACATGGCGTTCGCGCTGCTGCTCGCCGCCGCGCGCCGGCTGCCCGAGGCCGAGCGCGCCATCCGCGAGGGCGCGTGGGGCCAGTGGCACCCGACATGGATGCTCGGACACCAGGTGACGGGGGCCACGCTCGGCATCGTCGGGCCGGGGCGCATTGCGAGCGCGGTCGCACGGCGCGCGCAGGGCTTCGGGATGAAGGTGCTCTACCACGGCCGCCGCGAGGTCCCCGGCTTCCCGGGCGAGCGCGCGACGCTCCCGGAACTCCTCGCCGCGTCTGACTTCATCTCTGTGCACGTGCCGTTGAACGCGGAAACCGCGGGCATGTGCAACGCCGACTTCTTCGCTGCCATGAAGCAGAGCGCGATCTTCGTGAACACGGCGCGCGGGCCGGTGGTCGACCAGGACGCGCTGATCGAGGCGCTCCGCAGCGGCCAGATCGCCGGCGCGGCGCTGGATGTGATGACGCCGGAGCCGCTGCCCGCCGACCACCCGCTGCTCACCGCCCCCCACCTCGTCGTCGCGCCGCATCTTGGCAGCGCCACGGAGGAGACGCGTGCGCGCATGGCGCATCTTGCCGTTAGCGGACTGCTGGGCGTCCTGGCGGGGGACACGCCCGCGACCGTGCTGAACCCGGAGGCTGCGGCCATCCACAGGAGCGCCCGATGACCGAAGCCAACTCTGACGAGGCCCGCGGGCGGCTGTGGCTGGCGGAGACGCTGTGGAAGCTGGGCGGCCTCCAGTTCGGTGACTTCAGCCTGGGACGGACCGTCCGCAACTCGCCGGTCTACCTCAACGCGAAGCTGCTCATCTCCCGGCCGGACGCGCTCAAGCGCACCCTCGGCCTGATTGCCGACGAGCTCGAACTGGGCATGGCGCGCCGCAACCGCACCGTCGAGCCGTTCGATGGCGTCGCGGGCGTGCCCGTCGGCGGGCTGTACCTCGCGACCGGCCTCGCGCTGCACATGGATCGGCCGCTCCTCTACGTCCGCCCCCCGCGCGAGGCCGACGAGGTGGCCGCGCCGCACATCGAGGGCATCTACCGGCCGGGCGAGCGTGTCCTCGTCGTGGACGACCTCGCGACCGGCGGCGGGTCGCTCATCGAGACGATCCTCGCGCTCCAGAACGCCGGGCTGATGGTCTCGGACGCCGTGGTGCTGGTGGACCGAGAGCAGGGGGCTGCGCGGCGCCTCGAGGGCATGGGGGTTCGGCTGCACGCGATCCTCTCGCTCGAGGTCACGCTGCGCTTCCTCGAGTCCGCAGGCCACATCGGTGGCGAGGACTTCGACCGCGCGATGGCGTACATCCGCCGCGAGGGCGAGCCGCGCTCGGAGTTCGACTAGCCCGTCTGCCCGCGCGTGCGGCGCTCATCCCCTCGAGTGTGATTTGATCGAGGCATGAAGACTCGCACCTCGCTGCTGCTGGCAGCCGCCCTCCTCGCCTCGTTCGCCGTCGCCTGCTCCCGGCAGGCCACGCCAACGCCGACACCATCCCCCGCGGCGAACTCGGCGTCACCGAGCGCCACCGCGACGCCGACGCCCACGAAGACGCCCGCGCTGCCCATGGCGACCAACGGGGCAGCGATCCCCGCAGCGGTGGCGCAGGTGGTCGCCGCGGTGACCACGCGCAACGCCGCGCCGCTCCTCGCGCTGGTGGACTACCAGCAGGTGGGTTGCACCACCGCGCAGGGCGCGGGCGGCCCGCCGAAGTGCAAGCCGGGCGACGCCGCAGGCACGCTTTACAAGCGCTTCCCCAGCGGCGCGTGCGAAGGCGAATGGGCCGAGGACGCGTCTTCCGTGATCTCGCAGATCGTGCCGGCCGTGGGCCCGCTGTACGGCGCGGCGATGATTACCCCGCCGGCCTCGGATTCCGAGCCGTTCTGGCCGAAGGGCGACACGGTGGTGATGTTCCGCAGCGGCCGCGCGGGCGGCTCCGGCGGCTACTTCATCCTGAGCAAGGATCGGATCGTCCGGGCGCACATCCTCTGTGACCGCGGCGCGGGCTCCGAGGAGTCGACGATCAAGAGCGTGGGCGCGACCTCGTACTACATCGCCCCCACGGCGCCGTAGCGCTCGCGGCTGTCACGGCAGACGCAAAGACGGGCGCCGCGAGGCGCCCGTTTGGTTGGTTTGCCAGGTCGACCTCGACCGTGCGGTATTAGAGGAGGCGGCGGATCGGCTTCCGACCGGGGCGCGGGTCGTAGCTCGACTTGAAGATGTCGAGCTTGTCGCGCTCAATCAGGTACTTGCCGGCGAAGAGGGTCGCGGGGACGCGACCCTGCTTGATCAGGCGTCGGAGGCTTTGCGGGTGGATGCCCAGCTCGCGAGCTGCTTCCACGAGGTCGAGATACTCATCGAACGGCGAATCAGGCACGTCCACTTCCATCCATTCGGGGAACAATGGATCAAGGGCATACGCAACGTACACAACAGCGACTGCTATGTAAAGCGATCTGTAACTGCGCTTAGGCAATTGCCTCGTGCGGCGTGCGAACGGCCTGTGTCGAGGCTAGGCGTGGGCGTCCAGGGTGGAGCGAACGGTCCCCAGCAGCGCGTTGGTGTCGAACGGCTTCTCGAGGTACCGGACGTCGCCCCGCGCGAGGCGGCGGCTGGTGCGCTCACCCTCGACGTCGCCAGTGATGAAGACGACGCGATGGTCCATGTGCGGCCAGCGCTCGCAGATCTGGTCGTAGAGCGTCGCACCGTCCATGCCGGGCATCCGCATGTCCGCCACAACGAGGTCGTAAGTGGCGATCTCCAGTCGGTGGAGCGCCTCGTCGCCGCTTGCCGCGGTGGTCACCAGGTAGCCGGCGTGGCTGAGGATCTCGCTCGTGAGGGCGCGGATCGGGAGTTCGTCGTCTACGACCAGCACGCGCTCGCCGACCGCGCCCGAGGATGTCGGCGCGACGGGGACGGCGTCCGTCGCGGCCGCGTGGTGAATCGGGAGCTCAAGGATGAAGTCGGCGCCTCCGGAGGCGGAAGCCTCGACCCACACGCGCCCGCCGTGCTGGCTGACCACGCCGTAGACGGTCGAGAGCCCCATCCCCTGTCCCAGCCCGACCTCGCGCGTGGTGAAGAATGGCTCGAACACGCGATCGCGGACCTCCGGCGGGACACCCGGGCCGTCGTCGGCGATCGAGATCCGCACGAAGTCGGCGGCGTGGGAGGTGGTAATGACGATCTCGCCGCCGCCGGGCTGGAGCGCCTGCTGCGCGTTGTTTACCAGGTTCAGGAAGGCCTGCTCCAGTTGCGCGCGGTCGGCCTCCACCTCGGGCACCCCGGCGAAGCGGAGTTCAGTGCGAATGTTGTCCACCTCGAGGCTGTAGCGCATGACCTCGATCACCCGGCCGATCGTCTCCTCGACGTCCACACGGGTCGCCTGCGCCGGCTCCTGCCGCGCGAACGACAGCAGGTTTCGCACGATGCGCGCGGCGCGCTGTGCCTCGCGCTCGATCGTGTTCACGGCATGCTCGCGCTCGGCGCCGTCCAGCGCGTCGAAGATCTGCGCGTAGCCGAGGATCGCGGTCAGCGGGTTGTTCAGCTCGTGCGCCACGCCGGAGATGACCTCGCTCAGGGCGCTCAGTCGCGCAGTCGCTCCGCTTGCGGCCTCCAGGTTGCTCGCGGCGACGCGAACGTCGTGCGGGGGTGTCGGGAGGGGAGGGAGAGGCGGTAGCGGCGCCGGTGCGGGGCGGCTGACCTCAGCGTGCCGGACGTCGATGCTCGGCTCGGCCGGGAAATACGGGTACGGGGCGCTGACGGGCGAGGCGATGTGCGGGCCGAGCGATCGCGAGACACGCTCGATCGCCATTCCGTCGTAGAGCGTCAGCGGGTCGCCTGCGCTGTAGACGACGAGGCAGCCGGTGATTTCGGGGCCGTGGTAGAGCGGGACGTGGATGCGCGAGGTCATGCCAAATGCCGGGAGGCGGCGCAGCGGCGAGGTCACCCCGGTCTCGCCAGCTAGTTGCGTGGACAACTCCGGCTCCCCGGACCCGAGCACCCCGGCCTGCGCGACGTCGAGCGGCGTCCAGAGGGTCCCGCGATCGATCCCGGCCATGGGGGAGGGGTACACCGCCACGACCTCGGCGCTCGGCTGGGCCACGTGCGTCTCGCGCGCAAAGCGGATGACGGTGCCCCAGTCGTAGCCGATGATGCCGCGCAGCGCGGACAGCACGCCTCGCGAAGCGGCGTGCGCCTCGGGCATCGCGGCGATCGCTTCGAGGGCCTCGACCTGCGCTTCGAGCACGGAATGGTCGCTGGGCCGGTGGGGCTGGATTGCGGTCAGCGTGACGCTGGCGTGCAGGTGCATGAGTGCGACGCCGCCCGCAGCCTCGGTCGGGACGATCTCCGCCTCGACAGGCTGCGAGGACGAGGCGCCGATGAACGTGAGCGCGCCGCGCCACGATCGACCGGCGGTGATCGCCGCAGTGGCCTCGGCGATCGCGGTGTCCTCGGCGGGGATGACGAGCGAGGTCCACGCGTGGCCCTGCACGTCGGCGGGGCCACGGACGCCGAGCAGCAGACATGCAGAAGCGTCCGCCGTGACAATGGTCGCGTCGGAGCCAACGACAAGCCACCCGTGGGCCGGTTGCCCGGACCCCGTCAGGAGCATCTGCGATAACCCTCGGACTCTCGCTGTGCCGGCGCGTTCTCGGGTCTGCACGTGCAGCGATGTGCGCGTGCCGGGGGGGAGCGCCGGTGACCGCCCGTTAGGCGGCGTGCGCCGAGACGCGCGAATACCCCGAGCGGATTGTCTGCCGTGCCCGTACCAGTCTCCATGCAAGGATTGGTAAAGATTTAGCGCGCCCCGTTACGAACGTTTCTGATCAAGGTGACGCGTTATAGCGTGGCACGGTCACAGCGGGTGAGCGTGAGTCGTTTCCCTTAGTTCCGATTGCAGTTGCGCTAAACACCCCAGAATCGGGGTCAATTGAGGCGTTCGGGAGTGCCCCAACGCTGCGCAACCGCCGCGGCAGCCCGGCGGTGGGTGGTCTCCAGCAGCAGCGTGAGGAGATCGGCTGCTCGCTCGAGCCGTCGACGCACGTCCAGCGTCTCCAAGAGTGTCTGTAACGGCGCGTTCTCGATGGTTTCAAGTCCCGCCGCGCCGATGGCGTCCGCGAGCGCACCGGCGCTCGTCGGCACGGTCACGTCCCGCGACCACGACCCCTGGATCGTGTGCCGCAGGCGCAGCATCTGCTCGTAATTGCGCGCGATCTGGGCCAGCAGCGTCTCGGGGACCTCGCTGACCTCATCCACCGGGTATTCCACCTCGGCGGCGAGGTAGGGGTGGTCGTGGATGAGTCGCGCGATGCGGAAGCGGCGACCGCCGCGCACTTCGAGCGCGAGCCGTCCGTCGCCGAGCGGCGTGACTTCCTCGATCGTCGCGGTCGTGCCGACGAGGTACGGCGTCGCGGGGCCACCGACCTCGGGCCCCTCCTGGATCAGCGCGATGCCGAAGGGCTCTCCCGACGCAAGGCATTCCTCGACCAGCGTCAGGTAGCGCGGTTCGAAGACCTGCACGGACACGGGCATGCCGGGGAACAGCACGAAGCGGAGCGGGAACAGCCGGAGGAACGTCATGCGCTCGGCACCGTCCTCATCCCCCGGAGGGAACGAGGTTACGCCGGCTGCAGCGCGCGCAGACGGATCGGCTGGGCGGCGGCCGCACCATCGAGCGGCAGCAGCGCCATGATCGCGCCGCCGTCGTAGTAGTGCGGGACGTACACGGTGCCCTGCGGCACACCGTCTTCCAGCCGCAGCGCGATGCGTACCTCATGCGTGCCGTCCGTGAGGACGATCGCGTCGCCGCCGCGCGCACCCAGCGCCTCCGCGTCGCGCGGGTTCACCCATGCGGACTCCTCGCGGTGGAGCTGGTCGGCTTCCTCGGAGCGCATCGAGGCGCCCGCCCACGTGGTGAACAGCGAGCGGTTCACGGTGAGCAGGATGCCCTCGACGTTCGCGGGAGCGGCGACGGGCTGCGTCTTGGCGGTGAACGTGGCGTTCGCGGGCAGCGCGCGGGTGGTGCCCGGAGCACCGTCGATCGTGCTGTACGCGGGGAACGAGGCGACGTGATCCGCGATGTCGCGAGCGACTTCCGCGACCGTGGTCAGCTTCTTCGCGCTGCCGAGGCTGTGCGCGAGCGCTGCGAGGATCGCGACGCCGCTGCGCTCCTGTCCGCGCGCGATGGCGGCGGGGCGCTGGCGCAGCACACGGCGATCGGCGTTGGTGATCGTGCCGTCCTCGGCGTGGAACGGGAGTTCCGCGAGCACCACCGTGGCGTGCTCTGCCGTCGTCGAGCGGATCTCGTCGATGACGACGAGCGCGTCGAGGTTGGCGAGCGCGGCGCGGATGGCATCGGTACCGGGGGCGTTCAGCAACGGGTTGTCGGCGTGGATGACGAGACCCTTGATCTCGCCAGCCTGCGCGGCGGCGATGATCTCCGGGAACGACTTGCCATTCGCGCCAGGGGCGACGCCCATGTCCGCGATGCCGTTCACGTTCGCGTCGGTCGGCATGACGATCAGGCCGCTCGCGGCCTCGGCGCCGCGGATGGCAATCGCGAGGTTCGCGGCGGCCTTTGCGGTCTCGCCCTGCAGCGCGGCGTCCACGCCGTTCGGAGCGAAGAGGACGGTGCTGGTCGCAGGCGACTGCTTCGCCTTGCTCACGGCAGCGATCGCCTTCGCCCACGCGGCGGCGTCGACGCCCTCGGGCGCGGCGGCCTCGTCGGCGAGCGCGTTCGCGACGGCGGCCTCGTGGCCCGGGCGCACGCGGATTGCGGCAGCGGCGAAGGAGTCGAGCTCGCCCCAGTGCGCCGAGATGACGACGAGTGCGGCGCGCTTCTTGACGACGGCGTCCTTGATGCGCAGAGAGGCCACTTGGTGCGATTCCTCGAGGTCACTCGCGATCGCGATGATCGTGTCGGAGGTCTCGAGGTCCGTCAGGCTGCTCGGCAAGCGGTGCGTGCCGAACGCGCCCGTGAGGGCAGCGGAGACGGCGCGGTGTACGGGGCCGTGCGAGAAGTCGATGTGCGGCGTGCCGATCGCCTTCGCGATCTCCACCAGCAGATGGGCCTCCTCGTTCAGGGCGAGCGGCGAGCCGAGGACGGCGATCGCGTTCGCGCCGTGCGCGCGCTTCACGCCTTCGATGTTCTCGACGGCGCGCTGCAGCGCCTCGTCGAAGGAGGTCGGAAGCAGGCGGTCACCGGCGCGCACCAGGCTGCGCGTCAGGCGCTCGCGGTCGGAGACGGCGGTGTAGCCGAAGCGGCCCCGGACACAGATCTGGTCACGGGACGCGGGGTTCACGCGATCCGGCTTCACGATCACCGGGCGGTCGTCCGTGGTGCCGTAGGAGATCGTGCACCCGACGGAGCAGGAGTTGCAGACCGAGTTGGTCCAGTCCGTCGCGAGGCCGACCCACTTGTTGGGCTTCTCCATCAGCGTTGCCGTGGGGCAGACGTCGATGCAGGCGCCGCAGAAGTCGCAGTCGGACTCGTGGATCTGCCCGCCGGTGCCGAAGGCGATCATCGTGGTGTGGCCCTTGCCGGACAGCGTGACCGCGCCCGTGTGGCGCAGGCTGTCACAGGCGCGCACGCAGCGCGTGCAGATGATGCACATCTGCGGGTCGAACTCCAGGAACGGGTTGCCGCGGTCCGGCTCGGGGGGCGGCACTTCGTAGTACGAGCGCGTCTCGCCGACCCACGGCTCCTCGAAGTCGCCCTGGTCGGTGATCTCGCACGCCGTCTGCAGTTCGCAGCGGTAGTTCTTGGAGCAGGTCAGGCAGCGGTGCGTGACCACGTCGTCGCGGAGGCAGATGTCGCCCGGCATGCAGTGGACGCGGCGGTGGCAGGTCAGGCAGCGATCCGGGTGGTTCGCGAGGATGATCGACAGCACCGAGTTGCGCGTGCTCTTCACGTTCGGGGTGTCGGTGCTGACCTTCATCCCCTCCGCCACCTGCGCGACGCAGGCGAGCTGCATCGGCGTCGGGCGCGCGCCCTCGATCTCGACGAGGCACGTGCGGCAACCGGCGTACGGCTCCAGGCCGTCGATGTAGCAGAGGTTGGTGATCGAGAGGCCCTGCTCCTTGATCACCTCGACGAGGCGTCGTCCGGGCTGGGCATCAACGGTCTGGCCGTTCAGCGTGATCTCGACCACGGGACCCCCACCCTCGTTCGTTCATTCACCGGCAGCACCGAGGGCGGACCTCGGTACGAGTCGTCTATCTCTCGTCGCGATCCAGCTTGCCGGGGAGGCGCTGCGGGCCGAACGGCTGGGTCGCCCCGGCCACGGCGACGCGCGAGCGCGCGGTCGGCATGGCGGTGGTCAGCGGGATCAATTCCTGCGTCTGGCCGTTCGGGTAGCGCCCGTTCGTCCCGGTCAGGTACTTCTGCGCCTCAATGGTCAGGGTCTGGCGGTCGCGGTACATCGACTCGAAGACGTAGACCGCGTCGTCGTAGCGGCCGCCGGCCTGGATCGCCTGGTACGGGCACGCCTCGGTGCAGAGCCCGCAGTACATGCAGATACGGAAGTCGATCTCGTAGCGGTCGATGCGGAGCGTGCCGTCCTCACGAGGAGACGTCTGTACGAGGATGCAGCCGTCCGGGCACGCCTGGGCGCAGGTGGAGCAGCCGGTGCAGCGCTCCTCGAACCAGAGCAGGTTCGTGCGGGCGCGTACGGGCACCTCGCGCTGCTGCTCCGGGTAGTTGACGGTGATGGCGGGGCGGAACACATGGCGCAGCGTGGTCAGCATGCCGCGCGCGATGCCCATTCCGTAGGCCACGTCGCCTCGATTCCCGCTGTGCGAGCGAGCCTTCCGCGTGCGCGGATCGCCCGAGTCCTGCCGGGGGAGAATAGCCGAGGTTCGCGCCACGGGGTACTCGCCCCCGCCTTCCCCCGCATCGATTGTGAATGCTAGCACAGGCCGCGCGAGAAGCACCGTTGTCGGCTGCGCAAATCCTCCGCGACCCGGGGGCCTCGCTACTCCCGGATCCCGAACACACGTCGCGCCTCGGGCACGAGGTCCGGGGTGTCGAGGTCGATCCAGACGGCCGGGTCGCGCTCGAACGGGATGCGTACCGGGGGATGGCGCTGGAGCACCGCGCGTAGGCCGTAGGTGGCATCGGTCACCCTCGACAGCTCGGTGAGCAGGCGGCCGGAGACGACGACCGGGTGTCCGCCGTGCTCCACGGCCTCGTCGTCGTGGTAGGCGGGCTGGACGACGTCGAGGTCCCCCGCCCGCCGTGCCTCGACGAGCCGGTCGATGATCGACGGGCGCGTCGGCTGGTCGACGTTCTGGATGACGATCGCCTCCGGCGTCCCCGCACCCGAGCGGAGGAGCGCGGCGGCCCCGGTGGCCAGCGAGGTGGCGCGGCCCTGCGGCCACCGTGCGTTAAAGACAATGTGCTGCTCGGCATCGCCGAGGACGCGGCGGACGCGCTCCATCCTCGATCCGCACACGATCACGATCTCATCCACGCAGGACGCCATGAGCTGCGCGTACTCCCACTCGATGAGGGTGCAGTCGCCCCAGGGGAGCAGTGGCTTGGGTGAGCCCATTCGTCGCGAGGCACCGGCGGCGAGGAGCAGGGCTGCGACGGTCATCGGTCGTCCCGTCTCGCGGCGGCTAGCCGTGTGTGGCGCGCCATTCGGTGATCGCGTTGCGGACGGCGGCTGCGGCGAGCACGGAGCAGTGCACCTTCGACTTCGGCAGGCCGCCCACGGCGTCCGCGAAGTCGTCCCGCGTCAGTGTCAGCGCCTCGTCCAAGCTTCGCCCGCGCACCATCGTCGTCGCGACGGACGACGTGGCGATGGTCGCCGGGCAGCCCGAGGCGAGGAACGTGGCCGCCGCCACCCGGTCGCCGTTGCAGTCGCGGTCAATGCGCAGGAACAGCCGCATGGAGTCCCCGCAGACGGGGTTCGTCACGAAGGCCTCGGCATCGGCGTCTTCCATCGGCCCGGCGTTGCGCGGGTTGTTGAAGTGGTCGATGACGATCGGGCTGTAGTGCTCGGACGAGAGTGTCTCTGCCATACGCCCATTGTCTCACGCGGCGTCTCACGCCCGTCGCCCCCCCGCCTCGAGTGGGCTAGGGCTTCGGCGTCGCGGTCGCCGTCGCTGCCGGCGTGGGTGTCGAGGTCGCTGCGGCGGTCGGCGCGGCGGTGGGGACGGCGGTCGCGGTCGCGGTCGGCGTGGCCGTCGCAGTGGGTGTGCGGGTCGGCGTCGCTGTTGGCACGGGCGTGCTCGTCGCGCGCGGTGTCGAGGTGGGCGTCGGTGTCGGCGATGGCGTTCGGGTGGGCGTCGCGGTCGGGCTGGGTGTGCGCTGCGGCGTTGGAACGGAGGTCGGGAACGGCGTCGGCACCGGCGTTGCCCTCACGGGCGTCGCGATGAACGGCACGACCGCGATGAACGGTCGCGGCGTGGAGGTCGCGCGGGGCGTGGCGCTCGGCGTCGGCGTGGGCGAGGTGGCGCGTGCGGCCAGCGCGCGAACTCGCTCGGCTGGCGGGTCGCGGTGGCGACCGGCGTCGCGCGCTTCGGTGCGACGGGCGCCGGAATGAGCGGTGCGGTCACGCCCTCGGTCGCCATGCGCGAGCGGCGGATCGGCGTGTAGCGCGCGTCGTAGGCGATGACGTGGTAGACGGCCTGTCGCGGCGTCTCCTCGTACACCCACATCAGCGAGTGCTCGTCGTTCGCCCATGCGGCGAACAGACGGATGTGCCCGTACCCGCGCGGGTCCTGGCGCGTGGTGAGGTTCATCGCGTCGCCGGGGAGCAGTTGGTCCTCCGTGATGACCGAGGAGTACGCGTGCAGCGAGTCCGTGGTCTGCCGCGACAGCCCCCACGCGCGGCTGACGTAGGCGGAGCAGTCCATGCCGCCGGTCGAGTTGCCGCCCCACACGTACGGCACGCCAAGGAGCGCGGACGCGGTAGCGAGGATGTCGCCGCCCTGCAGTAGCGGCGGCCCGGCGACCCACGTCGCGGGCGGCGGCTCCGGGGTCGGCAGTACCGGGCGGACGCCGGGGGGCGGGCCACCCGGCACCGGGTCGAACGCCTCCATGCCCTCGAAAGGGTCGGGAGCGGGGAGCAGGGGCGGCTCCGTCGGGATCACCTCGTCGCTGCTGTGCACATCCGCGATGAGTTGCACGGCCGCGGGCGGCGCGAGGTCAGCGCTCGGGCGCGGAGCGCCGGGCGTAGCGATGAGCGTGAACAGGGAGACGAGGAAGAAGCCGCCGACGGCGAGGCTCTGGAACATGGGCTCTCGATGTCGCGATCCGGTAATGGGTATCGCGGAGTGCCCAAGCTCCGTACAGGAACCATATCAGTCCCGGCGCGCGGATCAAGCAATCGGGAGGTGGAGTTACTCGGGCCGCACGTATATCTCCGCCATGCTCCGCAGGCTCGCGAGCCCTTCGAGGTCCACGCCCCGCGCGAGCGCGAGGACGCGGATGCGGCCGAGGCCGGTGGGGTCAGTCAGCGTCTCGGCGGCGCGGCGATCGGCGAGGAAGCGCAGTGCGTCTTCGTGCGCGCGGGGCTCGGCGGCGCGCAGCGCCTCGGGGAGACCGAGGACCGTGAGCGCTTCGGCCTGCGAGGTGGGCGGGGCGGCCTGCCAGCCCTCGCCCGAGGCGAGCGCAGTTGCGGTGAGCGACGTGAAGTCGACGTGGCACGTGATGTCGGTGCGGCCCGGCTCGGAAAGCGGGTCGGGGACTGGTGAGTGATGGCGGAACGCCATCAGCGTGCCATCGCGACGCCACGAGGCGTACAGGTCGCGCGCCTCATAGCCGTAGTCGATCGTGAGGACGTAGCCGCGCGCCACCTTCGTCGCGATCCGATGCATTGCATCGAGCGAGGCGAGACCCACCTCGACGCGCGCGCCGTCGCCCGGCAGCAGGCCGAGGCGTGCGAAGTAGGCCGCGAACGCGCGCGTGCTCGGCGGCCCCTCAACCAGCGTGACCACGTCGGGCGCGCTCGGATCGCGCGTGACGCACCACTCGCTCCACGAGCCGGGGCCCTCGCCCCGTCGCGCCACGAGGTGCACCGGGAGCGCATCGAAGAACTCGTTGCTGATCACCACACCGGTCACACGTTCGGGCGTTGCCGTCCAGTCCTCGAACAGGAGGTGCTCGGCGCGGAGGCCGGCATCCTGCAGCGCTGCGCGCTGCGCGGCGAGGCGGTTCGGGTGGCCGTCCACCAGCACCGGGCGCAGCGCGGCGAAGCACTCCGGCGCGCGTGCGCGCAGCCAGGTCAGCATTGCGACTGCGAACGCGCCCGAGCCCGCGCCGACCTCGATGAGGTCGAAGCGCGCGGGGCGGTCGAGGCGCTCCCAGCACTCGGCTATCTGTCGCGCCCAGAGGTAGCCGAAGATCGGGTGCACCTCCGGGCTCGTCTCGTAGTCGCCGCGCGCGCCCCACGCGAGGTCGGCGCGCGAGTAGTACCCGTGCTCCGGGTGCCCGAGCGCCAGCGCCATGAACTGCGCGAAGGTGATGCGTCCGCCCGCCTCCTCGATCGCGTCGAGGACGAAGCGCGACAGCGGGGTGCTGCGCGCGGCGAGGGCGAAGTCATCGAGGGGCGGGGTGTTCATCACGCGGATCGTACCCGCTAGAGCGTGTTCAGCACCGTGACGAGGTTGCTCGTGATCTCGTCGACGCCCCACGCGGCGAGTTGCAGCGCGCGGTCGGGGTCGTCCACGGTCCACGCGTTCACGCGGCGGGCGCGCTCGCGGAGCAGCGCGACCTCCTCGGCCGTGTGCAGCAGCGTGTGCCGCACGGCGACCGCCGTTTCGGGGAGCCGCCCAGCATCGCGACCGACGAGGTACGCGCGCAGCTGGGCCTCGGTGCGCACGGAGTAGCCGATACGAATGTCGGGCAGCCAGGCGCGCACGCGGTCGGCGATCGCCCAGTCCTCGCACGTCACGCGGATCCGCGAGCGGGTCGCCTCGTCGGCCAGCGCCCGCGCGAGGTCGGGCGCGGGGTCGCCGAGCCACGAACGCAGGTCGATCACGAGCCCGGTGTGCCCGGCGGTCGCCTCGAGGATCGTCTCGAGCCGCAGCGTGTTCGCGCGCCGTCGCAGTCCGCCCGGGCCGATGAGCCACGGCAGCGGCCCCAGGGGGCGCTCGTGGTGCGCGAGCAGCTGGTCGCCATGCACCCACACGTCCGCCTCGATGGCGTCGACGGCGGGATGCCGGGCGAGCGCGAGCAGCCGGTCAAGGTCGCCGGACCCCGCGTTGCCCGCGCCGTGCAGGATGCGCGTGACGGTCATGTGGTTGCTTCTCGTGCTGATCGTGCGAGTCAGTGCGCGAGCCGCCGGAGCAGAGACAGGCGGGACGGTCTAGCCGGCGGCGCTGGTGCCCATTGCCTGGACGAAGACGGAGCGCGGGCGCGCGTGGTCGAGCTCGACGAGGAACAGGCTCTGCCACTGGCCGATGTGCGCCGCGCCCTCGTGGATCGGAACCGCCTCGGACGACCCGAGGAAGAGGTGCTGGCAGTGCGCGTGGCCGTTGGCGCACTCGCGGTCGGTCATGTTCACCGTGCGGATGGAGAAGTCGTTGTGCTCGTAGTAGTCGCCGGCGGGCGCGATCCGGGAGAGCACGCGTGCCATGTCGTTCAGGAGCAGCGGTTCGTGCTCGTTCAGGACGATCGCGGCGGTGGTGTGGTTCGACATGATCATCAGCTGGCCGTACTGCACCCCGGAGCGTGCGACCACGTTCTGGATGTCGGCGGTGATGTCGATGAATTCGAGCGCATGCGAGGTCTCGTAGTTGAGCGTCTCGGCGTATGCGATGAACTGCGTCGCGGGGACAGCGGCGGTGTGGACCGTCTGGATCCGCGGTCGGGAAGCGCTGTCGACCATGCCCTGCTCTGTCCTCGGCGGTGGGCTCGGTGGGAACCCGGCACTCTGAGCGTACCAACGAATGGAAAGGCACGCCACGTTCGCCGGAAGACGCCTACGGCGCGGGCTCGTCGCTGTCGTCTACGGCGTGGCGGCGCAGCGACCGAACCGTCTCGGCGATGGTCTGGATGTCGCGCGCGCCCGCGCGGTAGCGGACGTACTGCTCCAGGTCGGTGAGTGCTTCGTGCAGGTCGCCCAGGCGCTCGCGGAGCATCCCGCGGTCCCGGATCTCGTCCAGGTCCCACGGGTAGAGCGCCAGCAGGAAGTCGATCGCCCGTGCCGCGCGTTCCTCGTCACCGTGCTGCAGGGCCCCCGCCTTCAGGTTGTGCAGGAGCCGCTGGATGACCTGTCGAGGGAGCAGGTTGGCGAGGTAGTAGTCCTTGAACGGCACGCGCGCACCAAACGCGCCGCGCACCAGCTCCTGGCAGTTGTGCCGGGTCAGCACCCGCCCGCCGTTGAACACGTCGATGAGGAGTTCGTCGGCCTCGTCGGTTGGGTCGTTCGGGGTGTAGCGGCAGATCACGTGGCCGGGCAGGCCCACGGGCTGCACGTCCAGCCCCGCCCGCTGGCAGACCTCGGCGTAGACGATCGCGAGGCTCACCGGGACACCGAGGCGCTCCGAGAGGACGTCGCTCAGGTACAGGTTGCGGGGATCCTCGTAGTGGTCGGCGTTGCCGCGGAAGCCGAGCTCGCGGAAGAGCAGCTGGTTCACGGTCTGGATCATCGCGCGGGCACGAGGGCGGAACGGCTGGCGGCCGATCTGCTGGGTCAGCGTCTCGGCCATGTCCTGCAGGCGGCGCTCGTAGGCGTCGACGTCGATATGCGGGTATTCGGCGCGGGCGACGAGCAGCGCGGCGCGCGCCAGCGGCACCTCGTCGGGCGGGCCGGCAACGGTCTCGCGGAAGCGCTCGAGTGTCTCTTCGAGGGGGGTCACCGCGGCGGTCGCGTGCGCTCGGGCGTGAAGCCCTCGAACCGGATGATCTTGAGCGCGGTGACGGTGAGCAGCAGCAGCACGCCCACGATCTTGATGTCGGGGTAGGCGACGAAGTAGGCGAGTACCGGCACGGTCAGCAGCGCGATCGCGCCGCTGAAGCGCTTCGAGCTCGTGACGAAGTACAGCGCGACGGCGAGCCCGGCCGCGGGGACAGTGGCCGTGGGCACCAGTGCGAACAGGCCGCCGATGGCGGCCGCCGTGCCGTTGCCACCGTGGAACCACAGGAAGATCGAGTAGTCGTGGCCAGCCACTGCGAGCAGCGAGGCGAGCACGGCGTGGGTGTCGCTCAGGCCGAGGAGGTAGGCGGTGGACACGGCGGCCATGCCCTTGCCGATATCTCCGACCGCGACGAGGAGTGCAGGGGCGAGGCCCACGTTGTCCCAGACGTTCATGGTCCCGGGGTTCCCGTTGCCGATCGAGCGGATGTCTCGTCCGGTGATCAGGTAGACCACGATGTACGACGTGGGAATGGAGCCCAGCAGATAAGCGATCGCGAACGCCATCGCGACGATCACGAGCATGCCTCCCCTAGCGCCCCTCGATCATACATCGCGCGCCCGTCGAGCCGGTGCGGTCGACCCGGCGGAACGACCTCGCTGCGTCCTAGTCGTTGAACGCGGTGAACCCGCTCGGCGCGTCCTCGCGGCGCTCGGGCGCCGGCGCGGTCCAGGTCACGGAGCCGCTGCCATTCGTCGAGGTGTACGAGGTCGACGGGGGCGGTGTCGCGGGAGTCGGCGGGGTGGTCGGCTCCGGGGGCGCGGAGGGAGCAGGCGGCGTCCATGCGGCGGGCTCGTCGGTGACCACGGAGTAGACCGAGGCCACCTCGACGTCGGCGTTCAGGTCGTCGTCCTCGTCGCGGGGGATTTCGATCCCGGCGAAGCCGAAGGCGGCGCGCTCCGCCATCTCGCGGATGCGGGACAGGTCACCGCCCACGGCGCCGACGCCCAGGTTCACCCCGAACGCGGCCAGCCACGAGGGAATGTGGAGCCACGACCACGGCGTATCGCGGACGCGCGCGGCGGCCACCAGGCCTGGCACCACATCCTGCACTCGGATCTTGACGGTCCGCAGGGAGATGTCGAAGGGCTCGCCCTCCTCCTCCTGCCGGCGCACCTCGGCCGCGATCCGGCCGAGCACGGCGCCGGCAATGGCGGCCACGGCGATGACGAGGAGGAATCGAATACGTCCCATGGCAGCGCCTCCGGGCGGGTCTTGCGGTCATTCGACGGTAGGCCGTGGGTTCGCGGCGGGTCAAACCTTCGAGCGTGAGACCGTTTCGTAGTCGTGACGAAAGAGACGGCAGGAGTGTGGATAAATTAAACTGATCACCAGTGTTGACTCGTTCGCCGATTCATGTTGTAATCCTTCGCACTGCGTCGACGTGACGACGCGGCGCGTTGGGCGGGAGATCCTGTGGCCGCGATGTTCGACCCGAGGAAGCTGGCTGCGGAGGCGATCGGTGCCTTCACGCTGATCTTCGTGGGCCCCGGCTCGGTGATGCTGCTCAGCGGCAACGCGAACGTGACCCTCGTGGGCGTCGCACTGGCCCATGGCCTGGCGATTGCGTTGATGGCCTCCGCGCTCGGCGCGATCTCGGGTGGGCATTTCAACCCGGCGGTGACCATCGCCATGTGGGTGACGCGCCGCATCGAGACGCTGCCCGCGGTGGGCTACATCGTGGCGCAGTGCGCGGGCGGCATCCTCGGTGGGCTCGCGCTCATGGTGTTCTTCCCCGAGGGGCTGCGGAACGCCGCGCACTACGGGACGCCGGGCCTCGCGGCCGGCATCGACTTCGCTCGAGGCGTGGGCATCGAGGCGATCCTCACGTTCTTCCTCGTCATCGTCATCTTCGGGACGGCGGTGGACGCGCGAGCGCCGCACCTCGGCGGGATGGCCATCGGCCTGACGATCACCATGGACATCCTCGCGGGTGGCCCGCTGACCGGCGCCGCGATGAACCCGGTACGGGCGCTGGGCCCGGCCGTGGTCTCCGGTGTCTGGACCGACCATCTCGTGTACTGGATCGGCCCGATCGTCGGGGCGGTCACGGCAGCACTGCTGTACCACTACCTGTTCATCGAGGAGCCCGCGAAGGCGTAAGCGCTCCGTCCCGCGCGGGTGAAGGCCCGCGACCGTTTCAGACATCCGCATCTGTCGAACTTAATACCCCCGCCGCACGACAGATGCAGATGAGAGAGCCGACCGCAAGGTCGGCTCTCGCTTTGTCTGGACGCCTCGATCTTGCCCCGGTGCGCCCAGTGGCGGTCGGCGGGCGTGGAGGCGAGGTGCTGGTGCGCGGTGGCCCGCTCCCAGCAGCCGAGCCCGCTAGCCGAGGCCCGTCGAGCCGTGGCCGCCCGCGCCTCGCGCGGTGTCGTCGAGGCTCGCGACTTCGCGCCAGGTGGCGGGGACCGCGCGTGCGATGACGAGCTGGGCGACGCGGTCGCCGTCGTTCACGGTCAGCGGGTCGGCGCCGGGAAGTCGGTACAGCGTGACCATGAGCTCGCCCCGGTAGTCCGCGTCGATCGTGCCGAGGACGGCCATGACGCCGCGAGCGGAGAGGCCGGAGCGCGGCCGCACCTGGACATCGGCACCCTCGGGCGCGGCGAACGCGATGCCGCACGGGATGCGCACCGGCAGCTCGCCGACCTCGATCGGGGCGTCGAGGCACGCGTGCAGGTCGTAGCCGGTCGCGCCAGTCGTCTGGCGCGAGGGGATGCGGGCCGTGGGGCGCAGGCGCACGAAGTCGAGGACGATCGGGTCGTCAGGGGCGGTCGGGGACATTGGTGGTCGCTTCCAGCGGGGAGAGTGCGAGCCTAGCGGCCTCGGCGTGCCGGAGACAAGCAGAAGCCCCGCCGGAGCGGGGCTTCTGTGGTGCATCGTCGGGACCGAGGTTACTCGGCGGCGGCAGCGGCCTTCTGCAGGCCCTTGCCCTTCTTCGGGGTCAGGATCTCCAGCGGGTAGACCTTTCGCTTGAGCATCTCGCGCGGCGGGTCGATGTAGATCGCGCTCCAGCCGCAGGCGCCCTCGCAGAGGCGGCAGCCGACGCACTTGCGCGGGTCGACGGTGGCCATGCCGTAGTAGTCGTGGTGGTTCGGGGTGTCCTGCAGGGAGAGCGCCTCGAACGGGCAGATGTTGATGCACAGCTCGCAGCCGGAGCCGATGCAGTTCTCCTCGACCACCTTCGCCAGCGGCAATTCGCGGCGGGGGAAGGTGCGGCAGAGGTCGCCCATGTCGTCGAGGATCGCCTCGGGGGGGCAGACGGCGCCGCAGGCACCGCAGTCGATGCAGAGCTCGGCGTCGATGACGTGCAGTTCGTTCCGGAGACCGGAGATGGCCTCGACGGGACACTTCTTCACGCAGGCCGTGCATCCGATGCACGTTTCGATGATCTTGTAGGCCAACGCGGTGCCTTCCCGAACTGATCCTGTGGGCGAACCATATCAACACCAGGAGACGTGAGCAATCACGATCCACCAGTGTTGCGGGGCTACATCAGGCGATCGCGGGCGGACGGGGGAGGCTCGCCGTCAGGCGGCCGGCCAGAGGCCGCGCATCAGCGCGTTCACGTCCACCGGTGGGGGCAGCACCTCGATGTCGAGCGCGGCGAGGCCGTCCAACGGGTCGCGGTCGTCGCCGATGACCACGATGCGGGCGTCCGCGGCGGCGTGGCGCAGGCGCAGCGCGACCGTGCGGAGGGGCACGTCCGAGCCGCCGATGACCAGCAGCTGGTATCTCGCCTGGCGCACCCAGCGGATGGCGGATTCGGGGTCGGTCGCGAGGTCCACGCCGAGCCCGAGCTCCTGCAGGATGAGCATGGTCGCCAGTTCCGCACGGGGATCGCTCAGGCAGACGAGCGCGGAGCCGCACGTCGAGAGCCCTCGGCCGGATCGAGGGGCGTTGTGCGCGGCGTCGTAGCGTTCCACAGGCGTTCTCCCCTCCCCATGGTTATCGGCACCCGCGGCGAACTGCGCAGGCACTGCTACCATTTCTCAACCATGCTCCACTGGCTGCGCCTGCACCCCCGTCGTTTGCTGTCCGCGCCGCGCGTCGAGGTCACCTCGGTTGCTGCCGGGGCTGCGCAGGTGACGGTGCACGGTCTGGTGTGCGGCGTGTGCGCGCTGCGGACGCGCGAGGCGCTCGAGAGCGTGGCCGGGGTGCGCGAGGCGTGCGTCGACCTCGATGCCGGGACGGCGACGCTGGCGCTCGCTTCCGGGGCGACCCTCGACGCATCGTCGGTACGGGCGATGCAGCGCGACATGCAGCGCGCGCTCGACCGGGTGGTGGTGGCGATGCCGGTGCGCCGGGCGATTCAACGGACCGCGGACGCGCTGCGAGCGATGGGCTCCCGGCGCGCGGAAGGACGCAGGGCATGACGACCACGAAGGCCGGGCGAATCCAGATCGGCGGGCACGTCTCGTCCTCGGGCGGCATCTTCAACGCGGTGACGCGTGCTCAGGAGATTGGCGCGGAGGCGCTCCAGATCTTCGTCTCCTCGCCCCAGATGTGGCGCGCGACCGCCCACACCGCCGAGGCCACGGCGAAGTTCCGAGAGATGCACGCCGCTGCCTCGCTGGGCGAGGTCTGGGTGCACAACATTTACCTTGCGAACCTCGCGACGGAGACGCCGGAGCAACTGGAGCGCTCGATCGGCTCAGTGGTGAACGCGCTGACCGTGGGCGCGGCCGTCGGCGCGCAGGGCGTGGTGCTGCACACCGGCTCGCACCACGGGCAGGGTCTCGCGCCGTTCCTCGACCAGGTCCGCGACGCGCTCAAGGCGATCCTCGACACCACGGGCGATGGCATCACGCTGGCATTGGAGACGATGGCGGGGCAGGGCGGCTCGATCGGCAAGGAGTTCGAGGAGCTCGGTGCGCTGCTGCGCGCCGTCGACTCGCCGCGGCTGCAGGTCTGCCTCGACACCTGCCACACGTTCGCCGCGGGCTACGAGCTGCGGACGCCCGAGGGGGTCGAGGCGACGATGCGCGCGTTCGACGACGCGATCGGCGTGGAGCACCTGGCCGTGGTGCATGCGAACGACTCGAAGACGCCGCTGGGCGGGCTGCGCGACCGTCACGAGAACATCGGTGACGGCCACATCGGCAGCGACGGCTTCCGCGCGATCCTCGGTCACCCCGCGTTCGCCGGGAAGGCGTTCCTGCTGGAGGTGCCGGGCCTGCCGACCGAGGCGAAGCCGAAGGGTGACGGCCCCGACGTGGAGAACGTGAACCGTCTGAAGGCGATCCGCGACGAGGTCGCGCCCTAGCGGAGGCTTGTCGTTAGCCCCTCGGCCCGCCGGGAGGTGACGGGCGCACCGAGCGAGGCATCCCGGCCATCGCGCGGAACTCGTCCTCCCAGTGCAGTACCTCGAAGATCAGTCGTGCCGTGATCGTGCCGGCCTCCGTCGGGATGCTGGCGTCCGCCTCGAAGATCGCCATCAGGCGCTCCGCCATCCCCGCGTGGTCGAGCGACTCGTCGCCCGTGTCCGCGCGCACCTGCCGCTCCGTCGCGAGAACGAGGTCGCAGAACTCCGAGGGCACAAAGGCGCCGACCTGATCGCTGACCATCTCAGCGATCCAGTCGGCGCCTTCTCGTTCCAGGTCCCGGTTGTTCACCGGAGGTGGAGCGGCTGCTCTGCGCGGTTACGCGGCTGTGGCTACGGGGCCCAGGGGCCGCGGCCGGTCACGCGCGAAATCTCGATGTCGACCGAGATGCGCTCCTCGCCGGGCTGGAGGTTGGCGTAGTCGGCGCCGGTGAACTTGTGGGCGACGCTGTTGATGTGCTGCAGACTCGAGTCGTCGATGACGGTGGCGGTGCCCTCGATCACGGCGAACATCATGGGGTTGTCCGGGTCCTGCACGGAGACCATGACGCGGTTGTCGCGAACCAGGTTGCGGCCCTTCTGGCGCGCGCGGTTCGTGTTGAACGACGCCTTGCCGTTGTGGACGTCCATCCACACCAGCGTCACCTGCGGTGAGCCGTTCTTGTTCATGGTGATGACGTGGCCAAGGGCCTTCTTCTCGAGCAAGGCTCGCAGTTCGGGCGAGAGTTCCATCGTGGTCCATTCCTCTGGTCGGCCGGCGAGGTCGCACGGCCGTTCGCTATGCCGTCATGGTACCGCGTCCCCGGCGGCAACACGATTGGACGAGGCAGGGGCCGAACCTGCGATGCATCTCGACCGAACGGGCAGGCTGCTGCGTGCGTTTGCGAAGACATCAGGGCGACCACTGCAGGGCGTTCATCACTACCGCAGGGCGAGTCACCAGGAGTACGCAGTGCACGCCAACTCACCACGTGCGTTTGCGGCGATCCTCGACCATGCGCGATGGCGCACCGTCGGAGTCGCCGTGGCCGCAGGGATCGCCGGATCGGCGCTCATCGTCATCCCCGCGATGGCCCAGACCGGCAACCAGCCGCCCGTCGCGAACGACGACACCTACGCCATTGTCCAGAACACCGCGACACCGCTGGCAGTGCTCACGAACGACACAGACCCTGAGTCGGACACGCTGACGATCCAGTCGGTCACCACGCCGGCGCACGGATCGGTCGCCCTCGCCGCCGGCACGCTGACGTACACGCCGACGGCCGGGTACCTCGGCAGTGACACGCTCACCTACATCGTCTCGGACGGCCATGGGAACACCGACACCGGGAGCGTCACCCTCGTCGTTTCGGCCACCGTCGGCGTCCCGGTCGCGCAGGACGACACCTACACGGTGCCGATGAACACCGCGACGTCGCTGACCGTGCTCGGCAACGACAGCGACCCGAACGGCGACACGCTGACGATCACAGCGGTCTCCGCACCGGCTCACGGCACAGCGGTCATCGTGACCGGCACGAGCATCACCTACACCCCGACGGCCGGGTACAGCGGTGCCGACACCTTCTCCTACACCGTTAGTGACGGTGCGGGGTCGAGCGACATTGCGACGGTCATGATCAACGTGACGACGACGGGCAACGCGCCGGTCGTGCAGAACGACTCGATCAACGTGCTCGTGGGTACCTCGACGGTGATCAATGTGCTTGTGAACGACAGCGACCCGAACGGTGACGCACTCACGATCACTTCGACCACCACGCCGTCTCATGGCGCGGCCACGATCGCGGGCGACGCGAAGTCGATCACCTATGTGCCGACCGCGGCGTACACGGGCGCGGATACGTTCACGTACACCGTCAGTGACGGACACGGGAACAGCGCTTCCGGCACCGTGGCGATCACCGTGGTGGCGCAGAACACGCTGCTCGCCGTCAACGACACCGCTTCGACGCACGTCGATACGGCGAAGACCATCTCGGTCCTCGACAACGACGTCGCCTCGAACGTGGCGAACGCACTCACCGTGAGCGCGGTGACCACGCCGGGCCACGGCACGGCGACGATCACCGGCGACGCGAAGCAGATCGTGTACACGCCCACGGGCAGCTATACCGGCACGGACACCTTCGCGTACACCGTCGCGGAGGCGAACGGTGGTACGGCCACCGCAACGGTCACCGTGACCATCAGTCCCGCCTCGACCGGGGACGACGAGGATGACGACGACCACGGCAAGGAAGATTGCAAGGACGGCCGCTGGTTCCACTTCGGCTTCCGTAACCAGGGCCTGTGCGTCGCCGACGCGAACCACGGCTCCTCGCACGGGACGCGCGGCGGCGGTCACCACGACGGCGACGACGACGATGACCACGCACGCGAGGAGCACCAGTCCTCTCGCGGCAACTCGGATCAGTCCGGCAAGTCAGGGCTCGGCGCGAAGATCCGAGCATCCGTCCAGGCCGCCCTCGACAAGGGGAACAGCAGCCACGGCAACGACGACCACGACAACGGGCGGGGCAAGGGGCGCGGCCACTAGTCCGTAGCGAGCGCAGGAGGCTGTGGGTGTCCGCCCACCTCACGGCCCGGCACGGCCCGCCACGATGGCGGGCCGTGCCGGGCCGTGCTGACCGATCGTTCGAGGCTAGTGCGCCTGCTTCGCAAGCAGCGCCTGCAGCTCGCGCCACTCACCGGGCGACATGCCCGCGCTGGCGGCGTCCAGCGTCTCGCCGGCGAGCATGCGCCGCACCGCCTGCAGCGCCTGCTCCGACAGCGGCGCCCCGCCGAGGCGGTAGTTATTGAAGGCGCGGTGCGTCATGGGCACCCAGCGCTCCAGCACCTCGTTGATGCATTCGCCGTAGGCACGGATCTCCCACTGCGCGTGCGGGTCGATGCGCAGGCGGAGGAAGTGCATCAGGTTGTGCAGGTCGGTCTTCCAGTACCACTGCGTGTAGAAGTTCAGGGAGAGGTTCATGCGCGCCAGTTCGCGAGCGATGCCCGGGCGCTCCGGGTCGGCCGGCTCGCCCTCCGGCGTCTCGTTCAGCATCTCCTCGTAGTGCGCGTACGCGCGCTCGGCGTCCTCGCGCAGGAGTTCCTGCACGCGCTGGGCCTCGTCCACGCTCAGCGCCTCGCCGCGGCCCTGTCGGTTGGTGGACGACTGCACGCCGATGTGCTCGGCGGCCGGGATGTAGAACTCCTTGTCGAGGATGGAGTAGCGCGCGGAGTACTCGTTGACATTCGCGGTGCGATGGCGGATCCACTGGCGCGCGACGAAGATCGGCAGCTTCACGTGCAGCTTGATCTCGCACATCTCGAACGGCGAGGTGTGGTAGTTCCGCATGAGGTAGTTGATCAGCCCCTGGTCGTCGCGCGTACGGCGCGTGCCCGCGCCGTACGAGACTCGCGCCGCCTGTACGACCGCGGCGTCGTCGCCCATGTAGTCGATGACGCGCACGAAGCCCTTGCCGTCGCCCAGGACGGGGAGTGCCTCGTAGAGGATCTCCTCCATCGCGGGGACGGTGGCGCGGCGGGTGGTGGCGGTCTGCGCGCGCAGCTCGTCCACCTCGGCCTGCTGCTCTTGGGTCAGGGGGTGCGGATCAACGGACATTCGGACGCTCCCCACCACGTCCGCGCAGGGACGAGGGACGGCACGGCGGGACTCGATCGTGGCTGGGGAGCCCTAGCGTAGCGCCCGCCGCGCGCGCGCGACAGGCCGCGTCCGGCGGTGGCTGCGAGGAGGGCGGAGCGCTAGCCGTGGTGCCCGGAGCCGAGCTTCCGCGGGCGAGCGCTGGCGGGGCCGCCGTGCTCCCAGAGGCCGCAGCCGGTCTCCATGTCTTCGAGGAATGGTCCGACGCACTCCGCGCCCTCCCGGACGATGTGCGTACAGCTCATCGTGTAGGGGTCGCGGCGCGCGGGGTCCAGGCTGCGCTTCAGCCAGCGGCAGTCGATCGCCATGCGCCTGGTCGGGTTCTGTGGGCTCATCTGCTTCGACTATAGCCAGCAGCGCGCTGAGTGCCCTCGATCGTCCCGAACGCATGCACTCGTTACGTCGCCCCGGGCGGTCATCCGGTCGCTCGATCGGGCGGTGTTACACGATTCACACACTGGCAACACTTCGGCAACGCGCGCTCAATGACCTCGCCCGAAGATCATTCTTGTCGGACGAGACGACGAATCCGACAACGAATCGAGGAGGAAACGATGGTCATCACCAAGGGCTGCCCCCGCTGCCAGGGGGACCTCGCGCACGTCGACGACATCGGAGACGAGTACTACTCCTGCGTGCAGTGCGGCTTCGTGAAGTACCAGCAAGCCGACGCCCCGCGCATTCTGCACGAGGTCATCGCGGAGCGCCCGCGCCCGGTCGCGGTCACCCGTGACGAGGTACACCGGCGCCGCATGCAGAAGCGACTGGCGGAGCGCCAGCACGCAGTATCGGTCGCGTAGTTGTAGTTGAAGACGAACGCCCGGCCTCGGCGCCCTGCACGGGACGCCGAGGCTCAGGCGTTGGCTACGGCTGGTAGCGGCGGAAGAGCGCGGTCGCGTTCTGCCCGCCCAGTCCGAAGGAGTTCGACAGGACGACGTTGAGGCTGGCCGTCACCGCCGTGTTCGGGGTGATGTCCAGATCGCAGTCCGGGTCGGGCTCGTCGTAGTTGATCGTCGGCGGGATGACGCCATGGTGCAGCGCCAGCACCGAGGCGACCGCCTCGATCCCCCCGGCGCCCGCAGCCAGATGGCCGGTCATCGACTTGGTCGAGGACAGTCGCACCTGCTTAGCCGCCTCCCCCAGCGCCAGCTTGATCGCCTGCGTCTCCGTGCGGTCGTTGTACTGCGTGCTGGTGCCGTGCGCGTTGATGTAGTCGACCTCGGACGGTGCGACCAGCGCGTCCTTCATGGCGCGGCGCATCGCGAGGGCCTGCCCCTCCGGGTCGGGCGCGGTGTCGTCCGTGGCGTCGAAGGACCAGCCCACGCCGCCCAGCTCACAGTAGATGCGCGCCCCGCGCGCTAGTGCTGACTCCTCGGACTCCAGCAGCAGCACGCCGGCGCCCTCGCCGAGGATGAAGCCGTCGCGCTTCGCGTCGAACGGGCGGGAGGCGTGCTCCGGGTCGTCGTTGTTCTTCGACAGCGCGCCGAGACGGCCCATCGATGAGAGCGCGAGCGGCGTGACCATCGCCTCGGCGCCACCGGCGAGCAGGGCGCGGGCGTGGCCGAGGCGAATCAGGCTGAGCGCGTGGCCGAGGGCGTCCGTGCCGGAGGCGCAGGCGGTGTTGATAGTGGTGTTGGGGCCGCGCACGCCGATCTGCCGCGCCAGGCGCGCCGCGCCCATGTGCTGGCCCATGCGCGTGATGATGAACGGGTCCACGGCGCGCGATCCGCGCTCCAGGTAGACCTCCCACTCCGGCCCCATGTTGAACGTGTCGCCCGAGGTCGCCATCACCACGCCGATGTCGTCGCGGTTCTCGTCCGTGACCTCGAGGCCGCCGTCGGCGAGCGCCTGCACGCCGGCGGCGTGGGCGAACTGCGCGAAGCGGCCGGTGCGGCGCGAGACCTTCCGTTCGAGGTAGGCGTCCGGGTCCCAGCCTTTCACCTCGCCGGCGATCTGGACGATGAGCTCGCTTGGGTCGAACTGGGTGACACGGCCGATGCCGTTGCGGCCGGTGCGCAGGCCCTCCCAGTATTCCGCCGTGGTGTTGCCGATCGGAGTGACGGCGCCGAGGCCCGTGACGACGACGCGGTGGATCTCTCGATTCATGGCTCTCGTTCCGCTGCGGACGACCCTGCTGCCTCGATCGTACCGGGTGGGCGAGCGTCGGTCGCGCGGGGGATCATTTGCGAAGCCCGAGATCGAAAAACCCGGGCCCGATCGCTGATCGAGGCCCGGGCTTCGTCGCCCGAGGGCGGTGGTCGCAGGGGGCTACAGGCTGGCGATGCTCTGCAGGAACTCGCGGATGTTCAGCGAGAGCGCGGCCGGCTGATCCGTGGGGACGGAGTGACCGGCGTCCTCGATGAGCGAGACGCGCGAGCCGCTGACGCGGCGGTGCAGTCGCTGGATCGCCTCCGGCGTGAGCATGTCGGTCTCGGAGCCGCGCACGATCATCGTGGGGCACTGCACGCGGTCGGCGCAGTCCCAGAGGTCGGAGAGGCGGCGCTGACCGGGATCCGGGTCCGGCGGGCGGTTGGTCGGGTCGCGGAAGATCGGGTCGAAGTCCCAGATGTACGCGCCGTCGTCGTTCACCGTCAGGCTCGCGCGCACGCGGCGCTCGATCTGCTCGGTCGTGGCGTACGGGAAGAACTCCCGGAACGCCTCGATCGCGTCTTCGAGCGAGGCGAACGAGGCGCCCGTCGCCAGCAGGCGGCGGATCGTCTCGATGCCCGAGCGGAGCACCTCCGGCGCCGTCTCGATGACGACGAGGGCGGTGACCATCTCCGGGTGCTCGGCCGCGTAGCAGATCGCGTTCGCGCCGCCCATGGAGTGGCCGATCAGCGTGACCGAGCGCAGTCCGAGGCTCTCGATGATCGCCTCGAGGTCCTCCATCTGGCTGGCGCGGGTGTAGTCGCGGTCGGTCGCACGGTCGGTCTGGCCGTGGCCGCGCTGGTCGATGGCGATCACGCGGAACTCACGGGCGAGGTCCTGCGCGGTGTCGCTCCAGGCCTCGGAGGTCTCGGCGTAGCCGTGGAGCAGCACCACGGCGTGGCGGGTCCGGGTGTCGCCCCACTCGCGGTAGTGGAAGCGGAGGCCGTTGGCCTCGACGAACTCGTCGCGCGGCCGGGTGGAGTTGCTCATGCGGCAGTGTCCTCGGATTCAGGGGAGGGGGCGGCGGCTCGAAGGCTCGTCGCGCGCTCAGATCGGGGCGAAGTAGGCCGAGGATAGCAGCCCGATGCCGGAACGACGTCATTCTATGAACAAACGTTATTAGTGAGGACTGCCGGGATGCCGAGGTGGTCGGATCGAAGGGGAAAGGAAGACCCTCCCCCCGCCCTCTCCCGCTCCGCAGGAGAGGGGGCCGGAAGGCGCCTCAGAACCGCAGGGTGAGGGTCGGGATCGCTACAGCGACGCCGCGAGGCAGTTCGGGAGCGGGAGGCCCTCGGCGAGCGGCGTCCAGGTGCGGGCGCGGTCGTGCGAGGCGTAGAGCGCTGTCCCGGCCGCGACGAACGTAACGTCCTCCCACTCCTGCGGGCGGACGACGGCGGGGGCGCGCTCCCACTCGTCCTCCTCGCGGCCCGGCGCGCCGAGGAGGATGCGCGACCACGTCAGGCCCGCGTTCACCGTGCGGAACAGCGCGCCCGCCCCGGTCGCGGACTTCGCGAGCGAGAGGACGAGCGTGTCCGTGGGGCCGGGGAGCACGGCGAGGCTGCCGCCCCACGACCGGTCGAGGTCCTTGATCGACTGGAGCCAGGTATGGCCCTCGTCCGTGCTGCGGTAGAGGCCGTGGTCCGTGGTCGCACACAGGCGGTCGGGGAGGTCCGGGTGGCGGTACAGGCGGTGGACGTGCGGGGCGAGGCCTTCGCCGCCCGCGCCGCTGCGCGCGAGCCACGTGCCGCCGAGGTTCGGCGTGAACCACGCGCCGCCGCCGTTGAACGCGACGACGATGCCGCCCGCGGAGGGGACGCCGCTGCGCGCGGGGGTACGGACCTCGGCGACGCCGGTGACGGGGTAGGCGTGGGCGTGGCCCCAGAGTTCGCGGGTGCCGTAGAGCGGGTTCCAGACGAGGCCCTCGTCCTCCGACAGCAGGATGCGGCCGTCGGCGGTGCCGATGTAGATCGTCTCGCCCTCGATCTGCGCGAGGTGGGCGTCGCCCTGCCACACCTGACGCCAGCGCGCAGGGCCGCCCGAGGCGCCGTGCAGCCATACGCCGTCCGGCCCCGCCGCGACCGCGAGTCCCGCGCGCGCGTCGACCGAGGTGATGCGCGCGCCGTCGATGCCGCGCTCGGGCGGGGCGCCGGGCGTGACCTGCAGCAGCCCGTCGTCCGTGCCGATGAGCAGGCCGAGCGGCTCGGCGCGCCGCGTCGAGGGGCGTGCGAACGGCTCGCGCGTCACGGCGTGCCGGTCGGCGCGAGCGGGAGGTCGAGGTGGCGGCGGACGGCGCGCACGATGCGCGGCAGCGCTTCGCCCGAGGGCAACCGCACCACGATCGTGGCGAGGTCCGTCAGCGGCGTCTGCTCGGGGTTGACCTCGATGATCGGGACGCCGCGGCGCGCGGCGTCCTGCGGGTACTGCGCGGCGGGGTAGACCACGGCCGACGTGCCGACGGTGACGAAGCAGTCCGTGACCCAGGTCTCGCGCGCGCAGCGCTCCAGCGCGTCCGGCGGGATCGGCTCGCCGAACATCACCGTGTCGCTCTTCACGATGCCGTCGCAGTCCGCTTCCGGGCAGCGCGGCGGGAGCGCCTCGACGTCGACGGGGAACTCGAGGCGCGGCCAGCGGCGGCCGCACATCATGCAGCGCAGCCACTGGCGGTTGCCGTGGATCTCGGTCAGCGAGGTGTGCCCGGCGCGGCGGTGCAGGTTGTCGACGTTCTGCGAGATGAGGTGCTTGAGCACGCCCAGCGTCTCCAGCTCGACCAGCGCGAGGTGCCCCGGGTTGGGGCGCGCGTTCTCCAGCGCGACGGCCATCTCGGTCGGGGGCTCGTTCAGGCGCTGCCGCCACCAGTCGGCGGGGTCCTGCAGGAACTGCTGGTACATGTTGCGGGGCGGCTCGCCCTGCCGCGTCCACAGCCCGCCCTCGCCTCGATAGGTGGGGATGCCGGACTCCTTCGACATGCCGGCCCCCGCGAGCGCGACGACATGCCGCGCCCGCGCCAGCAGCGCCGCGGCCTCCTCGATCGCCTCGTCGTTGGTGGGCTCACGCATGGCGCGCATGTTAGCGCGAGGGGGGCGGAGGGGTAGGATGCGGGCGGAACGGAGAGAAGCGCGTGATCGGTGAATTCCGCTTGGATGAGGGATCCGTGCGCCGGGCGATCGACGACACCCACCAGACGATCGACTCAAGTTGGTGGTTCTGGGGTGCGCAGTCGACTGGTGCGGCTGCTACCTCGATTTGGGCGGTGACGGTCTACCCCAAGGACGCAACCACAATGCAGCAGACGATCATCCAGGCGGTTGCGGTTCTCGGAGGCTTCGTCCTGCTAGGACTGCTGGTGTTCCTCGCGAACCTGTTCGCTTTATCGCCTCGTCGCCAGTTACGCGAGGCGCGGGAGGAGGTGAAGCGGCTTGGCGTTCGGGTAGGGGAGCTGGAGCAGGCCCGAATCTCCTACGAAGAGTTGCTGGCAGCTCGGGTGCGACTCGGGGAGTTGCTGGGTGACGCGTCGGAGCTCCTTCAATCGCCTGGATCCAAGGACTGGTTCGAGCGCGTCAAGGCGGTGTCGGAGCGAGCTCTCGATCTCTTCGGGGCAGGCACGTCAGTGTTCGACACGTCGCACTCCGGGCGCCTTCGCGCCGCGGTTGCGAAGGCGCGGTATGTGGACAACGGTCGAGTCAGCGACCTGAGGACGGAGCAGGAGAGTCTGATGGCGGTTGTCGCGACCATCGAGACGTTCGTTGAGGAAGTGAACGTCCACATCGCCATGCGGCAGCAGCGCATCTTATAAACTTCCCGCATGACACTCCCCGCCGCCCTCGAGGTCGTCCCGCTTGCTGCGCCTGTCGCGGCGAGGATCACCGTGCCGGGGAGCAAGAGCGAGACCAACCGCGCGCTGATCCTCGCCGCGCTCGGGGAGGGGCAGACGCTCATCGGCGGCGCGCTCTGGAGCGACGACACCGAGGTGATGGTGGCCTGCCTCCGCACGCTGGGCGTCGCGGTGGAGGTGCTGCCGGATGAGGACGAGCCGGGCAACCGCACGTTCATCGTCGACGGCTGCGGGGGTGACCTCGCGCCGGGGGGCACCGTCGCGCGGCCCATGGAGCTGTACGTCGGCAACGCGGGCACGGCGGCGCGGTTCCTGACGGCGCTGGTCGCCCTCGGACAGGGCGCGTACAAGCTAAGCGGCGCGCCGAGGATGCACGAACGCCCGCAGGGCGCGCTGTTCGCGGCGCTGCGGCAGCTGGGCTACCGCGTGGACGCCGGCGGCACTAACAACGACCGCATGCCTGTAGTGGTCCACGGCGACGGCCCCCACCCCGGCGCGTGCGAGGTCAGCATCGCGGAGTCCTCGCAGTTCGCGAGCGCGCTGCTGCTCTGCGCCGCGCACGGCGAATGGGACGTCACGATCTCGGACGGCAACCCGGACGAGTTGCCCTACGTGCACATGACCGAGCAAGTCATCGACGTCTTTCCGCAGACCTACGACGACGACCTGGAAGACGCCGAGTACGCCATCGAAGGTGACACGAGCAGCGCGTCCTACTTCGTCGGCGCGAACCTGCTCCAACGTCTCGTGCACCCGGAGTCCTCGCAACGCATCGAGGTGGCGAACTGGCCGCACAGCGGCTGGCAGTTCGATGAGCGCTTCGCGACGTTCTGCGACGCCGCCGCGCGCGGTGAGCCGCCCGAGGTCGTCTCGCGCACCACGGACCTCGGCGACAGCATCCTCACGGCGATCGTCGTCGCGCCGCTGCTCGCGCGGCCCGTGCGCTTCGTGGGCCTCGACCGGCTGCGGGTGCAGGAGTGCGACCGCGTGGCCGCGCTGCACGAGGGCCTGACGAACTGCGGCGCGGACATCGAGATGATCGGCGACGACCTGCTCGTGCGCCCCTCGGCGGGACGCCTGCACGGCGCGCGCATCCGCACGTTCGAGGATCACCGCATCGCGATGTGCTTCGCGATCCTCGGCCTCGTCGTCCCCGGCATCGTGATCGAGGATCCGGCGTGCGTCTCCAAGACCTTCCCGAACTTCTTCACGAAGCTCGCCTCGCCCGCCCCGGGCGGCCTCGGCGTCACGCTCCTCGACGCGGCGAC